>JAFWIH010000018.1 GCA_017533795.1 Clostridia bacterium | reverse complement strand
TTTTACTGTGTATGTATGTGTTCCAACATCAGCTAGAGTATAGTTTATATCTGTATAAGTAATTTTTCCAGATGCATCATTTGTTCCTGTTGCTACTACTTCATTTCCTTCTTTTACTTCAAATGTAAATACATCGTTTTCGGTTAAAGTACGTCCTTCTAATGATTTTGTTCCTCCAAAAGTTGCTTTACCTTCTGCTTCATATGTGTTTACAAAGTTTAATGCTTTACTGTTATCACTTTCAATTACTTTAAGTGTACCATCACCATTATCAGTTACTGCTACTGTAACTTCATAAGTATTTGTGTCTACAGTAATTCCCTTTCCATCTGTTGATGTTTCTTTTACTGTGTATTTGTGCATTCCTAAATCTGCTATTGTATATGATATTTTTGGATAGTTTATCTTTCCTGTTGCATCACTTGTTGCAGTCCATGTATTTTCGCCTTCGCTAATCTCAAATGTGAATACATCATTTGCAGTTAAGCTACGTCCTTCTAATGATTTTGTTCCTTCAAAAGTAACACTACCTTTAGCGTCATACATATTCATAAAGTCAAGATTTGTAGCATTTTCACTTAATTTGGCTACAAGCTTACCATTTTCTTCAGTAACATTTACTGTAACTGTATAAGTTCTTGTATCAGGTGTAATACCGCTTCCACCTTTTGAGGTTTCTCTTACTGTATATGTATATGTTCCAGTTTCAGTATATCTAATTGTTGGATAATTAATTTTTCCTGTTGCGTCATTTGTTACTTCCCATTTTTCACTTGCATCTGCATTATTTACTACTTCAAATGTAAAGATATCATTTTCTGTCATATCACGGTTGTCAATATCTTTTATTCCTGCAAATGTAGCTTCAACATAAGCAATTTTATTTGTTACTGTAATGTTATGGTTAACATTACCATATACATCTCCTGTTACTTTGCCGTCTTTAACTGTTGGTTGATTTTCAACTTCAGTTGTTGCAGGTACAGTTGTATTTTCTCCTTCAATTTTAACAAATTTATATCCGTCTTCTAATGCTCCAGTATCTTCATAAAATTCAAATCTTGAATCTTTAGGAACATTTACAAATCTTACCCTTTCCCCTGCTTTTAATTCTAAAACAATATTATCAGTAGAATCAAAGTGTAGTTTATATCCAGTACGATTTCCGTCTGCATCATAAAAATGGTATGCACCTGTATCGTTTTGGTGTTGTTTCCATATTTCAGGAGCACCTTCTCCTGTACTCTTATCTGTACGTGTATCCCATTCTGCATTATTAAATGTATATGGATGGCCATCTTTGTCTACTATTTTACCTTTAATTGTAAAGGTTACATTATTATCTTTAATCTCATTTCCGTCTTGATCTGTTAAGATTTTCTTAACATCTATACCGCCTTTAACAATATTTTCAGCAGTTAAGAATTCATCTCCCTCAGATCCATCACTATTTAAATATTTTTTCTCTAAGTTAACCAACATTGGTTTTACAATTTCACTATTTAATTCATAGTGATAATCAATATCTGGCTCTTCAAGCATAAATTCATATCCTGGGTTGTATACTACAGTTTCATTTCCATGAACTGTTTCTAATCCAGGAGAAATAAAGCAGTCTGCTTTCCAATCATTTTCATTATATAGTATAATTCTATTACTATAGATTGGATTTCCTTCTCCATCAACTTTATAATCTACTGTTGTAATTTCATCATTGCTATTAGTTGTATAAGTGAAGTCTTGGAATGCATTATAATCTTTCCATTCGCCTGTTGTTCCATCACCTTTAACTTCACGATATTTAACATTAAGCACAACATAATGGTCTCTATCTTCTCCATCTGTTAAAGTATCTGTGAAGATTTTTTCAAACTTTAATTTCATTGTGTCTAGTTTTAATGGGTCTACATCATCAAAATATTTTTTCTGTTCTTCTCCAGTTATTGTAATTTTACCATCCATTTTTGTACTTAATTGGTATTTTACATATGCTTCGTCTGTATTAGTTTTTAAAACATAATTTCCACTATTTTCTGGAGATTCGCTTATTTGTTTTCTTACATCTTCTGGTAATGAATCATATTCAATAAGACCATTGTTTAAGTCTGTTACATAGTCTATTGCAGTTTGTGATGGCCACACTAAAAATGATACTTTATATGTAACACCATCTTCTAATTGGAATCCGTCTCCAAAATCCCATTCAACTGCTCCTGTATTTTGGTTATATACAGCATTATTTGCGCCATGTTCTGTTGGATCCCATTCACTAAAATCAGTTTCTTCTGCTGTTTTTCTATAATATGTAAAGCTATTTTCGTCAACCCCTACTATTGGAGTTTTTGCAGTTAAATTAGTAAGACCTGTGACACCATCAATTATACCTGCATTATAGCCTAAAGTTCCTTCCATTTTTGCAATAATATCATTAAATGCTGATTCAAGTTGAGAACTTGATGTAGCTGTATAATTACCTTTACCACCTGCAGCAGTATTTAAGTTAGACATATTAGTTACATCATTAGAAATACCTATTGTATAGAAATTCTTTTTAGCTCCTACAATAGCTTGAGCTTGCTTAAGAGCTGCATTATAGTTGTAACTAGAAGGGTCAGTACTTCCTGTACCAAATAAGTTATTACTTAAATAAAACTGGTTATTTGAATAATTCCAAGAAGTTGCATCATCTTTATTTAAAATATCTAATTGTGCATCAGTTGCATTCATTCTGCTTATACGGAAAGTTGGGTCACCATCTGATACAAATATAACAAATGTTGCTCTTCCTGAATCTACCTGCATTTCATTTGCAAGTTTTAATGCTTGCTCCCAGTTTGTTCCACCACCTGCTGTTAATCCATTAACAGCTTTTTCAAAGTCGGTTCTTCCACTGTAAGTATCATTACCATAACTATCTGTAAGTCCTTGCTCAACTTGTGCAGTATTTGAGAATGATATTAACCCCATACGTATTAATTTATCACCATTTGAATTTGTTTTACTGCTTAATGTTTTTGCCATATTCTTTACAGCAGTTTTAGCAATATTTAATCTACGGTTATTATCGTTATATGTTGTATCTCCATCCATATCATAGTTCATACTTCCAGACACGTCAAATACAACTATAACATCAGCTAGCTTTTCTACTTCTAACGCTTTTGTATAACCAGTAACACTAAGAGATAGTGTTCTTGTACCATCCTCATTATCATCAGATTCTTTTAGAATTTCTGGTTCGTGAGGGTCTTCTGTGTTTTGCTTAGGAGTAGGTGTACCACCTTGTGTTATTGCTGGATTAGCTTCATATATAACATAGATATGGCTATTATTTGCTACATTGCTCCAATTATTATTATTGGTACCATGATATTGCCAATTATTGTTATTATGTCTTAACATAGCTTGGATTTTTGTACCACCATTTGATGATGGATTGGTTGATTCATTTGCTCTGTAATATGTGTTTCCAGAATAATGATAACCATCAAAATCATAAATCAAGTATGCGTAATGACTTGTAGTTACATCTTCTGGAGTTGGATCACTTGCAAATTCTTTAAATTCACCATTTTCCATATAACCATAGTGAACTGTTGTTTTTCTAGTACCGTAATTATTCCATGAAATTGTAAATGTAGAAAAAGAATCTACATCAAATTTTGTTTCTATAGATTTTTTATATGTATTATATTTGTCATTATCTTCAACATAATCAATTGTTGTTTTTCCTTGTTCTTCAACATGGTGTTGAATTTCAACAGAATCAACAACTTTACTTAAATCTTCTACTCCTTGTAAAGATTTAATATTAATTTCAACAGAAACAGACACATCTGGTTCAATTTCATTACCATTTGCATCAATTATCGAAATGTCTAATGCAACCATATCAAAACTGTCAAGATCTGTTGTTTCTCCTTTTTCTTCCTTGTCAGTTAATACGGCTTCACGAGCATTTTTATACTCATCAGTATCTTTAGCAAATTCTTCTACTTTAAGTTTTGCATTTTCAGGAATATTTGTGTCTTTTCCGTATGTAAGTGTTACTTCATATGTATTCCCATCATTGCTAGTATACTCTGTATTTAATTTGCTAATAACTTTTAGAGTTTCTGCAGCTGTTTCTTCAACATTTGTTGAAACTGCAAATGTTTCATCTTGCTCCTCTGATTTAGATTCGAGTTTCACCTCTGTTTCAGTTTTAACTTCATTACTGTCTTCTGTAGCATTGTCTACTACTTCAGATTCAGCTGAAGCTTCATCTTTGTCTTCCTTTTTGTTTTCTTCTATGTTTTGACCTAATTCAGAAGTTGCATCAATTGTAGCTGCTAAAACAGGTGCAACATTATTTAATAGCATAGAAAAAACAACAAAAAATACTAGAAGTACTTTTAATAGTTTTTTGTCCTTCTTTTTCATAATATAATCTTCCCCCTTAAAAGATATTATAGTTCTTTTGCATGTAGTACAATCCTATGTTTGTTATCTTTACCACATGTCGATAATGTTAAAATTTTATCTTTCGCTGTCAAATTCATATTGTAGTCTTTAGTACTTCTAGATTTTATTAAATTTAAAAAATCCTGATATTCTTCATCTGTTCTAAAATTTGTTTTTATATAGTAATCTTCTACCTCTATTTGGTATATTGAAAAAACTTCATATGTTGTTTCTCCTCCTTCAGTTATAAATGTAACGTTTTTGTTTTCTGCCTCATCATACCACTCTTGCTCTAAAATTTCTGTCATTTTACTAAACATATTTCCATCTTTTCTATTATGTCCAAA
Source organism: Clostridia bacterium (assembly GCA_017533795.1). Taxonomy (GTDB): domain Bacteria; phylum Bacillota; class Clostridia; order TANB77; family CAG-508; genus CAG-269. The sequence goes on along the minus strand of JAFWIH010000018.1, from coordinate 85,864 downwards.
TATTACAATGTTTTTGTCTGTGCCATCTAATCTGTTTCTATAGTCTGCAAAAGCCCAGCCACAAACATTATAGCTTTTATCAAAACTGTGTTTCAAATAATAACTATTGTCTTCTCCCTGAACTACAGGTATGTCTAAACCAATTCCGTTAACTTTTATCCAAGCTTTTGTATCAGGATTAATACTTTTTAATCCATTAAAGTCAACCGCATATTTGTCTAAAACATTTTTCTCATTTCCATTTGTTGAATTCTCCACTATATAACCGTGTATTTTTTTAGTAAGTTCTTCTGTTGTGTTTTTTTGGTTACATAATCTGCCTATTTGTACAAATGAAAAAGCCACAATTAGTAAAGAAAATGTATAGATCGTTGCAAGCTTTAAATACTTGCTATTTCTAAACTTCTTTATAAATCTTGGCTTTGATATAATCAAACTTGTATTTAACAGTATAAGTTTATTGCTCTTAATTGGTATGAGCATATTATTTTTTTGACATTCAGTTATAATTTGATTATCTTGATCTTCTGTATCGATTACTTTATTCATAACATATGTATTTTTAGAGGTTTTTTCATTGGTTGCAATTTGCACTAAATCCCCGAGAATTGATTGGTTTACTATTATTTGATTTTATAAGTTCGAGGTTGTGCAAGTTTTTTGCTTGCATAAAAATACCCTCTTTTTGATAAATTATAACTTCGTACATCATATAATATTTTAATGATTTTGTCAATATTTTCTAGCAAATTTAGGGCTTATTAAACATATTTTTTTATTTATAATTTGTAACCATTATTTTAATTATAATAGTCTTTAATTTGAAAAACTTCATTATTTATAAAAATAGAAAGATCATCATCTGTTCTTGACCAATCAGTATTCAAATCTACATCCCATCCAATTTTAAAATTTCTATTTTTAAAATTCAAATCATATTTTTCGATATATTCACATAATTCTTTTGCAGCAATTTGGCACAATTCTATATATCTTGTTTTAGAATAGTTTGATTTTTTTAATCCATCTATATTAATATCTATTATAGCAGCATCTTCATTATAAAAAATACTATATTCATCTATATCAAGTATTTCATCAAATATATTTGTTATCTGTTGCTTTATTTCATTTCCTTTTTCATTTATTAATTTTTCTATATAAGGTTTATAGTAGTTGCATGCTATATGCTTACCTTTAGGTGGATAATCACTCTTTAATGTTTTTACATGAAAATCAAAATCTAATTCATTATCATGAAAATACCAATCTGTATCATTTGATTCTAAAAAACCGTTTAAACTAACTGAGTAGGTATCTTTTTTTAAAAAAGTAAAATCTTTTGAATAAGTTGCTACATACTTCTCAACAAATTTTTGACTAAAACATGGAAATGGTCCAATAATTTTTAATACAACAAGAAATACAATAATAATTAACCCAAATATCAAAATCAATTTTTTTAACGATATATGTTTATTCAATATTATCACTCCCAGTAATTACTTGTCATAATTATTTTTAATTACTATATCATATTTTATTTTTAATTACAATTCTTTAATTAAAAATAAAATGACGCCCACCATTAAATGATGAGCGCCAGGACTATGATTACTATTATCACAGATAGCATTGTACTTATAGTTGTACTCATGCCACAGCTCATAAGAGCCTTTTTTGATTCTTGGTAAATATTAGACAAAAGCTTACCTATGGACTTAATCATCCAGGCAAGACCTTCAATTAATTTCTGTCCCAAGAATCCTATTGCCCCAAATACTCCTTTAGTAAGACTTGCTCCCAAATCAGTTGAAACTTTCATTCCTACTGTTCCTAGAAGCATCATCATACCAATTAGTACAATAAGACAGGGCATCAACACATAGACTGTTGATAAAGCATAGCTCCCAATCTGTGGAATTACAAAGTTCATCATAGTCATAACGATTGCGATCAACATAGTTGATCTCCTTCCCCTAAAAGATTACTTTTAATGTATGTCTACACCATAAGGTGACAAAAGAGGATACTACACAAGTATATAACTTGTACATATATTATAACATTATTTACATAATTTTTCAATATTCTATCCCAATGGCTTCATTGTTGGGAACAACAATACATCTCTTATAGAATCAGAATCTGTAAGTAGCATAACTAATCTATCAACACCGATTCCTAGTCCCCCGGTTGGAGGTAATCCTATTTCTAATGCCTGTACAAAATCTTCATCCATATCTGCAGCTTCTTCGTCTCCTGCTTCTTTTGCTTCAACTTGCTTTTTAAATCTTTCATATTGGTCTATTGGGTCATTTAATTCAGAAAATGCATTTCCGTATTCTCTACCACAAATAAATACTTCAAATCTTTCTGTCATTGCTTTATTATTTGGACACTTTTTAGCAAGTGGAGATATTTCTACTGGATACTCGTAAATAAATGTTGGTTGAATTAAAGTGTGTTCAACATATTCATCAAAGAATAGACTTATTACATCTCCTCTTGTCTCTTTAGTTTTATCTGGTATTTCTATTCCTCTTTCTTTTGCTAACGCTACTGCTTCTTCGTCAGTCTTTATTTCATTAAAATCAACGCCACATGCTTCTTTTATAGAATCTATCATTGTTATTTTTTTCCAGCCAGGAGCAAGGTCTAACTCTTGTCCTTGATATGTAATTTTAGTAGTCCCTAATATTTCTTGTGATGTCCTAGAGAAGATTTTTTCAACTATATCCATCATGTCATGGTAGTCTTCATAAGCTGCATATAATTCAAGCTCAGTAAATTCTGGGTTATGTCTTATATCCATTCCTTCATTACGGAAAACTCTACCTATTTCATATACTTTTTCAAATCCACCAACTATTAATCTTTTTAAGTTTAACTCTAAAGCAATTCTTAGGTACATATCAATATCTAGTGCATTATGGTGTGTTGAAAATGGCCTAGCAGTTGCACCACCTGATATAGTATTTAATACTGGTGTTTCAACTTCTAAGTACCCCTCTTCTTCTAATATTTGCCTTATTTTACTTATAATTTTGCTTCTAATAACAAAGCTTTGTTTTACCTCTGGATTAACAATTAAGTCCGTATATCTTTGTCTATATCTTAAATCTGGATCTTTTAATCCATGAAATTTTTCTGGTAATGGTCTAAGTGACTTACAAAGTAGTGTTACTTCTTTAGCATGAACTGATATTTCTCCAGTTCTTGTTTTAAAAACAAATCCAGTAATTCCTATTATATCACCTATATCAAATGCTTTAAATGCTTTATAGCTTTCCTCTCCTAAATCATTTATACTTACATAACTTTGAATCTTTTCATCTGTATCTTGTATTGTACAGAATGATGCTTTTCCCATTATCCTTTTAGCCATTATTCTTCCTGCAACAGTTACATCTTTTTGTTCAAAGTCATCATAATTTGCTTTTATTTCTCCTGCTGTATTTGTACGATTAAACTTTGTTATTTCATAAGGGTCTTTTCCCTGTTCTTGTAATTCTTTTAACTTTTCTCTTCTTATTCTCATTAGTTCGTTTAAGTCTACTTCTGGTTCTTGCTTATTATTATCTTGCATAACTATTCTCCTTTATTTTAATCTACAAGTGCGGTATCTTTTAATAAAACAATATCTTTACTTGTATTCTGTATTTTATGTAGCACAATCGGGTCATCATCAATAACCATAAATATGCTTCCATCTCTTTTAAGCTCTTTTAAAAAATTTGATTTTAATTCAGGAGAAGGAACGAAATTATTACTCTCTCTTGAAATTATTACTCTATTTTCTTTTTTAAAAAAAGGTGCATATTTATCTAACCATATGTTTTTTTCTTCATATCCTTCATCCATTCTAGTAATAGATAATATGTATAATTCTACATTGGCCATTTTTGATATTTCTTCTAATTTAGATATACTAGAATACAATGGCCTTTTTTTATCAAAATCACAGGGCATTCCAACTTCATAGTCCGCTATAACTCCATCCATGTCTACAAATATTTTTAGTTTCTTATTATCAAATTTTTTTAAATACTCTTTTAAATACATTTTCTCTCCTAATTATTATCTTTCATCATGTATTACTTTTTTTTTATGTGAATTTGCAAGTTCTTGTATTCTTTGTATTATCATCTTTTCCGCATCTGATGATTCTTCAGATTTAAGTATAGATAATATATTATCTATCGAACTATCGAAATTAGCATGAGCTGTTTTTTCATCTTCTTGTCTTCCACCTAAAACAGCAAATCTTGCATTTGGAAATCTTCCTGTTGTCACATCTGCACTGTCATATATTTTTATAGGCTCTGTTGGTTTACTTCCTCTTCTAAAAATTTCTACACTACTTGCTAATCCAGATTTTTCTATTTCATCTACCGTTTTTGGCATAGCTTCATAAGTTTCATAAAAATGGTCTAATGTAACTAGTCTTCCCCATCCTTTTGTTTGAACTTGTCCCTCATATCTTTCTATTATTGACATCAAGCAATTAAAGTCACTTACAGCCATTCCCCTTACTATTACTTCATATCCTTGCATCTTATCTTTTATAGTGTTTAATATTCTTGAGTTTCTTCCCGTTCCTTCAAAAATAACATTGTATCCTTCTCTTAGTGCTGTATCAAACAAGTCACTTGTCCATGTATTGCTTTCTTGATCTGTTACTTTAGTATAGTATTGAGGATATAGTCTTGCTATTTCATCAATTTGTGGGTGGAATGGCTTTAACGTATCGCTATTTATTATAACAACATTATTGTCTACAAATTGATTCTCTCCATATCCATTTAGTCCTGTTTTTCCTGATGCTGGAGGTGCAATATCTATAATTGCCTTTGGATTTTCAACAGGATATTTGTCGTATAGCATTAATCTAATTATTTCTTGTCCTATTCTATTGTGTTCTTCTTCTGAGAGTTTATATTTTTTGATTACTGCTTCTAAATCTTCCATTATTTCTATACTCCTTCATAATTTCTTTTTATTTCTGGTCCATATATATTTATTATTCTATCTATTGTTTCTTCATCTCCAGTATACATTTTGTCCATTTCTTTAAGTAATTCTTGCATTTCAGGATTTTCCGTAGTATAGCCTGCATTTGACATATTAGCTATTTTTGCTGATATTATTTCTACTGCCACTTCTAGTTTTGTATTTAGACTCATTTCCATAAATTTCACCTCTTATTTGTATTTTAAAGTTTGGCTGGGGTGGTAGGATTCGAACCTACGCATGTCGGAGTCAGAGTCCGATGCCTTACCACTTGGCGACACCCCAATGTTTTTTGTCATCCAGTCATGAGTGACTTTACTTACCTGCACCACATTATAACACTATAAACATAATATTGCAAGAAAAAGAAACAGCTTTTTATGCTGTTTCTTTTTCTTCTTCTATAGGTCTTCTTCTTTTCTTTTTTCTTCTAGAAAGTTCATTGTCTTTATTTTCATTTATGGTAAGTTTTGGGCCATCTAATCCAAGTACAGTTTCTTTTGTTATAACACATTTTTCAATATTTGGATTTGAAGGTGTTTCAAACATGATATCTCTCATGATATCTTCAATTATAGAACGTAATCCTCTAGCTCCTGTTTCTCTTTCAATTGCTTTATCTACTATAACTTCAAGAGCAGCTTTATCAAATTCTAATTCTACGCCATCCAGTTCAAAAAGCTTTTTATATTGTTTAACTAAAGCATTTTTTGGCTCAACCGCAATTCTAATTAAAGCTTCTCTGTCTAGTTCTTTAAGTGTAGCAATTATTGGTAATCTTCCTATAAACTCAGGAATCAATCCAAACTTTAGAAGATCTTGTGGTAATAATTCTTCTAAAACCTCATATCTACTAACTTCTTTTTCACTCTGAATTGAGCTCCCAAAACCTATAGCATTTTTTCCAGTTCTTTCTTTGATAATTTTTTCTAGTCCCTCGAATGCTCCACCACAAATAAATAATATATTTGATGTGTCAATTTGTAATAATTCTTGATGTGGATGTTTTCTTCCTCCCTGAGGTGGTACTGATGCTATAGTACCTTCTACAATTTTAAGCAATGCCTGTTGAACTCCTTCACCACTGACATCTCTTGTTATAGAAGGATTTTCTGATTTTCTAGTTATTTTATCTATTTCATCTATATAAATTATACCCTTTTGAGCTTTTTGAACATCACCATCCGCAGCCTGAATTAGTTTAAGTAAAATGTTTTCAACATCTTCTCCAACATATCCCGCTTCTGTTAATGTTGTAGCATCTGCTATTGCAAATGGAACATTCAAAATTTTTGCTAATGTACTTGCAAGTAAAGTTTTTCCACAACCTGTTGCTCCAAGTAATAATATATTACTTTTTTGTATTTCAACATCATTTCTATCAGCTTCTTCTTCATGAGCAATTCTTTTATAATGATTATAAACAGCAACAGATAACGCTTTTTTTGCATTTTCTTGTCCTATTACATATTCATCTAATATAGCTTTTATCTCTTTAGGACTCGGAATATTCTCTAAGCCATCTAATGTATATCTATCTTCATCTTCATATCCATCACTATCAATTATACTATTACACAAGTCAACGCATTCATCGCAAATATATACACCCGGACCTGCAACTATTCTTCTAACTTCCTCTTGTGTTTTACCACAAAATGAACACCTTACATTTTTAGGTATATCTTCTCTTGCCATTAATACTCTCCTTTTCTAATTTCTTTTGTCCATTATTCCATCTATTAAACCATATTTTAAGGCTTCTTCTGCTGTCATGTAGTTGTCTCTTTCTGTATCTTTCATAATTGTTTCTAAACTTTGACCTGTTCTGTCACTTAATAATTTATTTAGTTTTTCTCTTGTTTTAACCATATGGTCTGCATGAATTTTAATTTCAGTTGTTTGCCCTGAAAGTCCACCACCACCAATTAATGGTTGATGAATTAATATTTCTGCATTAGGTGTTGCATATCTTTTTCCTTTTTCACCTGATGCTAATAATACTGCACCCATACTTGCTGCCATTCCTATGCAAATTGTAGAAACAGGGCATTTTATATAATTCATTGTGTCTACAATTCCCATTCCATCTGTAATAGAGCCACCTGGAGAATTTATATATAGGTTAATTTCTTTATCTGGATCTTCAGATTCTAAAAACAACATTTGTGCTATTATCAAGCTTGATGTTGTTGGATTAACATCTTCACCTAAAAAGATAATTCTATCTTTTAATAGTCTCGAAAAAATATCGTATGATCTTTCTCCTTTACTTGTTTGTTCAATAACATAAGGTACTAAACTATTTTGTAACATACAAATTCCTCCTTTATAAATTAAATTTGGCTAAATTAAATGTATTAATTTTTATAATTTATTTTATCTTTGCGTTTTTCACTAAGAAATCAATTGCTTTTTCAGAAGTAATTCCGTTTTTTATGTATTCCTTAATGTTTTCATTATCTTTAAGATCTTCTGCCGTTTTACCATAGCTTTTAGCCATTTCTTCTAATTTTTCGTTTACTTCTTTGTCTGTAGCTTCTATTTTTTCTTTTTTGATTATTGCCTCTAATGCAAGTCTAGATTTTATTCCTTCAATTGCTTGTGGTTCAGATTCTTTTCTAAACTCTTCTTCTGTTTTTCCCATCATTTGAAGGTATTGGTCAAATTTTAAACCTTGATAAGATAATCTTTGTTCCATATCCTTTATCATATTATCTAATTCTAAGTGAATCATTCCATCCGGAATATCTAGTTTTGCATCTTCACATACAGCCTTTATAACAGCATCTTCTGTTTCGTATTTTGCTCTATCTGCATTTTGTGTTTCTAATTTTTCTTTGATGCTTGCTTTTAATTCATCTAAAGTATCAAATTCACTAACATCCTTTGCAAATTCATCATCAAGTTCTGGTAATTCTTTTTTCTTTATTTCATGTAAAGTTACTTTAAATACAGCATCTTTTCCAGCTAAATCTTTTGAAAAGTATTCATCTGGGAATTTTACTTTTATGTCCTTTACTTCATCAATTTTCATTCCTATTATTTGATCTTCAAATCCTGGTATGAAAGTGTTACTTCCTATTGTTAATTCATGGTTTTCTGCTTTTCCACCTTCAAATTCAACACCATCTACTGAACCTACAAAGTCAATTACTGTAATATCACCATTTTCTACTGGTCTATCATCTATAGTAATTAATCTACTATTGTGTTCTTGCATATGTCCAAGTTCATGATTAATATCATCATCTGATACATTATACTCAATCTTATTTATTTCTATACCTTTATATTTACCAAGTTCAATTTCAGGTTTAGTTTGAACTACAGCTGTAAAAATTAGATCTTGTCCTTTTCCCATTTGTACTACATCAATTGTAGGATGACTTACAGCTTCTATTTTATTATCTTTTAACGCTTCATCATAACTCTCAGATGCTACTTCATTGAATGCATCTTCATAAAATATTTCTTTTCCATAGTATTTTTCTACTATATTCATTGGTGCTTTACCTTTTCTAAATCCTGGGATATTAAAATATTTTGCACTTTTGAAATATACTTTTTTCATTGCATCATCAAATTTTGATGCTTCTACTGTTATTTCTAATTTTACTTCATTTTTATTTTCTGTCTTTTCTACTTTACTGTTCATTAAAATCTTTCCTTTCTATTAGTATTTTAGCTTTTATATTATATCATACTTTTGCTATATTGCAAGAAAATTTTTAAAAAATACTTGTTTTTTTTATTCTTTTGTGTTAAACTATTAGACAGTAATTTTTTATTTTACGAAATTAGGAGGTGCTTTGAATGGCTAAATGTGCAGTTTGTGGCAAAACAACAAGCTTTGGAAACAACCTTAGCATAACTCGTTCACACATAAGCAAAAGAAATGTTAGACCAGTAAAACCTAACTTAAGAAGTGTAAAAGCTGATATAGATGGTGAAGTTAAAAGAATAAAAGTATGTGCTAAATGTTTAAAAGATGGAAAAGTAAAAAGAGCTTAAAAAATGGGTAGATTTTAATCTAACCCATTTTTTTAGTCTTTTATTCCAAATATAAGTTTTACAATTCCTCTAAGACATCTCGGAACTTTTTTTACTACTACCTTCATATGTAATCCTCCTTTTTAGCATGCAAGCCACAAAAATCCTACGGCTATTAAAGCTATACCAATTAAGAATAGCCATCCTGTTATTGGAAGTAATAGTACTAACAATATTCCTAAGCCTAATCCTATTAAACATATAGCTAATACCTTTTTTAAAATGCCAAACATAACAACTTACCTCCAATATTTTTAATTTATTATATGTAATAATTATATTTTCTGTTCCTTGATTAATTTCTAACAATTGTGTTACAATATTCTTGTTGGAGGAATTAATATGACTAAAAATGAAGCAATAAAAATGATAAAAGTTTTAAAAAATACATATCCTGACGCAACTTGCAGTTTAGACTTTACTACTCCTTTTGAAATAGTAGTTGCAGTAATGCTCTCAGCTCAATGTACTGATGAGCGTGTCAACAAAGTAACACCTGCATTATTTAAAAGGTGCAAAACAGTAAAGGATTTTGCAAATATAGATATCCAAGATTTAGAAAATTTAATACGTTCTTGTGGATTTTATAAAAATAAGGCCAAAAATATAAAACTATGTGCTAAACAGGTCTTAGAAAACTTTGATGGTAAAGTACCTCAGACTATGAATGAACTTCTTACTTTATCTGGAGTTGGTAGAAAAAGTGCTAATGTTATTTTATTAGAAGCGTTTGGTATAGCTGAAGGAATTGCAGTTGACACTCATGCTAAAAGAATATCAAATAAAATAGGGCTATCTAATCAAACTGATCCAGAAAAAATTGAACAAGATTTATTAAAAATATTCCCTAATGAATACTTAAAAGATGTTAATCACCTTTTTGTATGGCATGGAAGAAACACATGCATTGCACGTAAACCTTTATGTGAAGAATGTACTATTAAGGATTATTGTGAATATTTTCGCCAAACAAATACATACTAAACTTAAAGAGGTGAGCATTTTGACAAATATCAATTGTATTCTTAATTGTATTTATCAAAAAGAAGGAAAGTGTTGTTACGAAAATGTATCTAAGGCATCATTTTCTTGTAACTCTGAGTGTGCTTATTTCAAAGAAAAAACTATTTAACAATTAAGTGTGACGGGATTAGGTCGAAATCGTCCTAATCCCATCACACTTAATTGTTTTTTATATAAAAAGCAATCTGTTGATTGCTTTTCCTAAGCTCTTGGATGAGCCTTTCTATATACGTTTTTTATTCCTTCATTTTGAAATTGCATATATACTTGTGTTGACGAAATGTCTGAATGGCCAAGCATTGATTGTATTGCTTTTAAGTCAGCACCGTTTTGTAGTAAATGTGTTGCAAATGAATGTCTCAATACATGTGGAGTAATATCTTTTGTAATGTGTGCTTGTTCTTTATAATATTTTATTATTTTCCAGAATCCTTGTCTTGTCAATCTTTTACCATTTATATTAACAAATAAAGCTGTTTCATTTTCATCTTTTATTAAATAGTCTCTAGCATTATCAATATAATCTTTTAAAGCTTTCAATGACATTGTTCCAAGCGGAATTGTACGTTGTTTTTCTCCTGTTTTACACACAACATACCCTTCTTCTAAATTTACATCATCGATGTCTAGTGAAATAATTTCAGTAACTCTCATTCCCGTTGCATATGCAAATTCTAGCATTGCTTTGTCTCGAGTTCCTTTTAAATCAACATTTTTAGGTTGATTTAGTAATAATTCTACTTCCTTTGAAGTTAAAACACTTGGTACTCTTTTTTCTATTTTTGGTGATTGAATTCCTTCTGTTGGGTCAACCTTTACTTTTCTATTTTTAACTTCATATTGATAAAAAGATCTTATTGAAGCTAAACTTCTTGAAATTGTTGACGCCTTTTTCCCATTTTCATGTAAATATTGTATGTAATCTCTAATGTCTTCTGTTTTTAATTTGCCGTAATTTAACTTGTTGTCCTTAAGATATGTTTCAAATTGAGTTAAGTCTCTTTTATAAGATTGTAATGTATTATTAGATAATTTTTTCCCATTTTCTAAAAAATCAAAGAATAATTTTAGTTGCTTTTCCATGCTTTTCCCCCACTTATTGTATTAATTAAAATAAAATATTTACATAAATTATATTCTATGTTATATCAAAATATTAAAAAAATGTAAATAGCTTTTTTATAAATTTTAAAAATATTTTATCAAAGTTTCTAGCATCCCACCTGATACATTAATTTTTACTATTGCTGATATTATAAGCACACATAACATAATACAAGAAAATACTGTATGTCTTAACACTTCTATCTTTAAATTTGCTTTTCTTTTATCTTTCATTACCGATTTATATAGTTTTATTCCACTAACTCCTAAAGCAAGTATTGCAGGAATGAGTAGTATATTTTGTAAAAGTACTGCTATTAGTATAAATGCTAAACCCTTGCTTACTCCCATTGCATATGTACATGCAGAAATAGTGTAACCAAGACAAAATCCCCTAAATACAATTATTCCAAAAACAATAGGAATTCCTATTAATGTTGTTCCTGCAAACCAAAGCCCAAATGCTAGAAAAATATTTTCTTTTATACAGTTTTTTAAAGTTGTTACTGTACTTATATTTTTGTTTTCTTTTGCTTGATTAATATAACTACATATATATGTAGAAATTTCTTCTTTTTGTTCATCTTTTGTATTATTTAAGCATAATACTCCTAAAAAAATACCAACAATAAAAACAAGTAAAACAATTATATACTCTTTAATGTTTGATTTTACATGATTTAAGACAATATCAGGTAACACGAAACTTTTTTTTGTTAATTTTACCATCAAAAAATCTCCTTTATGTTTTTATACATAATGTCTATTCAATAAGGAGATTTTTTAGAACAAGTAACTCTTATTTTATTTTTCCGTATACTCCCCCTCCTCCTGATTGTACTTTCATGTTGCCATTTCTTGCTCTTTCTATATTATTTGCAATTTTTTCTCCAGCAAACGCTTCTATGTCATCCTTAGTTAACTTATGTAAAATATTCATTTCTGTTTCAAAATGCTCAATTAATTTTTCTATGGTTTTTCCGCCCACTCCAGGTATAAAATTTAGTGGAACTTGATATATATATGGTGGTCTACCCTTAGGACTACTTGTTTCTTTTTTATCTTTTATTAATTCTATTCTATCAAATACACCAAAAGTTACTTTACTACTTCCACATTTTGGGCAAATTTCTACCGGTTCTTTTGTTTCAATTGCTTGATTACAGTTATCACAATAAGTTCTATGATATTTTCCAAGTTTTGGATCTAAACCGTAATTTGCTACAACTTTTCTTCCATCTTCTCCTTTAAGAGCTTTTAGCACTTCTTTATAGCTAATATCTTCTACCTCTAGTTTATTGTATTCTCTTGCAATTTTGGGTAAACTATGTGCATCAGAATTGGTTAAAAACGTCTTAGTTTCCAATTCTGATATTTTATCCGCTAAAAATGTATCTGAACTTAGTCCAAGCTCCACAGCAAATATCTTGTTATACTTTTCCTTAAATATATCTTTTAGACTATCCGTACAGTTTCCATAGTAGCTTTTATGTGGTGTAAATATGTGTGCAGGAATTAGTATTCCATTGTATTTTTCAACTATATCTATTAATTCATACCCTGATACATTTGACCTTTGTGTACTTAGCGTAATGTTTTTTATATGTGTACTCATTTCTTTTGAGAATCCCTTTATATCTTCTAAAAACGGGAAAAAGCAAACATTATGAGCAGCACCACTTTTACCATTTCTGCCTATCTCAGAGGTCTCAACTTCACTGCCAAGTAATATACATACTTTGTCCTTATAAATAATACCTCCATCTTTAAGTTCATATGCATCACCAGATTTTAAAAAGTTCTCTATATCTTCTATAACATATGGTGAAGCACAATCTATAATTCCTACAATACTTATTCCCTTTCTATTTGCACATTCTTTTGCAATATTTGCAAAATTTAAAGATTTAGCTGCAGTAATTTTAATTGGTTTTCCATTTTCACTTCTTCCTATGTGAACATGTAAATCTGCAAATACTTCGTACATTTTTTACCTCCATTATCATTACAAAAACGAGGATTACTCCTCGTTTGAGTTTGCATTTAATTTATCCATATGTCCCATTATTTTTTTTGTTGTTTCTTCACTAAACAGCGCTCTATTTGGATTATGAGTTTGCATTCCAAACATATTATTTGATGTTCCAGCTCTGTGGTGAGCAACTAATGTGTCTACCTTAGGTGCATAGTCATATGCTATATTTTTTATAAATTCTTTCACATCCGGAGTTTCATTAAAAATTTTTACTAATCTTTTAAAAGTCGTTGTTCTACCTGCTTCACCTATTTCTATTCCATCCATTTCACTAACAAATTCTACAAAAGTATGTAAATATCTATTATATACGTCTTTTAAATTTCTATGTTGCAATAATACAATAGCTTCTTCCGTTTGTAATCCAATTCTTTCTGGTCTATTCAATAGCATACCTCCGAATTGGTCTACTAATTCCAATATATCGCTTTCTCTTTCCCTTGGATTGCTTTCACTGTATCTGTTTACTTCTTCACATATTTTGCAAAACCTTTTATCAAATCCAAGTTCTCTTAAATAAAGAGCTCCTTCCATTGCATAAGTTTGTAATTTTCCAATTTTTTGAGCATTATTTACTTTTTTACAATTACATAAAAGGCTGGCTGTAAGTAACATATTTTCATCAACATCTAGCTTCATGTACTCTATAAATTGTCTTGCTATTTCTGTTTTGAATAATACTGATTTATCAAAATAAATACCTGTTTTTTTTGATAAATAGTAGGCAATTTCCACTTTTGAAACTAGATTTGTTTCACCTAGAATATATTCAGCAAACGTTTCCATATTCTACCTCCTATGTTCACTATTTTACAAATTAATTATATGTCATCTTACTACTTTTTTCAACAAATTTTAAGATTTGTAATATAAATGTAATATTATCTTTTTACTTCAGGTATTGCATTTCTTGCAAGCTCGTCACATCTATTGTTGTACTCATTATCACTATGGCCTTTTACTTTATTAAAAGTAACTTTGTGAATATTAGTAAGCTCATATAATTCCTGCCATATTTCTTTATTTTTTACTTCTTTGCCATCAGCTGTTTTCCAATTTTTCTTTTTCCAGTTGTAAATCCATCCCTGATTAAAAGCATTTACTATATATGCACTATCACTATATAATTCAACTTCACATGGATATTTAAGCATTTTCAATCCTTCAACTACTGCAGTAAGTTCCATTATATTATTAGTAGTATCAATACTTCCTCCTGATATTTCCTTTTTTTCATCCTTATACATTAGCACTGTTCCCCATCCTCCAGGCCCTGGGTTACCAGAGCAAGCTCCATCTGTATATATTACAACTTTCTCCATTTTAGTCTCCTTTCTATGCAACCATTCAACATAACATTGCAAAAACCTTAATTTACTGATATAATATCATAAAAGAATTTTTATTACAAGGAGGCAAACTGTGAGTAAAGTCTTAGGAATTGTTGCAGAATATAATCCATTTCACAACGGACATCTATATCATTTATTAAAGTCAAAGCAAATAGCTTCGGCTGATTTTTGCGTTGCTGTAATTGGTGGCAATTTTACTCAAAGAGGTGAGCCTTCTATGGTAGACAAATGGTCTAAAGCTGAAGCTGCTCTTTTAAATGGAGTTGATTTAGTACTAGAGTTACCCACTTTGTATGCGACTTCTAGTGCTGAAAATTTTGCAGATGGAGCAATTAGACTTTTAGACTCTCTAAGAATTGTTGATGTACTTTCTTTTGGAGCTGAAACAGCAGATATTAATATTTTAAATGATTTTGCAGAAGTACTCTATAAAGAGCCAAGACAGTATAAAACTTTACTTTCGGCTGAATTAAAGAAAGGTATATCATACCCTAAAGCTCGTGAAAACGCCTTAATGATGTATTTAAATGATATACGTAAATATTTAAATGTACTTTCTTCACCTAATAATATTTTAGGAATTGAATATTTAAAAGCTTTGAAAAAAAATAAAAGTAGAATGCAGCCAATTTCAATAGAAAGAACAAGTTCTGGTCATAATGATATTGATTTTTCTGATAACATTGCAAGTGCTACAGCAATACGAAATTTGGTCAATGAAGATGAAACTTTTAATGTAGAAAATCTTATGCCAGCAAGTTCATATTCAATTTTAAAGCAATGTATAAATCATGGCCATGCTTTAAATAGCTTATCTTCATATGAAAAAGAAATTATTTACTCTATTAGAATGATGGATGCAAAAGAACTATGCGAATTTCAGGATGTATCTGAAGGCTTAGAAAATTTAATAAAAAAAGCTGCTGACTCATGCAACAACATTTCAGATTTAATAAAAATTGTTAGCTCTAAAAGATATACTGAAACTCGAATACAGAGGATTTTGCTTTACATCTTGTTAGATGTAACAAAAAAAGACATGGTGCTTTCTAAAAAAATAACACCATATGCTAGAATTTTAGGATTCAATGAAAAAGGTAAACAATTAATCTCTCAAATAGTTGATGCTAACCCAAGAATAGAGTTTGTTTCCTCTGTGAAAAAATTCTTGAAGGAATGTCCTGATAAGAATTTATTACGTATGCTTGAAAAGGATATTTTAGCTACGAATATATATACACTTGGATATACAGGTGAATCTAGAAGCAATTTGGATTATACCAAAAAAATAATTTCAATTTAAAGCTGTCAAAGGTTGTCAGAGGGAGGTTGTCAGAAGAGAGGTTGTCAATTTACTACGTCCCCTTTGACAACCTCTCTCTGACAACCTTTATTCAGTTACCCATTTTACCAGGTTTAAATTTGCACTATTTAACAGCATCTCATGTTTTGGCATAACTCTAAATGTATATCCGTATTCTCCGCCTGTTGTAAGCTCTATTTTTGCTTTATAGCAGTATTTTTTGGTTTCTTCATCTTGTTTGTCTAGTGTCATTGGTATCGTACTTACATCTTCAATTACACCATTTTCATGTATCTTACCGTAATATGCTTCTACAGCAACATTATTTACATCAATATTGGGTAGAGTTACTTCACAAGCAACCTCTATGTTATTACCTGCATCCATTGTTATATTGTCTAAATTGTTTATTTGTGCTATTTTTATGTCTTTCCAATTAGTAAATAATTCATTTTTCCAATTGTTAAATCCTGCAACTTCATCTATATTGCTATAATATTTTTTATTTATTCTGCAAAGTGGCATGTATAGATTGTTTGTATAGTCTACAACCATTCTAGATGTACTGTATCTACCACCAGTGGTCATAATAGAGTTTTTCATTACTTCCATCCATCTATTCGAAATACCATTTTCATCTCTATCATAGTATGCAGGAATTATTTTATGCTCAAGTGTAGCATATAAACTTTCACTATCAGCTTGATCTTGCTCTTCATATGAATTATACTCAGCATGTGTACCAATTGTCCATCCATTAGTTTGAGTATAGCCTTCTGCCCACCATCCATCTAAAACGCTAAAGTTTACAACTCCATTTACAGATGCTTTTTGACCACTTGTTCCAGATGCTTCCATTGGTCTACGTGGTGTATTTAGCCATACATCAACTCCACTTACCAAATATCTTGACATTTCTATATTATAATTTTCAAGTAAGAATATCTTTCCTTTAAACTGTGGCATCATAGATATTTCATGGATATTTCTAATTAGTTCTTGTCCATAAATATCAGCTGGATGTGCCTTACCTGCAAAAACAAGTTGAACTGGTTTACTGCTATTGTTAAGTATTTGTGTTATTCTTTCTAAATCTTTAAATATTAGTGTTGCTCTTTTATATGTAGCAAATCTTCTTGCAAAACCTATCATTAATGCATTTGGGTCAAGTTTTGAAGTAATACTATTAATTTCCTCATAACTTACTCCAGCTCTTCTTAATCTTTCAGTAGTGTTTTCCTTAATTACTTCAATTAATTTCTCTTTTCTATGTTGATGAGTTTCCCATAATTCATTATTTGGAATGTTTTTAATTTTAGCCCATACATCGTCATTATAAATATTATCTTGCCAATATGGCATTAAATATTTGTTGTATAATTCTTTTAAACTTTGTGCAAGCCATGAGCATGTATGTATACCATTTGTAACATATGTAATTGGTGCTTCATTTTTAGAAATGTTTGGCCAAATATCTCCAAACAATTCTCTTGATACTGCACCATGTAATCTGCTTACTCCATTTTTCTTTCCTGCAATTTTTAATGCAAGAATTCCCATGTTAAATCCAGGTTCTAGTTCTTCAGTTGGTTTCATACCTAATCTTAAAAAATCTTCTCTATCTAATGCTAAGCGTGGCCAAAAGTCTTTAAAATATTTTTCAACTAAAGAAACTGGGAATATATCTACTCCTGCTGGAACTGGTGTATGTGTTGTAAATACTGTTTTTGAACTGACTATATCTTTTGCAACGTCAAAAGATACTTCTTTTTCTCTTATAGTATCTTTAATTAATTCTAGTAATAAAAATGCTGAATGTCCTTCGTTCATATGATATATGCTAGGATTTAATCCTAATGTTTTTAGTAAATTTGTTCCTCCCATTCCAAGAATTATCTCTTGTCTTATTCTCATTTCTTGGTCTCCACCATATAGCTTTAACGTAGTATCTCTATCTTCTTCATTGTTTTTTTCTATGTCAGAATCAAGCAAATATAGTGTTACTCTTCCTACTTTTATTTGCCAAACCTTTAAATAAATTCTTCTTTTTGGGAATTTAATATATATTATTAAATCTTCTCCATTTTCATTTTTTACAGGAGTTATTGGCATATCTGCAATATTTAATTCTCTATATTCAGCTTCTTGGTTACCTTCACTATTTATTCTTTGCCTAAAATATCCATGTTTATACATTAAACCAACTGCAACGAATGGTAAACCTAAGTCACTTGCTGATTTCAAATGGTCACCAGAAAGAATCCCTAACCCTCCTGAATAGATTGGGATTGTTTGGTCTAAACCATATTCTGCTGAAAAATATGCAATTAAATCTTGTTTGTTATCTGGATATTTTTGACTAAACCATGTGTTTTTACTATTCATGTAGTTGTCAAAGTTTACTACATTTTTATCGTATTCTCTTAAAAACGTAGGGTTATTTGCTGCCATTTCAAGTCTTTCTTGTGACACATGTTTTAAGAATTTCACGGGATTTTTTTGTGATTCTTCCCATAAATCTAAATCTATTGTTTTAAATAATTGTAAAAATTCTGTATTCCATGACCACCATAAATTGTTTGAAATTTCTGATAATCTATTAATTCTTTTTGGTAATTGTGGATTTACTGTAATCTTATTAAATACGTACATTTCGTACTCCTCCTTAGTAATTTAAAAACATTTTTCCATTAGTATTTCATTCTCTATTATCTATTAAATATAATAATTTGTCAATAAGATTTAGAAGAAAATGAAAAAATTGCCAAAGGGACGGAGGGAAATGACAGCACAAGCAAAAGCAACCATGTTCCAAAATAAATTGTCAACGCTTGATTGAATGAGAATTAGAAATTGTTTATAAAAAATGGAGTAATGTTCGCGTCGAGCGAAGCGAGGACTAAGTGAAAGAGGCTCCATTTTTTATATTACAATTTATATTCGCAATGAATGAACAGTTGACAATTTATTTTGGAACATGGTTGCTTTTGCTTGTGCTGTCATTTCCCTCCATCCCTTTGGCAATTTTTTCATTTTCTTGTCATTGTGTAGCTACCTGTTGTCTCATCAATTCCATCCACAACTAATTTGTCTTCATCTATTGAAAACTCATAGTTTGCATCTTTTGCTTTATCACTTAAAAAGTCTATATATAATTCATTTTTCTTTATTTTATAATTAAACTCATATCTTGAAAGTGTTGTTACTAAATATCCTTGGCCTTTACCATTAAATTTATATATTGTTATTCCATCCGTTGTCCATGAACCAAACAGTTTGTCTTTACGCATATTTATTAACACATCAACTGCAATAACAATTGTCAGAATTAAAACTATAAATATAATTATTTTTTTAGCACTGTTAAATTTTTCATTTCTTTTTCTTCCTCTACTGTGTGTATTTTTTCCATGTTTACTTGTTGCCATTTTTTTCTCCTTTATTGCTAACTTCTTCTTTTATTTTTTTTGCATGTAACACTACTCTATATTTATTGTCATTTGCACATGTTGAAAGTGTAAGTATTGAGTCATTTTCGTTAACATCTACATTAAAATTTTTAATGCTTCTATTTTTTACTGTTAATAAAAATCTATCAAATTCATTTTCAAAAAAATCTGTTTTAATGTAATAATCTTCTTTTTCGTTTTGATATACTGATAATACTTCATACTTTAAATTCTCTTGTTCTGTAAACAATTCTATATATCTATTGTTTTCATTATTATACCATTCAGTTTTCAAAATATTTTTCAAACTACTAAACATACTACCATCTCTACGATTATGTCCATAAATAACTATATTTTTATCTGTTCCATCAAATTTATTCTTATAGTCTGCAAATACCCAACCAGCTCCATTTATGGATTTATCAAAGCTATGGTTTAAATAATAATCATTATTATTTGTTTGAACTACAGGATAGTCTATATCTGTTCCTTCTACTTTAATCCATGCAACAGTGTCTGAATTTTTTTCTTTTAAAGATTTAAAGTCTATCATATCCTCGTTGCTAAATTCATCAGTTATTACACTTTCTTTTAATTCTTCTATTAATCCACTATTTTTATTATTGTCTTTATACCACTCATATATTTTTGTTCCTGAATATATCATAATTATTACTAGTATTAGTTGTATAAGTGTAAATGTAAAATAGTTTTTCTTCTTTTTCTCTCTCTTTTTTTCATGTTTTGCTTCTTCAGTTTTATTTGTACTCATTTAATTTACCCTCTTCTATTAATAAATGGACTAGAAAAATTTCTCTAGCCCATTTATTATATCATATGTTTTAATGTTTTCCTTTATTTCTTATTATTTTTTTATTTTTTTTAGTTAGCATTAACCCAACTGTTGCAATTGAAAACATTGTAACATATTTATAAATATTGTCTCCTGTTTTTGGATTTGATGTTTTTGTTGATGATGTTTCTTCTGAGCTTTTAGCAGTAGTGCTTGTTGTTTCTTCTGTTGAAGTTCCTGCTGAGCCATCTGTTGCTTCTCCTGATGTATTTCCTTGTGTTGGATTATTTGTACTTGCAATTCTAAAGTTTGTTTGAGCTTGACCATCTGTATACACAAATGTTAATATATGATTTCCAGATGATAAAGTATTTAAGAAACTACTTGAAAGACTTGCAATTGTACTTCCAGAAGTTATTGTATAGTTTTCTGGGTCAACTTCTTCTCCATCAACTAATAGTTTTACAAATTTATCTACACTACCATTAGCTTTTACTATTAAGTCTTCTCCCTCTTCAGCCTCTACTGTTTGATTTTCACCTTCAACTATTGCATATTCAAATTCAGTATCTGTATCAGTATTAGATATTTCTTCCCATTTTGCATAGATTGTTGTATCTTGAGTAATACTTGATTCAAAATCAAATTCTACTGCAAAAGTATCATCAGCATACCATCCGTCAAATGTGTAACCATCTTTTGTTGGGTCTTCCGGTTTTGTAGCAGTAGTACCACTTGCTACTTCTTGAGCTTCAATTTCTGTTCCACCATCTGTGTTAAATGTAACTGTATAATTTTCAGGTGTATCTTCTTTCTTTTCTGCTATAGCATAATTTGAAAATTTTGATGTTTCAAATGTTACTGTCCAAATTCCATTTGCATCTTGTTGTTTATTTATTATTGTAACCTTTTCATAACCTGTAACGTTTCCTTCGTCATCATGTATTTCATGCAATATTACTACATCATCAGGTGTAATGCCTTCATCTAAAGTTATTGTTATAGTAGCCTTTTTATCACCTAAATCATATATTTCATTTGTCCATACATCATTTTCTGAATATCCATCTTCACCAAATTCAGCATTTATTCCTTTAAACCATACTTGTGTTAAATCAACATCTAAGTATGTTGAAACTTCATAGTCTGAGCCTGCAACATCTGCAAATCCTTGTTTTTGCTCATTACTTAATTCTGTTACTTTATCTATTGAAAGTACTGCTGTACCTGAATCTAAAGTTCCATCTTCTAATGTATAATTCATATCTGATATAGATGCGTCTGTGCCAATTATCTGTGTGTTTTCTGTTGGCTCAAAGTTTGCTGAAAAATGAATATTTCCGCTTCCATCTATCATAGTAAATTCATATTGGTTTGGTGTTTCTGTTGGGTTATCAATTTGTTCATCATTTATTTTTATATCAGTTAATTGGTATCCGTATTCTGGCTCAAATTCAAATATTA
Organism: Clostridia bacterium; assembly: GCA_017533795.1. Taxonomy (GTDB): domain Bacteria; phylum Bacillota; class Clostridia; order TANB77; family CAG-508; genus CAG-269. The sequence goes on along the minus strand of JAFWIH010000018.1, from coordinate 64,272 downwards.
CTCTTGAACCTGGATATATACCAACCCATCCCAAGCCATCTTTTAGTCCAAACTCATCACTTTCTCCATTTGTATATTCACTCGGATCTAGTAATTGATTTTGATCATCATATACTGCTATTGCTTTTGCATATCCATGATTTATTGTAAAATCTGCTACCCATTCAGCATCATCCTCATCTTCCGGAATATAATCTGGGTTAGCCCAAATTACTGTTTTAGGTGTTACTACGCTAGAATCACCTGTTACTACTATTGTATATGTACTTGAACCTGCAACATCATATCCATTTGCATCGTACTCATATTCTTCACCATTTATATTAACTTTACTTGCAGCATTTTCTCCATATGAAGTAACTACATGAATTTTATTTGTTTTGTTATTATCAGTATATCCTGCATTAGGTAATGTTTCTGAAAACATTGTTCCCTCTTGCGTATGGAAATTATTATTTAATATAACTTCACCCATTGTATCATTAAATGTTACATTGCTTAATATAAACATATCAAAAATGGCTAAGTCACTTGGTTTTGATGCATCTTATATATCACGTATATGCTCTGACCAGAGGAAGCCTTCAAATATTGGAGAATTTGTAGATTCAGTATGTTCTTATGTTATTAATAACTACTCAGATATTAAATTCAAACAAATTGTAGCTGATTTAATTAGTTTAGACTTTGATGAGATACAAGATGATGATTCATATTATAATGAATTGCAAGAATGGTTTTTCTATAAAGAAGAAGATTCTTTATCTTCTGATTCTGTTAATAGCTTTTTGTCTAAATTAGATGAGTTTAATTTAGAAGAATATATAAAAACTATAAAATTTGATGAAATAAAAGTACCAACCATGCCATTTCAAATAAAATCGTCTAAAAATTATTATGGTATTGAACAAATGCGTGAAGGCGAATTAGATTTTTTTAAACACACTGTCCTTTCAAAAACGAAAAAGCCAATATTCATGTATAATGACATGCCTATGCAAGATATGGCCGAAGATATTGATTTTGGTAAGAAGTGGATGTTTGCCATTGCATGCTCTTTAAAAAAGGGTTTGCATTTAAATATGATACATAATTTAGATAGACCTTTTAATGAATTAATGCTTGGTTTAGAGAGTTTTATACCTATTTATATGACAGGTCAAATATCGCCTTATTATTTTGAAAGCCCTACAGCAAATATATTTAATCATACGCTATATTGTTCTGAAGTTTGTGCGCTTGCTGGAGAAGGATTAAGTAAATATCATAATAAAGCAAAGTATTATTTAACAAGCAAAAAAGATGAGCTTAGTTTTTATAAAAGTCTTTCAAATGATTTATTATCACAAGCATTGCCACTTATGAAAATTTATACAAAGGAAAATTTTGAAGAGTTTGAAAAATTTATTGAAAAAGAAAAAAATAATAACTATAAAATAGTTGAACTAGAAAATAAGCATCTTAATAAAGCTTTTAAAAATATAAGTTTTACAATTTGTGAAGATAAATGGGTTATGGTAAAAAAGAATAAAAGTCCAGAGATTCGTTTTATGATACAGCATCCGGTTTTACGTGATGCAATTGAGAATTTTGTTATTTCTGTTGAGGAATAAATCTAGTTAAAAGAAACGAACCTGTCTTGGGGCAGGTCCGTCTCTTTCGTCAATTTTTATTTAGCTATATCTTTCAAATTATCTATCATTCCTTTTTTAGCATTTCCGCCTCTAACTGAATGGTTATTTGCACCTTCCATGCTAGAGTTTCTAAGTCTTTTTCTTCTTTTAATTAAATTATCTACTTTTCTAAGGTTTGTTACATTCTTTTTAGTCTCACTTTCATGAGCATGTCTTGCTCCTGAATTACGATATCTATTATACATTACAATATAGTAGATTATTCCACCTAAAAGCAATAACCACCAGTAGTTAGAATCTGAATCTGAACTACTAGAACTACTTAAGAATAATGCTGCTACAAAACATAATACTTCAATTAATGCTGAGACACCTATAAGTTTAGGCATGTGGATTGGTACACTACCCATTGTTTCTTTAGTTCTAGCATTAACTGCTACATAGTGCAAAATATCTCTATCACCTTTTTTCTGTAAGTAGCTATATAACCAAACTGGCAGATATGCTGATTTCCATTGTTGACCTTTTATGTCTAGGCTTTCATTGTCCCAACGTACACCACGGTCATAGAATTCAAGTGAATCATTTGCGGCAAATCTTGCTATATCTTTTGCCTGTTCTTCTACAATAGGTTTTAGTTGTTCTATATTTGTATCACGCTTTTCTGATGTATATCCACTTAAATAGTTCGAGTCCCACTTAACACAATTTTCTGTGTCAAATGGCATAATAGAATTAATAATGTTATTTGTCTTGTTTTTATTACTATTATCCAATTTATCTAAACTAGATTCAACTGTTAAGCCTTCAAATGTTAAGTCAAATTCACGTTCTACTTCATAAAGGTCAGCATCATAATAAGTTTCTTTATGGTCTTCATCTCCAACTGTGTATCTCCTTACTTCATGCTCTCCTTCTCCTTTAAGATCTGCATGAGCATTCATGTCTACAACCATATATGGGAAGTATGCTCCCATAATGTTTTCTGTAGTGAATTCCATTCTGAATTTTGGATGTGCAAAAAATTTTCTTTTGCCAACAAATTTTTCTATAGACTCTCTAGCTTCCTGTTTAGTAAGCTTAAAAGGTAAAACTACATCTGGTACAGCACCATTTGGTATTTGTGAGTTTATTGACAAAGTATTTCTACACCAATGGCATCTTGCTTGTGTAGAATTTTTAGTATCTATTACAACTTCTGCTCCACAGCTACTACATTTTAGAGTAATTATATCTTCTGCATCCTGTGCTATGTCTTGCGTTCCAGAGCCATAAACTTCACCTTGTAAATTGTTTATATCTGTTTCCATACTATCAAACTTTTCTGGTTCAAATTCATGTCTACAAAAATTACATCTTAATTTTCCAGTTTTTGCATTTAAAGAAATATCTGTTGCACCACATTTAGGACATTTAGTTTGTCCATCCTTTGCATCAGTATCTGTTTGCACTATTTTTACTTCATCGTTTTTTTCTTGAAGTGGTTGTTCTTCGTCTTGAAGATCATTTACTTCATTTTCATCCATAGGTTATACCCCCAATAATTGTTTCTTTTTTGCATCATAATCCTCTTGTGTTATTAATCCTTCATCAAGCATTTTTTTGTATTTTGCAAGTTCTTCCATTGGGTCTGGTGCAGTTTGTTGTCCAGTTGGTTGTTGAAGTCCTCCCATAGCACCTCCTACTGCGTTCATTCCCATTCCCATGAATGCCATGCCTGCTGCTCCTCCTCCATTTTCACCTGCTGCTTGGAATCCACGTGCTGCTGCTTGTTGCATAAATGAATTTCCACGTGCTCCACCTAAGGCATCTGCTTTCTTTACATCACTTAATAATTGTTTTGTATCTTCATCATATTCAATTGCTTGAATTGCAACTTTAACAATTTCAAGGCCTCTATCAGTTTTCCATTGATAGCCATCTTCAACGGCTTGTGAAAGAGATTGAGCAAATCCTACTTGGTCTCCTTGTATTTTATTAATACGGTTTCCCTTGCTTGGGTCGTTTGTATAATTTGAAAATGCTCCCGCTAAACTGCTGACAACTTCATTAAATAGTTGAGCTGCAGCGTCATTGTCCATATCGGCAAAGTCGAAAACTTCTCCCCCTGTAATATAGTCAACTGGAACAAAATTCTTTATAAATAGAATTGGGTCTGTTATTTTTAATGTGTATGTACCTCTTGTAACTGCACCAACTTGTGCACCTAAGTATGCATCATCCCAATAAATTTCTGATTGTGTTCCAAAACGGTTATTAGGAATTTCTTTTAAATTTACATATATGGCCATCTGTTGAGAACCTGGTTGTCCTCCAAATTTAAATCTTTCCCATGATTGTTTAATTAATGATGAAACAATTCCATCTCCAGCAAATATTGATTGTGCATTAGGATCTTCTGATGAAAATGTATATCCTCCTGGTTCAGCAATCATTCCTGTAATTGCTCCTTCTTGTAATGTAACTAATGCTGTTCCTTCTGGTACTACTATTTTGCTTCCATTAGAAATAATATTAGTAGAGCCTTTTGTATTTTCTCCACGACCAGCGTTTTGTCCCTGTGCTACAGCTGGAAATAATGCAGCTGTACCTGGTACACCTGTCATTGGCATAATAAAGTCTTTCCATTGATCTGCAAATGTTCCTCCGATTGCTCCTGCAAATGCTTTAATAAATCCCATAATAAAACCTCCTCTTTGAATAATATTATTTTATTGGGTTATTATTCTGCCCTAAATATATCATGTTTTTACTGAAAAGTAAATATAAAAATAAAAATTGCCCTATTAGGGCAATTTTTATACACTTCTTATTTCCTTTTATATTCAAATTTTGGGAGATTTAATATTTTTTCTATTTCGTTCCATGAATTTGTTACTATAAGATTGCTGTAATTCTGTTCTTTTGAGTTGGTACCAAATAAAATCCTAGTATTAATCTTATCTTCACAAACATGTCTAATGTCGTCATCACATAAACAAAAAATATTATTTTTTAGGCATATATCTTGTTTGTCTTTATTTGAAGCTGAAATCACTTTATCGACTTTATTTTTTATCTCATATTTATTAAGCCAATTCTTTACCCATTCTAACATTTCGTTTGGTCTGGCAGTAATTATGTATATTTCATATTGTTCAGATAGCTTTTTTATTGCACTTATAGCCCCTTTTACTGGTTCAGTCTTATCCATAGTTTGTTGTGTAAATATACTTTTTGACATCTCTTTATACATTTTATCTATTTCATCATATTCGAAAGTATCCCTTAATTCTTTATAAAAGCAAGTTTTGTCTGTACTACTTATAAATATATTTTTCTCTTTTAGCCATTTTCTTTTTTCCTTATCTGTAGCTGCTATTACTCCATCAAAATCGAAAGCAATCCTTTTTATTTTTAACATCTCCTTAATCATTTGTCATATTTTTTAAATATTCTTTTACTTCGTCAGGTATCATAAAAGCACAATATTTTGGGAACTTTATACTATACCTACTATTCCTTATTAAGTATTTTTCTACAGAATGTAATGTAATTTGATGTGTGAATTGTATTTTTATAAATTCTTTTATAGGTATTTCTAATAGCGCAGGTAAATCATTTGGTAATATACTATTTGTATTTATTATTTCTAAAACATAAAAATCTGCATTCATGCGTAATTTTGTTTCAGATTCATATGGGTTTATTTGATTCATTTGAATACTTTTTGTAAAAACAGGATTATTATTTATTATTAGATTCTTTTTCTCTATACCTTTAACTTCTTCAAAAAATTCTCTTATTATTGTTTTCTTGGTGTTTTTTTCATCAACATCTTCTACTTTTCCACCTATTGTTTTTATTATAGCTGCTTGTTCCTCATTTTGTAGTGTATACCATCTTTTTTGTTTTTGCATTCCCAACAATACATTGTTATTATGTATAACAATACTCTCTGCTCCTTGGATATAAGATTTCTTTTTATCTTTCATCCCCATCAAATTTTAATTCCTTTCCATCTCTTTGCAGTGTAGCACAAACTCTGCAATTTATCTTATTTCCTTTCATATCGCTTCCACAATGTATGCATCCGCCATTCTCTAGTTGCTCAAAATCATAATATTTACAATATTTTTTAAACAACGCATACTCAAATTTATTTCTAAATTTGAAAATCTCCCTACAAGCTCGTTCATATTCGTCATCTTTTATATTATTTCCTATACTTTTTATTACATCATATATTCCAGATCCAGTAAAAGCCATAGTTTGCGGTCTAGTTATACTTATATTGGGTAAAATCCCCTCATATGCTTTTCGCAATGGATATTTTGTCTGAACAATCTCAGTTTTTCTCATTCTTTCTTCTATTGGAATTGATAATACCTCTTTTTTCACCTTTTCGTCTTGAAATGGTGCTATATATATCATATTCATACTTTCCGCAATAACATTTGACATAACAATTATTTCATTCAATCTATCTCTAATAGCTCTATCTAAAGATTCATTACTGTCTTTCCAATTTCTAAAAAAAGGAAAACTTCCAAATAAATCATCTGCACCTTCTCCACTCGAAATACTTTGCAGTCCTTCCTTTTTTGCATACATCGTACCTAAAAGAAGTGTTGTCGTAGAACTTATCCATTCTGGATTGAATGATTTTAAGATTTTAACAGATGTTTCAACAAAATCTTCAACACGTTCTGGTTCAACATAAAAAACATGGTGATTTTTTATGCCTAACTCTTTAGCAACATTTCTACTGTAAATAACATCTGAGCTTTCTTCTCCCTTCACTCCTACTGTAATTCCCATAACATTTGGGTTATATTTATGTGCATGAAACAATACGGCTGAGCTGTCTACCCCACCTGAAAATAACACAGCTTCCGGAGTCTCATTTTGTATAGTATTATCAATTAGCTCAACTAGATTGGAATACATAATTATCAGTCCTTATTTTAATATATTTTTGTAATTATTTGTATCATATATAAGTTTTAAAAAATCTGCATAACTTAGCTTTGGTATTCCTTCATAATAAGTTCTTTTGTCATATTTTGCTATTTGTTCTGTGTTCATATTATGATTCATCTCATAAAATGGTGTATAAGCTGTTGGTCTAATATTGACATCATACTTATTTAAAAAATCTAGTGTATATTTTATATTTTCTTTTGTTTGATTTGGTACTCCAAACATGACTAAAGCTTTATATTGTATATTATATTTTTTTAGTAATTGTATACCTTTTATAATAACTTCTTGATTATATCTTTTATTGATACTTTCTAGGTCATGTTTTTCAATAGATTCTATGCCTATCGCTATTTTGTAGCATCCAGATTTTGCCATAACTTTTATTAAGTCTTCATTTTCTAATAAATCTGGTCTAGTAGTACATGACCATTTAATTCTTTTTGGATTATTCAGTATTGCATTACACAATTCAGCTGCTTTTTCTTCATTTAGAGTAAAATCTGGAGCAAAAAATTTATAATATTTATAGTCAGAACTATTTATGTATTTTATAATATCTTCTACAGGTCTTCTTCTCTCTTTTTTTCCATAGTATAGAACTGCATTACAATATGGACAATTAAATGGGCATCCTCTTGCAATTGTTAATACTACCTGTTTCTTTTTTTCCATCTTAAAGTATTCTTCAACAGGAACGTCTGATATATTTGTAAATCCCCATTCATTTGCTTCAATTAGTTCTCCTTTTTTACATTGTACAAGTTGTTTGTCTTTTATTAAAAGAACTCCTCTCATATCTTCTTCTTTTTTTTGATCTATACTATACATAAAAAAGTCATATATTGCTACTTCTTGGTCACATTCCCTTGCTACAATAGCATTAAACTGTGTTTTTTTAAAAAACTTTGGTAAATATATTGGCATTTCACCATAAGCAATAGTCTTACAATTTGGTAAAATCTCTTTTATATATTCTTGAAGCTTTATTGTGTTTTGTAAGTTTTCTGTATTTGTATAAAAAGCAATAGCTTCATATTGATTTTGAATTATTTTTGTTATTATATCTTGAAATTCGGTTTGCTCTGCTTCTATGTCTAAAATATCTATCTTTTGTTTCAATTTTTTTGTTATATAATCAACTACTTCACCTAAGTGTATAAAATGATATGGTGCATTTACATGATTTGATTTTGTTGATAAGCCACTATCAGCCCATATAAATAAAAAATTTGATTTCATATTTTCTCCTTTACTATTACAAGCATATAATCTCAAAATATTTTGCAGATAGTATATCACAGAATTATAAATTGTAAAGTAAATTTTCAAAAAAATAAGAAGCTAAGATGAAAAATTTCATCCTAGCTTCTATTATAACCTTTCAACTAGAAAGACCAATAATTATGTTTCTACTTCGAACTGACGTCCGAGGTAGGAAAGCAACTCTTCCGCGAACCCCCTAATCTCTTCTGAACGCAATGTCCTATCACTGTGAGAAATCTTGAACCTAATTGTTAGCTTCCTTTTCTGTCCATTATCGTAACTATCAATCAAATTGTATGATTTGAGTAATGGAGAAGAATAATTAGAAAGCCAGTTTTCCAACATCTGATAGTTCTCATTCTTTTTCAATGAAATTGTATAGTCCAAAGTAACTACAGGATACTTTGGCGGTTTCTGATAATCATAGCTAGTAACATCAATTTCAAGATATTTCTCGAAATCAATTACTGCCATAACTACTGCTGCCGTCTTAGCATACCTATTTGTAATACTTGGAATAACAATTCCAATCTGACCAATGCACAATTCATTAATATAGATATTTAACACATTAGCATTATCCATATATGAATTAATAGCATCAGCCTTCAAGAATGTGACACTCTCATTTGTCAGATTCCTAATTAGTCCATATACGATATTCTTCACATGTTGATAGGTTTCTCCAACCATCTTTGCCGAATCACAAAGAAGTATACAAAGCTGTTTCTTTGGAATATTGGAATTGTATATAGTACCAATTTCGAAAACTCCATACCTTGAGTATTTCCTTGCATTGTAAATGGTTGAAGCTAGCACAGACATTCCTAGTTCATCCCTAATATAACGGTTAGAAGTCTTATTTACGATTGCCATGCAATCAGACTTATCTGCTCCGATGCTCTTCAAGAAATCATCGTCATACCAAATATAGGAATGAACCTCATGAAGGTTATACTTAGAAGCAAGTACTTCCTTAACCTTATATTCAATAGAGTACTCAGATGTTGCATGGCGCATGGTATCAAGTTGCAATTCCAGTGGCTGTGGCTCGAAATTATCATAGCCATAAATTCTGGAAATTTCCTCTATTACATCAGCGTCTTGTTCAATATCTTTTGTTGCTCGATATGTTGGAATTGTAACGACATACGCATCTTGTTCAACTATAACATCCATGTCTAGTGAGTTGAGAATGCTCACAACCATGGAATCATCCATGTTGAACCCAAGGTAACTTGAAAGTTTCTTCTTAGAAAGAGTGATCACCCTTTGCTTTTGCTTGTTTTTATAAACATCAACAAGGTTAGAAGAAACACATGCTGATGGGCACAAAGTCTGTAAAATCTGCAGACACCTATACAATGATGTCAGCACCATTTCCGGGTCAAGACTTTTTTCGTGCCTAATGCTCATGTCGTTTCGATTGTGTAGAGAAATAGAGCTTTTTCTAATAGTAGTCGCATCATAATTAGCAACTTCAATTAGAATGGAACTACAATCAGCGGTTGCAACTGAACTCTCAAGCACACAGACTCCAGCTACTTCGATGGGATTGCCATTTGCATATACAACTAAATTGTCTGAATTTAGTTCAATGCAATTTTGCTCATTATCTTGATGCATTTTAATAGAGATATTCTCTATTCCATCATCATTGACAACAACAACTGGCAATCCATACTCTAGAGTAGTATATGTTGAAACCAAATCAGACAATGTGGAGCATTCATATCCACAGTAGTGCATCATTAGTTTCATATTAAGGTCTACCAATTTTTGATTCAGTCCTGAAACCTTTATTGCTGCATATCTGTTCACAGCATCACTGTGTACAGTAGCAGTAAGAGTTTTAACTGAATCCTCAGTATCCTTAATAATTGGGTCTACAAGCTTATTAAGTTTTGCTCCGGTGATTGCTGCAATTTCTCTAGCAATGCCGTAATGTCCCCAAAGATCTGGACGGTTGGTTAAAGATTTGTTATCAATCTCGACAATTATATCATCAAGATTGATATATTCCTTTATATCCCTACCGACCATGTATTCTTTTGGCAGGTCAATCATCAATGTGTGTTCCTGAGATATTCCCAGATCTTTTTCAGATACACACACACCTTCACTCATGATTCCTAGGATTTCTAGCTTTGTAATTCTTTTGCCATTGACCATACCATTTTCTGGGCAACATGCTGTAATCATGCCAATATATGCATTGGTAGCAGATGTGATAATTTGTATCTCTCTGTTTCCAATGTCTACAGTTAGCAGATTCAACCTTACATCTGGTGTGTTTTTTGCAACATTGGTTACTTTTGCCACAATTACACCTGAAGTGTTTTTACCTTTCTCTTCAACTCTCTCGACTTCTGCAGATGATATGGTAAAAAGTTCCCATATTCCCAGCCAGTCAATTAGCGTATCAGAGGAAAGGTAACTTTTCAGCAAGTTACACGAAATCAGCATAGATTCGTTCCTCTCTATACGATACCGAACTGTTCCAATTCCTCCAAGTTGCATGTATTGAATACTCGAATATCATTTATGTGATATTTCATCATGGCTAGTCTTGTAAGACCAATGCCAAATGCAAATCCAGAGTATTCATTAGGATCAATGTTATTGATTCTAAGCACATTTGGATGAATCATTCCACATGGGCAAAGTTCTATCCAGCCACTCCCCTTACATGTTGAGCATCCTGCTCCTTCACATATCAAGCACTTAATATCCAATTCGAATCCAGGCTCAACAAATGGGAAGTAACCCGGACGTAATCTTACCTGAACCTCTTGATCAAAAATCTCACTCAAGATTGACTTCATAACATAAATCAGGTTAGGAATAGATATGTTTTTATCAATACACATTCCTTCCAGTTGGAAGAATGTGTTTTCATGACTTGCATCTATATCCTCATTCCTGAAGCAGCGTCCAGGAGCAGCTATCCTGAGTGGAGCTCCATACTTTTCCATTGCCCTAACTTGACATGGAGAAGTATGAGTTCTTAGCAGTTTGTGTGAACCAAGCCAATATGTATCCTGCATATCGCGTGCAGGATGTGTAGATGGGATGTTAAGTGCATCAAAGTTATGATACTCATCCTCAATCTCAGGTCCAGAGACAATCGCGAACCCCATTTTTTCAAGGATTTCGCATACCTCGTTTCCTACAATTGTAATAGGAGACAAGCTACCTCTATCTTCATCAACTGGCATCGTAATATCAATGCTATAGCTTGTTTCAGATATAAGTTGATTGTTTTTAGCCTTCAATGCTTCCACAATCTCATTCTTGATTGTGTTGCATATCTGACCAAGTGTTCTTCTCTCTTCTATTGAATAATTCTTGAGTGAAGACATTACTCTGGAAATCTGACTTCTCTTTCCCAAATACTTACTTTTAATCTGTACAATTTCTGAAGAATCCTGTGCATTTGCAATTTCTTGCAGTGCTTGCTTCTTCAATTCAAGCAGCTCTTCATCCATGCTGTTTGTTCCCTTCTATTAAGACGATAGCTGAACTAAAAAAGCAGAAGATTACTTTTCCCACTTCACCATCCTTTCCTTTATGTAGAAACATATATGTTCTATAGGTTTGAACTACAAACCTATATGATAAGAAGTATGTCAGCATTATATCATCCTAAACTTATTATGTCAATTTCTTTCCTTGTTTTTTATGATTAAAGTATGTATCAATTTTCTCTATTTAGAGAGTTAGGCAACAATGGTAATTAGTACATAAGTAGTCTAAATAAAGCAGGTAGCTAACACTACCTGCTTTTCTTAGACTTAATTGGTTTAATACATTCCATCCATACCTGCTGGCATTCCTTCTCCATGGTCATGACTACAGCATTTTTCTTCTGGCTTATCTGTAACTAAACTTTCTGTTGTAAGTACCATTGATGCAATTGATGCTGCATTCTCTAAGGCACTTCTTGTAACTTTTGTAGGATCTACAATTCCTGCTTTTTTCATGTCTACATATTCTTCTTTGCTGGCATCAAATCCAACGCCTAAAGTAGATGCCTTTACCTTGTCTAATATAACAGCTGGCTCCAAACCAGCATTTCTTGCAATTTGCTTTGTTGGCTCTTCTAGTGCTTTAAGAACTATTTCTGCTCCTACTTTTTCTCCACCTGTTAGTTTTGATGTAACTTTTTCAACTGCTGGAATTATATTTACAAGTGCTGTTCCTCCACCTGCTACTATTCCTTCCTCTACTGCTGCTTTTGTTGCTGAAAGTGCATCTTCTATTCTTAGTTTTCTTTCTTTCATTTCAATTTCTGTTGCTGCGCCTACACCAATAACGGCAACTCCACCCGCAATTTTAGCCAAACGTTCTTTTAAGCCTTCTTTTTCGTAGTCACTCTTTGTTTCCTCTAATTGTGTTTTTATTTGTTTTGCTCTTGCTTGTATTGCATTTTTATCTCCTGAGCCATCAACAATTATTGTGTTTTCTTTAGATACTTTAACTTGTTTTGCTCTACCTAATTGCTCAACTGTTGTATCTTTTAATTCAAGTCCTAAATCAGAACTTATAACTTCTCCACCTGTCAATATTGCAATATCTTCAAGCATTGCTTTTCTCTTATCACCAAATCCTGGAGCTTTTACAGCTACAACATTTAATACCCCTCTTAGTTTATTTAAAATTAATGTTGACAATGCTTCACTTTCTATATCGTCACATATAATTACAAGTTTTCCAGATTGTTGCATTAATGTTTCAAGTAATGGTAAAATTTCTTGAATATTACTTATCTTTTTATCTGTGATTAATATATATGGATTATCAACAACAGCTTCCATTTTTTCTGTATCTGTTACCATATATGGAGATACATATCCTTTGTCAAACTGCATTCCTTCAACAACATTTAATTCTGTATTTGAAGTTTTTGATTCTTCAATAGTAATTACTCCATCATTTGATACTTTTTCCATTGCATCAGCAATTAGCGTGCCTATTTCTTCATTGTTTGCAGATATACTTGCAACCCTTGCAATATCATCCTTTCCATTTACAGGAGAACTGATTTTTTGTAACTCTTTTGTTGCTTCTACCACTGCTTCATCTATTCCTCTTTTTACTGCCATAGGGTCAGCCCCAGCTGCTACATTTTTTACACCTTCTTTAATCATGGCTTGAGCTAAAACTGTAGCAGTTGTAGTTCCATCTCCTGCAACATCATTTGTTTTTGTAGAAACTTCTTTTACTAAACGAGCTCCCATATTTTCAAATTTATCATCTAATTCTATTTCTTTTGCTATTGTAACACCATCATTCGTAATTAATGGTGCACCAAAATTTTTATCTAACACTACATTTCTTCCTTTTGGTCCTAATGTAACTTTGACTGTGTCTGCTAACTTATTAACACCTTCTAATAAAGACTTTCTTGCGTCTTCACCAAATTTTATTACTTTAGCCATTTTAAATTACCTCCTACTTTTATTATTTATATATTAACAACAGTAATAAATTAAAAAATTTAATCAACAATAGCTAGAATGTCATCTTGTTTAACAATAAGATATTCTACTCCCTCATATTTTACTTCTGTTCCTGCGTATTTGCTAACTATAACATTATTTCCTTTTTTTACATACATTTCTTCCATTTTTCCGTCTACTAGTTTTCCTGGTCCAACTTCTATTATTTCTGCTATTTGTGGTTTTTCCTGTGCATTACTAGCTAAGATAATTCCACTTTTTGTTGTTTCTTCGCCTTCTTTCATTTTTATTAATACTCTGTCCGCTAATGGTTTAATCATTTTACATTACCTCCTTTAGATTTATTAGCACTCTTTATCTTTGACTGCTAATAATTTATACCCATTTGATATAAATGTCAATAGAATTCACAAACTTTTCACAATATTCTGTCCGATTATTATTATATGTGTTTTAACTGAGCATTAGAACTAAAAAAGATAAAGACTCTTTTCATCTTTATCTTTTTTATTCTACTGTACTTTTAGTTTTTTAATAATTTCATCAAAATACGTTTCAACATCTTTAACTGTTGTAGCATCATCAATTGGCATTCTTATAAAAATGCTTCTTCTTGGATATTTATTATTATACATAAGCACTAGCTGTTTTTCTTTGAACTTATCTGCATACATATCATCAAACTTTTCTACAAGTGGTTTTAATTTAAAAGTTTTTCTTAATTTATTCATAGTTTCTATATAACATGACTTTACAAACCAAATACTATCTTCTCCTAAAGTTTCTTCTAATGAAAATAATACTTTTCTATTTTCATCTGACAATGTATTGTAGTTTAACATTAACCAAGCATATCCTTTTCCCGCTTCTAAAAATGTTTGAGTTTTATTTTGTTCAAGTTTTTTTATAACATCTTTTTTAGTTATTCTAGTTTTGTTCTTTTTTACAATGTTATTTTTGTTTGCACTACTCATTGATGTTTCAATATTTTTTTCTTTGCATTCAATGCATGCTTTTTGCATTGGCTTTTCTATAATTGTTTTTATTATTTCTTCAGCATCTTTATTTTTCAATAAGTTTTTTCCAACCTTACCTATTGGTTTTACTTCACTTACTAACATATAATTCACAACCTCTTGGTGCCCAAGGGGGGACTCGAACCCCCATGGTTTCCCGCACGATTTTGAGTCGTGTGCGTCTGCCAGTTCCGCCACTCGGGCAAATACATGTATTATATTAGCACATTTTTAAATAAATGTCTATACAAATTTTGAAATTCGTGGCATAATAAATATAAATCTATTATAGGAGAATACTATGAAACAAGAATATTTAGAAAAATTAGAATTTAATAAGATATTAGAAAAATTGTCATCACACTGTAAAACATATTATGGTAAAAGCATTGCAACAAGTTTATTGCCGTCTTCAGATTCTGAAAAAGTTAAACTCAGCCTCGATCAAACATTGCAAGCATGTAACTTAATTTCTCGATTTGGGACTGCACCAATATCAGATTTACCAGATGTAGATGCATATTTAAAAATGCTGGACAGTTTTGGTGCAATAAGTATTAAAGGTATTTTAGATTTAACCAATGTCTTAAGTCAGGCTAACGACATAAAAAAATATTTTTATCAAGATGATATACATAAAGAAGATTTTGCTTCTATTGAAAGGTATTTTGATAATTTATATACAAATGCCTCTATTATTGAAAAAGTTAAGCATTGTATTATTGACGAAAACACAATCGCTGACAATGCTTCAAAGAATTTAAACAATATTCGAAGAAATAAGCAAAAATTAGAAGAAGATATAAAAAATACATTAACAAACTTTATTCATTCTTCAAGTCATTCTAAGTACATACAAGAATCAATAGTAACAATTAGAAATGACAGATATGTTATTCCAGTAAAAGAAGAATACAGAAGTATGGTAAAAGGATTTGTACATGATGTCTCAAGTAGTGGTTCTACAGTATTTATTGAACCTATTTCTATTTTTGAAACTAATAATAAAATTAATAATCTTAAAATAGATGAAAGCATAGAAATAGAAAAAATATTACAAGAATTGTCTACCTTGTTTATTCCCTATATTAATGAATTAAAAGTTGATTATGAAGTTATTGGAACCCTTGACTTTATTTTTGCTAAGGCTCTTTTTTCAAAAGCAATTAATGGAATTACTCCTAAAATTGAAAATACAAAAAGAATTAATTTAATAAATGCACGCCATCCACTAATTGACGCAGATATAGTGGTACCTATTTCTGTTGATTTAGGCACTACCTACTCTACACTGCTTATTACAGGTCCTAATACTGGTGGAAAAACTGTATGTTTAAAAACCATAGGATTACTTACATGTATGGCTTGTAGTGGATTAAATATTCCTGCAGATAATAATTCTTCAATTTATGTATTTGACAATGTATATGCTGACATTGGAGATAATCAAAGCATAGAAAACTCATTGAGTACTTTTTCTTCTCATATGCTAAATATTATAAACATATTAAAAAATATAACAGCTGATAGTCTTGTACTAATTGATGAACTTGGATCTGGAACAGATCCTTTAGAAGGTGCAAACCTTGCAATTAGTATCTTAGAGCATATTAAAAATATTGGTTGTCTTACTGTATCTACAACACATTATCAAGAACTTAAAAAATATGCATTAGTAACTGATAGTTTTGAAAATGCAAGTGTTGAATTTGATACTAATACTATGCAACCAACATATAGGCTTTTGGTTGGCATTCCCGGAAAGAGCAATGCCTTTGAAATAAGTAAAAAATTAGGTTTACCTCAAGAGATAATAGATAGAGCGTCCTTGATGCTTTCTTCACAAGATGTAAATTTTGAAGAAATTTTAAAAAGTATTTATGATGATAAAATTAAAATTGAAAAAGAAAAAGAAGAAATAGAAAAAAATCTTAGTCAAGTTACTCTTTTACGTAAGCAATTAGAAAAAGATAATTCAAATTTATTAATGCAAGAAAAAGAATTAATAAATAATGCTAAAATTAAAGCAAGAAATATATTGCTTGAAGCCAAAGATGAAGCTACAGAAATAATAAGTAATATGAAAGAAGTGTCAAAATCCTCTAAAAATATTTCAGAATTAAATAACCTAAGAAATAAATTAAATTCTGATATAAAATCTCAAGCATTATTAAATAATAATGTTAAAGAAAGTATAAATGCTCTTAAGCCTGAAGATATCAAAATAAATCTTCCGGTATATATTACAACTTTAGATAAGGAAGGAACTATTGTTTCTAATTTGACAAAATCAAATGAAGTACAAGTTCAAATTGGTAGTATAAAAACTAATATTAATATTAAATATTTAGAAAAAGCTAAAAAAGCTTCTAGTAAAAAATCTGTAATTCCTAATTCATATACTAAAATATCTAAATCTAAAAACATAAGTCCTGAAATTAATGTAATAGGTTTAAATGTTGATGAAGCTTTACCTATTGTTGATAAATTCTTGGATGATTGCTTACTATCAAAATTACAAACTGTACGAATTGTTCATGGAAAAGGTACTGGTAAACTAAGAACCGCAATTCATGCATTTCTAAAAAATCATCCTCATGTTAAATCATATAGAATTGGAACTTTTGGTGAAGGTGAAATGGGAGTTACTGTTGTTGATTTGAAGTAAAATTGAGTTTTATGTTAATTTGTGTTATAATATATATATGAATGGCATATTGTCATTCTGTATAATCCCTCAATAGAAGAGAAAGGAACATCATGATTATTGTTCGCTATAATGGAGGGACTGGAAGCTACTATGGTAGTTTTAGTAGTCCCTCTGTCTTGAGAAAGGGCTGCCTCTATGAGGTTGCCATCATAAAAGAGTACTCATCCCACACTGAGTACTATCTCAAGGGAATTGAAGGAAAGTTCAATTCCGTATGGTTTAACAAGGTAGGTGAAAGTGTGGATACCGCCTACACAAGGTTTTATCCTTATGGGAGCTTGGCTGGTGAGTCAAAGCTCATCGAATTCTCTCTATAAAGGGAAAGGAGCTCCTATAATATGGAGCTCCACTTTTTTATTTTTCATATACTACATATTCATAATTAAAATCATTTATGCCATCTTTTGGGCCTTTTTCCCTACTGACTTCTTTCCAAATATTTTTATCTATTTCTGGAAATGAGACATCTCCCTCAAAATCTTTTTCAATCTCTGTTATATACATTTTTGTACAATAAGGCATTAAAAGTTTATACATAGTTGCTCCGCCTATTACAAAGCTTTCTTCTTTGCTGTTTATGTATTTATCTAGCATAGATATATCTTCTAGAACTTCTACATTTTCATTATTTACATCCATTTTCATATCATTGCACAAAACAACATGAAACCTATTAGGTAGCACTCTACCTAAAGATTCAAATGTTTTTCTTCCCATTATTATTGTATGTCCTGTTGTAATTTGTTTAAATCTTTTTAAGTCTTCCGGCAAATGCCAAATTAAGTTATTATCTTTTCCTATTATATTGTTTTTTGCTTTTGCTACAATTATACTTAACATATATTTTACTCCTTGCATTATATATTTTTTAAATTGCAACTGGTATTTTTCCAAGTTTTATTTCCTTATTATAATTGTAATCTTTTATTTCAAAATCTTCAACATTAAAATCGTAAAAGTTCTTTGTTGGATTATTAATTATTAGTTTTGGGTTGCAATCTACAGGTTCTGCTTCAATCAGTTTTTTTATTAGTGGAACATGTCTATCGTATATATGACAATCTCCAATATTATGTACTAATGTGCCAGCTTTAAGCCCACAAACTTGAGCAAACATACAAAGTAAAGCTGCATACTGCATCGTGTTCCATCCATTTGCAGCTAACATATCTTGTGAACGTTGATTTAGTATAAGATGTAGTTTTCCTTCTTTTACCGACCACTGTGTACCATATGCACATGGTTCCAAATTCATATCTTTTAATTCTTCATGGTTGAATAAGTTTGTAAGTATTCTTCTGCTTGCAGGATCATTTTTTAATAAATACAAAACATAATCAACTTGGTCCATCTTTTTTATTCCATCTTTTGTTTTAAAGTCATATTTCTTTGCAAATTGATATCCATATGCTTTTCCTATTGTCCCATCTTGCCCTGCCCATTGGTCCCATATATGTGAATTCAAATCACTAACTTTATTTGATTTTTTTTGCCAAATCCATAGAATTTCGTCAATTGCTCTAATTACAGTTTTACTATTGTTTCTAAGTGTAATCATTGGAAATTCTTTTTCTACATCGTATACGTTTTGTACTCCAAATACAGAAATATAATTTGCTTCTTTTCCATCTTCCCATCTAGTTCTAACTCCTGTACCTTCTGAAGAATAGCCTTCATTTAAAATTCTTTTACATGTTTCAATAAAATGTTTATCTGCTTGAGTCATCTTTTTTCCTCCCTTTTTACATTACATATAGTAAAATACTAAAAAATTGTAAACTGCTTGCGATTATTATTAATACATGAAATACTGAATGCATATATTTGTATTTCTTTCCAAGTCCATAAAAAATTGCTCCAATTGTATAGACTATTCCACCTGATAATAATAGTAAAAATCCAGTCATTCCTAAAAGTTCAAGAATTAATTTTATTTTTATTACAATGCACCATCCCATTGCTAAATAGCATATCATTGAAAATACCTTGTATCTTTTTAAGTCTATAGAATTTAAAGCTATTCCAATACAAGCTAACCCCCATATAATGCCAAATAACGTCCATCCAAGAGCTGTATTATACTCTCTAATTGTACATAATGCAAATGGTGTATATGAACCTGCAATTAGTATAAATATTGTGCAGTGGTCTATTACTTGAAACACTTTTTTGGATGTGGTATTGGCTTTTAACCCATGATATATACTTGACATTGTATATAATAAAATAACAGTTACTCCATAAACTGCTCCAGATATAATCCCATATACATTATGATGAACAGAAGCAAAGATAACACATAATGCAGTTGCAGCTATTCCCAAAGCTCCCCCAATTATATGCGATACCATATTAAATATTTCTTCGCCCTTTGTGTATGTTGGCATTACTCTGTCGCAGAGTTTAATCCTTTTCATTTTAATTACCCCTAGTTAAATATTTCCAGATTATACTTTAGTTATACCTCTAATTACTATTTCTATATAACTTTTATATATTTGTTCTGGTGTTACATTACCTTCCTTTTTTATTCTGTATAGCATACTTGAAAAGTTTACTCCTAATATTCCATAAGCTATTCCAAGAGTATCTCCCTCATAAAAAATATCTTCTTTTATGCCTTCATCTATAACATCTTTTATTATTTCAACATATTCTTCCATTGCTTTTTGACATTTTTTGGTTCTAGCTGTTTCACCTATAATATTATTTATAACTACGGTTACAAAGTCTGTATAACGAATAATTGATTTTATTTGAATCATAATTATTGCTTTTAATTTATCTAGTGCATTTTCACAAGATTTAAATTTTATTTCTATACTATTTTTTAAAAGTTTTAATCCCTCTTCAAGTAACAAATCAAAAAGCTCTTCTTTCGTTTCAAAATGATAATATAATGACCCTTTTGCAACACCTGCTACTGCTGTTATTTCTTCTATTCCAGCATTGTCAAACCCTTTTTCTGCAAATAGTTTTATAGCTGTACTAAAAATTCTTCTTTTTGTTTTATTCATAGTGGCATACCAACCTTTCGCCACCATTATAGCATAAAACTATTTACTTGTCTTTAGGATTCTTTCTAATTCTTCAAATCTTTTAACTTTTTTAGTTGTTGTTTTAATTAGTTCTTCATGTGATACAATTAAATTCTTAACATGTTTATATCTTGGAAATGTTGCATTTATTTCTTTTATTTCGTTCCATAGTGCATCATATAATTCATCATCACTATTTTTGCTATATTTTTCCTTAATAATTTCGTCATCATATACTACTTTTACCGAAAGTTTTACATCATTTTTATCATTTTCGTTTGGCATTCCAAAAACCATACATTCACTAACTAGTTCCAATCTATTTATAAGAGTTTCTAATTCTTCTGGAAATACTTTTTTGCCATTTTTTAAAACAATTAAGTTTTTATTCCTTCCTGAAATAAATAAAAATCCTTCGTTATCAAAATATCCTAAGTCCCCAGTATAAAACCAGCCATCACGTATTGACTCCTTTGTTAAGTCTTCCATCTCATAGTACCCAAGCATTATATTAGGGCCTTTTACTTTTATTTCTCCAATACCTTTTTCATCTTTATTTGCTATTTCTACTTTAACATTTTTTAATGTTTTGCCAACTGAGCCTGGTCTTTGATAAAAGTAATTTTCTGCAGCAATAACAGGACCTGTTTCACTTAATCCGTACCCTTGAACAGTTTCTACTCCAAAGTTACTAAACCCTTTTATTACTTCCGGATCTGCAGCAGCCCCGCCAGATATTATTAGTCGTAATTCTCCTCCTAGTCCTTCTAGCACTTGCTTGAATAGTTTTCTTCTAATGTCTATATGTAACTTCCTTAATAAATTACTAACTTTTATAACAACATTAATTAATTTTGTTTTTCCTTGTCTGTCTATCTCTTTTAATACTGCTTTATAAATAGCTTCTGTTAATAATGGAACTACCACAAAAATAGATACCTTATACTCTTGCATATTTTGCTTTACATATCTTAAGCCATCAGGAAATGCTGTAGTTACTCCACAGGCTAACATCATTAATAACCCAACAGAACCAAAAATATGATGTAATGGTAAAAAAGCCATATTAGTATCAGTGCTTCTTACATCCTCTACACATTGCATTGCATAAATATTTGACGCAATATTTTTTTGACATAACATTACTGCTTTTGATTTTGAGGTTGTTCCAGACGTAAACAATAATATACTCATTTCTTTTTCATCTATTTTACAATCTTTAAAATCTGTATATCCCTGTTTTAATTTTTCTTTTCCTTGTTCTTTTATTTCATGTACATTTTTATATCCTTCTATGCTATCCATGCAGATATACTCTTTAATTTGAGTTTTATTATTTTGTTTTATTTGCTCTACTTCTTTAAGCAATTTAGGATCAAAAACTATTGCATCTGCTTTACTTCTTACTAATGAATTTTCTAATTCTTCTAATTGTAGGTCTTTATCAAGTGGAACAGATACTATTCTACCTAGCATATTGCTTATATATGATAAAACCCATTCATATCTATTCTTTCCAACTATAGCAATTCTCTTTCCTTTTAGTCCCATAGCATATAGTCCTGTACCATAATTATTTACGTCATCTAAAAAATCCATATAACTTACATTAGTGTAACTTATTTCTTTTCCTTTTTTATTCTTTATTATAAATGCTGTTTTTTCGTTATATTTTTTTGCAGAATTATAAATAATTTCTTTAATATTATTAAATTCTATAGCCTCAAGCTCTTTAACCTTTTTCATTATTCCACATGCTCCTTAACTTTTTTCCATATTATATACTTTAAGTAAAAAAAAGTCATTATACTCAGTGGTCAGTTTTTATTTTTTCTGTTAATTTATATACTTTGCCCATGGTTCCTGTATTTCTTTTGGAATATTTAAATTTCCATGTCCAATGCCTAGATCGGTATCTGGTTTTCTTTTTCCATGATAATCTGAGCCACCAGAAATATATAGATTTTTTCCTTTTGTCAAATTTAAAATATACTCATGTTGTTCTTCTGTAAATGTTGTATAATAACATTCTATTCCATCTAGTCTTCCATTATTTAAAATATACTCTAATACTTTTGGAGTGTTGTCTCTATACTCATAGATATGTGGTATAAACACTAGTCCTCCTGCTTTTTTTACTATATTTATAGCAGTATCTAAATCTGGAACCAAATCTTCCATTTCAACATATAATGGAGTATTTGGATTTGACATATAATCTCTATAAAAATCTCTACTACTATTCCATGATCTTTCATTTATTTTGGCTTTATTCTCTAGATGATTTGTTATACTTTTATGAATTGCAACTGAAGCAAAATCATTTTTATCAAATTGTTCTAATACATCTTCATCTAAAACAATGCCATAATCTTTACATTTTTTTACTAACCTTTCAAATTCTAATTCATTTCTTTTATCTGGTGAAAGATACACTTCTTTTGCAAGTTCATTCATTATTTTGTAATTTATGTTGTATCCTAATATTTCAATTGGGACACCATCTGCTTTTGTATTTAGCTCAATTCCAGGTATTATTTTCCCAGAATAATAATCAGAAATTTTTAATTTCTCCATTTCAAAATAAGCATCACAATTGTTATGATCTGTAATAGATATTACAGATAATTGTTTTTTTTCACAGTTTTGTAGTATTTCTGTTAATGAATCTGTTCCATCTGAATAAGATGTATGCATATGTAAATCTATCATAATATACCTCCCACTTTTTTTATATTATATATATTTTTTTATTGATTTTCAAGACTTATAAACCAATGTGTAATTTTACATTTACATAATTTTGTGGTATAATTATAGTATGCAATGTTTTGCAAGCCAGTATAAACGCAGCATGAAAGGAGACATCATGAAGAATCTGGCTAATGGTAGTTTTATGAATATCGCCCTTGATGACAAGGAGGTCAACATGAGTAAGGGTAAGTGGCTAGTAGTAACTGGTCTCGATGGGTCTGGAAAGACTCACTTGGTTGAGTCTTTGGCAGAGTACTACCGTGCACAGGGGCTTAAGGTCAAGACGGCACATCTGCCGTATGACAAGCACCTTGGTGTTGAGGTGCTTCCGAAGCTCAAGCTGAGCTATTCGGACAGGCTCCTCTTCGCTCTCGACAACCACATCTTCGCAGCCCAGCTGGAAGAGTGGCTTGACGAGTACGATTTGGTTATCAGCCAGCGTGGTTGGTTTGACAGCTTCGTCCATGGAGCTGTGCAGGGATTCAGCTATGCAGAAATTGCTCAGCTGAACCAGGTTCAATTGCTTCCGAAGTGTGATGCAATGATCCACCTGGTATGTGCTTCTCCTGTCGCTTATGACAGGATTAAGGACGACCCTGATGCAGACAAGTTCGAGTATCCTGAGTACATTCATACTCAGGAACTTGAAACCCGTCGTGGTTTTAACGAACTGTTTGCCGGCAACCCAGATCTTGCTGCCTTCCAGGGCTGCAAGAACTTCCTCATTGACACAACCTGGATGTCAATTGAGGGCACCTATGAGCAGGCAAAGCTCTGGCTTAATGCCATTGAGTTCTAGCTCATAGTCCAGAACTACCAAAAAGCATCGCTTTAGTATGGTTTAATAACCTAACTCAAGCGATGCTACTTTTTTATTAGTTAATATATAAAACAGAGTAGCTCGAAGCAGGTTATTAAACCATACTAAGAGCTACTCTTTTGGTCTTGGAAAGTACTTTTATTTAGAAGTTAATCGCCTCCAAAAATCCACAAATCTGATCAATAACCTGCTCTGCCGAAAGGCAGTTAAGTGCAATGACTACGTTGGGACAGTAGTCATCTGCCTTGAATGGAGAAAGATACACTGACGCCTTCTCCCAGTCAATCTGGTAGATGACGACGTCACAGTCCTCCTTGAGGCAATCATCTTCATATACGAAGACGACTTTCTGCCCCTTTTGAGCAAAGTAGTCACGAACCCCTTCGAGGATCTCCTCGTCTGCGCCGAGAATTAGCTCTTTAGAAGCTCTTCCAAGACCGTTAGCCAGTGTATTCATGGTGCGTTTCCTCCTTTGTTGAATCTGGCTTCCTACAGTACATAACTATATTATACCACTATTCTGTTCTTAATGCAATAACTGGATCCTTTTTAGATGCTGCTCTTGCTGGAATTAGTCCTCCAATTAAAGTAAGAATCACACTAAGTATTACCAAAATTACAGCATTTTGTGGATAAAATGTTGCATTAAGTGGAATATTGCCTGTAAATACATGTAATACCTTATTTATTATTGGAATTACCGCATATGTAACTCCTATTCCAAATAATCCAGAAAGCAAACCAATTATAAATGTTTCCGCATTAAATATTGAAGATATGTTATGCTTTGAAGCTCCAATTGCTCTTAGTATTCCTATTTCCTTTGTTCTTTCATATACAGAAATATATGTTATTATTCCTATCATTATTGATGAAACAACAAGTGAAATTGATATAAATGCAATCAGTACATATGTTACAGCATTTACAATTGTTTTTACAGAACCCATTAGTATTCCTGTTGTGTCTGTAAAATTAATTACTTTGTCCTCATTACCATCAGCTTCTTGTTTTTCATTATATTTATTTATAAAATCTATAAAATGTTCTTTTCCATCAAAACTATTAAAGTAAAATGATATATATGTTGGTTCTTCCTTGTTTTGATATCCTAGAGCAATTAGGTTTGTTTTTGCATTTGACTCATTATCTGTCATCATTGCAGTAACAATTCTTGTTATTTCATCTTCAGTTATTTTTAACTGAAATGCACTTGCTATTTTTTCTTGGTCAACATTAAAAGCACTTGCAAACTCTTGTGTAAGCCTTCCTGTAAGTTCACCCACTTTACTTAAAACAGTTTTTTTCATAACAGCCTCAGTCATTCCACTTGCCATTTTATTTGCAGTTTCTTGTATTGCTGCACTATTTATATATTGTGTAATAACAGGAGAAATCATACTGTCCACTACAGCTGCTGTTGGATTGGCAGGGTCTGTTGTAAGTGATGGATCAACTGCTACATATCCTGTTATATATACCTGTAATAATGCTTTTAAAAGACCTGAATACATAGTTTTATATACATCCTTTGGTACTACATACTGTTCCTCAAGTATATTCAAGGCATTCGTAGGTCCTGCACTTTCTAAATAGTTTTGGGTGTATTCTTCTATTTCAGAAATACTTATTGTTCCATTTATACTTTTGAACATTTCATTTGCAAAATCATTTAAGTTACTCAATATTGCTTGTTTTGCAGGTGCTATATCTGTTGTTATTGCATTTGATATTTCAGTCATGTATCCTGCTGTTTGCTGTTCTATTGATTTTTGGTCTATATTTATATTAAAAGCACTTTGAAGTTTTTTGCTATCAATGCTTACTAAATCTTGAAAATTTAAACCTAGCTCATTTTTCTTAGCGTCAAATCTTTTGCCTGATATAACATCTACTTCATCACTTTCTAGTTGTTTTTTTACTATTGTAGATTTAGATGAATAGTCAATAATATAGTCTATTAATTTGCCAGTATATGATACCCCAGGTTCTAATGCTGCTGATGTTACTCCTTCTTTTGCTGTAACTATACCAACAATTTTCAATTTTACAGCATTGCCATATAGTCCTTGTAAGTATGCATCATCTTTGCTCATGTCTTCATATATATCATATCTTTCATTATATTTATATAAATCAGTTGGCATTAATAATCTTAATTCTACATTCATTAAATCTTCATATGAAAATGACATTGGTTCATTCTTTAAGTCAACCTGTTCTCCACTCATTATTTTTGTAACTATGTCTGTTAATTCCTCCGTATTTCTTAGTCCTAAAGAGTATACAAGTAGGTCTGATATGCTATTTCTGTCCGATAAACAGATTATCATTTCATCATAATTTTCTGGCCATCTGCCAGCTAAAACATCATATGAATCATTTAAGCTTTCTTTGTCATCAAGCATTTGCTCAAAAATAGATGCTTGAGCTCCCATAATACTTGAAGTGCCTCCCATAAATGAACTAAACAAATCACTTGGATTTATTTTAGCAAGTTTTTTGGTCGCATCAACAGTATAAATCATTGGTTGCACACTATATGAATAATCTATTGAAGAAATATCTTGCTCTATTTCGTTATAATGTTCTTCATAATAATCTCTAAAACTTTTTAGGTCATTAGTGCTTAAACTATCTAGCATTTTAGATATATACTGTTCTTCTTTTATTTCATTTGAATCATTTTCTTCTTTTTCTTCAGTTGCCATTGATAGTAACGCACTTACAACATCGGTACTTTCTTGCATTATTGTAAGTGGATATGATGTTAAAGTATCTTCTTGTATTTTATCTACGTATGCCTGAAATCCGTTTGAGACAGATTGGACAAGAGCAATTCCTATTATCCCGATTGAGCCTGCAAAAGCAACCAGTACTGTCCTGCCTTTTTTGGTAAGCAAGTTGTTTAAACTTAGTCTAAAAGCAGTCCAAAATTTCATTTTTGTTTTTCCTATTTCATTTGTCTGCTTGTACTCAAATTTTTCATCTTCATTAATAGGATTTGAATCTGCTGTAATATTACCGTCTAAAATTCTTATTATTCTACTTGAATATTTTTCTGCTAAATCTGGATTATGTGTAACCATTACAATTAATTTGTCTTGTGAAATTTTCTTTAAAATTTCCATTACTTGCACACTAGTTTTTGTGTCTAATGCTCCTGTTGGTTCATCTGCTAAAATTATGTCTGGATTATTAACTAAAGCTCTTGCAATTGCAACTCTTTGCATTTGTCCACCAGATAGTTGATTTGGTTTTTTGTGTATTTGTTCTTTTAAACCTACTTCCTCTAATGCCTTTATTGCTCTTTCTTTTCTTTCCTTTTTAGATATTCCTCCTATTGTTAAAGCAAGTTCAACATTTGAAAGAATTGTTTGATGGCTTATTAAATTATAGCTTTGAAATACAAAGCCAACTTTATAGTTTCTATATGCATCCCAATCTCTATCTTTAAAGTCTTTTGTTGACTTACCATTTATTATTAAATCACCAGATGTGTACCTATCTAATCCTCCTATAATGTTTAATAAAGTGGTCTTACCACAACCACTCGCACCTAAAATTGATACAAATTCTGATTCTCTAAATTTTAAATTAATTCCCTTTAAAGCCTCTACTTTTTCATCCCCTGATACGTATGTTTTTTTTATGTCTTTTAATTCTAGCATCTTCGCACCACTTTCTATTATTATTTTGCAATTATAAATCTAGGTAAATTCTAATGTTCTGATTCTTCTCTTAGCTTTTCAAAAATTTTATATATCTTCTCGTTCTTCTTTTTCATGTTTACTGGTTTTAAACAATTATCTGTAAAGCAATGTTTTGTCCAGGCATCTATTACCTTGTTCCCTGTCTTTAAGTCTATTACTTTATATTCTACTTTCATTCTAACACCATTAAACTCTGTTACCCTTGGTTCTATTGTAATTGTATCGCCACTTGTTACATGGTATTTGTATTTACAATCAACCTCTATTGTTGGTATTGTATATCCTTCTTTTTCTAGCCATTCCATTGATATATTTAATTCTTCCATCCATCTACTTCTTGCTTCTTCTAAAAACCTTATATAATTTGAATGATGTACAACTCCCATTCTATCTGTTTCATAATAATTTATTTTTCTTTCATATGTATAACTCATTTTATGCCTCTTTTCCGTTTTTTACGCAATATATAATATCATAAAAGCAAGTAATTTTCAATAAATTACTTGCTTTATCTTTTTTAATTTGTTACAAATGTTGTGCCTTCCTCTTTTTCTTGAATTGAAGTTACTTGTATTGCTGGTATTTCTTCTCCTGAAACTACATCTGTTTTTATTGTTCCTATAACTTCTACCCAAGTATCTTCTTCTGGGTATTCTCCATCATATCTTATATCTAAACCTGCTAAGCCATCATTTCCACAACAGCCTGGTGTATTTCTTACAACAGCATAGTATGTTTTTTCCGCTTGATAGTCTTCATATGTATATATTAAGCCTTCTATTTTTATTGTTTTATCTATATAGTCATCAGTATTATAAAAAATGTCGTTAGTTTGTTCAATAAAATAATTATCTGTTATTTCTAAAACATCACTACTTTTTTCAATATCTTGTGATTTTTCTGCAGTCTCTGATGCCTTATTGCTAATGGCAAATACACCAACTGTTATAAGTGCTATAAAAGCAATTAAAGCCATTACCATCAAAATTTTCTTTTTATTCATATGTAATCTCCTATTCATTTATTATCTTGTCGATTATAAAAAATAAAATAAATATAACTAAGTTAACTATAACTATAGTTGCTCCTGTACTTATATTATATAAATATGACAAATATATTCCTATTAAAAAAGATAGTACACTAATTATTCCTGAACTTATTATCACTTTTTTAAAAGATTTAAACAAAAGCATAGAAGTTAGAGCTGGGAAAATAATAATACTACTTATTAGCATAACACCCATCATTCTCATACCTACAACTATCACCAATGCTGTAAGTACAGCTATTAAATTTGTGTATCTTCCTGCTTTTAATCCACTTGCTTTTGCAAAGTCCTCATCAAATGTAACAGTAAATAATTTTCTGTAATAAATTATAAACAATAGTGCTACAATTATACTAACTACTACACTTAAAACCACGTCACCTTTGCTCATTGCTAATATGCTTCCAAACATAAAATTACATACATCTGTATTCATTCCTGTTGTAACTGATGTTATTGCAACACCTATAGCCAATGCTGAACTTGAAATTAATGCTATACTACTATCACTTTTTATTTTACTATTATTGCCTATTCTTAAAAGCACTATTGCTGTAATTGTAACAATTGGAATTGCAATATATAATGGTGAGCTTACTCCTAGCGCTGTTGCAACAGTTAAAACTCCAAATCCGACATGTGATAGTCCATCACCTATCATGCTATATCTTTTTAAAACTAAACTTACTCCAAGTAATGCTGCGCATAAGCTTACTAAAGTTCCTACAAGCATTGCCCTCTGTATAAATGCATGTGACATCATTTCAATTAAAGTTTGTACCATTATTTTGCACCTCCTTGTTTAAAACTTGAAGGCGTTCCTATAAATTTTATTTCTCCATCTTCTAATTCTATTACTTCATCTGCATATGTAGTAGCTCTTTCTATATCATGTGATACCATCAAAATTGTAATGTTATCATTATTCTTTAATGCATCTAGTAATTCGTAAATCTGAATTGAAATACTTGGATCTAATCCGTTTGTTGGCTCGTCTAATATTATTATTTCATCTGTTGCACATAGTGCTCTAGCAATTAGTACTCTTTGTTGCTGCCCTCCAGACAAATCTGCAAAGCATGTTTTTCTAATATCATATATTTCTAATTCCTTCATTACTTTTTTTGCAGTTTCTTTATCTTCCTTTTTATAGAATATGCTTTTTATATTGTTTCCAATTGTACCTGAAAGTACAACCTCTTCAATTGAAGCTGGAAAGTTTGATTGTATAAAGTTTTTTTGAGGTAAATATCCTATTCTTTCTGGTTTTATTATTTCCCCTGTGTACCCTTTATTTAAATTTAATATGCATTTTAAAAGTGTACTTTTCCCTGAACCGTTTTCTCCAACTATACATGTAAATGTTCCTTTTTTTACATCAAAACTTACATGCTTTAATGTATCTTTTTTAGTTGGATAATTAAAACTAACATCTTTTATTTGGATTAGATTCATTTATTTCACTCCTTGTTATTACTGTAAAGCTTTTTTTAATACTTCTAAATTTCTTGTCATAAGACTTACCCATGTTTCTCCATTTTTAAAATCATCTAAAGTTATATTATGTAATGCCTGTATTTGCATTGCTTCACATCCATTTCCTACTTCAGTTGCTATAGTTTTAGCAACTCTGCCTGGATTAAGTTCTACATATAAAACAACTGGTATGTTTTCTTCTTTTACTTTTTTTTCTAAGTATGCTATCGTACTTGCTGATGGTTCTGTTTCTGTACTACATCCATTAAATGCTGCACTTACTTTTAAATTGTAGTAATCTATAAAATATTGCATTGGCATTTTATCGCCAAAAACTAATCTATATCTTTTTTTATTATCTACAATATTTTGTATTTGTTTGTCTATGTTTTTAATTTCAGCTATATATTTTTCACTATTTTTCTTATACTTTTCAGCATTATTATTATCTATTTCTTCCATTGTTTTTTCTAATACTTCTACCATTTTTATTGCATTTTTAGGTGAAGTCCAAATGTGCTCATCAAATGCTCCTTCCTCATGTTCTTCTTCATGCTCATGCTCTTCCTCTTCTTCTGCACCATCTACTTCTTTTTCTTCTATTGTATCAATATCATCTGCTATACAAATTATTTTACTTTTTTTATCTCCTACTGCCTCTAAAACTTTGTCCGACCATTTTTCCATTTCTCCACCTATATATACAAAAATGTCCGCATTTTGTATGGTAATTAAATCTTGTGCTGTTGGATCATAACTATGTGCATCTTTTCCTGGGCCTAACAAAAATGTTAATTCAACATTATCATTATCTCCTATTATTGCTCTTAAAAAGTCATAGCTTGCAAAATTACTTGATACAACTTTTATCTTATCATTATTCGCTTCTTGCTTTTTGCTTCTACCTTTAAGCATAAAAAATCCTGCTCCTACAATTATTGCAAGTAAAATTATAATTAAAATTATTTTTTTAAAATTCATTATTTATCCTCCACTTTATTGTTTATCATTCCTAGCCCCTTCTATACTATTTTTGCATTCCTTACAAATGCCATAAAAAACTATCCTATTATTATCAATTTCAAAGTTTTCATTTTTTTCTGCTTCTATACTTACCTTTTCTACTTCTTCACTTTTAAAATGATATAAATGGTTACATTTTTCACAAATTAAATGATAATGTTTGTTACATGTTTCGTTTTTAGAATTATATTTGTAGCAAAAGCCTTGTCCATTTTCTAGTGGAATCTTTGTAACTGTACCTTTTTCTATTAAATGATTAATAATTCTATAAATGGTTGTTTTACCAACTTTATCATTTAGTTCATCATATATTTGATTAATACTTATATGTTTATCACTATGCTGTTTTAAATACTTTAAAACCATTTCTTTTTGTTCCGTATTTCTTTCTTTTTTCATATTCTCCCTCTTATTGAAAATCATTTTCAATATGATACCATATAAATTATAAAAAAGCAAGAAAAAAGAAGCAAAATCACTTCTTTTTTCTATATTTATTATTTAATTCTTTTTCAAGATTAATCATTGTATATCTTCTACAATCAATTTTTCCGGTAAAATATTTTTTTAGTCTCTCTCCTTTAATTAAGCTTTCTTTTTCAGACTTATTAAGAGTCTTAATTCTATATTCTAATTTACATGCTAAAGATTTTTCTTTACTTTGCCATACAGCTTCTACCATTTTAGCTTGATGAGACTTTGTATATTTTGCTCCCTCTTTTTCTCTTCCAAAATGTTCTTCCATTCTTTTATTTAAATTGTTTGTCATTCCAGTATATAAAGAATTATCTGTACATCTTATCATATATGTATAATACATACATTTATCTCCTCTATTTTTTCTTTCTTACTGAGTAGCCAAATGTGCCCAGCTTATCCCCTAATGCATAATATCCACCATTTGCATATGCCATTAAGTTACATTTACTTATATCAAAAGCACCTTTTTCATCTATATATTCTTTTGATGCGTGTACTCCAAGTACTTTTGCCATAAACATTGTGTGACTTCCTAAATTGTTTTCACCTACAACCTGACATTCTATTGATATTGGACTTTCTGCAATCATTGGGCATTTTACAAATTCTGCTTCTTGTTTAGTTAAATTCATCTCTTTAAATTTATCTATATCTTTTCCGGATTTAACTCCACACCAGTCGGTTTTATAGGCTAAATCTTCAGTTGTTAAGTTTATTACAAATTCTTTGCTTTGTTTTATTATTTCATATGAATGTCTTGTTGGTCTGACTGAAATATAAACCATAGCAGGGTCTGAGCATATTACCCCAGTCCAAGCAACTGTAATAATGTTAGAGTTTTCCATATCGCCACATGTTACCATAACTGCTGGTAACGGGTATTCAATTGTACCGGGCTTCCACAATACTTTACTATGTTTTTTTAAGTTTTCGTTATCCATGCCTTACCTCCAAATTAAAAAGTTTCCATTAAATATATTATATTAATTTGATTTTACAATATGTTATTTTTTATATTTAATAAAATATCTGTTAGTTGTTGATTTTCACATATAAATCCGAAGATCCCTCCACAAATTGCACCAATTAAATGTCCGTAATGTGCAATTCCATCTCTTTTTCTTAGGTCTCTTACTTCTTCAACTATATAAAATAAAATGATTAGTACTAGAGTTAT
Organism: Clostridia bacterium; assembly: GCA_017533795.1. Classification (GTDB taxonomy): domain Bacteria; phylum Bacillota; class Clostridia; order TANB77; family CAG-508; genus CAG-269. Next base: position 31,690 of record JAFWIH010000018.1, on the reverse strand, counting down.
TGGTATTTTGTTTTGTGTCATATTTACAAATGCACTAAGTACAATTAGCATAAATCCTACATCACTTGCTCCTAAAAGTCTTGTGCCACCTTTAATGTAATTTACTATTCCTGTTGCAAATGCAGTAATTAAAATCATTATTAAAAAGTTAATTGAACCATATTTTTCTTCTATTAGTGGACCTAATAAAAGAATCTTTAAGTAGTTGCTAGCAAAATGGTCCCAATCTGCGTGACCTAGTACATGTGTAAAAAGTCTTATATATGTCATAGGATTTAGTAGCGATGCTCTTTCTGTTGAAAATATGTGTTTATTAGTCCATCCTCTTGTAAAAAAATTTAGTATAATTGCTATAAATGATATAAAAAACATCGTTAGTGTAACGGCCGCATTATATTGAAAATAGTCTTTTATTTCAATTTCCATATTATTTCCTTTACATTTTATTTATTATCTAATTCTTTTTTTATAACTTTCATTTCCTCTTGTCTTTTTACTTTCTTAGTTGTAGTTTTTATTAATTCAGTATGAGATACAATTAATTTTTGTATATGCTTGTATGATGGAAATAGTTTATTCACTTCTTTTATTTCATTCCATAAAATATCATATAATTCATCTTCACTCTTGTCTGCATATTTTTCATGTATTGTTTCTTCATCATAAACAACCTTAATAGATAGTTTTATGCTGCGCTTGTCTTTTTTATCTGGCATTCCAAACACCATACATTCATTTACTAAATCTATTCTGCTTACAATTGTTTCAATTTCTTCTGGGAATACTTTTTTACCATTTTTAAGAACAATCATGTCTTTGCTTCTTCCTGTAAGGGTTAAGTATCCATCTTCATCAAAAAAGCCTAAGTCACCTGTATAAAACCAGCCATCTTTTATAACTTTATTGGTTTCTTCTGGCATTTCGTAGTAGCCTAGCATTACATTTGGTCCTTTTACAATTACTTCACCTATACCATTTTCATCTTTATCTACAATTTTTATTTCATCATTTATCATTGGCCTTCCAACTGTACCTGGGCGAAGGTGTTCTCTATCTTCCCCCGCAATAACTGGCGATGTTTCACTTAGACCATATCCTTGTACCGTTTCTATTCCAAAGTCATTAAACCCTTTTGAGATTACTGGATCTGCAGGTGCACCTCCAGATACTACAAATCTCAATTCTCCACCTAATGCATCAAGTATTTGTTTAAATACTTTTCTTCTAATGTCAATATGGAACTTTAACAAAAAGTTACTTACCTTTGTTGCAATTTTTATCATTTTTGTTTTACCTTGTTTGTCTACTTCTTTCATTATTGTTTTATAAATGCTTTCAACTAAAAGTGGAACACCTACAAATATTGTTACTTTATATTCATTTAAGTTTTGTTTGATATATCTTAATCCATCTGGAAATACATTTTTTAAGCCACATGCTAAGGTCCAGATTATACAAGTTGAGCCAAATATATGGTGGAATGGTAAAAATGCAATATTTGTATCTGTTGGTCTGATGTCTTCAACACATTGAAGTGCATAGACATTTGACGCAATATTCCTATGTGACAACATTACTGCTTTCGATTTTGCTGTTGTTCCAGATGTAAATAGTAATATGTTCATAGCATTTTCATCTATTTCGTAATCTTTATACTTTGTATCTCCACTTTCTACTTTTTCTTTGCCTTGCTTTACTAAGTCTGGTATATTTTTGTATCCATTGATTTTGTCCATACATATATATTCTGTTAAGTTTGTTTTACCATTTTTCTTTATTATTTCTAGTTTTTCTTGTAATTTTGGATCAAAAACTATTACGTCTGCTTTGCTTCTTATTAAAGAACTTTCTAGTTCTTCTAGTGGTAAATCTTTATCTAGTGGAACTGATACTATTCCACCAAGCAAGTTTGTTAAATGAGCTAACACCCATTCATATCTATTTTTACCAATTACAGCAATTCTTTTATTGTTTAACCCCATAGAAAAATATTCTGTTCCAAGTCCATTAATATCTTCTAACAGTCCTTTATACGAAATATTTTCGTATTCTACCTTGCCATTATTTTTGTGCTTTATAACAAATGCTGTGCTTTCGTTATACTCTTTTGCCATAAAGTAAACAATTTCTTTTACATCCTTACGTTCTGTAGCTTCATACAACGCTTTTGTCTCCAATAATATCACTCCAATTTCATATTCAACCAAATTCAACCAACGGGGACGGGTTCGTTTTGGTTGACAAATGTAATCATATCATAAAAGGAAGTAATTATCAACTAATCACTTCCTAGTTTTTTATAGTTACGTATTATTCTTATATCTCCACCTTTCCTGTCATACCAAGTAAAACGTTTCCATCATTTTCAAATTCTACAGTTATAGTAAAATATCCATTCGATGCTGTACTGCTTATATTGGTTACATTTGCAGTATACTCCTTTTCAACCGCTTCTATTGTAACTGTTGCCTCATCTCCTATTTCAATTGAATCTATTTTTTCTTCGCTAACCTTTACTTTAGCTTGCAATACTTTTGTACTTGAAATTGTTATATAATGTTTATTTGTACATTGAGAATTTGTTTCTGGTACAGATATTTCTATTATTACACAATCATAAGGAGCTACTAAATATTCACCATTTGTATATTGTAATATGTTTTCTCCTGCCGTTACTTTTTGGTTTTCTTCTACATAGATTTCTTTAAAATAGTATGTTGCATGTAATGATAAGTTTTCTTCTAGTCCTGTTGTGATTTCTGATGTTCCTGTTATGCTACCTGTAACTGACTGTTCTGTAGTAATATCATAGTTATTCTTTTGTGTTTGTGCATTATTACTACTTTCACTTCTAGTTACTAAAAATATCATTCCTACTAAAATTGCTATCAAAATTACAATAATTATCACTCTGTAATCTATTTTTTTCATTATAAGTAGCCTCCTTTCTATTTTTTTGTTACATATAATCTGTATGTTCTAACCTCACCGCTTTCTGATGTTACAGATATTAAAACTTTATTTGTTCCTGTTTTTAAATTGTTCGCACCTGATACACATACAGTAGCATTACTTTCTTCTGATGTTGCATCAATGTTTACATTTGTTACACTACTTTCTACTGTTATAAAATATGTTGTACTTTCCTTATTAAATGTTTTATTTAATGTATAGCCTTCTACTAACAAATTACTTAAATAGTTATTATCTGAACCATTATATGTTACAGTTTCTTGTGTATTATTTATGCTCATATTACTCTTTGTTGAACTTGCTTCATTTGTAGAAATGTTTTCTTTTTTTGAACCTGAAGAATACTCTTCACTTAATAACATACTTTCTACATTTTTCATCTGATTTAAACTACGTTCTGTTTTGTTTTCATTCATTTGGGAATTATTATTTTTGTCTTCTTGATTGTTATGATTTTCTTTCTGTGTTTCTTCTTTTTGTTCATCTTCCTTTTTTTCATCATTTTCCACAACTTTTACACTTAATGTTGATACAAGTTGTTCTTCTTCATTTTCTGAATTAACAACATTTACAGCAATTGTATATGTTATATCTGTTTTCTCATCTGCAGAAACATCATAGTATAATTTAATTTGTTCCATACTTGATTCTTCTTTATTTATATTTATAATCAATTCATCGTCAGCTGTTTCTAATTCAATTTCATCATTATTTTCATATACTTTTTTTAAATCAATATCCGAAGAAAAAGTAACTTTAAATTTATTAAAATAAATTTTGTTTAAATCTATAGTCATTTCTAATGTTTCTCCCGGCTTTACCTCTTCTTTCGATACTGTAAAGAATTGTTTACTTGCATTTCCAGAATATGAATATGGCACAATAACTGCTAAACTTAAAACTAATCCTATTACTATTGGTAAAATCTTTTTCATTTTTATCACTCCTTTATAATGTTCTCAAAGCATCTATTGGATTTAATTTAGCTGCTTTATAAGCTGGAAATATTCCAAATACTAATCCAATTGCAGCACTTGTAAAAAATGACAATATTATAATCCCTGTGCTTGGATTAAAATCATATGAAAATAGTTCTAAAAATTCGCCAAAACTTATTCCAATTAACACTCCCAAAAGTCCTCCAATTAAGCTTATTATAAGTGCTTCTATTAAAAATTGTACTAATATGTCTTTTCTTTTAGCACCTAAAGACTTGCGTATTCCTATCTCTCCAGTTCTTTCTGTAACAGATACTAGCATTACATTCATAACGCCTATTCCCCCTACAATTAAAGATATACTTGCTATTCCTCCAAGTAAAAGTGAAAAGCTAGAATTTACGTTATTCATTGCGTCTAGCATTGATTCTTGTGAAGATACGCTATAATAATCCTCAGAAATTCCTGCTGAATTTTCCATATAATTTTCTATTATTTCTGTAGTTTGATCAATATTGTCTTCATTGTTTACTTTTATATATAAATTGCTAATTGATGTGTCGCTTCCTAAATATTTTGCAGTTGTAAATGGGATAATTATTGTATTATCAACATCATTTCCCATTGAAGTTCCTTTAGTCGTTAAAATACCTATTACTTTATAACTATCTCCATTAAGTTTTATTGTTTGACCTATAGGATTTGCAAGGTTAAACAAAGTCTGAGCTATATCACTTCCCAGTAAACATACTTTGCTACTATTTTCTATATCTATATTTGTAATTAATCTACCATCACTTATAGTTGTATTGGTTGTTTCAAAATAATCAGCAGTTGTTGCTATAATATTAGATTTTTGTGATATGGTATTTCCTCTGGATACTGTACTGCTAACCGTTTTATATGGTACTGCTGTCTCAATATTTTGAATTGATTCTATTTCATTAATATTTTCGTAATCTAAAGTGTAATCAGATGACCTAATAGATAAAGTTAAGATATCAGTTCCAAGCGATTGAACTTGCCCCATCACATCATTTGATGTACCATTTCCAATTCCAACTAAAGTAATAACAGAAGCTATTCCTATCACTAAGCCGTAGCATTGTTAAACTTGATCTTAGCTTATTGTTTATTATATTTTTTAATGAAACTATTATAATATTTAAAAACTCTGTCATAATTTCCTCCTTTTCAGCCAACGAGGTCAAGCAATGGGTCAACCAACGGGGACGGGTTCATTTTGGTTGAATTTAGCCAACCAAAACGAACCCGTCCCCGTTGGTTGACCCATTGCTTGACCTTGTTGGTTGAAAACTTATTTTAGTTTTCCGTCTAAAATTTCTATTATTTTTTTTGCTTTTTTAGCAACGTTAATGTCATGTGTTATTAGAATTATTGTCTGCCCTTTTTCATTTAATTCTTTTAATTGCTCCATTACTTCTTCACTTGTTTTAGAGTCTAAAGCTCCGGTTGGTTCATCAGCAAGTATTATTTCTGGATTACCAGCTATAGCTCTTGCTATTGCAACCCTTTGTTGTTGTCCTCCTGATAATTGAGAAGGCAAATGTTGTTCTCTTCCCTTTAATCCAACTTTTTTTAAAACTTCTAATGCTCTATCTTTTGATTCTTTATCTGTCATTCCTCTATAAAGTAATGGTACTTGTATATTTTCTATTGCATTCATTTTAGGTAATAAATTAAAATTTTGAAATACAAATCCAATTTTTTTATTTCTAATTTCTGCTAAATCATTGTCGGATAAATTACTAACCTCTTTTTCGTCAAATAAATACTCGCCACTATCTGGTACATCTAAAAGTCCTAGTATATTCATAAGCGTTGATTTACCAGAGCCTGATGGTCCTATTATTGCAATAAAATCGCCCTTTTCTATTTCTAGACTTACATCATCTAATGCTTTTACCTTTTCTTCTCCCAAAACAAATGATTTTTTTATGTTTTTAAGTTTTATCATGTATATCACCTCTTCTAATCTTTGCTTTCACCTGATGAGCTTCTACTATTTTCTGATGGTGGTTCTCCCATTTCACTTGGCATATTTCCAGAGCCTCCTGGAAAATCTCCCAAATTTGAACTTTCTCTTTCTCCATTCTGTCTTCCTCCGTTACTGTTCTTGCTTCTTGTCGTGCTCTTTGTAGTAGTTGTTGCTACCTGTACTATTTGCCCCTCTTCTAAGCCAGTTTTTATTTCTACATAATCATCATCAGATAGTCCTGTTGTTATTTCTACATTTTCTGTATCACCATCATCATTTACAATTACTACATATTTTTTGTCATCTTCTGTTTGAACTGCAGCTATCGGAACGGTCAGAACATCAGCTACTTCTTCTAAGACCACTTCACATGATGCTGACATGCCTAGTTTTAAGTTTCCATCATTTTTAAATGATATTGAAACATTAAAGGTTGTGCCACTTGATGCATATGTTCCTATAGAATCAATTTTGGTAACAGTTCCCTTATAGCTTAGTGTTTCATTGGTAGTTGGTGTTATTGTAACTTCTTGCCCATTACTTAAACCATTTATTTGATTTTCGTTTACGCTTATAGTCATTATCAGGTCGTCTGTTGTTTGTACTTCTATATAGTTACTTGATGTACATTTGCTTCCCGTTTCTGGTACTGAATAACTGCTTATTACTAAATTATATGTTGCTGTTAAATATGTTCCGTCTGTGTATTCTAGTATATTATCACCTATACTTACAATATCATCTTCTTCAACACACATCGCTTTAAAATATTTTGTTGTATCTAATGTGATTTTTTCTGTACTATTTGAAGATATTTCGCCAGAAGCACTTAGCACATTTTGTATTGTTCTTTTTGTAACTGTCTCCTCAGTTATTGTCGTAGTTGTTGTTGATGTATCTGTCATAAGTCCGGACTTTCTACCAATAAGAAATGCTCCTATTATTAATAATGCAATAAATATTATAATTCCTAATTTTTTCAAAAGCTTTTTATTCATAATTGTTCTCCTTTTCGTTTTTCTTTATTTTAGTTTTTAAACCTTAAAGAAAACTTAAGAATTTTAAATTTTTTACTATATAAAAAAAATTAGACAAAAAAAGAAGAGAGCTCCTCAAAGTCCAAAAACTGGACTATGAGGAGCTCTCTTCGGAGTGGGTAATGATGGTCTAACGGAAATGCTCATGCTTGCGCCAAGCATACCACTTTCCATCATCGTGGAGCTCAACCCCAGCGTCAAGCTCTCTCCACCCCTTTGATGCAGGATGGTTCTCCCTTATGATGCTAAGCACTTTCTCTGCTTGCTCGGGAGTATCCTTCCCAAACGGAGACCTAAACGTCTCCATGAAGACATTAGGCATTGTCTTCTCCTCTCTGTGCTTATAGCACAATAGATCACCATTTGGTCTATACATATATTATACCATATTCTATATTAATGGTCAATTTATGTTAATTTTACTAAACTGTGTACTTTATAAAAAAAATAAAGCACATACTAATTGTGCTTTATTGGTGGGCAGGGAAGGATTCGAACCTTCGTACTCAAATGAGAACAGATTTACAGTCTGCCGCCTTTAGCCACTCGGCCACCTACCCATATAAAATTGGTGCTCCCTCAAGGATTCGAACCTTGGACCTACCGGTTATGAGCCGGTTGCTCTAACCAACTGAGCTAAGGGAGCATCATTGCTAAACGCATTTTAAAGTATAAACCAATTTTGGCTTATTGTCAATACTTTTTTTGTTTTTTATTCAAATAATTTGAAGTTAGAAAATTTTCTAACTTCAAATTATTAATATATTATATTATTAATTTTCTCCTCTTCCTTCTGGCAACGCATTAGGTAATTCAACTCTGACTCTTATTTTCATAACATAGCTAATTGCTCTAACCAATTTTGTATTTTTAACTCTTTGCCATAATGATGGTTTTGCCTCAAATGTTGTATCTTCTATATATTCTTGTTTTGCTTCTGCAACATTGTTTGCTATTATAGAATTAGTTGACTTAGTTGTAGCTGTTGTAACTGTAGATGTTGTTTCTTCTGCAACTGGTGTTTCTTCAAATGCGTCTAATGGTGCTGGAATAGATTTTAATGCATCTGCAACCTCTATTCCAATATAACTTAATGCTTTAGATCTATCTTCAATTCTTTCCATATCTATTTCAATATATAAATTAGATTCCAAATTATTAACTCTAGCATTAAGTAATTTCATTGCATCTTGGTAATTTTGAGATGTTTTTGTTTTGCATTTTGCTATTATATTTAATGTATCTATTATATCTTCTGAAAAATCTTTCTCAGCATTTTTTAAAACAGATTTCCAGTTTTTATCCTTGTTCTCTACAACTTCAATTACAGATTTTAATTTTCCAGCTAATGTAATATTTTCTTCTCTACGTCTAATTAATTCTTCTATTTTTTTAGTATTTTCTTCAAATTGATTAGTAGCATATTCTACCAATCCGTAAGCAGCTCTATATACACTACTAGGGAAGTTTTTCTTTTTAGGATATTCTATTAAATATGTTTTTATAGATTCTATTAAATCCTTGAAATATCCATCTTCCTCTAACTGTACTATTTGCTTCTTACTATTTGGGTTTATCATTTTTTGTACTTTGTCAATATTTGATAATATTTTTTCTTCCGTGATTACCATTCTCACGTTTACTATGCCAGATTGTCTTTTAAACAACCACATCGTAAACTTCCCTCCTTTTCCTACGTGTTTGCTTTTGTATTTCATAATTATTATACTGCAACTTACGGAAAACTACAATAGGATTTCAATTTTTAAATTTTATATTTCTGTTACAAGTTTATTACAATTTTATGACAAATGTCAAGTTTATTTTACATATTTTTTATTTTTTATACTAGAGTTTTTATTTCCTCTTGTCTTTTCACCTTTGCTGTTGTAGTTTTAATTAGTGCTTTATCTGTAATAACAATCTCTTTTATGTATTTATATTCTGGCATTTTTTTATTAACATTTTTTATATTTCCCCATAAAAAATTATATATTTCATTTTCTTTTTCTATATTATACTTGTTTCTGATTATTTCTTTATCATACACTATTTTAGCACAAATTTTAAGGTCACCTTTTCTTCCCTCACGTTTGTCTGGCTTTCCATAAACCAAAGATTCTTTAACTCCATCAATTTTAGCAATAAGAGCTTCAAGTTCTTCAGGAAAGACATTTTTTCCATTTTGCAATACTATAGCACTTTTTTCTCTACCAGAGATAAAGATAAAACCATCTTTATCTATAAAAGCTAAATCTCCTGTATGAAACCATCCATCATTTTCTATTGTATTTTTATTTGCTTCGTCATTATTGTAATATCCTAGCATAACTGATGGTCCCTTTACCATTAGTTCTCCTATTTTTTCTTCATTTGGTTCGTTAATTTTTATCTTTAAAGAAGGAAAAGCTTTTCCAATTGAGCCTAATTTTTTTGTTCCTTTTCTTTCACTTTCAGCTGCAACTACAGGTGATGTTTCTGTTAAACCATAGCCTTGGTATAAGTTAAGTCCAAGTTCATTAAATCCCTTCTCTGTCTCAGGATCTAGTGCAGCTCCTCCTGCTACAAGTATTCTAACATTTCCTCCTAAGTTTTTATGGATTTCTCTAAATAATATTCTTCTAATATCTATACCATATTTCAGTAAGAAATTGCTTATCTTTATAGCCTTTTTTACTTTTTCTAATTTACCTTTTTTTTCTATACCTCTTATTATTTTTTTGTACATTGTTTCAAATAGTATTGGTACAGAAACCATTACGGAAATTTTATATTCTTTCATATTGTCTGCTATATGCCTTATCCCATCACAAAATACAATACAAGCGCCTTTAGCTAGCATATGTAAAAAACCTACTGTGCACTCAAATGCATGATGTAATGGCAAAAAAGATAGAATCATATCATGCTCATTTACATTAAACGCCCACGCTATATCTTTAATATTAGTTATTAAATTTTTATGTGACAGCATTACAGCCTTCGATTTATCTGTAGTTCCAGATGTAAAAAGCATAACTGTCATTTTTTCTTCGTCTATTTTTGCATCTATATATTCCGTATTCCCATTATCTATTAATTTTTTACCTTGATTCAATAATTCTTTTTGTGAATAAATTTTGTCTGTACTTTTTTCTAAATCCATAGAAATAAAATACTTTACATTAGTATTACCTTGTCTTTGTATTTTTTCCATTACTCCATTATAACTACTAGAATAAAAAATTGCTTCTACTTCTGAACGTAATATTAAACTTTCTATTTCATTATCCGGCAGTAATTTATCTAAAGGCACAATCACCCCAACCCCATTAACTACAGAGAGGTAAGCAATCCCCCATTCATATCTATTTTCGCTTATAACTGCTATTCTTTTATTTTTTAATCCTAAATCAATTAGAGCTGTTCCTAATGCATTTATATCATCACTAAATTCTTTGTGAGTTATAATATTGTATGTTCCCTTTTCTTTGCCCCTAAGTTTATATGCAGGTCTATCAGAATACCATTCACCAGTTTTATTAAATAATTGCTTTAAATTTGTAATATTTTCTAAACTATGTTTTTCTTTCATCTTTTCCTCCATTATACATACTTTTCTATTACAGCAATTGTTCTCCCACTTCTTGTATTTCCTGAAAATTCTTTAACTACAAATCTACCTTTTCCTCTAATTGTAATTATGTCTCCAATTTTTATCTGTTTAGATACTTTGGTCTCAAGTTTTCCATTAACAAAGACTCTCTCATTTTTTATAAAATCAACAGCTTTATTTCTAGACGTTTTTGCAAGGTCAGATACAAAATTGTCCAATCTTAATGAAGGTATTATAATTTTTATTTCTTCTATTTTTGGAATAACTATATCTAGTTCTTCAATAGATTGTAAAGAAATTTGGCTATTAGCAAATCTCTTTAATAGTGGTAATTCTTGTATTAAATACTCTTTGATTTCTTCAAGGGCTATAATATCTGCTCCATCATCTTTTACAAGTATATCACCAATTTTTTCTCTATCTAAACCTGTTTTTATTATTCCGCCAAGATAGTTTCTATGATTATATTTTCCCTTTTCTGTTTCAGGTAATTTTATTCTTATTACGCTCATTATTTTTAAAAAATATTTATTAAGCATAATTTGGTTACATCTTTCTGGATATAAAATTAAAACTTTTCTTTCAGCCATTTCATATCCACCCCAAAAAGAGTAATTACTATATTTTATTTTTTTCAAAAAATTTTCTACCAAACTTACTTGATATAAATTCAAAAAATTTGTGCTTTCAATACTATTTCTTGTTTCAACAAATTTTATTTTATCTATTATAAAACTAAGTAATACTTTATCCTCTTGATTTTTGTATTGTTTTAAATACTCTTGCTTATTCATTTATGTTCCTTTCTTACATTACAGCTAACATTATATACATAGCCATTGGTACTGTTAAATTATCTAAACCTTTAACTGAAAATAGTTCTATTATTGTTGCAAATAAACTCATAACAATAGCATATACTGGCCATAATGGTACTCCTGTATATCTCAAGAATGCAGAAGTAATAATAAAAGTAACTATAAACATAGTTATACAACCTGCTAAAGATTTTGTATTTTCTCCAATTTTAATTGGTTTACTTTTAATTTTTTGTCCAAAAACTGCAGCAAAGCCATCAGCATATGCCATAACAAAAACAGGAACTATCCCCATTTCAGGTTTATTTATTACACCAAATGTGACTATAGAAAGAATCAGTAAGGATATAGCATAATAAACTGTGCCCAACCCTTCTTCTTCATTATCTTCTCTTTCCATAACAGATATAATATTTTTTTTATATGATATATAATTTATTATAACAAATGTAGCAGGTACAAAAGCAGCCCAAATTACATTATTAAAAAAGAAGATTGCAATTATCCACCAATTTCCAAGCATTATGTGTATAAACTTTCTACTAGCTTCTTTGCCAAGTTTTTCAAACATTTTTGCACCAATTATTACTAAAAAGATATATAAATATGATACTACTATTCCCCATATATTTGTCATATAATCCTCTCCTTTTTGTTTTATAATATCACATTAGTATAGATATTTCTATAATATAAACTAAATTACTTGAAAAAAATTTAGAAATATGATATAATTTTTTATGGATTTTTGTTTAAATAAAGGAGATTTTAAAATGAAAAAATTATTTTTAGCAATTTCATTAATTACCTTAATTGTAATGACTGCATCTGTTGTATTTGCAGCTACTACAGACAAATTTGAGGTTGTAGACGATCAAGTTTGTACAATAAAAATAAATGACTATTGTGATTTTGAAAAGAAAATGATAAGTTATGATTTAGAAAAAAGGCAAGTAACAATACAATTAAAAATCACAAATAATTCAATAGTTGATAAGCCTAATGGAGAAGTAATGTTAGTACTTGATGATTCTAATAGTATGAACGAACAAACTTCAACAGGTAAGCAAAGAGGTGAACTTGTTTTTGGTGCTGCTAAAGCTTTAGTTACAAAGTTATTATCAAATAGTGATAATGTTAAAATTGGAATAGTTAAGTTTTCTACTAATCCAGACCTAGATTTGGAAGGAACTATTCAAGATGCATCATTAGTTTCTGAGTTAACTAATAATGAATCTGATTTATTAAGTGCTATTGATAATATAGAAAAAATAGGAATTAGAACAGACTTAGATTCAGGTTTAACTTTAGCTACTAACTATTTTTCAAACGAAAACACAAATAAATATATCGTTGTTTTAACTGATGGTGTTCCAAATGTAGCTTTAGACCTTGGAAAAACAAATCAAGGATATAAAGATAGTGTTATTAACAAAACTAAGAGCACATTACAATCACTAGCAGAAAATTATAACATAATAACAATGCTAACTGGTATATCAAATGCAGATTCAGAAGCAACTGGTTCTACTTATACATATGGGCAGATTATAGAAAAAGTTTTTGGAACAGCTGATAATCCTACTGCTGGAAAATTTTACTATATAAGTGATTCTCAAATAGAAAACACAGTAAACAATGATATTTATAGTGACTTATTATCTAAGCCTCAAGCTATAACAGATATTAAGATAAATGACTATTTCCCACAAGAAATTGTTGATAATTTTGATTTTGCATATGTTTCTGAACCAACAAAGGGTACTATTTCACAATCTATTGATTCAGAAAATAAAATTGTATGGTCATTAGATAATTTAGGAAGTGGTGAGACAGCAACTGTTCAATATACTTTAACATTAAAAGATAATTATAGTTCAGATATAGTAAACCGTGTATTAGATACTAACGAAAAAATTGACATTACATATAAAGATTTTGACGGAACTAATAAAAACAAAACTTCTGATGATACACCTAAAGTAAAAATTACACAAATTAAAACACCTGATAATACACCAAGCAATGACCCTACAACTTCTAATACAATATTACCAAAAGCTGGTTCAACTACAATTATGACAATTATATTAATATTAACATGTGCAGCTGGTATCTCAGGTATTAAAATGTTTAAACTTAATAATATAATTCATAAATAACAAACTAAAAAATCTCGATTTGATAATAAATCGAGATTTTTTTAATCTAATTTATGAGGCAATTTTGTTTCTCAATTCACTTGCATATTTTAAAGTAGTCTCATTTATTTCTCCGGCTGATATTCGTGCTATTTCATTTAATACTTCTTCTTCATTTAACATTTTTACATTTGTATTTGTTCTTTTATTTAAAACACTTTTACTAATAAAATAATTGTAATCTGCCATAGCAGTTGCCGCCGCTAAATGAGAAATACATAATACTTGATGTGTTTTAGAAATAATTTTTAACTTTTCTGCTACAACTTTTGCAGCTTTTCCACTTATCCCTGTGTCAATTTCATCAAATATTAATACAGATATTTTGTCTGTATCAGCTAAAACTTTTTTTATAGCTAGCATTATTCTTGACATTTCTCCTCCTGATACTATTTTAGAAAGTTCATGCTCATCTTCCCCTATATTTGTTTTTACCATAAATGTTATAGAATCTTTTCCTGTTTCATAAAACTCTGTATTGTTATACTCTACTTTAACACTTATACTTGCATTTTTCATTTCTAAATCTTTAAGTTCATTATTTATCTTTTCCGATAAAATAATTCCGTATTCTAGCCTTATTTTATTTATTTTTTTTGCATAATTAATCATTTCTGATTCTATTAATGCTAATTTTCTTTTTAGTTCTTTATTATGCTCTTCCATGTTTTCTATATGCTCTATTTCTTGCTCTACTTCTTCTTTGTATTTTAATATTTCTTCTATGTTATTTCCATATTTTCTTTTTAATGTATATATCAAACTTAATCTACTTTCAATTTTTTCTCTTTCTTCTTCATCAAAAAAAGTATCTTCTTTGTATGAACTTATATCTCTTGATATTTCCTGTAGTTCATAATATATGTTTTTTAAACTATTACTTGCATCTGCATATTTATTATCAATATCTTCTAGTTTTTCTAGGGCTCTTATTGCTTCACTTATATAATCTATGCTATTTTCTCCTATTGCTTCATCCGCTATTTTTAAATTGTCAACAATTTTTTCTGAATTTAATACTATCTTTCTTTTTTCTTCTAGGTTCTCTTCCTCACTTTTATTTAAATTTGCTTCTTGTATTTCTTTTAATTGATATTGTAATAAATCTAGTTTTCTTTGTTTTTCTTTGTCATCACCGAAGTTTTCTTGCAATTCTTTAATTATATTTTTTCTTTTAAAATATAACTCTTTATACTTTTCTCTTATACTGATTATTTTTTCTCCTATAAAACTATCTAAATAGCTTATGTGTGTATTATTTTCTAACAAATGTTGATTGTCGTTTTGCCCATGTATTTCTATAAAATTACACATAAAAGCTTTAAGTTCTGTAACTGTTACTAATCTGCCATTAATCTTGCATAAGTTTCTCCCACTTGTATTTATTTCTCTTGATACTATAATATTTCCATCTAAAGCAAACTTACTCTCTGGTTGATACATACAAAGTTCAACAAAAGAATTTGTTTCTCCTTTTCTGATCATATCTTTAGAAAATCTATCTCCCGAAATAATTTTAAGAGAATCTATTATTAAAGTTTTACCAGCACCTGTCTCTCCTGTAAGTACGTTTAATCCATTATTTAAGTTTATTTCAATATCATCTATTATTCCAATATTTTTAATATGTAGATTCGTTATCATATTCTCACCACCAAAAAAAATGTTCATACACATTATATTGTACGAACATTTTTTTGTCAATAGTTTTGCAAACTTTTTTTCGTGTTAATTGTTAACTATTTCTTCTTCGTTCTTTTCTGTATCACCTTTTTCTATGTATTCAAACTCTTTAGAAAATGCTACAACAGATTCAAACACAATAGGTATAAACCATAATCCTAATCCCCATAATGCACTTTGTCCAAATGAAACTGGTACTTTAAACTTCGAAACAATGAATACTATTGCAAGTGCTATCCATCCAAAAATAGGAATTAAGAATAATAACAATAACCATGGGCTTAGTCCTGCAATTTTTAGCCAAACTACATCCTTATATATTGGAATAAGTGCTGCCCATCCATGTTTTCCGGCTTTTTTATAAATTATCCATCTAACAACTATCATGTATACTGTTATTAAACAAGTTGTTATTGCTGACTTAATTATTGCCGATTTAATAACTTTATTGGTTAATAAAAATTTTCCTGTAAATCCTATTAATTGGTCTGCTGGCATATTATTTATGCTATCTTCTATAATATCTCCAAACTCTTCACCGTCATCTATTCTTGTTTTTAATTCATCTAAATCTATTTCTTTTAATAGTTCTCTAAGGTCACTAGTATCAGTTGAACGTAAAACTTGAGTTACAGTATTAAGAGTTTCTTCGTCTAGACCTTCGTCGTTTAATTCATTACTATATTGTTCTAAAATATCAGCTAAATCCTCCGTAGAGTATTCATTTGTTAATTCTTCTACTAGTGTTATAACATCAGATTCTTTAAAATTTTCAAAGTCAATAGTTGTATTATTTATTAAAAAATCTGTAATATTATCTTCTTTTGCAACTGTAGCCTTTGATATTGTCATAAAACTAGTTACCATTATTACTACTATTAAACACAAAAATAGTTTCACATATTTTTTCATAATAATCCCTCCCTATTCTTTTAATACTACAAATTAATCTTTTTGTCAATAATAAATTGTGGCCTTTGTTTTGTTTCATCATATATTCTGCCTATATATTCTGATATAATCCAAATTGATGTTAGTTGTACTCCTGCAAAAAAAGTAATAGCAACCATTATTGAGGTCCAACCAGCTGATAGATGATTTAGTTTTAATATATATGATAAAATAGCATAAATTAATAATAGCACAGAAACTATTATTGCAAACATTCCAAGGAGTCCTAAAATTTTCAACGGTTTAGTTGAAAAGCTTATTATTCCATCCGCTGCTAGTTTTAGCATTTTCTTTAGTGGATATTTTGTTTCTCCAGCAAATCTTTCTTTTCTTTCATATTCAAATGGTATCTGTTTGTATCCTACCCAGCTAAATAATCCTCTTAAAAATTTGTTATGTTCTGGCATAGAATTTATTGTATCTACTACTTTTCTGTCTACTAATCTAAAGTCTCCTGTATCTTTAGGAATTTCTACGTCTGAAAGTGCATTTAGTGTTTTATAAAACATTTTTGCAGTAAATAATTTGAATGCACTTTCTCCTTCTCTTGATTTTCTTTTACCATAAATTACTTCATTACCATCTTCCCAAAGTTTTATCATTTCTGGAATTAACTCTGGTGGATCTTGAAGGTCAGCATCAATAATTACTATTGCATCACCTGTTACATACTGAAGCCCAGCAGTTACTGCCGCTTGATGTCCAAAATTTCTTGAAAAAGAAATGATTTTTACATTTGAATCTTGCTTTGCAATATTTTCTAAAATTTCTAAAGTTTTGTCTTTACTTCCATCATTAATAAAAATGATTTCATTTTCATAATTTTCAATTTTTACAAGGTTTTCTTTTACTCGTTTATAGCATTCCTGTACTACTTTTTCTTCATAATACATTGGTATTACTACTGATACTTTCTTTTCCATTTTTAGAATACCTCCTTTCTTTAATCACTTACATCTAGGTCTAAAATTACATTATAATCATATTGTGGATATTTTTCTTTTATCTTTTTTATTACTTCTTGTTGAATTTCATCTGGCTTTTCTGCTTTAAAATCTATAATTAAATCAAAGAATATATTTTTTGTGTCTTCATCAACATAAAATCCGTGCATTTGAATTATTTCTTTATAATCTTTTATAATAGTTCCAAGTGTTTCCTTTATTTCTCCAAACTCACCTTTGTCGTTTGCTGCATAGACTCCAATTGTTAATATTATACCAAATTCTTGCAATATGGTCATAGTTATTGTTCTTGTTAACTTATGAATCTCTTTTGCTGTCATATCATCCCTTACTTGAATATGGACTGATCCTACTATCTTTGATGGGCCATAGCTATGTAAATCAAGGTCATATACTCCTTGTACTTCATCAAATTTTATAATTCTTGCTTTTAATTTGTTAGTAAGCTCTGAATCTGCCCTTATTCCTATCATTATAGTTATTGTTTCTCTTAAGATATCTATGCTTGATTTTATGATAATAATTGCTATTATTACTCCTAAATATCCTTCTAAACTGACATGCCATATTAAGCTTATAATTGCTGCTATCAGTGTTGATAATGATAAAATTGAATCCATAAATGCATCTGTTCCAGATGCCACTAAGCTTTGTGAATTAAGTTTTTCACCAATACTTTTTACATATCTTCCAAAGAAAAATTTTACAATTACTGCTACAGCAACAATTACAAGTGATACAATACTGTAATTTGCAGTTTCAGGATTTATTACCTTTTCTACAGATTCTTTAAGTGCAGTTACACCTGCTGCTAAAACTAATATTGCTATTATTATTGATGTAAAGTATTCAATTCGGCCATGTCCATATGGATGTTTTTTATCTGGCGCTTTTTCTGATAATTTTGTTCCTATTATAGTTATTATTGAGGATAATGCATCACTTAAGTTGTTAACTGCATCCAAAACAATTGCAATGGAATTTACTATAATTCCTATGGTTGCTTTAAATACTACTAAAACTATATTAACAGCAATTCCTAAAATGCTTGTTTGCACTATTTTTTTATTTCTTTCCATTATATTCTCCTCGATTCTTTGTCATCATAATCCGTCCCTTTTGACAATTTTGAATTACATTAAAATATCTACATCTACGATTCTATGTAAAGCTTCTTTAAAAGAAACAGCATCTTCTTCAGTTCCCACTATTGTTTTATAATGAATTGGTATTGCAAGACTTGGGCTTATTTTCTTTATTAACTCTACCGCTTCTTCCCAGGTCATTGTATATGTTCCACCAATAGGTACCATTGCAATATCGCACTTTACTTGTCTTGCTTCTTCCGTATTGTCTGTG
This sequence comes from Clostridia bacterium, assembly GCA_017533795.1. Lineage (GTDB taxonomy): Bacteria > Bacillota > Clostridia > TANB77 > CAG-508 > CAG-269. The sequence goes on along the minus strand of JAFWIH010000018.1, from coordinate 13,171 downwards.
TCTCCTGCTACATATACTCTTTTTTCATCTATTATTACAATATACCCAACCCAATTATATTCTCTTTTATGAAAGTTTTTGTTTGTATTGTATGATGGAATTGTTTCAAATTGTATGCTTCCAAATTCATACTTTTTATTAGGCTCAACTAATAGAATATTCTCTTGTTTGAACCCTAATTCTAAAAATTTTTCTTCTAGCTCTGTTGGCCCTACAATCTTGGTTGAGTCTTTTGTTATTAGTTCAATGTCTTCTGGTGAATAGTGGTCAAAATGCGGATGTGTTATAAATATTAAATCTGCCTTTTCCTCATCATTCCTTTTTAGTTTGAATGGATCAAAATAAATTATTTTTCCATTTTTATCAGTAATTCTAATCGCACTTTGGGCTATTAAGCTAATATTTTCTTGCAAAGTTGCTCCTCCTTTATTTTTTCTTCTATCTAATAAAAGTTTTCTTCCTTCATTTATATAATGCTCTTTCATAAGTTCAAACTTGTTTGATTGTACATCTTTTACTACAGAAAAATAAGCTTTTGCAAATAATTTTAACATCTCTGTAATTGTCTTTTTCTCTTCTTCAGTTATATTTTGGTATGTTTTAAAAATAATACGTATATTGGCAGATAAGTTTTTAGAAATTTCTCCAAATGTATTTGCTTTAGTTGAATAAAATAGTTCAAACACACCATCCATAAACGCTTTTCTTTGTTCTGGTGTAGTATTTTCAAGCCAATCAGTTAAAGTTTTATTTATTACTTCGCTGGTATCTGTTAATCTTTCTAGTTTTATTAAGTCATCTTTTAAAACTTGCCATGAATATATGTCGTGCTGCATAATTCCTTTTTCAATGCTTTCTACAACTTCACATTTTTCTTTATGCTCCATTATTCTTCCTATAACTGAGTCTTGTGGAAGATATGTTTCTATTTTGTTTATAATAGGTTCATCTTTAACCTTTTCAACTAGTTTTCTGTTAAATCCTGGTCCATCATAATTATATACCTTTATTATTCTATCTTGATATTCTTTTTGGCTCATAATTGCAGCATAAATAGCTACATTTCCACCTTTTGAATGTCCTCCAACTCTGATTTTTTTATTAGGATATTTCTGTGCCATATTCTCAAAATAGTTTTTTCCGTCTATTTGGCATGGAACAAAATCCATAAAAGACATGTTAAAGTCTTCTTTCCATCCATAAATAGTACTGTCAGTTCCAATATATGATATGTACATTTCTTCATCTGAATTGTGAATAGTTATTGCTCCAAATTGTTTTTCTATTTCTTTTTCGCTTTTCTCTATAAAGTCCGTAACTTTCATGTTTTTAAATCTTTCAGATGTTCCAAGTTTTGTAATTAGTTCCTTATCTCCATTAAATCTAAATTCTTCATTATTAAAGTCCTTCATTTTATTTGATATAGACTCTATTGTTTCTACCTCATTCATTTGAATTCTATTAAAAATCAAATATGAAAACCTTGCTAAAATCATACTATCAATTTCATTAAATTCATTTTTTTTATCAATTTCAAGATCACCTCTCCAAGATAGGTAATCATTTATATTTGCCATATTTTTACTCCTTATTATTAATATGTTTTATTTTAGCATATATGTCATACCAACTATAACATTTATATATATTAGTACCTTCACAGTTTTTATTGTATACAGCATTATAGCATATAACTGGAATATCCTTAGATAAACTATTTATGTTATATGGTGAATCTTCAATCATTAATTCAATTTTGTTATTAATGCATATCTCACTTTTGTCTTCAGGACTAAATATAATTTTATCATAATAGATATTATTTTTGTTAAGCCAATTTGAAATAATGTCATTAATACTGCTATCTACTCTTTTTTTGTCATTTTCCGTGAAGTATCTTGCTGTTATAATATATATTTCATGCCCCTCTTTATGTAGATTATTGGTTATTTCATTTGCGAACTTTCTTGGTTTTTCATTTATTACATAATCTAAAAAATACTTATCCCAAAATACATCATATTCTTCATTTGATATATTAAAGATATCTTTTATTTCATATCCATCAACATTTATAATCTCTTTTTTCCCAATTTCATAGGCAAATTTACTTCCATAATCTAACTGAAATTGTTCTAAATCTGTTAAAACTCCATCTATATCTACACCTATTCGCATATTATTGCTCCCTTTTATAATTTGAAATATTCTTTATCTGATATTGGTTCACACCACTCATTTGATAAATTTTCTCCTGGACATTCAATTGCTAAATGACTAAACCAGCTATCTTTAGTAGCTCCATGCCAATGCTTTTTATTTGCTGGAATTTCTACAATATCTCCTGGTTTTAAGTATCTTGGTTCTTTACCTTCTTCTTGATATATTCCTTCTCCTTCAATGCATATTAGTACTTGGCCTCCACCTTTAGTAGCATGATGTATGTGCCAATTGTTACGGCATCCTGGTTCAAATGTAACATTTGCAATACCTAAGTAATCTTCTGGTTTTGTAAGTGGTTTAAGATAGCTATTTCCTATAAAATACTGAGCATAGTTTACATTAGGTTCACCCATGCCAAATATTCCACCATGTGTGTTTCCCGCTTCTTTATTATTCTCTGCAATTTCATCTGCATATGCCTCTTTTACAAAACCAAATGCTGCCCATGCATTTGGCCATCCACTATAAAATGCAGCATGTGTTATAATTTCTACCATTTCCGAAAGTGTTACACCATGATTTTTAGCATTTTGAATATGATGTTTAAACGCATCTGTAACTAATCCTTTTCCCATAAATACAGACACTGTTACAATTGATCGATCTCTTAATGAAAGTTTATCTTCTCTCGACCATACCTCTCCAAATAAAACGTCATCATTTAATTCCGCAAATTTAGGGGCAAAATTTCCTAAATTATTTCTTCCTGCTGTTTGCTTTATAGCCATAAAATATCACTTCTTTCTTTTTAATCTATAATAACTCTTTTTTTATTCTCTCTAGAGCTCTTGCTCTATGTGATACAGAGTTTTTTTCTTTTTCTGTTGCTTCTCCAAAAGTTTTTTTCAAATCATTAGAATAGAACAAGCAATCATAGCCAAAATCTTTTTTTCCTCGTTCCTCTGTAGTAATTCTTCCAAAAGTTTTTCCTTCAAATATTCTGCTGTCTCCATTTGGATAAATTATTGCAATAGTACAATTAAAATGTGCAGTTCTATCTTTTCCTTCTAATTCTTTTAAAAGTTTATCACGATTTGCTTGCTCGTTTCCATGTATTCCTGCATATCTTGCACTATACACTCCTGGAGCTCCATCTAATGAATCAACACATAATCCACTATCATCAGCCAAAACTAAATATTCTTTTCCACTTTTTTTGAGATATGTGTGGATTGCATTTGCTTTTATTAAAGCATTTTCCTTAAAAGTTGTCCCAGTTTCTTCAATTTCATCAGAAAAGCCAATATCTTTTAATGCAACAATAGTATATTCAGTTAATATTTCCTTTATTTCTTTTATTTTGTGGTAGTTGTTGGATGCAACCACCACTATTTTTTTTATATTATCTTCTAAATTAATCATTATAATATCCTTACCTATAATACTTACTCTGTTCTAAGTGCCTCCACAGGGTCTTTTTTTGCAGCCATACTTGATGGTTTGCTTCCAGCTATAACATTCAATAAAATACTTAATAATACCAAGAATGTTGCACTACCAAATGGAAGTTTAGCAATATTCTTTATTTGTGTAAAAGCTTCAACAATAATATTTATAGGAATAGTTAATAAAAATGTAATGCCAACACCAAGCAATCCTGCTATAGCTCCTTCAATAATTGTCTCTGCTTTAAATACTCTTTTTATGTCTTTTTTGCTTGCTCCTATTGCTCTTAAAATTCCTATTTCTTTTGTTCTTTCTAAAACACTAATATATGTAATGATTGCAATCATTATTGATGACACAACTAAACTAATTGCAACAAAACCTATCAGTACATATGATACAATTTTTACTATTCTTGTTACACCACTTACAAGAGATTTCATAACATCTGAATAAGATATAACTAAATCATTCTGTTTTTTGTCTTTTTTATCTTGATTATAATCTTCAATTATTTTCACTATTGCTTCTTTAGCATCATAGTCTTTAGGGTAAATACTAATTTTAGATGGATCTTCTTTTTCGTAAATTCCAAGTTTTTTTGTAATATCATCGTAGTTATCTACTATATTGTCAAATTCATTTCCCGTTAAAACATTAACATTTTTGTTTTCTATTTGTTTTTTATAGATACTTGTTTTGCTTATTTCATCTATAATATGCATTGTTAAATCATGTTTATATCCTATAAATGTTTCGGCTCCCTCTTTTTCTTTAATAACTCCAACTATCTTTATATCTAGTCCATTATTAATTACATTTTTCATGTATTCTAAATCATTAGAATAATCTATATATACTCCGTTTTCTTCTTTATAGTAATCTGTATTCAAAATTAGTTTGTAAGATTTGTTCAAAAAATCTTCATACGAATAAGCTTTGCTTTCTACCTTATAATTACTGTCTTTGCTAATTTCTTCTAAACCTTTCTTAAGTTCTTCTTTATCTTTTATATTTAAAGAATATAATATAGAATCTGGTACAGTTTCTTCCTCATTAACCACTAATGCAACTTCATTATAATCTTTTGGTAAAGTTCCAGCTACTAATTCATACTTATTGCTTAAACTGTCCTCTTTATTATTATCAAGCTCTTTAAATATATTATTAGATTTACCAGCAATTAACTCACTTGGATTAACTTTTTCATAGTTATTTGTGTATACTTGTAAAGTCAAGTCATATTCATAAGTAATCTGGTTTGAATTATTCTTTACTTCTTCATTATTTTCAATAAATTTTTTAAATTCTTTAAGATTATTTTTATTTAAAACACCCTCGTCTGTTACTTTGGTTGAATAAACTAAATCGTCTTTTGAATATAGCTTTCCTTCTTCTTTATTATCAGTATTTGTTTCACTTAGCAATGATGAAAGCCCACCAAAGAGGTCATAACTTTTTCTTTCTATATCTATTGGATATTCTCCCATAGAATCTCTTTCCATATTTGCAACATAATTAGAAACACCATTTGAAAGTGATAATATTAATGCAATTCCAATTATTCCTATTGAGCCAGCAAATGCGGTTAGAATTGTTCTTCCTTTTTTAGTTAATAAGTTATTAAAAGACAATGATAATGATGTTAAAAATGACATTGAAGTTTTTTTAGTTTCTCTATTATTTACATTTTCTTCTTCGCCATTATATGGATTGCTATCATTTATTATTCCACCATCTTTTAGCTCAATTATTCTAGTTGAATATTCTTTAGCTAAATCTGGATTATGAGTAACCATAATAATTAGTTTATCTTTAGCTATTTCTTTTAGTAAATCCATAATTTGTACACTAGTTGTTGAATCTAATGCACCTGTTGGCTCATCCGCAAGTATTATTTCCGGATTATTAACTAATGCTCTTGCAATTGCAACTCTTTGCATTTGACCACCAGAAAGCTGATTTGGTTTTTTATTAATATGATCTTTTAAACCAACCTTTTCTAATACTTCTATTATCCTTTTCTTTCTCTCAGCTTTTGATACTCCTGATAATGTTAGTGCAATCTCTACATTTGAATAAACTGATTGATGCATTATTAAATTATAACTTTGAAATATAAATCCAACTCTATAGTTTCTATATGTATCCCATTCTCTATCTGTAAAGTTTTTTGTTGAAGTTCCCTCTATTATTAAATCTCCACTATCATATTTGTCAAGGCCACCTATAATATTTAGTAGTGTGGTTTTTCCGCTTCCACTTGAACCTAAAATTGAGGTAAATTCATTTTTTCTAAATTTAATGTTTATCCCCTTTAAAACTTCTTGCTTACTGTCTCCCATGTTATAACTTTTTTTAATATTCCTTATTTCTAACATTTTTCCTCCTTTTGCTAGAATTATAACAATTATAGCAAATATTAGTATTAATTAATCAAAACTTTCTGAAACTTTAGTTAACAATTTTCTTATCTCTAAATGTTGAGGACATATTTTTTCACATTTACCACATTTAATACAATCAGAAGCTTTGCCATGGCCATCTTGTGTATGTATATTGTAGTAATATCCGGCATTCCAATCCTTAAATTGCTCTTTAGAGTTATAGCAAGAAAACAAGTCTGGAATGGATATTTGCATAGGACATCCCTCTACACAATATCTACAAGCTGTACATGGAATTCCTCCTATGTTTCTTAATAGCTCTCCTACTTTTAATGCTGTTTCCATTTCTTTTTCTGTAAGTGGTTCAAAGTTTTTCATATAGTCTACATTGTCTTTTAATTGTTCAAAATTACTCATACCTGATAAAACTTTATACATTCCATCAAAACTTGCTGCAAACCTTATTGCATAGCTTGCATAGCTAAAATTTTGCTTTAAATCATCAAATGCTTTTTGTCCCTCTACAGGGAGATTGACTAATCCACCACCTTTCACTGGTTCCATTACTAATACTGGTTTTCCATATTTACGACATACATCATATACTTTTTTTGATTGAACGCTACTAGACTCATAATCAGCATAATTAAATTGTATCTGAACAATTTCTACTTCTGGATGTTCAGATAATATTTGGTCTAACATTTCTGCTGTATCATGGAATGAAATACCTAAATGCTTGATTTTGCCTTCTTTTTTTAGTTTCAAGCATTCCTCATATGCATTTGTTTTTTGGAAATGTGAATATGTATTTCTGTCTTGCGCATGCATTAAATAATAATCAAAATAGTCAACCCCACACCATTCTAATTGTTTTTCAAAAAATGGCCTAATATCTTCTTGTGTTCTAAAATATGGCTGTGTTAGTTTATCTGTTAATACATAGCTTTCTCGTGGATATCTTTTCGCTAAGCATTCCCTAATTGCTGTTTCACTTTTTCCTCCCAAATATCCATGTGCAGTGTCAAAATAATTAAATCCTTGTTCCATATAGTAATCTATCATTTTATTAAATTCATTATAATCTACTTCTCCACCATTCATAGGTAATCTCATGCAACCAAACCCTAACTTTTTTTCCATATTATTTCCCCTTTATAACTATTTTAGTTCACTTTCAATTACATTTTTTCACATGTATTATATCATAAAATGTAGATAATTACCAATTTATTTGGCACTATATTGTATTTTAATATATTGTCTTGTCGTTTTTTTGCATGAATTTATTAAACACCTCTATAGTTTCTTCTCTGTCAATGCATTCTAATTTTAGTAAATTGCTATCAATATTATTGTCTGCTACCTTTTTTATAAATTCATAAATATAGTCATCTCTAAATCCTATTTTTTCAGCATCTTCCTTAGTATTCCCGTAATACACTTTATCTATATTTGCCCAAATGACTGCAGACAAGCACATTGGGCAAGGATAGCAAGAAGTATATAATTCACAATTACTTAAATCGTATGATCCTATGTTTTTACAAGCTTCTCTAATTGCTATTATTTCAGCATGTGCAGTTGGATCATTATTACTTAAAACATGATTTGACCCTTTTCCTATTATTTTTCCATTTTTAACAACACATGCTCCAAATGGTCCTCCAACATTTGTTTTTAAATTGTCTTCTGATAATTCTTTTGCGATTTTCATATATGAGTTCATCTTTTTTATCATTCACTCCTTTTCAGCATTATTTTGCTTCCTTTATTTCAAATTCTCCTTTAGGAAACTTTCAATTTTATCAAAAGGTATTTTATCTTTTTGGTCATATAAGTCACAATGTGTTGCATTGGGTACTATAACCAATTCTTTATTATTTGTATATTTACTATCTTTAATCATATTATTATAAGCATCTTTTCCCATATAACAAGAATGTGCATTTTCTCCATGAACTATCATTACTGCATTTCTAATTTCACTACTATATCTAAATAATCTTGTATTCATCATGGATGTATTTGATTGTATTGCCCAACCATTATTAGAATTTAAACTTCTAGGATGATAGCCTCTTTCCGTTTTATAATAGGCATAATAGTCTTTTACAAATTGTGGAGCATCTTCAGGCAACGGATCAACTACTCCACCTGCTAAAGCATAGCTTCCATTTTTGTAATCTTCAGTTCTTTGTTTATTTATGCTTACTCTTTGATTATATCTTGCTTCTTCATTATCTTGCTCATCAAAATATCCATTTCCTGCAACTCTAGACATATCATACATTGTAGAAACAATTGTTGCTTTTATACGTGTATCTATACATGCAGTTTGAAGTGCCATTCCACCCCATCCACATATTCCAATTATTCCTATTTTTTCACTATCAACATTTTCTAAATTTGATAAATAATCTACTGCTGATTGAAAATCTTCCACGTTTATATCAGGAGAAGTCATATATCTAGGCTCTCCACTTGATTCTCCTGTAAATGATGGATCAAATGCTATGCTTAAAAAACCTCTTTCTGCCATTTCTTGTGCATATAATCCACTTGACTGTTCTTTTACTGCCCCATATGGTCCACTTACAGCTATTGCTGGTAGTTTTCCTTCATACTGTTTTGGCTCATACATATCTGCTACAAGCATAATTCCAAAATGATTTTTAAATGTTACCTTTCTATGATTAACCTTTTCACTTTTTGGGAACACCTTATCCCATTCCTCTGTTATTCTTGTTTCCATTTTAATTTTCCTCCCTTTTTTATTTATTGTTAATAATCTTACTCTATTTTTCAAATTTTATTGATACATTTGTATTATTTAGCTCGTTTAAATTTTCAATATGTCCTATTTTAGTATAGCTGTATGGAGTATCAAACGACTTATAAAATACCACTAGACAATTATTCCCATAAAGCATAATATCTCCTGCTTCAATACGTTTTGGGCTATATGAATTTGTAGGTAATGTAGAATCTAAATAAACATACTTCTCATTTCCATTTAATTCACTCATATTAAATTCTTGTGGTAACATGTTTACAAATTGTTTAGTTGTTTCATTTTGTTCTAATGTTGCCATATAAATATTATTATTAATGTTAACTTTAATGGTTGTATTCATTATCTCTTCACTTTCTTTATTCTCATCTATGCTATTATTAATAATAGTACTGTTTTCAACTGTATTTTTGTTTACATTATTATTTAGATTAGTATTCTTTTTACCATTACTTTTTAAAATACATATAGTTGCTATAAAAATAATTCCTACTATTATTAAAAATATTATCATTACCTTTTTATTCATTTATAACACAACCTTTTTATCAACCTTCATATTCTGTAAATCTTTCTACTCTCATTTTAAGTTCATACTTATTTCTTAAATCTGCTATTTCTTTCATCATTTCTGATTTATGATGCAAATCTAATGCTTCATTACTTTGCCATTTATCAATTAACATTACAGTTTCTGGATCATCCATTGGGAAAAAATATTCATATCTTTCATTGCCTTCTTCATGCCTAACTCTATCTACAATCCCACTCGATACCATTTCTTCAGCAAACTTTTTAGCTGTTCCATTTTTGCCAGTATAATATATATTTACTACTAAACTCATAATATACCTCCACTTATTTTTATTCCCATATTTGCGATTTCAAAATTTATAATCTTGTTCCTTTACTACACTTTCCACACCATTTGCAGCCGTTGCAACTATTTCTTCGCCTGCAAGTCCTGCATCTAGGTTGAATTTTTATATCCGTTTCTCTATATATTATAGGATTTTGTAATTCTGATTTTAAAGCCATCGCTCTCTGATAGGCTTTAGGTATATTATATGTTTTACCATCTTTTATAAAAACATTTCCTGTACCACAGAAATCAAACTTAATATTGTATTTAACACATTCATCATAAAGTTTTTTTACCCAGTCATAGTATAAAGGTCTATTACCATCATAATTTTCTCCATCTACTAATACAATCTCAAAGCTTCCTGTTTTTAAATATTTATCTAATGTAATTCCAGAAATCATTGGAGCACACATAATTCCCTTATGTTTAAATGGTAAATCTAATAAAATAGGCAGTCTTTCATCTGCTCGCTTTTGATTTTCTGTTGTAAAAACCATAATTACATTTTCTAATCCTTCTCCCCACCATTTAGGAAGATTATCTTGTACTCTTTCAGCTCTTTTGGTTTGAAGCCAAAATGTAACATCGGGGCGCAATCTAATCATTTCCCATACTTCTTTTCGCCATTCATCAGCTTCAGGCAAAAAGAAATCACTTGTCATACAAACCCTTAAAGTTGCTCCACTTGGTATTTTATATTCTCCATTTCTTTGTTTCTTTAATGGCATATTAAAATTAGTCTTTACCTTATATATTTTGCTTCCATCTTTATCTCTTTGTGAATCTAGATAATACATGTAACAATGTTCACAACCCTCGCTATATTTTTTACATCCATGCCAAGGATTCCATATATCATTCATTTTATATATTCATTCCTTTATCTCTACTTCTGAGAATTATCATAACTTATATTTACAAAATCCATAATTTCTTTATCTGATAAAGTATCATCTAAAATAATAGAAACCCAACTTTTTTTACTTAAATGATATGATGGATAAATCCCGTCTAACCTTTAAGTAATTTTGAACATTATCATCTAGTTTTACATTTAAGACTTCAATTTCTCCTGATTTGTCTGAAATAATTTTACTCCTATCAATATTCATTATTATCCCAAACCATTTATTACTCCTTGTGTTTCTAAAAACTCCATATCCAGGAAATTTATCCCATAAAAATTCTGGGCTAACTCCATATTTTTCTTTTATCAATTTTGTAATCCTATTTGACTGTTCAAAGATAAAATATTCTTTTTCAAAGCATTTATTGGCAATATCTTGTAATATATTTTTATATTCTTCTCTAACTTTGCCTACAAATTCTCCACTATTTCCTTCTATACGAAAATTTGTATATTCCTCATCTAATTCTATTTCTATTACTTTACCTATTACTTGACCTTTACTATCTATTGCAATATCTGCTCTAAATGTATCATCTAGAAAAGTTTTAGATATTTCATATTGATTTTTATTTTTTTTAAAGCCATATTTTATTAGCTTTTTGTTGTTTGGAATATATTTCTTAAATACTTCATTTTCTATATTTATTTTATTTTCCATTTTTCCTCCAAACCTTTAAATTACTTTACTTATTATATAGCAAAAGACTGATAATTTCAAATCATTATCAGTCTTATCTTGTTATTAATATCAAACAAATTGATAAGTCTTAAATTAATATTCTATAATACCATCATTATCATCTTCATCTGTATTAATTTCTTCATCACAGTCAGTACAATACCAATATTCATCCCAATACATAATTCCGCCACAGTTAGGACATTTTTGCATAATTGTCACCTCTATTTTATTTTTCTTTACATTTCTATTTAAAATATATATAAGCAATGTATACTATAAATAATACTGTAAAAAATTTTATCCACACCTCTAATAAGTCCATTGCATCATGAAATTTACTATCATCCTTTATAACATGCTTTTTAGTTATCACACAAAAAAACATATATATCCATTCAAAAGGGTTCACCAATGAGCAATAAAATGAATGAATCATTAATAAAAAAAAGTTAGTGCTTACATCTCCTAAAAAAAATTTATTTTTTTTCCTATAATATCTACTATACATTGTATCGATTATTAATGTTATTGGATATATTTTTACAAAGAAAAATGCTAAACTACTATAATCCACATTTCCTTTAAAGAATAATCCAATTAATATAAAAATTATTGAATAAACTGACATACTGCATAAACACCACAATATAGTTTGTAGCATAAACATATTACTTTCCTTCTTTCTTTTTATTATATTCTGTTTCAACTTTTTATTATTTAACTTACTATTTATTCTTCAAACAAAACCTTTTGAATCCCATAAGGATTATTTAAAAAATCTTTATATATTCTATAAACTTCTGTATCTTCATATTTTATTTCTTCCATATTATTATTCATATCAATTATTTTACCATATTTGTAAGATAATAATATTGGCGAATGTGTTGCAATTATAAATTGCGATCCGTTCTTTGCTAAATCATATATATAGCAAAGTAAAGTCATTTGCCTTTGTGGAGATAAAGCTGCCTCGGGCTCATCTAAAATATATAATCCCTTATCCCAAAATCTATGTTCTACAAGCTTTAAAAACGATTCTCCATGTGAACGTGAATGTAAATCTTCTCCTCCATAAGTTGTATAAACTAAATCACTATTATTGCTAATATCAGTTGCAACATTATAAAACGATTCAGCTCTTAAAAAGAATTTTGTTTTAGGAACTCCAAACTTACTAATTGTTAAATGTTTATATAGTTCTGAATAATCATCATAATTTGAAAATTGCATATTATTGCTACCACCTTCAGGATTTAGTCCCAAGCTAATTGCAATAGCCTCTATAAGTGTAGATTTTCCGGGCTCCGTTTTCTCCATAAAATAGAGTGACAGAATTATCTATTTTTAGCTCATCAAAATTACTTAAACATTTTATATTAAAAGGATATTTACTATTATCTATATTATCTTTATTCAATTTTACTCTATTTACAAATAAATTTTCCATTTAACCTCACTTATATTATATTTTTTCCAAGACATTGTGTTATCTTATTATATAATCATATTTATAAAAAAACTAGCGAACAAAGAAAAAAAGTAGATAATTAATTATCTACTTTTTTGGCTCGTTTGGCACTTCCGTGTAGGAAAAATACGAGCTTGTATTTATAAATTTATTATATGTTTGATTCTATGGTTATAATTTAACATAACTTAATATAGAAACCAAGTATTTTTAAAAATTTTTAATAAATCTTATTCGCAATACCAAAATCTTGTTAACATCTTTAAAATAATAAATAAGATATAACATTTCTGCTATATCTTAAATAAAACATGTAATTTATATATTAAATAAGGAAATGATTCTATATAAAACCATTTCCTTATAAATATTATTTAATTTCAATATGTTTTGCTTCTGGAAGTTCTTTTCTTTCTTCTTTTTTTGGAATACAAATTTTTAATATACCGTTTT
>JAFWIH010000006.1 GCA_017533795.1 Clostridia bacterium | reverse complement strand
GAGGAAGCAGTCGAAGGTTATGATACCTCCATTGATGGTTTCAACATCAAGAACACTCACAAGCCTGAGATCACTTTGGTCAATGGTGAGAAGACGTGGGATGATGCAGACAACCAGGATGGTATAAGGCCGGAATCAATTACCGTAAACCTTCTGGCGAATGGTAAGAAGATTAAGTCTGTGACCGCAACGGCTAAGGACAATTGGAAGTATTCGTTTACGAATCTGCCTAAGTTTGAGGCTGGTAAGGAAATCGTTTACACGATAACCGAGGAAGCAGTCGAAGGTTATGATACCTCCATTGATGGTTTCAACATTGTTAACACTCACAAGCCTGAGACCACTTTGGTCAATGGTAAGAAGACGTGGAATGATGCTGACAATCAGGACGGTATAAGGCCTGAATCAATTACCGTAAACCTTCTGGCAAATGGTAAGCAGATTAAGTCTGTGACCGTGTCGGCTAAGGACAACTGGAAGTATTCGTTTACGAATCTACCTAAGTTTGAAGCTGGCAAGGAAATCGTTTATACGATTACCGAGGACTCTATTGAGGGTTATGTGACTGAGGTTAATGGTTTCGACTTGACCAATACTCACAAACCTAACGTTCCTCCTAAGGAGCCTGAGAAGACTAAGACTCCTACAATAGGTGATCTACCGAAAACAGGAGATTATAATAACATCAATATGATGCTTATTATGATGGTATGTTCTATATCCTTGCTCCTTGCTGGTATTTACCTAAAAAAGAAGGAAAATAAATTTTAATAATTTATCTTCCTAAGAGATCTAGGGAAAAGCTGCCAATTGGCAGCTTTTCCTTTTGGCTTTTAAAACTCACATACTATTTAATCTATGTTTTCCAACTATTGACAAACAAGAAAAAATAATATATAATATAATGCGTTATATGAAAAATCGTTGAATAAGACAGTAGTTTTAATAATAAAGTCTACAGCGAGCTAGGACAGAGTGGAAGCCTAGCAGACCGTATTAAAATGAAGAGAACTTATGAGTGACTATTGGAAATTATGTAAGTAAGAGTATAATAGTTCGTTTTGCCTACGTTACAGGCTAGAGTGGTTTATATTTTAAATATTAAATATAAACAACTAGAGTGGTACCACGTAAATAATGCGTCTCTGGATATTCCAGCAGACGCTTTTTTGAATGAGAAAAAATGCCAAATAAAGGAGGAATAAAAATGGTATTATGGGAAGGAAGATTTAAAAAAGAACTAGATAGTAGAACAAATGATTTTAATTCATCAATTTCTATTGATAGTAGGATGTATAAGCAAGATATACTAGGAAGTATAGCACATAGTACAATGCTAGAAAAACAAGGAATAATCTCGCTAGAAGACAAAGAAAAAATAGTAAACGAATTAACAAATATTTTAAATGAAATAGAAAATGGTACTTTAAAAATAGACCCACATGCAGAAGATATTCATATGTTTATAGAAACAGAACTAACAAAAAGAATAGGTGATAGTGGAAAGAAACTACATACTGCAAGAAGCAGAAATGATCAAGTAGCACTAGACCTTAGAATGTATATTAAAGACGAAATAAACTCACTAATAGACTATTTAAAAATATTAATAAAAGCATTATGTAACAAAGCTGAAGAAAATTTAGAAACTGTAATGCCAGGGTATACTCATTTACAAAGAGCACAACCTATAACATTTGCACATCATTTAATGGCTTATGTAGAAATGCTATTAAGAGACATTCAAAGACTAGAAGACTGCTATAAAAGAGTAAACATTATGCCGCTTGGAAGCTGTGCACTTGCTGGAACAACCTATAATACAGATAGAAATTATGTTAAAGAATTATTAGAGTTTGATGAAATTACACAGAATAGTTTAGATGGAGTGTCTGACAGAGATTTTGCAATAGAATTTTTATCTTGTATGTCAATAATAATGATGCACTTATCAAGATTTAGTGAAGAAGTGGTAATGTGGTGTTCATGGGAATTTAAATTTATAGAACTAGATGATGCATTTTCAACAGGATCATCAATAATGCCACAAAAGAAAAACCCAGACATAACAGAATTAGTTAGAGGAAAAACAGGACGAGTATATGGAGATTTAATTACAATGCTTACAGTAATGAAGGGGTTACCATTAGCATATAATAAAGATATGCAAGAAGACAAAGAAGCAATCTTTGATAGTATAGATACAGTAAAAATATGCATTACCACATTAATTCCGATGATAGAAACTATGAAAGTGCTAAAAGAAAATATGAAAAAAGCAGCGCAAAAAGGCTTTATTAATGCAACAGACTGTGCAGATTATTTAGTAAGAAAGGGAATGCCATTTAGAGATGCATACAAAGTAACAGGACAAATAGTAGCATTATGTAATGAACAAGATAAAACATTAGACACACTTGAATTAGAGGAATACAAAAAAATATGTAATTTATTTGAAGAAGATATATATCAAGCAATAGATTTAATTAATTGTGTAAATTCAAGAAAAGTGCCAGGAGGCCCTGCAGCAGAGGCGGTTGCAAAAAGAATTCAATCTACTTTGGGGAACGGATGAATGGTCAAAGGGCGATCAGAAGGCGGTCAAAGGGTACGGAGGATTTTGACAGATTTTCTGTCAAAATCCTCCGTACCCTTTGACCGCCCTTTGACCTGTTTTTTTTTCTCTGTCCCCAAAAGCAGATTGGCAAATTTAACTGTTCCTATTGACCGTTTTATAAACTTATGATATAACATACTATGTAAAAAAATAAAACAGAGGTGGAGTAATGATAATAGCGTATGCTAAGTCCGATATAGGAAAATCAAGGGATACAAACCAAGATTACTTCTATATTTCTAAATCTTTAGACGATGTACAACTATATATCTTAGCAGATGGCATGGGAGGCTATAAAGGCGGAGAAATAGCAAGTAGAATGGCTACAACATGTGTAAAAAATTATATAGAAAACAATTACAATCAAATTTCAAAAGACAGAGATAGCCTAATACAATTAATAGGAAGCAGTATGGAATATGCAAATATGGTTATATACGAAAAGTCTAAAGAAGATAATGAATTAGCAGGTATGGGTACTACTTTAGAAATATGTTTAATATATAATAATAAGGTGTATATTGGACATGTAGGAGATAGTAGAATATATAGAGTGCGAAAAGAATTTATCAGAAAATTAACACAGGACCACAGCTATGTACAAAAATTAGTTAAGGACGGGAAAATCACAAAAGAGGAAGCTAGATACCATCCTAAAAAAAATATGCTCATGAAAGCCATAGGCTGTAGTGCTTTTGTTGAACCAGATGTAGCTGTAAAGGGATTCCTAAAAGATGATGTTTTAGTAATGACATCAGATGGATTAACAAATATGGTAGAACAAGAAAAAATATATAGTACAGTAAAGGGAAACATAGAAAAGGCACCAGAAAGACTTATAAAAATGGCAAATGAAAATGGCGGAATAGACAATATAACAGTAATAGTAATAAAAAATATATAAAATTTCTACATTTTTTCAATAAGGAGAGATAAAAATGAATTTAGATGGAAGTATGCTAGCAGATAGATATGAGATTATAAAAAAAGTTGGCAATGGAGGAATGGCAACAGTATACAAAGCTAAAGATACAATACTAAATAGATTTGTTGCAGTTAAAATATTAAGAGATGAATTTACAACAGATCAAGAATTTATAAAAAGGTTTGAGGCAGAAGCACAAGCTGCTGCAAGTATTACACATCCTAACATTGTTTCAGTATATGATGTTGGGAACCAAGATAATTTGTACTACATAGTAATGGAATTAATACAAGGTAAAACACTAAAAGAAATAATACTAGAAGAAGGTGGACCACTTCCATGGAAATGGTCTGTTAACATTGCAATTCAAATAGCATCTGCATTAGAAGTAGCACATAAAAACAATGTAATACATAGAGACATTAAGCCACATAACATTATTATAACAGAAGATGGAGTAGCAAAGGTAACAGACTTTGGTATAGCAAAAGCAGTATCAAACTCAACAATAACTGCGTTTGGAACAACAATAGGATCTGTACATTATTTTTCGCCTGAACATGCAAGAGGAGGCTATACAGATGCAAAGTCAGACTTATATTCTTTAGGAGTAGTAATGTATGAAATGCTAACAGGAAAACTTCCATTTGATGCTGACACACCAGTTTCAGTAGCATTAAAACATATGCAAGAAGAACCAGAAGAACCAATAGAAATAAACGAGAATATTCCTGAAGCTGTAAATGACATAATTATGAAAGCATTAAGAAAAGATACAAACCTAAGATATGCTAATGCAACAGCAATGTTAAGAGACTTAAATATGGCACTAAAAGATCCAGATGGAGACTTTGTAGATGACCAAGACACATATACAGATGAATTTGCAACACAAAGAATATCTACAATATATGATGAAGATATAGACAATACAAGAAACGGAAAAAGAAGTAAGAAAAAAGACAATAAATTTGTAGCTTGGATAAAAGAACATAAAAAAATAAGTGCAGTTGTTGGCTTAATACTACTATTTTTCTTGAGCTTCGGTGGTACATGGGCTTTTGCTAAAATAACAGCACCAAAAGTAGAAACACCAGATTTAGTAGGAGTAGAAATTGAAGAAGCAAAAAAACAAGTTGAAGAACTAAATAATAAAAATGATAGAATAAATATAACTATAGAAGTTGCAAGCGAAGAATATAGTGAAGAATATGCTGCAGGCTATATAATATCTCAAGACCCTGAAAAGAACAAAAAATTAACAGAAGATACTGTTATAAAAGTAGTTGTAAGTAAGGGAATAGAAAAGGTAAAAATGCCAAAACTTATAGGAGAAAAAGAAGCTGATGCAGTAAAAATGCTAGAAGACTTAGGACTAAAATTTGAAGTAGAAGAAGAAACAAATAAAAAAGTAGAAGCTGGTATAGTATATGAACAAGACGTTGAAGAAGGAACAGAAGTAAATAAGGGAAGTACTGTAAAAATAAAAATAAGTGCAGGAGCTAAAAAAATACAAGTACCTTCAGTAATAGGAAGTACAGAAGCTGATGCAAAATCTACTTTATCAAAAGCAAGTTTTTCTGTAACAGTAGTATACGAAGAAGATGCAAGCAAAGAAGATGGAACAGTACTTAAACAAAGTATAGATGCTGGCAAAGAAGTTGCAGAAGATAGCAGCATAACAATTACTGTAAATAAAGTAACACAAGAAAAAACAGCAACAATAAAAATAGATGTTAAATCAATTACAAGTGGATATGATGAATCTGATGAGGCAATTACTGATGCAGAGAAAAAGGTTAGCATTAAATTAACAGCAGATGGAAAAACTGTTTATTCAAAATCTGGAGTAGACAAAAATTCTGCAGCATTATCTCCAACAATAACAGGAAAAGGTAGTGTAAAGCTAATTCTTGAAGTAAAAGACGGAAATGGTGGAGTATGGACTGACAACTATTCAATTAATTTAGACAGTGAAACATCATACACATTTAAATAAAGGAGATAAATATTGAAAGGATTAATAATAGAAAATATATCTAACTTATACAAAGTTAAGTCAGATAAAAAAATATATGATGCCACAGCAAGAGGCAAATTTAAACAAGAGGGGGTAACCCCTCTTGTTGGGGATATAGTAGATTTTGATTTATTAGAAAATCGCAATGAAATAGAAGCGGTAATTACAAATATAAAACCAAGAACTTCAGAGCTTAAAAGACCAAAAGTTGCAAACATAACACAAATAATATTTATGATTTCTACAAAAAATCCAAAACCAGACTTACTAATGCTAGATAAGCAATTAGCTTATGCGGAATATTTAAAAATAAAACCTGCAATAATAATTAATAAAACTGATTTATCTGACACATATAAACACATACAAGAAATATACTCAAATATAGGTTATAAAACAATTGCAACAAATGCAAAAGAAAAAATAGGAACAGATGAAGTAAAAGAAATATTAAAAAACAAAATAAGTGCCTTTTCTGGCAATTCTGGGGTAGGAAAATCTACAACTATAAATGCAATATTTGGTACAGGTATAACTGCAGAGGGAGAGATAAGCCATAAAAATAAAAAAGGAAAAAATACAACAACATCTGTAAAACTATACGAAGTAGATAGCAATTCATATATTGTAGACACACCAGGATTTGCAAATTTTGAACTAAGTGAGATAGAAAGTAAAGACTTAGAAAACTATTTTATAGATTTAAAACCTTATATACAAAATTGTGAATTTGTAGGATGTACACATATTAAAGAACAAAATTGTGGAATAAAGCATGCTCTAGAAGATGGAAAAATATCACAAGAAAGATATCAAAATTATTGCAAAATATACTTAGAGCTAAAAGACAAGGAGGAAAGAAAATGGTAGAAGTTTCAACTTCAATACTAAATGTACAAAAAGGAAAAGAAGCAGATACATTTTTTGCACTAGAACAAGCACATACAGATTACTTTCATATAGACGTTATGGATGGCAAGTTTGTAGAAAAAAA
This sequence comes from Clostridia bacterium, assembly GCA_017533795.1. GTDB lineage: Bacteria > Bacillota > Clostridia > TANB77 > CAG-508 > CAG-269. The sequence continues at coordinate 48,557 of JAFWIH010000006.1, read as the reverse complement.
TACATATCAAAAAATGCTTGAATACAGTCAATACATAAAAAGAATATCAAATATGCCATTAGATGTTCATTTAATGGTAGAAGATGTAAAACAGGGAATATTAGATTTTTCCGGAGTTGAGCCAAACATTATAACTTTTCACTACGAGGCATGTAAAGATGAACAAGAAGTAATAGATATGATAAATCTAATTAAAGAATTGCATTGCAGAGTAGGAATCTCTGTAAAGCCAAACACACCAATTGAAAAGGTATATAAATTTTTACCATATATACACATGTGTTTAGTAATGACAGTAGAACCTGGAAAAGGCGGACAAACTTTACTTACAGACATGGTAGAAAAGATAACAACATTAAAACAATATGTAGAAGAAAACAATTTAGAAATAGATATAGAAGCAGATGGGGGAATAAACTTACGTACAGCAGATAGTGTAAAAAAAGCAGGAGCTAATATGTTAGTTGCAGGAACAGCAATACTTACAGCAAACAATTATAAAACAATAATAGATGAACTAAAACATAAATCACCGAAAAAATAATCTACAAATCACCGAAAAAAATACCCACAAATCACCGAAAAATATTGCGAATTAGTTTTAAATATGCTATAATTTAATAAAATCAAATAAAAGATTATTTGAAAGGAGAATTAAGCATAATGGACAAATATAAAGATAGAATAGCAGATAAGCTACTTGAAAAAAAATTAAAAAGCAAAGGAGCTGTACTAATTCAAGGAGCAAAATGGTGTGGTAAAACAACTACAGCAGAACAAATTGCAAAAAGTATCTTATATATGGCTAAGCCAGAAGATAAATCACAGAATTTAATACTTGCCGATATAAATCCATCTACGCTATTGGCAGGAGATACACCAAGACTAATTGATGAATGGCAGATTGCTCCAAAATTATGGGATGCAATAAGATTTGAAATAGACCACAGAAATACTGAGGGAGATTTTATATTAACAGGCTCAGCTGTTCCAGCAGATATGAATGAAGTTACTCATTCAGGTACTGGAAGATTTGCTTGGCTCACAATGAGACCAATGAGCTTATATGAATCAGGAGAATCAAATGGAGAGGTTAGCTTAGAAACTCTTTTTAAAAAAAGAGATAATATCTCAGCACAGAACAATCTCACTTTAGAAGATATAGCATTTTTATGTTGCAGAGGTGGATGGCCTAGAAGTACATTTATGGAAAAAGAAATATCATTAGAGCAAGCATTTGACTATTATGATGCTGTTGTAGAATCAGATATTTCTAGAGTTGATGATACTCATAGAAATCCTGAAAGAGTAAAAAGATTGATGAGAGCTTATGCAAGAAATATTGGAACTCAAGCATCAAATGAAACAATAAGAAATGATATGAAAGGCAATGATTCATCTTCTTTAGATATAGATACAATATATTCATATATAGAAGCATTAAAGAAAATTTTTGTTGTAGAAGAATCAACTGCATGGAATCCTAATCTAAGGAGCCAAACAGCAATTAGAACTTCAAATACTAGATATTTTGTGGATCCATCTATTGCAACAGCTGCATTAGGAATTGGACCAAATGACTTGATAAATGATTTAAACACTTTTGGATTTGTATTTGAAACATTATGCATAAGGGATTTAAGAGTTTATGCAGAAAGCATAGATGGTACGGTTTATCATTATAGAGATGCTAACAAATTGGAATGTGATGCTGTTATTCATTTAAGAAATGGAGATTATGGACTTGTAGAAATAAAACTAGGTGGAGATAAACTAATAAATGAAGGTGTAGAAAATTTAAAAAATATGCTTAATAAAATAGACGTAGAAAAAATGAAAAATCCATCTTTCTTAATGGTTTTAACAGCCACGGGAAAATACGCATATAGGAGAGAAGACGGAGTTTATGTTGTACCAATAGGATGCCTAAAGAATTAAAAATAAAAAGTTATTTTGCAAGTGTAAAATAACTTTTTATTTTTATCAATAAAACTATTGAAAATTATTTACACTTATGATTTAATAAAGAAGTATAAAAAGATGAAGTTTTAAGGTGGTAAAACAATGATAAATAATGCAAAAGATAAAGGAATTACATTGGTTTCGTTAGTAATAACAATAGTAATATTATTAATACTTTCTACAATAACATATCAAGCGGGAAAAGGCACAATACAAAATGCACGACTAACCTCATATACAACAGAAATGTCTGCATTACAACAAGAAGTAAATAAATTAGAACAACAATACAGAAGTGGAGACACCTCTGTATTAAACATGGGGCAAGAAACAGATGGAGTAGAAGGAGCACAAGAAGCATTTACAAATGCAGGAGTATCCGATACAACAGGATACAGATACTTTACACAAGCTACATTGCAAGAATTAGGGCTAGATAGTGTAGAACATGAATTTTTAGTAAATGTACAAAAAAGAGACATAATAAGCTTAGACGGTATTAAATATAATGGACAAACATATTATAAATTAGCAGATTTACCAAATGGACTATACAATGTTGAACACGAAGAAACGGCCTCAGGTATTAGATTCTCTGTAAATTCTGACATGCAAGGCGACAAAATGAGAATAAACATATATGACATTGTATACGAAGGTAATGTAAAAAAAGGAACAATTTATTATGGCATAGTAAAAGATGGACAAGTTGAGTGGAAAAAGGCAACAAACGAAACAACTGATACAACACACACAATAGAAGTATTACAAGAAGGTACATATAAAGTAAAAATAGTAGATACGGCAGGAAATGAATCAGCAGAGCAAACAATTAGTGTAAATGTAGCAAATTACGAAATAGCAGAAACTGGTAAAAAATTTGTTACACTTGCAGATGCAATAGATGGTGCAGATAGTAACCAAACAATAAAACAAATTCGCTCTTACACAGATGCAAGTGAGGCTACAGTTGATGGCAAGACAATTAAATTTGACAATAATGGCAAAGTATTAACTAAAACTGAAAAATCAATTAGAATTAACGATAATGCATCATTAGAAATAACGGGAAACGGTACAATTACTACAAACCAAGCCTTAGAAGGAGGTAGTAATTATTCATTAATATCTAATTATGGAACATTAAATATAACACATACTGGAACTATTAGTAACACATATACAGGAACAGCACACTGCATTTTTAGCGGTAATACATTAAACATTACAGGAAAAGGAACTATTACTTCTGCTACTTCATGGGTAACAATATGTGTAACAGGTGAAGATTCAAATGCTACAATATCAGCAGGAACAATTTCTAATACTGCATCAAATGGAGCATTACATATACATACAAATGCTACTGCAACAATAGAGAATAATGCACATCTAACATCAAATATAGGTAATACCGTTCAGGTTGGACATGCTAATAACTCATCTTTAGGACATCTTACAATAACAGGAGGAACAATTGAATATACAGGTACAAGTAATAGAGCAATAGCTTGTAACTATAGTTCTACAATAGATATCTCTGGAGGAACAATAACTTCAAATAGTAGAGCAATACAGGCAGACAATTCTGGAACTGTAACTATAAATATATCGGGAGGAAACATTACAACACAAAACAATATTGCTATATACAAAAATTGTGCTGGTGATTTAACAATAACAGGAGGAACAATAAATGCTGGAAGCAACGCTATAGCTCTACGAGGCACAGGAAATACAACAATAACAGGTGGAAAAATAACAGGTGGTATAGCAAATGAATCAACTCCAACTATATATAATAAAACAGATAACGCTAGTTTAGTAGTAAGCGGTACTGCAGAAATTACAAATAACCATGTTTCGGTAATATATAATGATACAGATACAGGAACTATAAATGTACTAGGTGGTAAGATTATTACACCAGGCTCTTATGCAATTCGAAATAGTGCAAATGGAACCGTAATAATTGGTGACAATACAAAAGAAGTAGTTAACAATGATCCAATCATTCAAGGTGGAGCATATGGAATTAATGAATTAGGTACATGGAAGTTCTACAATGGTATATTAAAAGGTAAAACAGCAGCGTATGGTACCGAACCAACTGAATGGCGTAATGAATATGATATTACAACTGGAGGAGAAATTATAAATAACATAGAATATAAAATAGCATATTTAGGTGTTGGTGATAGACCACAGATTACATTAAAAGAAACAGACGAAAATGGCGCATTATATTCAAGTGGAACATGGACAAACAAGGATATTAATCATGAAATAGAAATAGATACAGAAAAAACAGTAGAAAAGTATCAGTATAGTATTGATGATGGAACAACATGGGAGGACATAAACAATGAAGCAACAGGCATAACAATTACAGATTATTTAAAAACAGATAATAACATTACCTACAAAATTTCTGGAAATACAAATAATTCGTTTAAGATAAAAGCTATATATACAGATAGCACAGAAAGTAAAATATCAGCTGGATATACTTTAAAAATATGTAAAACAGCACCGACAATAACGGCAACAACGTATCTACCATCAAGAACTGTAGCAGAGATAAAAGTAAATGTAACTCTAGGGGGCGGAGAAAATGGACCACAAGTTTCAGGGTACTATATAAGTCAAGATTCAACTGCACCTACAAACTCAAGTGAATGGACAGAAACTAACAATACAGAAATAATAATAGCTAACCTTACAACAGGAGCAACATATTATATATGGGTAAAAGACGAAGCAGGAAATATAGCATCATTAGAAAAAATAGCTGCAAGCCCAAATTATGTTGTAGATGAAGCAAAATATGCAAATGACTTTGAAACTGCAATGAGTTATTCAAATAATGGTTCAACAATAAGATTGTTAAATGATTATTCAGATACAAGTTCAGGAATAGTAAATAAAAATATAACATTTGATATTTCTACCTTTAACCTTACAAGAAACTCACAAATAACTGTAAACCAAGAAAATACACTTATAATTAATGGAGATGAAGGTAATAGTATAAATACAACTATATATAATAATGGTACATTAACAATACCAACGGGAGAAATAATAAATAGTAATGAAAATACTATTCTAATATATAACAATGGAACTTTTCAACTTTCAGGAAATACAAATACGAGCACTTCAAATGTAGGTATAATGAACTATGGGGATATGTATGTTACTGGTGGAAGGATAAACCATACTAATGCATCTTCACCAACCATAATGAATTATGGAAGTTTAGATGTAAGTGGGGGAACAATATACTCAACAGGAAGTAGTTCTACGTATGCTATAATGAATTTTAATGCTACAGAGATACTAAATATTAAAAATGCAACAATTGATGTAGAATCAACCAATTCTAATGCTATTGGTATTTTTTACAACGGAACATTTGCTCCAATAAGCATAGAAAACACTTCTATAGATGTAAAAGGCACCGGAACCAATGCAACTTATGGGGTTTTTAGAAGCGTTAGCGGTTCTACAACTTCACAAACAACACTTACTAATGTTGACATTACTGTAGAGTCAGATAATGGTACAGTATATGGACTATTATCTCTAGGATATGAAAATGTAACTAAGGCTGGAGGAGATATAACTGCAATATCAACAAATAATTCAGCATATGGGATTTACCTTCCAGGACATAGTACTTTAGTAGCTGAAAACGGAACAATAACTGCAAAAGGAACAACGAATTTATCTTATAGTTCTAATGGAATATTAATCTTTGGAAATTCAACAGATAATACTATAATAAGAAATACAGACATTATAGTAGAAGGAAAAACTGGCATGGGGATATATAATACATATTCTCCTAAACTAATAATTGAAAGTAGTGATATAAAAGTAAATTCTGAAAATACAGCATATGGAATAAACTGTATTCCTAATAGCGGTTCTTATCCTACGGAATTAATAAAAACTGGAGGATCAATTGAGGTAACATCAACCACGAGTTCAGCATATGGGATATATATAAATAGTAGTTCATTATTAACAATTGAAGACGAAGTAATAAATGTTACAGGGGTAGGTTCTTCACAAGGAATATATGCTTCATGTAATTCTTTTACTGATGTATCAATGAAAAGAATAAAAGTAAATGTTGAAGCAAGCTCTCCCTGGGGGATATATATAATTTCTGCTAAAACACTTAATATCAATATAGGCACAGTAACTGTAAAGGGGAGTGATGCATCTTATGGAATATACTTTACAAGAGGAACTGAAAGTGGAGAAACATTATTAAACAATGTTGCAATAGATGTAGAATCAACTAATAACTATGCCTATGGGATAGAAGACGCTAATAAATGTACTTCTTTCAGATATGAAACAGGAACAGTAAAAGTTAAATCTAAAACTGCTACTACTAGAGGTATAAGATTTAACTTAAATGATGCTTATTCTGAATCAACAATTGATAATGTCAATGTTTCTGTTGAATCAGAAAGTGGAACAGTTTATGGTATTAATGATACGCGGATATGGATTGCTTAACATTAAAGGTGGAACAGTATCAGCTATAAATCATACTCAAGGCTCAACTGCATATGGTGTATCAGGCAAAATATCAAATATAAATGGAACGAAAATTTATGTGGAAGGACAAAACTCAATATGGGGACTATATGCCAACTATTGTATTGGTAATGCAAAAATAACAGATACAGAGATAGAAGCATATTATACAGGAACTAATGCTAATTATGTGTATGGGATTTATTTTAACGGTGGCTATAATGCTACAATGGAAAATATAAGAATAAGTGTAAACAGTAAAGAAAATATAGGTGTTTTAAGAGGAATAAGTACTCTTTCTTCTGATTATTTAACAATTAAGACTGGAACTATTGTTGCGGGTCAAAGTTCTTATTCTAACGGAATTGATTCTGTAGGTGTTTATAGTACTCATATTAGTTTAGGGGATCTTTCTACAGCTGCTAATACAGAAGACCTAGTTATACAAGGAGAAAAATATGGTGTTCAATCTCTAGGTCCGGATTTTAAATTTTATAATGGTATTCTAAAAGGAGTAACATCGGCTTATGATACAGTGAGGCCACCAACTGAATTACGACCTGGATATTTAGTAGAAACTGATACAGAAGAAATAGATGAAACAACATACAATACAGCATTTTTATCTCAATCAATTGATGATAATTACTATTTAGTTAATGCAAAAACAGGACATGAAACATTAGCTGAAGCATATGCAAATTCAAATAATGACGAAACAATTGTTTTAATGAAAAATATTACAGATACAAGTACATTAACAATGGATAATACTAAAAATATTACTTTTAATACATATGGAAATGATATTACACTATCTAATCCAATAACTGTTAATGGAAGCACGCTAACAATTATAGGAAATAGCACAATAAAAAATAATAGTACTAATACAATAGAAGTAGCTTCAGGAGGGCATTTAATAGTAAAAAATACTTCAATAGAATCATCAGTAGGAGATGCAATACATGAAGATGGAAGTGGTTCAACGATACAGATTGGAATTGCAGATGACCCACTAAGCACAATAGAACCAAATATTAAAGGAAAAACATATGGTATAAACTCGTCAAATATAACTTCATGTGAAGTAAACCTATACAATGGAATTATTAGAGGTGAAACTGCAGCATTAACAAATGATTTAAACATCGAAAATACAGCTGGAAAAATTAGAGATCGTTATGTAACAGAAAGAAATACTGATCAGGATAACTATAAATATATATCATTAAGGCAAAGCAATGTTATAATAACAGCAAATCCTTTAGATAAAAAAGTAGCTACTGGAGATTTGTCACAATTTAGTATAACAGCAGTTGGAGATGAACCACATTCTTATCAATGGTATAAACAAACAGAGAGTAATGGATATAAAGGAACGGCAATTGTAGGTGCAACATCAAATATATATACTATTACATCAACTCAACAAGGTGATGAGGCATATTATTATTGTATAGTAACGTCTAATACAGGCGATGTACAAGCAAGCACAAAAGCAAAACTTACAGTACAGAATAATTATAGTATTACATCCAGTGGAACAACGAAATATTTTGCAGAGCTTGTTAATGCGATAGTAGCGGCTTCTGATGGACAAACAATACAGGTATTGCAAGATGTTACTGATGATTCAATAGCAACAATAGACAGAAGTTTAACATTAGACCTACAAACATATACAATAACAAGAACAGCAACTATAACTATAAATGAGAATAAAACGCTAAACCTACTAGGAACAGGGAAAATTACAAATGCAAAAACAACAACTATAACTAATTCAGGAACGCTGAATATTACTACAAATGTAACGGTTGAATGTACTGAGACTAGTACAATATCACCTTATTATACAATAGTTAATTTAGGATCTGCAAAAATTGAAATGAGTAATGGAACAATTAGAGGATATTGTTGCGGAATTAGAAATTCTAATTGTAAAGGAACAATTAATATTTCAGGAGGAACAATAGAAACAATTAATACTTCAGATACTAGATATGGTATATATAATTATTCAACAAGCAGTAGTTACACACCAACTGTTAATATTACAGGTGGTACAATAAATGTACCAGGTGCATCAGGTGTACAAGGTACACAAAGTAATTATGGTACTGGATATGGAATATATAACTATGGTACTTATGCATTGACAACTATAGGTAGTTCATCTACACCAATAAGTAAAACAAATCCGGTCATTTTAGGAAAAACATATGGAGTATATAGATATAATGGAACAGTTAGATTCTACAATGGTATATTAAAAGGAATATCGGGAGGATATTCTTCATCAGTAACCAAGCGTACAGGATGTACAATAGTAACTAATGAAACAGAAACAATAGATGGAACAGTATATAAGACAGCATACTTAAATGATAAATACACAATTACATTAAATAATAATAATGCAACAACACCAGGAACAACAACTATATATGAAAAATATAATACAGGATATTACTTAGATAGTAGTTGTGAAACACAAATAACAACAGCTTCTAATCCTATAACAATTCCAAAAAAAGATGGATATATATTTACAGGATACTATACAACAGCAGCAGGAGGAACTCAATATATCTCATCTACAGGACATTTGACTTCATCTGCCAGCAAAACTAAATTTACAGCAGCAGGAACACTATATGCACATTGGCAAGAAGTATACTTAAAGGCAAATACATCTTATTCGTCAACAGGAGCATTTTTAGGTACAAGTATAACAATAGATAAGATTAATAAAGTATCGTTTGTAACATCACTTGAAGGGCATATAGTAGATAACACTACATGTTGGGATGTATCTTCTGTAGCAAATAGTGGAGCAGTATTAATGTGGATTAAAAGTGGCAATGATACAGACGGTTATGAAATAGTAATTGGACAAAATGGTGGAGTAGTAGCAAACCCAAACTCAAGCTATTTATTTAGCTATATTGGAAATAGTAAAACATCAATAATAGACCTAGAAAACTTTGATACAAGCAAAGTAACAAATATGAATAGAATGTTTTATAATTGCCAGAATGTAAGCATATTAGATGTAAGTAGATTTGACACAAGCAAAGTAACAAATATGGATGGTATGTTTGATGGCTGCCAGAATGTAAGCACCCTAGATGTAAGTGAATTTGATACAAGCTGTGTGACAAATATGGATCGTATGTTTACTAACTGCCAGAATGTAAGCACATTAGATGTAAGTGGATTTAATACAAGCTGTGTGACAAGTATGAATCGTATGTTTACTAACTGCCAGAATGTAAGCATATTAGATGTAAGTGGATTTGACACAAGCAAAGTAACAAATATGTATGCTATGTTTGGTGGCTGCCAGAATGTAAGCACCCTAGATGTAAGTGGATTTGATACAAGTAATGTAACGTCCATGGGATTAATGTTCGATAGTTGCTATAATGTGAGTACCTTAGATTTAAGTGGATTTGATACAAGTAATGTAACAGAAATGATTCAAATGTTTTTTGATTGTCAAGAATTAACAACTATATATACATCTAATAATTTTTTAACAACAGCAGTGACAAATGGAAATAATATGTTTTATGGCGATACTAAACTTGTTGGAGGAGCTGGTACGGTATATAATTCTTGGTACTCAGGCCTTGATTATGCTCACATAGATGGAGGCACAAGCAATCCAGGGTACTTTACAGATGCATCAACTAGACCAACAATAAGTGCTGGAGGCACGAATATTAAAACAGCAACTGACATAAGTACTTTATATGGACAAACAACAACATATAAATCAGCAAGTCATCCAAGTATTGATTGGCAACTATTCTATGCAGATAGTAGCAATTACTATTTAATAGCAAGCGATTATGTGCCAAATGCAGAACTACCTTGTAATGGAAACACTGTAAATGGTGTAACATATACAGCGACAGACTTAGTAAAATCAACAAGTACAACAAATCAACATGCAATATATGGCGCAAGGTTTGCAAGCAGTAATTCCTATAATGATGGAGTATTAACAGCTGGAACAATATATAAAAATGGTTCAGCATCCACAGCATTTACAGCAACATCAGGAAGCCAATATTTAACTACAAATTACTTAAAATGGGTAGCAGCAAATTCAAGTAGTACAAATACTAATATATGCTCAGTAGCATATATGATGGATACAAATAAGTGGTCAAGTTTTGCAGATGGAGTAAATGGAGCATACGCTATAGGAGGACCAACAATAGAGATGTTATCACTATCATGGAATGCAGTTTCAGAGCATACACAAATGACAGATTATACTACACTTTCAAGTAGCAATTCAAATTCTACAGGATACATAACTCAAAGTCCAGAAAATCAAAATAACTTTTTTGGAACAGCAACAAATATGTGGTTCATAAAAGAAACAACAAAAGCATATGGATACTTTCTGGCTTCTCCGTCTTCTGCTGGAGTAACGAGTGTTCGTAATGGGTTTTGTGAAGGTTGTGTGTACGAGTCTATTTCATTCGGCCAGAACTATGGCTTCCGCCCTCTAGTTGCAATTCCAAGATCTGCTATCAAGTAAATGTAAAAATAAAGGAAGTAAAAAAGAATTGTAACAAAAATGTTACAATTCTTTTTTATATATTCTATATTTACTAAGGCTCTATTACTGTACTTGAAGCATTAGAATTATTTGTAGTATTGTCTTCATTAGTAGTGCTATTTGTACTAGTACTTTCTTGAGGAGTGTTACTATCAACTGCTGTATTTGTATCATCTGAATTAGTACTAGAATTTGTAGTGTTTTGTGTAGTATTATTTCTTTTTGTATCTGAATTTACAGTTGATTTATTAGTAGTTGTATTTGTGGTTGTTGTATTAGTTTTTGTTTCTTCTACATCAGGAACATCTTCATCGCGAAGAGTTTTAGTTGTTGTAACTGTATTTCTGTTTGATTTAACATCTGTTGTTGAACCAGAATGTAATGAACACATATCAGGCATGGTTCCTTTTATAAAGTACTCTGTATATCTATTAGGACAACCACTATTTGCAAGCTTATTTGTTTCACTACAAATTGTACAAGATGTTACACCTGACTTAGGCATTTCAAACTTTTTCCCTGACAAATCAGAATGAACATTATTCATAACATGAGCCCATAACAGACCAGCTGGATTTTTACCACTAAAGTTAATTGACTCATTAAGGTCAAAGCCATACCAGGTTGCAGCTGTATAATATGGGGTAAAACCACAAAGCCATCTATCATAGTTTTCGTTTGTGGTACCTGTTTTTGCTGCAACATCCATATTAGAAATAGAGCAATATGTTGCAGTTCCATGACTTCCAACTACAGGCTGTATAAGTAATTGCTTTAGTACATAACATGTAGCCTCTGAAAAAACTCTACGTTTTTTATGTTTTGCTTTTATAATTACTTTAGACTTAGAGTTTTCTACCTTGCTATAAAATGTAGGAGAAATATAAACACCATTGTTTGCAATTGTAGCATAAGCACTGGCAGTTTCTAATGGTGACATACCTTTTTCTAATCCACCTAATGCAAGAGGTAAATTTTCATCTTTTTCTGTAAGTGTAGTTATTCCAAGCTTTTTCATGTATTTTATTGATTTAGCAGGAGTAAGATCTTCCATCATTTTTACAAAAGGAATGTTTTGTGATGATTCTACAGCTCGTCTTACTGTTATTGTACCTAAATAAGGATCATAGTCAATTGGAGAGTATGGTTCATCTTTTCCAATATCAAACGAAGTAGGAGAGTCATCATATGTTGTAACAGGAGTAATTATTTTTTCTTGTAATGCTGGGCCAAGTATTGCAACAGGCTTAATTGCAGATCCGGTTTGCCTTGTTGTTTGTACAGCTCTGTTTAAGCTACGTGCCTCAGTTTTTTTACCTAGTCCACCAACACATCCAACAACATTTCCAGTAGTATGATCTATTATAACCATAGCCGATTGAGATGTAGCATTTGGATCATTATTTGATTTTAAAATATATTTGCCTTTTGCAAATTCGTTTTCCATTATGTTTTGTATACTTGAATCTTGTGTACTATATATTTTAAGTCCTGCCATATTTAGATAGTTGGTTGCAAATTTGGTAGATATATGTTTTTTACTTGCAATATTATTTACAAGTTCAGAAACTAAAGCATCTGTGTGATATGAATAAACACCATCACTTGTAGTATTAAATGTACCTTGTTTAAAGTTAAATCCATTATTTACTTGAGATACTGCTTCATCATATTCTTCTTTAGATATATGTTTTAATTCTAGCATTTTATTTAAAACTGTTTTAGTTCTTTTACTTATTTTTTCCGTCTTATCTGTTCCATTAAATGGATTATATGAATTTGGAGAATGATTTATCCCTGCTAAAAATGCACACTCAGCAAGACTTAATTCGTTTACATCTTTATCGAAGTAATAGGTTGAACCAGCTTGCACACCGTAAATATTTGGCCCAACATATATAATATTAAAATATGACTCCAATATTTCATCTTTTGACATTCCTATTTCAAGAGATATAGCTCTAATCCATTCTGTAACCTTTCTAGAAACAGCATTTGTGTCATCTCCTGTAATGTTTTTAACAAGTTGCTGTGTTATACTGCTTCCACCAAAAGAAGATTTACCAAAATGTATTATGTATGATGCTATTGCAGATGATGTTCTTTTAATGTCGACACCGTGATGTTTATAAAACCTTTGATCTTCTATAGATATATATGCATTTTTTAAATTTGTAGGTATCTTGTTTACTTCAATAGGTTCTTTTATTTTTTCAGCACCTATCTCAGCAATAACTTTTCCATTAGTGTCAATTACACTTGAAGGTGTATTACTTGTCATTTCATGAGCAAGAACTTTCCATGTGTGTATTCTAAAAAACTCTATAATAAGTACTATTAATAAAATTAATAAAACGAAAATTATAAAACGTTTTTTTATAGTTTTTTTAGCTTTTTCTTTTCGTAAGGCCTTTGGAAGTTCATATTCTTTATCTATTTTTTTTACTTTTTTTCTTCTACTCAATTTTTAACTTCCTTTCAGATTTATTGCTATAAGTATATCACAAAGAATTTATGTTGTAAAATTTTATAAACTTCTATTGTAAATGTTAAAATATGATGGTATAATTTGTTATGTAAAGGAGAGAAAAAGATGACTCTAGAATATATAACAGACTATATAGACAAAAAGATATATAAAAATGATAAATTTATTACTGTTACTTTTTATGAACTTAGAATAAAAGAGGACTTGTCAAAAGAAGACACTTTTATTTTTCTTAAAATGAGTAAGCAAAGGTTAGTAAACCTTGGCTATAAAATATATGAAACAGGACAGAGATATTTTTATGATGGAAAAGAAAAAGTTGTAAGAAGCAATGTTTTGTTTATTGCAATAAAAGAGTAATATTATTTGAAATTTTCTAGAAAATATGGTATAATATAATTACGGTAAACCCTATATGGGGAGGCAAAATGAATAAGTACTTGAAGTTCAATCATTCCAACATTCACTATGTTGGGAACCCCGATAGTTTGGGGTACATGATGGTCGTTCTTAAGAATGGACACACCAAGTGGATTGAGATGAGGCTTGCGCCTCGATGGCTTCGTCCAACATTCCCTAGGTACGAAGAGTATTCTCTTATCTAGGAAGTGGTACTCCAGCAGGAGTACAGGAGAAGAGCTTAAATGCTCTTCTCTTTTTTTGTGGCTAAAAATGTCGAAAACTTTTTATAAATCGACAAAACTTCTTATTTTTCACTCTTGGAAAATAATGTAAATAGCATTATAATATAAGACAAGCTATAAATACAAAGGAGGAATGAATTTGGAAAGTACTTTTAATGAAAAAAACAAAGAATTGCTTATTAAAATTACAGATGAAATTGATGACTGTAGTGTTCAAAAAATTAGAGGGAGGGTTGATTATGAGCTTGAAAGATACATGCCTAAAAAGGTTGTATTTGATTTTGATAATGTCACTTTCATGGATAGTGCAGGAATAGGATTAATTATAGGAAGGTATAAACTATCTAATATGCTTGGAATAGAGCTTGAGATAACTAATTTATCACACAGTGTAAAAAAGATTTTTGAGATGTCAGGAATTTTAAAATTAATACCTGTTTCAAATTTAAAAGAAAAGGTAAGCTAGGAGGAAAAAATGGAAAGAATTATCGATAATGAAATGAAATTAGAATTTTTAAGTAAATCAAATAATGAGGCTTTTGCCCGTATAACAGTTGCAGCATTTGCCTCACAATTAGATCCAACAATAGAAGAACTTGCAGATATAAAAACAGCAGTTTCAGAAGCTGTTACTAACTCTATAATACATGGATATGAGGATAGTATTCGGAATAGTAAAAATAGAAGCAAAGCTTGCAACAAATGAAATAATAATAGAAGTTTCGGATACTGGTAAGGGAATAGAAAATGTTGAAATTGCAAAGCAACCATTATATACCACAAAACCTGATTTAGAAAGGTCAGGAATGGGATTTACAATTATGGAGAGCTTTATGGATGCAGTTAATGTTGAATCTATTGTAGGACTTGGAACAAAAATTACCATGAAAAAAGCTATAAAAAATGAAGTAGTAGAGGAAGATGATATAAAGGCTTTTAGGAGGTAAATAGGATTGTATGACAATAACATTAAGCGAATAGAACAGGCTAAAAATGGTGATCATGAGGAAATGACAAAGTTAATAGAGGAAAATAATCGGACTTATATGGAGTATTGTTAAAAGATTTAGTGGAAGAGGATATGATATAGAAGATTTATACCAAATTGGTTGCATAGGGCTTATAAAATCTATACAGCGATTTGACACAAGGTTTGAGGTAAAACTTTCAACATATGCTGTTCCATATATTTTGGGCGAAATTAAAAGGTTTTTGCGTGATGATGGACCAGTAAAAGTAAGCAGAAGTATAAAAGAGACTAATATAAAAATAAGAGAACTTCAAAAAGAGTATTTAAGTAAAACTGGAAAAGAAATAACTATTAATCAAATATCTAAAGAACTAAGGATTTCTAAAGAAGAAATTGCTATGGCAATAGATAGTAGTAAACCTGTTTCATCAATTGAAGATACAAGTTTTAGAGACAATAAGACAGACAAAACTATAAGTTTATTAGAAAAAATTGATAGTGGCAAAGACGAAGCAAGCTTAATTTCTGATAGATTAACTGTGAAAGAGCTTATTAATAATTTAGAAGAAAAAGAAAAACAACTGATTTTGCTTAGGTTTTATAATGAAAAAACGCAAACTCAAGTAGCTAAAATCTTGGGTATCACTCAAGTTCAAGTTTCTAGAATAGAAAAAAAGATATTAAATAAAATGAAAAAAGAATTGATTTCTTAGGAGGTGGCTATAATTAAAAAATTTACAATTTACTTTATAGCTTTACTTTTTATTTGCTTTATTTTACCTGGTTTGTTAACAGTAAGAAAAAAGGAGATAATTAATGAAGTTTCTAATACAGAGACTCAAGTAGAGGAGCCATATAAGTATCAAAAGTTTTCTACAATAAAACTATTACATTCTAAAACCAATGAAATTGAAGAAATTCCGTTAGATACATATTTATATAATGTTGTTTCGGCAGAAATGCCGGCAGATTATGAGTTAGAGGCACTAAAAGCTCAAGCTGTTGTTGCAAGAACTTATACTATATATCAAATTAGTAATTCAAATGGAAAACATGAAGGAGCAGATATTTGTGATGATTCTACATGTTGCCAGGCATGGATTTCAAAAGAAGATAGGTTAGCCAAATGGGATGAACCTGTTAGAGAAGATAATTGGAATAAAATTGTTCAAGCTGTTGACAGTACTGCTGGAAAAATTATTACATATGATGGAAAGCCTATTGATGCGTTTTTCCATTCAAATAGTGGAGGAAAAACTGAACTTCCTGTAAATGTTTGGGGAGGGAGTGATTTTCCATATTTACAAAGTGTTGAAACATCGGGAGAAGATGGCTATACACAATATAGCTCAGTTGTAACTATTTCTAAAGAAGAATTATTAAATAAATTAAAACAAAAGCATCAAGAAGTACAGATTGATTTTTCTGCTCAAGACTCAATAAAAATTTTAGAGTATACAGATGGTGGTAGAGTAAGAACAATAAAATTCGGAAATATACAAATTTCTGGTGTTGAGGCTAGGACATTATTAGGTTTAAAGTCAGCCAATTTTGAAGTGAAAATTGAAGAAGATAATGTCACATTTTCTGTAAAAGGCTATGGACATGGTGTTGGATTAAGTCAAACAGGAAGTGATAGCATGGCCCAAAATGGCTCGAACTATGAGGAGATTATAAAACATTTTTATACAAATGTAGAAATACAAGATATTAATTCAATTTAGAAGAAAAGGTTTTCTTGAATAAAATTCATTTGTTGGGAAATACTTCTTATAAATACTTATTTTAAGGAGGATTATATGAGAAGAGATTTTAGAAGAAAACCAGATGACAAAAATTGGTGGGAAGATAGAAAAGTAATCTTAAGCGGGGTTGCATTACTTATTATATTTGCTTTTGTAATAGGCATGGCTCTATATTCAAATAATAGTAGTTATAACAAAAGTAAGGTACGTGAGAATGAGTTTATAAGCTTATCTCCTGAAAATGAGATAGCGGGAGAAACTGAAAGTGCTAGTACTGAAGTAGGAAAAACTATAGATGATGCTAAAAACGAAAACACAAGTAACTTAAGTAGTGCAATTAACACACAGGCAAATACTTCAACAAATAGTTCAAAAAATACAAATGCTGATACGGTTAAAAAGAATAATAATACAAACGCAAACACAAATACGAGTGAAAGTGCGTCGAAGAAAAGTGCCCAAACAAGTGCTAATGCTCAAGAAAATAAAGAAATTGATTTTTCTTGGCCAGTAAAGGGAGACATTTTAAAAGCTTTTTCTGTTGATAATTTATTGTACTCATCGACTCTGCAAGAGTGGACTGTTCATAATGGAGTAGATATAAAAGCAGATAAAACAGCTGTTGTAGGTGCTGCAGCTGATGGCACAGTAAAATCCATTAAAAATGATCCTAGGTATGGTTTAACTGTTATTATTGAGCACGATGGTGGTTTTAAAACCATATATTCTAATTTATTAACTGCAGAATTTGTGGTAGAAGGAGAAAAAGTAAATAAAGAACAAAGTATAGGAACAGTTGGAAATAGCGCAAACTTTGAGGTAGCAGATGAATCACACTTACACTTTGAAATATTAAAAAATGGAGACTACGTCGACCCAATGTTGTACTTAAAGTAAGAATCGAGGGTTCAATCAAAGGCGGTCAAAGGGGACGGAGGATTTTGACAGATTTTCTGTCAAAATCCTCCGTCCCCTTTACCGCCTTTGACCGTTTACTCCGTCCACGTTGCTCTTGCATTCTATGCAAAAATATTATAAAATAATAAACAAAAAAGAGGCGTCACAATGGATGGAATTATAGTAATAAATAAACCAAAAGGATATACTTCACATGATATAGTATATAAAGTAAAAAAAATAACTGGAGAAAAGGTTGGACATACAGGTACATTAGATCCGAATGCTACAGGAGTGTTACCTATTTTAATAGGTAAAGGAACACTACTTTCAAAATATTTAATTAATCATGATAAAATTTACGAAGTAGTTTTAAAACTTGGAGAAAAAACCGATACAGCAGATATTGAAGGAAAAGTAATAGAAAAAGAGAATGTTAATATAAATTTATTAGAAAAATCTAACATCGAGGCAGTGTTAAACTCGTTTTTGGGTAAACAAATGCAAATGCCACCAATGTATTCTGCAATAAAGGTGAATGGTAAAAAACTGTATGAATATGCAAGAAAAGGCGAAAAAATAGAAGTACAATCAAGAGAGATAGAGATTTATAATATAAAACTATTAGGTGTTGATACTAATAATTTAGAAATATTTTTTGAGGTAAGTTGTTCAAAAGGTACATATATTAGAAGTCTGTGTGAAGACATTGCTAGTAGACTAAATACTGTAGGATATATGAAAGAACTAAAAAGAACAAAAGTAGGGGAGTTTTCAATAGATGAATCTTTAACTTTTAAAGAATTAGAACAAAGTAATAATAAAAAAGAATTATTGGAAAAACACTTATTAACAATTGATATGATATTTAATGAATCAGAAAAAATAGAACTTAACGAAAAAACTCTAAGATTATTTTTAAATGGTGTAAAAATAAAACAAAGTATGAGAGATGGAATATACAAAATATATAATTATGAAAAACAATTTATAGGAACTGGAATTATTGAAAATAATAGCCTTAAAAGAGATATTATAATATATAATAAATAATTATTGAAAAATACCAAGTAATATATTATAATAAAACAGTAAAAGGAGTAAAGATGAGAAGACAAGAACTAAAGAATATGGAATGGACAATACTAATATGTGCAATAGTATTAGCAGGAATAGGGCTAATTGCACTGTATTCTGTTTCATTCAATACAGAGTTTTCAGAATTAAAAAAACAAGCTATATGGCTTGGTATAAGCATTGTTGCTATGTTTATTGTTGTAATAATAGACTATGATGTAATTGCAAAGGTTTCTCCAATATGGTATGTCTTTTTTTGCATATTATTAGTGGGAGTCCTGTTTACAGTTCCTGTTGATGGAGCAAGTAGATGGTTTAATCTGGGTGCATTTACATTTCAACCTGCAGAATTTTCCAAGGTATTTGTAATACTATTTACAGCATATGTAATGTCTAAAATTCAAGAAAATGGAATGTATAAAATTAATAAAATAGGTTGGTTATTATTAGTACTTTTAGTTGCAGCTGTACCAATTGCGTTGGTTATAAAAGAGCCAGACCATGGTACTGCAATGGCATATATTACAGCAGTTTTATTTATGTTATTTACAGCAGGAATTGATAAAAAATACATTATAACAGTAGTAATTCTAGGAATAATTTCAGTGCCATTATTATATAACTATGTATTACCTGATTATGCAAAAACAAGAATAGATGTATTTTTAAATCCAGAATTAGACCCTAGAGGTTCTGGATACAATATAATTCAATCAAAATTGGCAGTAGGAGCAGGAGAGCTTTTAGGCATGGGATTATTACAAGGCAACCAAACACAACTAGGATATTTATATCCAAAAACAACTGACTTTATATTTGCAGCAATTGGGGAGGAACTTGGATTTATTGTTACGGCATTAATTGTAATACTGTATGTATTTTTAATTACTAAAGCAGTTTATGTTGCAAAAACTGCAAGAGATAATTTAGGTTCCTATATAGCAATAGGAATAGCAGGAATATTCTTTTTCCACATGGCGGAAAATATTGGAATGACAATTGGATTAATGCCAATTTCGGGAATACCGCTTCCATTTATAAGCTATGGAGGAAGCTCATTAATTACAAGCTTTGTATGTGTAGGATTATTACTAAATATAAGCAGTAAACGACAAAAAACAATATTCGTAAATAAATAATGTAAAATGTAAAAAAGATGATTCAGCTCTTAACGAGTTGAATCATCTTTAATATTTATAAGTTTAGATTCATCATCTAAAGAAAAATGCAATATATCTGAATCTAATTGATCTACATCATGTTCTGCAATATATTTAACATAAGTTTGAACTTCTTCTTGATTTTCTGTGTCATAATATCTCCTAAAGTTTTGCAAAGTATTATATACTTGAATAAAACCATGTCCTAAATATCTAAAATACTTAGGAAGCATTTTAAATTGCTTTTCAGCCCAGTCTTTATACTTGCTTTTTTCTTTTGGCATTTGATAAAGAGTTCTTTTTTTAATACCATTTTCCATTTTATTGTGAGCTGCAGGGCCTGATTCACCATAAGTATACCTATATGCAGATTGAAGCTGTATTTCTGATGTTAATCCATCGGGCATATCTAAACTATAAAAATCAGCTATATAGCCGTTAGGTTTCCTTTTTTTCTTTGTCCTTGTAGGATCTTTAGAAACGTCAACTCCAAGCTCCTTAAGTTTTTTTGATGTTAATAAAACATCATAAATCATTAAATCACCAAGGGCTAAATCTAATTTGTTTGTTCTTTTACGAGATATATGCTCTAGTAAATCTTTTAATCTACCACTATATTCTTCATAAAAATCAGGGTCAATTTTGTCATCACTTTCACCACTTGAGACTAATTCAGACAATTCGTCTCTTGCGTCTATACCAGCTTGAGCAATTCTAACATATTCTTCATAAGATTCTTCATAGGCTAGTTTTATTAAGATTTGATAACATTCGATTATTTTAGAATAGTAATCAGAATAAGTTGAATTTTCTATGTCAAAGTTAGTACTTTCTAAAAACACTTTTATATCATTTGCATTTGTTTGTTCATTATTAATTGAAATTATTTTATTTTTTAAATCTGGATATTCTTCAAGAAAATTTGCATCTATATAGTCAAGGGCAATTTGATGTGAAACACTTATATTGTCTTTTAGTTTAGATATATGCGAAGACTGTTCACTATGGTTATTTTGTATATCTGTTAAAACATCCATAATGACAGTATTTATGACTTCTTGAGGATCTTTTATTTCTGGACATACAAGTTTAAAGGCATAATAATCATAAATAGGTCTTACTTTTGTAGGTAAACTATCCATATTACCACTTTCGTATACTGCTTTGAAGCTTTTATCATAATCTTCTATATTAAGTTCCTTTTTCTTGTCTGTACTTTTTTCAGATTTTTCACGCCCAAATAGTCTAAAGTTATTATCATCAAATGCAACTATTTTTGGGAATTTTTTTTCAAGTTCTAGGCCAATAGTTGCCATAAATTGATACATATATAGTCTAACATCTTTACTAAAAGAAAAATTGCTGGTACTTTTAAAGTCTGATACAGCTTTTGCTCTAACAGGATGTAATTTATACTTCTCTTTAAAATCTTTATTGCTTTGGGACATAATTTTACCTCCATCTATTATAAAAATGTCTCCTTAATCAGGTATTATAGCACACAAAATATCAAATGTCTATACCATAAGTATTGACAAAACAATGAATAGCAATTATAATGTTAGGGTAGACTAACAAAAAGGAGAAAAAAATGATTACTAGTTCTTTAGAAGAGTATTTAAAAACTATATATATTCTAAAAAACACAGAAGGACAAATTCGCGTTACAGATATATCTAAAAAACTTAATTGTAGCAAACCAAGTGTTAACCGTGCACTTAATTGTTTAAAGGAAGAAGGGTTAATATTATATCAAGCATATGGAGACATTGAAATAACAGAGGAAGGAACAAAAACAGCAAGTGCTATAATTAAAAGATACGATATATTAAGACTTTTTTTAACTGAGGTTTTAGGGGTTGAAGAAAAATTGGCTGAAGAGGAAGCTACTAAAATGAAACATTCAATTTCTGAAAATACTATAGCTAAATTAGAAAAGTATATAGTATCTGTTTTAGGTTTAGAAGATTTAAATTGTAATTTTGATTTAGCAAGAAATACTTGTCAAAAGTGTGTAAAAATAAAAAATGCAAAAAAATATGCAAGAAAGGAAGAAATAAAGTAATGGATAATTTATTAGAAATAAAAAATTTACACGTATCAGCAGGAGAAAAAGAAATATTAAAGGGATTAAATTTAAAAATTTACAAGGGCGAAGTTCATGTTATTATGGGACCAAATGGAGCTGGAAAATCTACTTTAGCAAATGTTATTCTAAATAATCCAGAATATACAAGAACAAGTGGAGATGTGTTTTTTGAAGGAGATAATATCAATGACTTAAGAACAGATGAAAGAGCAAAAAAGGGAATTTTTATGTCTTTTCAATCTCCAGAAGAAATACCTGGTATTTCTGTTCAAAATTTTATAAAATCAGCAAAGGTTGCTGTAGATGGTAAACCTGTTAGAATATTTGAATATAAGAAAAAACTAGAGCAAACAATGAGTGATTTAAACATGAATAAAGAATATTCATCTCGTGATTTAAATGTTGGTTTTTCTGGTGGAGAAAAGAAGAAAAAC
Organism: Clostridia bacterium; assembly: GCA_017533795.1. GTDB lineage: Bacteria > Bacillota > Clostridia > TANB77 > CAG-508 > CAG-269. Next base: position 25,952 of record JAFWIH010000006.1, on the reverse strand, counting down.
GAAATTTTACAAATGTTAATGTTAGAGCCTAAACTTGCAATTCTAGATGAAACAGATTCAGGACTTGATGTTGATGCAATAAAAACAGTTTCTAAAGGAATAAACATGTATCATAACAACAATAATGGAGTTTTAATTATTACACATGGTACAAAAATTTTGGAGAATTTAAAGGTAGATTACGTTCATATTCTTGTTGATGGACAAATAATTAAAACAAGTGATGGAAATTTAGCCAAAGAAATTGAAAAAAACGGATATGAATCATATAAAGAGGTGAAATAAAGTGGCTAAAACACAAGTTGATGATATTAATAGAAGCATATATAACATAAAAAACGAAGACAATTATAGTTTTAAAATGAAAAAGGGGTTAGATGAAAGCATTGTTAGGCAGATTTCTAAAATGAAGAATGAACCTAAGTGGATGCTTGAATGTAGACTAAAAGGCTTGGAAATGTTTAATAAGTTAGACATGCCTACTTGGGGACCAGATTTATCTTGTTTAAATATGGATGATATTTCAACATATGTAAGGCCAAAATCTAATTTGAATTCAAGCTGGAATGATGTGCCAGAAGAAATAAAAAATACTTTTGACTTATTAGGAATTCCTGAGGCAGAAAAGAAATCTTTAGCAGGTGTTGGGGCTCAATATGATTCAGAAGTTGTTTATCATAGCTTGCAGGAGGATTTGCTAAAAAAAGGAGTTATTTATACAGACTTTGAAACAGCAGTTAGGGAACATGAGGAAATAGTTAAAGAGTATTTTATGAAATGTGTTCCAGCCGAAGATCATAAGTTTGTTGCACTTCATTATGCAGTATGGTCAGGAGGCTCATTTGTATATGTGCCAAAGGGTGTAGATGTTGAAATACCACTACAGTCATATTTTAGATTGAATTCTCCTGAATCTGGTCAATTTGAACATACATTGATTATTGTTGATGAAGGTGCAAATTTACATTTTATAGAGGGATGCTCTGCACCAAAATATAATAAAGTAAATTTACATGCCGGATGTGTTGAGCTTTTTGTAAAAGAAAATGCTCGTCTTCGTTACAGTACTATAGAAAACTGGTCAAAAAACATGCTTAATTTAAACACAAAAAAAGTAATGGTAGAGAAAAACGGCGTTATAGAATGGGTTACAGGTTCATTTGGGTCTAGAATTTCTATGTTGTATCCAATGAGTATTTTAAAAGGAGAAAACGCTAAAATGGAATACACTGGTATTTCATTTGCGGGAGAGGGACAAAATTTAGACACAGGTCTTAAAGTTGTTCACGGTGCAAAAAATACAGCATCTGTTGTAAGTTCAAAGTCAATTTCTAAGTCTGGCGGAATTGCTACATTTAGAAGTAATGTAATTGTGGCGCCTGAAGCAGATGGGTCAAAGTCCAATATTTCGTGTGAATCACTTATGCTTGACGATTGGTCAGTTTCTGATACTATTCCTGTAAGTAATATTCAGACAGATGATGTAGAGTTTTCTCATGAAGCAAAAATAGGTAAAATAAGTGACGAAGCAATATTTTATTTAATGTCAAGAGGACTTTCTGAAGAGGAAGCAAAAGCTATGATAGTACGTGGATTTGCTTCACCTATTTCTAAAGAACTTCCTGTTGAATATGCAGCAGAGATGAATAATTTAATTAATTTAGAGTTGGAAGGAGCAATAGGATAATGAAGAAAATGGTTGTTTTAAATGAAACTCCTAGAAGAACTTCTAAATCATTTGGAATAAATAATATAAAAATAGAAAACTTTGAATTACCAGAGTTAAAAGATTTTTCAAATGTAAACATAGAAACTGAAGTAAATATTGAGAATACCGTTCATGAATTTAAACCAAAATTTAGTATAGGAGAAGTTCTTGTAAATCAAATAAAAGACCAAGCAAACAAAAAGTTATATATAAATATAGATAAAGATATAAAAAAACCAATTGTTATTGATTTTGAATTAGATGAAACTCAAAATACTTTAGTAGACAATATTGTAATAAGAGCTGAAGAGGGAAAAAAGGGAACTATAATACTAAAATATAGAACAAAAAATGATGATGTACAAGCATTTCATAATGGTGTATGTAATGTTAAAGCAAAAGCTAATGCAGATATAAAAGTAATAATTCTTAATTTACTTAATCAAAAAAGCGAAAATTACTACTCTATGAATAATAAGCTTGAAGAAAATGCCAACTTAGAATATGTAATTGCAGATTTTGGAGGAAGTAAAACAGTAACCAACTATTATTCTAGTTTGATTGGAAATACTTCTAATAATACTGTAAATACCATGTACCTTGGCAAAGAACAACAATTATTAGATTTGAATTATATTGCTGAGGTTTATGGCAAAAAAGCAAATATAGACATAGAAGTTTATGGTGCGTTAAAAGATAATGCAATAAAACATTTTAAAGGTACAATAGATTTTAAAACAGGTTGTAAAAAAGCAGTAGGAAATGAAAATGAGTATTGTATGCTTTTGTCAAAAAAAGCTAAATCTAAAGCTTTACCTATGTTACTTTGTAGTGAAGATGATGTACAAGGAAACCATAGCAATAGTGCAGGAAAAATAGACGAAGATAAATTGTATTATATTATGACAAGGGGAATTTCTAAAAAAGAGGCTCAAAAGCTTATTGTTAAAGCAAAATTTAATAATATACTTAATAAAATTGAAGATGAAACATTAAAAAATGAACTTATAGAAATTATAGATAGAAAGCTAGATTACTAAAACATTAAAAATATCAAAGTTAAAAAATGTATTTAAGGTATAGAAAGGAATAAAAATGAATTCTGAAGAAATAAAAAAAGATTTTCCAATTTTTAAAAACAGAGACATTACTTATTTAGATAGTGGAGCAACAGCACAAAGGCCACAGTGCGTTATTGATGCAATTGATAAGTTTTATGAAAATAAAAATGCAAACCCACATAGAGGAGCATACGAGCTTAGTATTGAAGCAACTGAAGCGTATGAAAATACACGAGATAAAGTTGCTAAGTTTATAAACGCAGCACATAAAGAAGAAGTAATTTTTACCAAAAATGCAAGTGAAGCATTAAACTTAATTGCATATTCATATGGACTTGACAATTTAAACGAAGGAGATAAAGTTGTAATTTCTATAATGGAGCATCATTCAAATTTAGTACCTTGGCAATTTGTAACAAAGAAAACAGGTAGCAAATTGGAATATATGTATATAAATGAAAATTATGAGTTATCTGAAGAAGAAATAAAATCTAAAATTACAGAGAATACTAAAATTGTTGGCATCACCCATGTTTCTAATGTTCTTGGTACAATAAACAATATTAAAGAAATAATAAAATATGCTCATAAAATGGGAGCTGTAGTAATAGCGGATGTTTCACAAAGCATTCCACATATGAAAATTGATGTACAAGATTTAGATTGTGACTTTTTAGCTTTTTCTGGGCATAAAATGTTAGCTCCTTTAGGAATAGGGGTTCTTTATGGAAAAAAGAAAATATTAAATAACATGAATCCATTTCTAATGGGTGGTGATATGATAGAGTATGTGTATGAAGACAAAACAACATTTGCACCATTGCCAAATAAATTTGAAGCGGGAACACAAAACGTTGAAGGAGCTGTAGGCCTTGGGGCTGCAATAGATTATATTGAAAAAATTGGGTATGATACTATTGAAAATATTGAAAAAGACATATTAAGTTATGCTAAATCTGAACTTTCAAAATTGGACTTTGTAGAAACATATTATACACCAAACAAAGAAAACCATAGCTCTGTAATATCATTTAATATTAAAGGAATTCATCCACATGACTTAGCAACAATTTTGGACAGCGAAAAGGTAGCGATTCGAGCAGGAGACCATTGTGCACAACCATTAATTAGATACTTAAATCTCCCAGCTACTTGTAGAGCAAGTTTTTATATGTACAATACAAAAGAAGACGTAGATAAACTTATTAATGCACTAAAAAAAGCATATAATATGTTTGCAAAATTTATTAAATAATTCAACCAACGGGTCAACCAACGGGGACGGGTTCGTTTTGGTTGACCCGTTGGTTGAAATGGAGGAAAAATGGAAAATTTAGATGAAGTATATAATGAACTTATAATGGAACATAGCATGAATAGTTATAATAAACATAAACTTGACCATGCAGATAGATGTGAAAAAGGACATAATCCTAGTTGTGGTGATGAAATTGAACTAGAATTAAAACTAAATGGAAATATAATTGAAGATATTGCATTTACTGGTTCTGGTTGCGCAATTTCTCAGAGTTCTACATCTATTATGGCAGACGTTTTAAGAGGGAAGACAATTGCAGAAGCAAAAGAAATTACAAAAACATTTATTGAAATGATAAAAAGAGAGATAACTGACGAAAAAGAATTAGAAAAGTTAGAAGAAGCAATTGCATTTAAAAACGTAGCTAACATGCCAGCCAGAGTTAAATGTGCACTATTAGCATGGCATACTTTAGAAAAAATGATATAGTAACTTGAAAATTAACATAACGTATGATAAAATGTTTGTATAATTTTTTTACTCCTGTTTTTCAGGTTAATATAATAGCATCATTGTAAACCAATTAGTTTAAGGAGGAATGATGTCAACTAAAATTACTATGGAAACTGTAGAGAAGTATGTTGATTTTTTAAACCAAGCAAATAAGCTATCTGATTTTGACAGATATTTTCATTTGTTCAAAGAAGCTGTTTGGTTTTTCTGCAATAATCCTAACGGAGAATTTGCCAAGATTTACGATTTGATTGTTGGATATAAAATGACAGGAGTTAGTACTCCTGTTATTGAAGAAGTTATAGAATCAATTTGTGAAAGCGAACAAAATGCCAGGTTTGTTGCAGAAATGATCGTAAGAAGCGAAGAAACTGAAGTTACTTCATTTGAATTGTTTAAGCTCCAGCTTAGAATTGCAGATGTTGAAAAAGTAATTTCAGGAATTAGAAAAAGTGTAAATTAACTACTTACTTTAGTTGACAAAGGGAGAAGTATAAAAAAATACTTCTCCTTTTATAGTAAAATCTTATAATATTTTTCATCCTTTTTCACATAATAATATATGAAGTATTAACTTCAAATTATTATATTTTAGGAGGAAAGCAAAATGGAAAATAGGCAAAAAATTCATTGTACAGTACAGAGCTGTAAATACAACAATTCACAGGATAAAAAATGCATTTTAGAGTCAATAATGGTTACCCCAACTGAAAATAATTCTTCTAAAAAAGATGATGAGTCAATGTGCTCAAGCTATGAAAATTTTAATAGCTAAACTTAATAAAGAGGAGCAAAAATTATAGCTCCTCTTTTTCTAATACATAATCTTGACATATAAATAAATTAGCAATAAAATAAGCATAGAAAATTAATTTATTAGGAGGTAATTTTATGGCATTAGTAACGACAAAAGAAATGTTTGAAAAATCAATGAAAGATGGTTTTGCAATAGGAGCTTTTAACATTAATAATATGGAAATGATACAAGGAATAGTAGATGCTGCTGCAGAGGAAAATGCACCAGTTATTTTGCAAGTTTCATCATCTGCAATAAAGTATGCAAGAATTGGATATTTAATGAAAATGGTACAAGCCGCAGTAGAGGAACATCCTAATATTCCAATAGCAATACATTTGGATCATGGACCAGATTTTGAAACAGCAAAAATGTGTATAGATAACGGTTTTACATCTGTAATGATTGACGGATCAAAGTATGACTTTGAAGAAAATGTCCAATTAACAAAAAAGGTAGTTGATTATGCACATGAACATGGAGTAGTTGTAGAAGCTGAACTTGGAAAACTTGCAGGAATAGAAGATGATGTAAATGTTGACCAAGCAGATGCAATGTATACAGATCCAGATCAAGCCGAAGAATTTGTAAGAAGAACAGGATGTGATTCTTTAGCAATTGCAATAGGTACAAGCCATGGAGCGTATAAATTTAAAGGTGAAGCAAAATTAAGATTTGATATTTTAAAACAAATTAAAGATAAAATACCTAATACTCCAATTGTATTACATGGAGCTTCAACTGTAATTCCAGAATTACTAGAAATGTGCAATAAATATGGTGCTGATATTCCTGGAGCAAAAGGTGTTCCAGATGAGATTTTACATGAAGCAAGTATAAGTGGAGTTTCAAAAATTAATGTAGATACAGACTTAAGACTTGCAATGACAGGCGCAGTAAGAAAAGTATTTGCTGAAGAACCTAGTGTATTTGATCCAAGAAAATATTTAGGTGCAGGTAGAGATGAAATAAAAAATGCAGTTGCGCACAAAATAAGAGATGTATTTGGAGCAAGCAACAAAGCATAAAAAATACAAAAGAAGCGGAAAACCGCTTCTTGATTTTTTTATTTTTTCATTGCTTGCTCAATACGCCTTTGTGCATCTTTTTTTGCAAGATCTTCTCGCTTGTCATATATTTTTTTACCTTTACCAATACCAAGCTCAAGTTTTACTAAACTTCCCTTAAAATACAAACTAATAGGAACTAAAGTAAAACCTTTTTGTTTTATTAAACCATAAAGTCTATTAATTTCGTTTTTATTCAATAATAGTTTTCTAGTCCTCAAAGGGTCTTTGTTATATATATTACCTTGTTCGTATGGACTAATGTGCATACCATAAATAAAACATTCTCCATTTTTTATAGACGCATAACTATCTTTTAAGTTCACTTTACCAGCACGAATTGATTTTATTTCTGTACCAGAAAGAACAATGCCGGCTTCTATCTTGCTTTCAATTGTATAATTATGAAATGCCACAGGGTTTTTTGCTATCAATTTTGTATTCATATGTATTACCTCTAATTAAAATTTCTTTAATTATAACATTAAAGAAGGGCAGATTCAATATCTGCCCGAATTAAAGTAGAATTATTCGTCATAATTTCTATCTGTTGTTTGCATTGAATAATACCATACTAATGCCACAATTGCTATTGCAACAAGTCCCATAATAATCCATGTCCATGTTGTTGCATTCATACCTAGTAATGTACCTTCTGTAGCTGTTCTTGTTGCAGTATAATTATCATTATTGTTATTATCATCAGGTGTAGTATCTGTATTTCTATCTTCAGTTATTGTATTAATAGCTTCTGTAGCACCATCAACTACATTGTTTGCAGCATTCATAACACCATTACCGGCATCCATTACAGCATTACCAGCATTTTGCATAGTGTTTTGAGTCTTATTTACACTATCTGTAACTGTATTTGCGGCATCTTGAGTCATGTTGGCAGCATCTTGAGCCATATTATCAGCAGCAAATACATAGTTTACTGTCATTATAAAAAATGTAAATATAATAAGAATAAGTAATATTTTTTTGCTCATCAAAAAATTCCTCCTCAAACTAAATTTCATTAATATTATTGTTTTTTATGGGGAAAATATACATAGAAAAAATTTGAAAAATAAAACAGATATTTAAATAAATATCTGTTTACAAATTTATTCTTTTTTTGATTTAACTAAAATCGCTATTCCTAAAAATATTAATATTACTCCAACTACTATTACGAATATATTAATAATATCACTTATACTTAAACCTTCGTTTCCACTTGCAAGGCCAACAGTTGTTGAAGTTTCATCACTATTTGGATATGTGTCATTTTCTGAAACTGTGTTATAGTTATTTCCCGTTCCAGAATAAGTAGTTTCATCTTCATCTATAGTGTTAGATGAATTATTAGATGTATTGGTTGTGTTAGTTGCATTATTAGATGTGGTATTATTTGTACTGCTGCTTGAATTACTATTAGTATTATTAGAAGATGAATTAGTGTTTGTATTTGTAGAAGTGTTTGCTGCAGAACCATCAATTGGATCTGTTAAGTTTAAATCTACAGCGAATGAATAACTCATCATAATACTGAATGTAATTATTAAAAATAGAACTAAAATTTTACTAAAAGTTTTCAAATTTTTTACCTCCTAAATAATCTTTTCTTTTGATTTACTAAGATATAATACCATAAAATTACCCAATATGTCTAGTGAAATTGGAAAAAAATAAAAAAACTTATATCGAACTTGACTTTTATTGCAAAAAACATGATAATAAAATAAATTATGGAGGTATTTCAATTTATGGAGCATTGGAGCGTCGAAGAATATAGACAATATACAGATAAAACTAATAAAAAGAGTAAATATAGAGCACAAAAAACTTCAATTGACGGACATGTATTTGATAGTAAAAAAGAAGCAGAGTATTATTGTGAATTAAAAAATAGACTACGTGCAGAAGATATAAAGGGCTTTTGTCTTCAACCAATATTTATATTAGCTGATGGACTAAGATATAAGCCTGATTTTATTATATTCAATAATGATAACACTACAGAAGTTATAGATGTAAAAGGAATTAAAACCAAAGAGTATATTGCTAAAAAGAAAATGTTTGAAGATAAATATCATTTAAAAATAATAGAAATATAAATTACGGAATAATATACAGAAAACAAAAATACCCTTTAATAGGGGGTGTTTATGAAAAAAATTATGCAAAATAGAAAAATAATACTTGTAACTATAGTATTAACAATTTTTTTTATTGCATCAGCAGTTACGTTTTCTTTTGGAATGCAAAGCTACTATAAAGTAGACTTTTCTACAGGGCTTGTTACTGCAACTACTTTAAATGTAAGAAGTGGCCCAGGAACACAATATAAGGTGGTTGCATCTGTAAGTAAAAATCAATATATTCGTGTTTTTGCAGGTGTTGGAGACTGGTACATAGTTCAAGTAGAGGGAGATTTTGTAGGTGCGGTTAGTAAAAAATATATAAAACCAATATATCCTAACAGTACTACAAATTCTCAAAATAATAATATAGTAGCATCACAAATGAATACTGATGAACAAGAGGTGTTTAATTTAATCAATAAACAACGTACAGAAAATGGACTACAAGCTTTAAATAATGATAATGAAGTACAAAGGGTTGCAAGAATAAAAGCACAAGACATGGTAAATAATAATTATTTTTCACATCAGTCACTTACATATGGTTCACCATTTGATATGTTAAAAAGTTTTAAAATATCATACAAATATGCAGGAGAAAACATTGCTGCTAATTCTAGTAATAGTGGTGCAGTAACTGCGTGGATGAATTCTTCTGGACATAGATCCAATATATTAAATAGTAGCTATAATTATACAGGAATTGGAGTAGTAAGTAGCCCTAAATATGGAAAAATGTATGTTCAAATGTTTATAGGAAAATAAAAATGCTATAAAAAGGTGCTAAAATTTAGCATCTTTTTCTTGTTATAAAAAATTTAATATGATATAATCCTATGCGGGAGATGAATTTTATGTTTGAACAATTTTTGGAATTCTTTATGAAAAAAGAAATTTTCATATCTATTGCAGTTATTATTGTAGCATTTATAGTTTATTTTTTAATAAAAAAAATAATTCATAGAATAATGAGTAGAAATGAATCTAATTCTAAAATAGACAGAAAACGAAAAACATATATGAAATTGTTTAACAACATTATAAAATACATATTAATAATACTAACAGTACTTGCTGTAATGCAAATAAATGGAATTAATGTATCGTCTTTAATTGCTGGACTTGGACTCGCTTCTGCTATTGCAGGTTTAGCTCTACAAGATGCATTAAAAGATATTATAATGGGAGTTAATATTATAGTAGATGATTATTTTTCTGTAGGAGATGTAGTTAAAATAAAAGATGTTGAAGGGAAGGTTATAGAAGTCGGACTTAAAACTACAAAAATTAAAGATGTTAAAACAAATGATACTTTTGTAATTGCAAACAGAAATATAGGCGAAGCAACAAATATCTCTACTCAACTAGATATTGATGTTCCGCTTCCGTATGAAAGAAAAGTAGAAGACATTGAAAATGTTTTGTCTTGTGCAATTAATAAAATTGAACAAATGGATGAAATAGTTAAAACAGAGTATAGGGGTATACAAGAGTTTGGAGATTCAGCAATATTTTATAAATTACGTTTATATTGTAAGCCTGAATTTAAACCACAAGTAAAAAGGGATGCAAATAGAATTATTAAACTAGAATTAGATGCAAACAATATTGAAATACCATATACACAAATTGACTTGCATCAAAAGAATTAAAGGAGGATTTTTTATGTTAAAATTAGTATTAGTAAGGCATGGCGAAAGCAGGTGGAATTTAGAAAATAAATTTACAGGATGGACAGATGTAGAATTGTCAGAGAGAGGAATTAATGAAGCAAAAGAAGCGGGGAAAGTTTTAAAAGAAAAAGGATATGAATTTGACTTAGCATATACATCAGTTCTTAAAAGAGCAAATGATACATTAGATTTAATACTTGAAGAAATGGGAGAAAAAGATATTCCAATTAAAAAAAGCTGGAGATTAAATGAGAGGCACTATGGAGCTCTACAAGGATTAAATAAAGCTGAAACTGCTGAAAAATATGGTAAAGAGCAAGTACTGCTTTGGAGAAGGAGCCCAGATGTTAGGCCACCAGAACTTTCAGAAGATGACCCTAGATTTCCAGGACACGATCCTAAATATGCTGACTTAAAACCAGAGGAGCTTCCTAAAACAGAAAACTTAATAGATACAATAAAAAGAGTTATGGTTTTATGGAATGAAGAAATTGAACAAGACTTAAAAAATGGAAAAAAGATAATAATTGCAGCTCATGGAAATAGTTTAAGAGGTTTGATAAAATACTTAGATAATATAAGTGATGAAGACATAATTAACCTAGAACTACAAACTGGTAATCCTATTTGCTACGAATTAGATGATAACTTAAAACCAATCAGACATTATTATGTGAAATAGAATATTTGTAATGAGTAAGATAAATATCTTACTCATTTTTTAAAGTAAATAGCAAACAACTGTTTACAAACAAAAGATAACATGATATAATACACTTAAGTTTGATTAAGGGGGTATAAAATGAAAGAACAAAATATTTATATAGCAATAGATTTAAAAAGCTTTTATGCCTCTGTAGAGTGTATGGAAAGAGGTTTAAATCCTATTACAACAAACTTAGTTGTAGCAGACAAAAGTCGTACAGATAAAACTGTTTGCTTAGCAGTAAGTCCATCGCTTAAAGCTTATGGAATAGCTGGAAGAGCAAGATTATATCAAGTAGTAGAAAGAGTTAGAGAAGTAAATATAGAAAGAAAAATAAAGGCTCCAGGAAAAGTATTTACTGGACAATCTTATGATGATATTGCACTAAAAAACAATCCTGATTTAGAACTAAGTTATATTGTTGCACCACCTAGAATGTCATTTTATATGAAATATAGTACAGATATTGTAAAAATATATTTAAAATATTTTTCCCCTGATGACATGTTTATTTACTCAATAGATGAAGTTTTTATAGATGTTACACATTATCTTAAAACATATAAAATGACAGCAAGAGAACTTGTTACAAAAGTAATACAGGACGTTTACGAAACAACAGGAATAACTGCAACAGCTGGAATTGGAACTAATCTTTATTTGTGTAAAATTGCTATGGATATTGTTGCAAAGCATGTAAGTCCAAATAAAAACGGAGTAAGAATAGCAGGCCTTGACGAAATGAGCTATAGAAAACTACTTTGGAATCATAGACCGTTAACCGATTTTTGGAGAGTAGGTAGAGGTTATGCTAAAAAACTTGAAAAATATGGTATGTATACAATGGGAGATGTTGCTAGAACATCTATAAAAAATGAAGAATTATTATATAAATTATTTGGGGTAAATGCAGAGCTCCTAATAGACCATGCGTGGGGATGGGAACCTGCTACAATAGAAAGTGTTAAATCTTATGAACCTAGAGAAAACAGTATAAGTTCAGGGCAAGTATTACATTGTGCATATACAAATCATGATGCAGAAACTATTATAAAAAATATGGCAAACTCACTTTCAAATGACTTAGTAAAAAAGAATTTAATAACATCTAAAATAGTAATAGATGTACAGTATGACATAGACAATTTAAAAATTCCAGCAATAAAAAATTACTATAAAGGAGAAATTACAAAGGACCATTATGGCAGAAAAGTGCCAAAACCTGCACATGGTACAATAAATTTAGATCATAAAACATCTTCTGCAAAACTAATAATTAATGCAGCAGTAGCACTTTATAAAAAAATAACAAATGAAAATTTGTTAATTAGAAAATTAAATATTACGGCTGATAATGTAGTTTACGATTCAGAAAACAATAATAAAGAATTTGAACAAATAGATTTGTTTACAGACTATAACAAAAAAGAAGAACAAAAAGAAAAGGAAAAATTAGAAAAGAAAATGCAAAGTGCGGTATTAGACATACAAAATAAATATGGAAAAAATTCAATACTAAAAGGAATGGATTTGTTAAAAGAAAGCACTACAATAGAAAGGAATGGTCAAATTGGTGGCCATAAGGGGTAGGGGAAAATGCAAGGAAAAAATCAGTATACAGATATAATAAATATGCCGCATCACATATCTAGAAAACATCCTCAAATGTCTTTATATGCAAGGTCAGCACAATTTGCACCATTTGCAGCATTAACAGGTTATGGGGAAGCGGTAGAAGAAACAGAAAGAGTAACAGATAATAAACGTGAAATAGATGAAGAATTAAAAACGGAGTTAGATAGAAAAATACAATGGATAAAAGGACAAATAAAAAACAAACCAAAAGTAACATTTACATATTTTATTCCAGATAGAAAAAAAGATGGTGGCAGCTATCAAACAATAACAGGTGTAGTAGAAAAGATAGATGAATATAATGAGAAAATTATTCTTGATAATGAAAAAGAAATTTATATTGATGAAGTTATTGATATAAATATAGAAATTGGTATATAATTAAAGCAAAAATAAATTTATTACATATTTTAAGGAGTTAAAGATGAAAGAAAAAATAAAAAAATTATTTGGTGGAATTGATTTAAATTGGAAAAAGTTAATTATATTTGCAATAGTAGCGGGGGTATATACTGGGATTATGGCTATGCTTCCTATAGCGAAGAATACATCTTTTGCAGATATTGCAATATCATTTGAAGTATGGATTCTATTTGGCATACTAATAATTATGAATAGTAAATCGGCAAAAGATTCTGCATTGAAATGTTTTGTATTTTTCTTAATAAGTCAACCTTTAGTGTATTTAACTCAAGATATAATAAATCATAGTAAATTATTTTTAACCTATTATAGATTTTGGATTATTTGGACTATTTGCACAATTCCTATGGGATTTATTGGTTATTTTATGAAAAAAGATAGATGGTGGGGATTAGCCATTTTAACACCTATTTTGATTTTTTTAGGAATACATTATAGTGGATTTTTAGGAGAAACATTATATTATTTTCCATATCATTTATTAAGTGCATTATTTTGCATTGTTACTTTATTATTATATCCAATATGTATATTTAATGATAAAAAGGTAAAAATTACAGGAATAATAATAAGTTTGCTAATAATAATTACAATGACTTTTATAACATTTGCAAATAATACTACATACAATACTACTCTTTTAGTAAGTGATAGCGAAACTGGAAAAATATTTGATGATACGTATAAAGTATATTTAGAGGATGATAAACTTGGTAGAGTATATATTGAGTATAATGAAAGTTTAGAAGCTTACACAGTAAATGCAGAATTTAAGAGAGCAGGAATAACTAATTTAGTAATGGAAGACTCTAATGGAAATAAAACAATATATGAAATTGATGTGAAAAGAAATACATACAACATAACAAAAACAAATGAAGAATAGGAGAATTGAATGGAACTTACATTTCAAAACTATATAATAAATATAAGCCAAAACTTTCCATTAGCTATAATATCATTGCTTATTTTAGGAGTAGTTTTAGTAAATGGATGGACAGATGCACCAAATGCTATAGCAACATGCGTTTCTACTAGAACAATTAGACCTAAAAATGCTATTATAATGGCCGCAATTTTCAACTTTTTAGGTGTTTTAGTTATGACAATAATTAGCTCAACAGTTGCAGAAACTCTGCACAGTATAGCTGATTTTGGAGATAACGCATCAAATGCTTTAATTGCACTTTGTGCAGGAATGATTTCTATAGTTTTATGGGCAATAATGGCATGGCTATTTGGAATACCTACAAGTGAATCTCATGCACTAATTGCTGGAGTTTCTGGAGCTGCAATTGCAATACAAAAAGGAATATCTGGAATTAACATTGAAGAATGGAAAAAAGTTATAGTAGGTTTAGTTTTATCAGCCATTCTAGGTTTTATACTTGGATATATAGTTACAAAGGCAATAGAAAAAATTTGCTGTAATCTAGACAGAAGAAAGACAATACCATTTTTTAAAAAAATGCAAATTTTTAGTGGTGGTGCTATGGCATTTATGCATGGAGCACAAGATGGCCAAAAATTTATAGGTATATTTTTACTAGCAATTGAGCTTTCAAACGGCATAACAAACTCACAAGCTATTTCAATACCTTTTTGGCTTATGATTTTATGTTCTTTAACTATGACACTTGGAACTTCAATAGGTGGATATAAGATAATAAAAACAGTTGGAATGAAAATGGTAAAATTAGAAACATACCAAGGTGCTTCAGCAGACTTAGCAAGTTCTATATGTTTATTCGTATCAACATTATTTGGAATACCGGTAAGCACAACTCAAGTTAAAACTACTGCCATCATGGGAGTTGGAGCATCAAAAAGAATATCTAATGTTAATTGGAAGGTAGTAAAAAACATGTTTCTTGCATGGATTATAACATTTCCTGCATGTGGTTTACTTGGCTATGTTACTACATTTATATTTATGAAAATTTTTGTATAGGAGAAAAAAATGAGAGAAAAGAAATTGCCAAAATTTAATTATTATGATGAATTTATAAAAAATATTGAAATAGCATTAGAAATGTCACAAATACTTAAGGATTTTATTGACAACTATGATAATAATAAAGCAAAAGAAATAGAGCAAACAGTACACAATCTTGAAAACAAAGCAGATGACAATCTACATCATTTACTTGAAACTTTAGTCAAGGATTTTTTACCACCAATTGAAAGAGAAGATATTGTCTTACTTGCTAAAAAAATAGATGATATAATAGATTGCATAGATGAAACTGTTATAGATTTTAATATTTTTAACATCATAACTATAAGAGAAGATATAAAACAATTTGTAGAGCTTATGAATAAATTATGTACAATAGAAAAAGAAATGATGATAAAATTCAAGTCAAGTAAAAAATATGATGAGGTAAACAAATTAGTAATTGAAGTAAATAACCTAGAAGAAGAAGGAGATAGGTTATATGAAATGAGCATTAGAAAACTTTTTAAAGAAAGTGATACAATAGAAATGATTAAATGGGAAAAAATATATACTTCTTTAGAAAACTGCTTTGATTCATTTGAAAGTGTTGCAGATACACTAAGTGAAGTGGTATTAAAAAATTCTTAGATTTTAAACAATAAATATAGTAAAAAATGAAAGGAAACAAATAAAATGGATATATTTTGGGGACTTGCTATTCCATTCTTAGGAACAACATTAGGTTCAGCAATGGTATTCTTTATGAGAAATAAAATGAATAGCAAAATTGAAAAACTTTTATTAGGATTTGCATCAGGTGTAATGATTGCTGCATCAGTCTGGTCTTTAATAATGCCATCTATAGAAATGGCAGAAGAACAAGGGATAATGCCATGGATTCCAGCAGCAGTTGGATTTATGCTAGGAATAATATTTTTATTAGTTCTAGACAGCTGTATACCTCATCTTCATTTAAATACTGATAAACCAGAAGGCATAAAATCAAAATTACAAAAAACTACTATGATGGTGCTTGCAGTTACATTGCATAATATTCCTGAAGG
Organism: Clostridia bacterium; assembly: GCA_017533795.1. Lineage (GTDB taxonomy): Bacteria > Bacillota > Clostridia > TANB77 > CAG-508 > CAG-269. The sequence continues at coordinate 9,980 of JAFWIH010000006.1, read as the reverse complement.
AATGGCGGTAGGTGTAGTGTTTGCAGGAGCATTAGCACACAACACAGGTATTACAATGGCAGGGGCTGTAGCTTTAGCAATAGGTATAGCAATTCAAAACTTCCCAGAAGGAGCAATAATTTCTATGCCACTTAAAAGTGAAGGGGTGTCCAAATTTAAGGCATTTATATATGGTACTTTATCTGGCATTGTAGAGCCTATAGGTGCAATTATTACAATTCTATTAACAAACATGGTTGTTCCTATACTTCCTTATTTGTTATCTTTTGCAGCAGGAGCTATGATTTATGTTGTAGTTGAAGAACTTATTCCAGAGGCACAAGCAGGAGTACACTCAAATATTGGAACAATAGGTGTTGCAATAGGTTTTGTTATAATGATGATTTTAGATGTTGCTTTAGGATAAAAAGTATATATAATACAAGAAGAAAGGAGAGCATTAATGAAAACAGAAAAAAATATTTTAGTTGCATTTATTTTAAACTTAGGATTTTCAATTTTTGAATTCTTTGGGGGATTGTTCACAAATTCTGTAGCAATTTTATCAGATTCAATCCATGATATGGGGGATGCTTTAAGCATAGGAATATCATTTTTCTTAGAAAAGAAGAGCAAGAAAAAGCCAGATAATAGATATACTTATGGGTACACTAGATATTCTGTGCTTGGAGGATTAATTACTACAGTAATACTAATGGTTGGTTCTATATTAGTAATATATAATGCTATAGGAAGAATTATTAATCCTGTTGCAGTAGACTATCAAGGAATGATGTTATTTGCAATTATAGGTATAATAACAAACTTTGTTGCAGCATATCTAACCAAGGAAGGAGACTCAATTAACCAAAAATCTGTAAATCTACACATGCTAGAAGATGTTTTAGGATGGGTTGTAGTTTTAGTTGGTGCGATAATAATGAATTACACAGACATAAGCATTATAGATCCTATAATGAGTATAGGTGTTGCTACATTTATTTTAATAAATACTTTTAAAAATTTAAAAGAGATTTTAGACTTGTTTTTAGAAAAGACACCTCATGATATTAATATAGATGATATAAAAAATCATTTATTAGAAATTGATGAAGTAGAAGACATACATCATATACATGTATGGAGTATAGATGGATACAATAATTATGCTACAATGCATATAGTTAGTAAATCAAATGATATAAAGAAAGTAAAAAATGATATTAGAGAAGAGCTTAAAGAACATGGAATATGCCATGCAATACTTGAAACAGAGGATGAAGCATGTTCTGAAACTGAATGTAATCCAGAATTTAATGATGACGCTATACATCATCACCACCATCATCATTAGAAACAATTGTGAAGGTTTTGTGAAAACTATTTACAAAAAAATACAAAGTGATAAAATATACTAGTATACTATTTAAGTGTACTAGTATATTTTTTTAAAAAGAAGGTGAATATTTATGAAAGAAGAACAAATAGTTAGTAGTGCAAGAACATTGTTTTTAAAATATGGAATAAAAAAAGTATCTATGGACGAAATTGCAAAAAATGCAGGAGTAACCAAAAAAACAGTATATTCATATTTTGGAAGTAAAGCAGATTTAATAAACTTTTTTATAAAAGAAGAATTGAATAATATGAAAAAGATAGTTGAAGAATATCAAAATAATAGTAATGATTTTTTAGAAAAAGTACATCAAGGATTATACAAGATGCTAACATATAAAAAAGAAAGTTTCTTTATTAATCTTATAATTAAAGAGCAAGATTCATTTAATGTAAAAATGCTAAAAGAAAGTTTGAAAAGCGTTGACGGTGAAATAAAAAACTTTATAAAACAAATTTTATTGCAAGCAAAAAACGATGGATATATTGAGGTTAAAAATATTGATATAACAACTTTTTTAATTTATAAAATGTATATAGCTCTTATGTTTGAATGGGATGAGGAGTTTAAAAAACTTAATGATAAGGAAATTGCAGATAATATTTTACATATTTTAAAAAATGGTATCATAACAAAAAAAGTAATAAAAGAAAGGAAGTAAAAATTATGAATACGAAAACTTTACAAGAAAAAAGATTTTTTAAAATTATTATTTTAGCAGTAGTATTATTAATTCCGGTAATTTATAGTTTCTTTTATCTAAAATCATACTGGAATCCATATGGCAACTTAGGTGATGTTAAAGTTGGACTGGTTAACTTAGATAAAGGAGATAAAGGGTCTGAATTAATCAAAAGTTTGCAAGAAGCGGAAAATACATTAGGCTTTACAGAAACATCTTATGATGAAGCTATAAAAGGCCTATCTAATGATGACTATTATGCAGTAATAACAATACCTGAGGATTTTACAAAATCTTTAGAAAGTGGTGCTGATGAAAATAAGCAAAAAGCAATTATTACATATACACCAAACAAAAGAAAAAACTACTTAGCATATCAAATAATAAATAGTGGATTAAAATCTGCTGAAATAGAGCTTCAAAGCAAAGTAGCAAAAGAAACTACAAATACATTAGCAAATAAATTAAAAGAAGTTCCAGAAAATCTAGATAGAATTAGTAGCGGTGTAGGACAAATTAAAGATGGATCTGAAAGCTTAGATTCTGGATTAAACGAATTAAGTACAGGTGTTAGTACTTTAAATACAAAATATACTGAGTTTGATGCAGGCATCAAAAGTGCTACAGATGGAAGTAAAACTCTTACGACTGGCTTAACACAATCAGCAGAAGGAACACAAGAATTACAAGATGGTGCAACAAGCTTAAATAATGGTGTGAGTGAAATAAATCAAGCTTTAAATAATGCAGATCTAAGTAAAATTACACAACTTACAGACGGAATAAGTGCTTTAAATACAGGAATGAATAGTCTTCAAACAGGAATAAATTCGTATATAACTGGACAAAATCAATTAGATAAAAATCAAGACCAAATTTTGCAAGGCATAGTAAATTATTACAATGGTTTAATTGAATTAGGTGTTACTCCAGATAGTACATTAACTCAACTTGCTGGTGGAGCAAATCAGGTTTTAAATGCTCCTTCAAGAAAACAATTGACAAATGCAGAAAAACAACTTGTAGCTGGAGCTTCACAAGTAACTGAAGGAGCTAAACAATTAAATAATAATACAGCAGAAATAAAAGGGTTATCAAGTAAGATAACTACATTAAAAAATAGCTTAGCACAAGTTGAACAAGGAACAGCAAAATTAAAAGATGGAATCAATTCGCTAAATACAGGAACAAATAAAATAAAAAATGGAGCAAATTCATTATCAAATGGATTAGGGGAGTTAAGTAGAAATTCTAATTTAATAAAAATAGCTTTGCAACAATTAGATGCTGGAAGCAAATCTGCGCTAGATGGAAGCGTACAATTAACAGAAGGAATTACTACATTAAAAAATTCTATTGAAGATGGAAAGAATACTGCCAATGAACAAATAAAGAAATTAGATGGTTTATCAGATTTTGTAGAAGACCCAGTAGAATTTAAAGAGAAATCTTTTGGTGAGGTTGATTCATATGGAGTAGCTTTTACACCATTATTTTTATCAATAGGATTATGGGTAGGAGCATTAATGCTATATGTAATTTTATATTATGATCAAAAACATAGATTTGGAAGATTAGACCATGAAGCGCCAAATAAAGCATTACAAAATCTTATTTATTTAGCAATAGGCGCAGCAGAAGGAATATTAACAGGAATAATACTTAAAGCACTATTAGGATTTAGTGTAGCAAGTACAGGAGTATTTTTATTAGAATGTATGTTAACAGGAATGACATTTACAACAATAATGCAATTCTTAATCAGAAACTTTGGTGATATAGGAAAATTCTTAGCATTAATTATTCTAGTGCTACAACTAGCAGCTTCAGGAGGAACATTCCCTGTAGAAACAATTGATAAGGGATTCCAAGCATTTACGTCATGGCTTCCAATGACATATACAGTAAGAATATTTAAAGACTGCCTAATACAAACAGATTCAAGCTTGATTGGAAAAAACACAATTATATTATTATTCTTCTTTGTTATACTTTTTGCAGTAAATATGATAATAGAAGTCGTTAAAAATTATAGAAAGAAACAAAGCGAACAAAATTAGTTTTGAAATTCATTGCAAATAAATAACTTATATTATATAATATGCATTATATAATACAAGTTATTTTTATAAAAAAATAAAGGAGGTATTTTATTATGAACAAAGAAGAAATGAAAGAAAAAATGGATGCATTAAAAGAAAAAATGAAAGATTTAGGAGAAAAAACAAAAGATGGAATTGATACAGCAAAAATAATGGGAATGTATACTAAAGACAAAATTGATGATGCTATAGAAGAAACTAAAAGCAATGTAAATGCTATGAAAGAAAATTATAGATTTTTTTCTGAAAAAGCAAAAGGTAAAGCTTCATCAGAGTTATTAAAAGCCCAAATGAATATAGATGTTGCTAAAAAAGAGCTAGCTGAAAGAAAGGAAGCTCATGATAAAGCTTCACTAGAAAAATATATAGAAGATACAACAGAATATGCGTCAGCATGTATTGAATTATCATTGCTTGCAGCAGAAGAAGCAAAACTTGCAGTATTAGAAGCTGCTGCAGCTCAACAAGAATATGATGAAAAATATGGCGAAGAAACAGAATAGAATTAGAAACAAGGTATTTATTTACCTTGTTTTTTTTAGTGTTATATGATATAAGTATATGTAATAAATTATAAGGAGAAATAAATGAAAAAAGAGATTTCTTGTGGCTGTGTTATTTTTGATAAAGAAACACATAGTAAAGTATTAATAGTATATGAAAAAGGTAGAAACTTTTGGGGATTTCCAAAAGGGCATATAGAAGAAGGAGAAACAGAAGTTGAAACAGCATTAAGAGAAGTAAAAGAAGAAGTAGGCTTAGACGTTAAAATTTTAGATGAAAAATATAGGTATGCAATAAATTACATAATTGAAGACAAACAAATTGATAAAACAAGTGTATTTTATATTGCAGAGACTTTAGAAGATGATGTAACAATAACTAATCAAGAAGCGGAGATTGAAGATAGTAAATGGGTTACAATAGATGAAGCATTTAATATAATAACATTTGATAATACAAAAGAGATCCTAGAAAAAGTGTGCAAAGATATAAAAAATCTTAGAGGAGAAACTGAATATGGTAGATAGAAAAGAATTAAAAAGAAAGGCAAGAATAAACTACAAAAAACATATAGTATTTTTTGTAATTATTTGTGCTATATCAGTTTTTATTGGTGCTGAATTTAAAGGGTCTTTTTTACTATCAATTGTAAATGAGAATCATACATTTGAAACTATAATTAGCAATATAAATGAAAAAGGTTTTGAACAGACAGAAAGTGAAATAAATGATTATATGCAAGAAGAAAAAAACAGCGAAACAGATATAATAGGAAGAACTAATGGTATTTTTGCTATGTCAATAAATGCCATTAGATCCGGTTCTTTATATATAGTTGGCATTTCAGCTCTTAGAAATATAGCAAAATCTTCTACTGTATTGCTTGTAATTACAATAATTGCTGCACTAGTTTTATATTTTGCTTTTTGGTTTTACATAGTTAATATTTTTGAAGTTATTATAAGAAGAATATTTTTAGAAGGCATAACATACAAAAAAGTGCCTTATAGAAGAATCGCATTTTTAAGTAAAACAAAACGATGGAATAAGGTGTCAAGGGCAATGTTTAGAAGAATCATTTATCAAGGCCTTTGGAATATAACAATCATAGGAGGATTTATAAAACATTATTCCTATTTAATGGTGCCATATATTCTTGCAGAAAACCCTGATATAAATGGAAAAGAAGCAATAAAACTATCAAGAATGATGATGTATGGACATAAATTAGAAGCTTTTATAATAGATTTATCATTTATTGGATGGGACTTATTCGGAATACTAACATATGGAATTTCAAATGTATTATATTTAAATCCATATAAAGTTGCAACATTTGCTGAATTTTATAAAGAACTAAGAATGCTTGCAAAAAATAAAAAGATAGAAAATGCAGAACTTTTAAATGATAAATATCTATATGAATTAGCTGATAGCAATTTGATAGATGAAAAATATAAAGATATATTAGAAATAATGAATCAAGAAGACTATATATACAATAAGAAAAAAGGAATGAAATATTTTATATACGAGTTTCTTGGAATACATGGTTATACAGAAGATGAAAAGAAATACGAGAATCAAAAATTAAAAGAATTTGTTATTGATGAATTTGCACCTGTAATAACAAAAGAAGCATATCCATTTAGGTTGTTTACAATAGAGTCAAAAGATACAAAATATGCAATAGAGTCATTAAACTACATGAGGCATTATAGTTTAAATTCTCTTATTTATATCTTTTTTATAGTTTCATTTATAGGGTGGCTATGGGAGGTAATGCTATATTTAGTAAATGATGGTATATTTGTAAATCGAGGAACATTTCATGGACCATGGCTTCCAATATATGGCGGTGGTTCACTAATTATTTTATTATTTTTAAGTAAATTTAGAAAGAATATGCTTTTAGAATTTTTCTTAGCTATTGTTTTATGTGGCTTTGTTGAATATTTTACAGCATATTACCTTGAACTAACGCATGACGGAACAAAATGGTGGGATTACAGTGGTTACTTTTTAAATTTACATGGTAGAATATGTGCTGAAGGATTACTTACTTTTGGATTTGGAGGTATAGCAATGGTATATTACATTGCTCCAGCAATAGATGATAAAATTAGAATACTTAATAAAAAGGTTCTTGGAATTGTAGCAATAGTTTTAATTACAATATTTACAATTGATGCTGTATATTCACATAATGTTCCAAATTCTGGTAGAGGAATAAATGATTATAGTGTTCAAAAACAATTAAAAACAAAGCAATTAAAAGTATAGAAATAGGTGAAAACTATGTTTAAATTACACTCAGAATACAAGCCAACTGGCGACCAGCCAGAAGCAATAGAATATTTAAGTAACGGAATAAAGTCTGGAAAAAAATTTCAGACTTTACTTGGCGTGACTGGATCTGGTAAAACATTTACAATGGCAAATATTATAGAGAAAGTTCAAAAGCCTACATTGGTTCTAGCACACAATAAAACATTAGCAGGACAACTATATTCCGAATTTAAAGAGTTTTTTCCGGAGAACAATGTGGAATATTTTGTTTCATACTATGATTATTATCAGCCAGAAAGCTATATAGCAAGTTCTGACACATATATAGAAAAGGATGCATCAATAAATGATGAAATAGATAAATTACGTCATTCAGCAACAGCATCACTTTTTGAAACAAGAGATGTAATAATTATTGCATCTGTATCATGTATATATGGTTTAGGAGACCCAATAGACTATGAACACATGATAGTATCACTTAGACCTGGTATGCAAAAATCAAGGGACGAAGTCTTGAGAAAATTAATAACTATGCAATATACTAGAAATGAAATGGATTTTAAAAGAGGAACATTTAGAGCAAAAGGAGATATAGTTGAAATTTACCCATCAGATATGAGTGAATCAGCAGTTAGAGTTGAATTTTGGGGAGATGAAGTAGAGAAAATTGTTGAGATAAACCCGCTAACAGGAAAGGTAATTGGTACAAGACAGCATATTATGATATTCCCAAATTCACATTATGTAACAACAAAAGATAAAATGGATAGAGCATTAGTAACAATTGAAGAGGAATTAGAAGAAAGAATAAAATATTTTAAATCACAGAACAAATTAATAGAAGCACAAAGAATTGAAGAAAGAACAAATTTTGATCTAGAAATGATGAAAGAAACGGGCTTTTGCCAAGGAATAGAGAACTATTCAAGGCATATTAGTGGTAGAGAACCTGGAAGCCCACCTTTTACATTGTTTGATTACTTTCCAAAAGACTTTTTGCTATTAATAGATGAATCACATGCAACTATTCCACAGGTAAGAGCAATGTATAATGGAGACAGGTCTAGAAAAGATTCGCTTGTTAAATATGGTTTTAGGCTTCCTTCAGCTTATGATAATAGACCACTTAAATTTGAAGAATTTGAACAGCGACTAAATCAGGTTGTGTTTGTAAGTGCTACACCTGCTGAATACGAAGCGGAACACGCAAAGGATAATGTTGTAGAACAGATAATAAGACCAACAGGATTACTTGACCCAAAAATAGAAGTAAGACCAGTAACAAATCAAGTAGATGATTTATTAGAACAAATTAGAATAAGAGTAGAAAAAAATGAAAGAGTTTTAGTCACAACACTTACAAAAAAAATGGCAGAAGATTTAACAGCATATTTAAAAAGTTTAGACGTAAAAGTAAACTACATGCACTCAGACATAAAAGCATTAGAGAGAATGGAAATAATAAGAAACTTGCGTTTAGGTGAATTTGATGTTTTAGTTGGAATAAACCTTTTGCGTGAGGGACTAGACATACCGGAAGTATCACTAGTTGCAATATTAGATGCAGACAAAGAAGGCTTTTTGCGTTCAGAAAGATCACTAATACAAACAATAGGACGTGCCGCAAGAAATACAGACGGAACTGTTATAATGTATGCAGATGAACTTACAGAATCTATGGAAAAAGCAATTAGTGAAACAAATAGACGTAGGAGCATTCAACAAAAGTATAATGAAGAACACGGAATAACACCACAAACAATAAAGAAATCTGTAAGAGACAGTATAAAAGCAACTGTTATAGAAGATATTGCAGTAGAATACAACCTTGAAAAAGATGAGGACATAGAAGATGTAATTAAAAAGCTTACAGACGAAATGCTTAAATTTGCAGCAGAAATGGAATTTGAAAAAGCTGCAGAATTACGTGATAAGATTCGTGAGCTAGAAAAATTAATAGATGAAAAATAAAAAAATTATAAAATAAGATAAGCTAAAGTGTGTTATTTTACATTTATATGTACGAAAAAATGTAAAATAGTACATTTTTATGCACATAATATTAACAAAAAAGGTGAAAAAATGAAATTAGTAATTCAAAGAGTAACGCAAGCTCAAGTAGAGGTAGATGAAAAAATAGTTGGCAAAATTAATAAAGGCTTTATGGTATTACTAGGTATAGCTAAAGGTGATACTAAAGAACAAGCAGATTACTTAGTAAAAAAACTTTGTAACTTGAGAGTATTTGAAGATGAAAATCAAAAAATGAATTTAGCATTAAAAGATGTAAATGGAGAATTATTAATAATATCTCAATTTACATTATGTGCAGATTGTTCTAGTGGCAACAGACCATCATTCACAGGTGCAGAAAAACCAGAAAAAGCAAATGCTTTATATGATTATTTTTGTGAAGAATGCGGTAAATATGGCATAAAAGTTGAAAAAGGTATTTTTGGAGCTGATATGCAGGTAAGTTTAATTAATGATGGACCGGTAACAATTGTAATGGATTTGTAATAAAAATGTAATGCAAATTTAATGAAAGCTGTAACTCCTTGTAGCAGTATATATGTATATATATCGGAACTAAATATAATTGATAAAAAACAAAGAATATGATAAAGTGTAGCTAACAAAGAACAAAGAATCAAGCATTTGCTTGATTTAAAAGGGAGGAAAAACAAATGAAAAATAACATAAGACAAAACAAAGGTATTACTTTAATAGCCTTAGTAATAACAATAATTGTACTTCTGATTCTTGTGGGAATTACAATAGCAAGTTTAACAGGAGAAAATGGACTATTAAGTAGAGCAACAGAAGCAGGTGATGCAACAAAAAGAGGAGATTTAATAGACAGAGTAAAACTAGATATATTAAATGATAAAGCGGTAAATCAGGGAAATGCTTCTAATTTGAGTACGATTTTAGGAAAATATTTTACAAGTGTACCACAAGACTTAACTGATATGACAGCAGAATTAACAGCAAAATCAGAATATGGAGGATATACAGTAACATT
>JAFWIH010000017.1 GCA_017533795.1 Clostridia bacterium | reverse complement strand
TGTTTTAACAACTGTTCCTTTTGACATGTATGATGAATTTGCAGCAACGCATATATATCCATCTCCGTCTCTTACTGTTCCATCATCAGCTACGTGTCTTCCTGGAATTCTTAGTGATGTTCCTGGTAATGCATTTTGTGAGTAATATGTTTCTTTATGATTATTATAATATACTACTCCTTTTGATTTTGTAAGTCTATTAGCATTTGTATTGTATATGGCTGTATATTCTAATTTAAATGTTCCATTTCCTATTGAATTAATTAACTGTTCGTTTGTCATTTGTTCATATGGAATAGCCTCATCAGCTTGAGCTATTTCAACTACAGATTGTTCTTTTGGCTCTTCTTTTTTTACTTCTTCTACTTCTTCTTTTGGTTCTTCGGCTATTTCTGGTTCAATTACTTCTTGCTTTGGCTGAACTGGTACTGCTGTATCTCTTTTTTCTTCTACTTGAATTTGATTGCTTATCGTTTGAGGCTGAACAGCTGTTATTTCTTGTTTTACTTTTTGAGATGTAAGTGAAATAATGTATTTTGGCAGTGCAAATGATGTTACTATTCCTAAAATTAAAATACTAAAAGCTTTTATTTTTAACTTCATACTCATCTCTCCTACTTTTCTTAATTTGATTTTAGCATATAAATTTTTTATAGTCAAATTGTGTAAAGAAAAAGAGCAATTATTTTGCTCTTATCTCATTCATATATGATCTTACATTAGAGGCCCATGTAGTACTTGCAGCGTATTTAGGTCCCATAGCTTCTGGAGTTGTTAACCCTTGTGAAAAGTAGTTTTTATATAGGTTATTCATGTATGCTCTAATACCTTCATCTAAGGTTGGGAAGTAAGCATAAGCTCCTCCACCACATCCTCCAGGACCTTTCATTCCACCTACGTTGTTACATGTTTTAAGTAATCCACTACACTCCCACTTACATCCAGACTCATGCATAACTATTGCAACAGCTAAGTATGGGTCTATTCCAAGCTCATCAGATAGTCTTGCAAATGTTTCACCTTTACCTGAAATTGTAGAATGGAGTGATCTATTTAGTTTATTTGCTAGCTCTTCCATAGTTAGTCCATCAAAAATGATTCGTTTTGCTTCTTCGGCTCTTCTCGCTTCTTCTTCTGCTGCTAATCTTTCTGCTTCTTTTTGTCTTTCTAACTCTAGAGCTTTTTTTCTAGCTATTTTAATTTGTCTTAGTTCTTCTACTGTGTAATTTAGCTTTAAATCATCTGAATTTTTAATGTTAACTGATGATTTTACTGGTTCTAATTCTAATAGTTTTACTTTTGTATTAATTTGTTTAGCTTGAACTGTAGTACCAGCAATAAATATCGCTAATGTGATTATGGCCAGTGAGGCCCTAATCAGTTTACTTGTTTTCATGTCAACCTCCTAAAATTTGCCGAAAACATTCACGATTGTACCATTTTTTTGTATTTTCGTCAAATTCATAAAAAAAGAGCTTTTACGCTCTTATTCAATATTTTGAAGGTATGAGATATAAATTGTCTGTTTTGTATCGTCGTCTTTGGTACATGTAATCATAGTAAGTGTGTTTCTATTTGTATCTCTATAAATAGTTACATCTCCATCTTTTGTTTCTGTATATATGTCTTCTATTTTATAGATGTATGTTTTTCCTTTGTATCTTATTTTAGCAATATCTCCTATTTCTGTTTGATATAGGTGTTTAAAATATGCGATTGATGATGATCCTGAGTGAGCTACTAAAATTACATTTCCGTTTTTTTCATCTGGATAGTTTGTTGGAGGAAGGAATGTAATATTTCTATCAACGTTATTTTCCGGATTATCTTTATCAAAGAATCCTTGCTCTAGATTAATTTTTTCTATAGTAAGTATTCCTAAATATCCGTTTGGAAGAACTTCTACTGGCTCTTCTTTTGGCTCTTCTGTTACATTTTTAGGTGTATTGTCTTTCTTTTTATCTATAAGTGATATTCTAATTTTTTCATAGGCTTTTTCTTTTTTTTCTTTTAAATAATCACTAGATACTATAAGGAGACCTATTATGATTGCTGAAAAAGTAATTATTACTACTGCTCTATTACTTAATTTTGACATAATTATCTCCTTTCTTTATTACAATAAGAGTATAACAAATATATTAAGAAAAGTCTATTTATAAAATTACCTCTTACTAGTGCATTTCTAAAATAAATCGATTTATCTATGAACAAAGTATTTTCTATATTGTGACTATGCTAAATACTTAGTATTACTATTAATTATTTGTATCAATCATTTCTAAGTCTTTAATACTTTCTAAGTAGTGTAATTCAACTTCACTTGGTTTTAATGAAATCCTGTCTTTATATTTCTCATATTCTTTTTTTGCATGATTCATTGCTTCTTCATGACTTATCTTACCAGCGTCTTTTAATATATCTTTTCTATTCATTGTTAGAAAATAGTTTAATTCCTTAACCCAATCTTGCATAGTCATAGACTTTTGCTCAATTGCTTGTAATTCTGCATAATCTAGGTACATTGAAACTATTCTATTTAGAATATCTATTTCTTTATCTGTTAAATAATTTTTGGCAATTGTAGCATCTAATAATGTTGGGTAGTCTCCACTAAAAGTTGTTAAGCCCATAAAGTCTTTATTGCCATCTGCTCTTTCAACTATAATTTCAGCTGCAGTGTGTCCATGTACTGCCCAATGCATTTTATTTTGAACAGTTTTAAAAAACTCTTGTGTGATTTTTGCTTTATGATCATAATCCACAGATGTTGCATATATGTCTAATATTTTTCTCCAAAAAACTTTTTCTGAGGATCTAATATCACGTATTCTAGCTAATAATTCATCAAAGTATAATCCTCCGCCAGCTCTTTTAAGTAAGTCGTCGTTCATTGTAAATCCTTTAATCATATATTCGGTTAATCTCTCATTTGCCCATCTTCTAAAATTTGTACCAATGTTTGATCTAACTCTAAAACCAATTGCTACAATCATATCAAGATTATAATAATTCATGTTATAAGATTTTCCATTTGATGCAACTGTTCGGAATTTCCGAACAGTTAATAATTCATCTAATTCTCCTTCTTCAAATATGTGTTTTATATGCTCTGATATGTTGGATTTACTGGAATTATATAGCTTAACAAGTTGTTCTTGATTTAACCAAACAGTATTGTCTTTCATTTTAACTTCTATATTGTCTTTGCCGTTCTTATCTTTATAAATAATTATATTTCCTTGTTCATTCATTTTTTTCCATCCTTTCATTTA
>JAFWIH010000005.1 GCA_017533795.1 Clostridia bacterium | reverse complement strand
TTTTTTTTCTATTTCTTTATATGTTGTAGATATTACAGAAATTGGAAGATAAAAATCAGAAAATAATTTTAGTTTTTTTTCTGTTTCTATTGTATCATATAATTCAAATTTTGAAACCCTTTTTGGAAAAAATATTTTAAAATTGTTTATTTTTATTCCTAAATTTTTTTCTTCATTTCCTGTTTGTATTTTTTCTTCTTGATTAAAATATATTTTTTTAGATTTGGTATACCATACTTTCGCTTGTATTTCTCCAGATGCGTGTACATATCTTGGTTCCGTGTATTTTCCTTCCATTATTCCCTGTATTAGGATAGCTCCTTGTTGTACAACGTCACCTTCTTTTACCTGTGCTGTTCCATTTTGAGCACTTATTTTTGTTATTAGTCCACTTTTATTTGCAATTATATTACAATATTCATTTTCATCTATTATTTCTGGTGCCTTATCTGCTTCAATAACTTTTACTATTGCATTTGTTCCTTTTAGTTCTATTCCAATCCAAGCCACATCATCTCTTTTTAAACGTATTTTATTTATTACATCTTTTGTGTCTATTTTGGACTTTAATTTTCCTACACTTAGTCCTGATGTATTTAAGTCTTCTACAAGATTTTCAAATTGTTTTCCACTATCATTTTTTATTTCTATATTCCATATATAATTTGAACTAAAATATATACTCATAGATATTGCAATAAGAAGTATTACAAAAATTTTTCTTTTCCTATATTTGTTAAGTAAAAATGGTATTCCATGTTTAGATTTAATTTTCACTCTACATTTTGTTTTTTTACAAATCGAAGAAATCTTTTTAAAATCATTTATTCCAATATTTAAATAAAGTCTGATGTTTTTTTCTCTTTGTAAATTCCATATTAAAATATTACTTGTAGTGCATATATTAATAAATCTTTCTATGTAGTACCCTTCTACTACAATTCTAACATATCCAATTAAATATTTAATAAGTATTCTTATCAGCATATGTATTTATTTTATTCCACCTTTCTTTCAATATCTATGCTTTCAATTTTTCCCAAAACTTTTAAATCATCTTCAGTCATTTTTTTTAATGTCAAATTAAATCCATTAATATTTATTATTCCTATAAATGTATTAATTCTTATATAATAATCTTCATATTCTAGTATTCCTTTATAGTTTTCGATAATCAATTCTTCAAAACCTATTGTTGTTAACTTGGGCTCGTTAGAACATATCTCTTTGGGCATTTCTAGAATGTCATCTATTTTTCTTAAGCTTTTCCTGTTTTTTTTCAAACTGTATTCACCTCTATTCAAATGAATCAAGATTTTTAAACTCATATCCCATTTGTTTAATTTCTTTTATAACATTATCTAAAATTTCAGTATTTGTTTTAGAGTTCGCATGTAAAAGCATTATTTCTCCATTATGGATGTTTGATAATATTTTTTCTGTTGATTGTTCTTTGTTTGGTTGATTACTTTCATCCCAATCTTCATAAGCAAAACTCCACATTACTGTCTTATAACCTAATTGATTTGTAACTTTTAAAGATCTTTCACTATACTCTCCCATAGGTGGTCTTAAAAAAAGCATCTCATATGCAAATTTATCATATAAAGCTTGATGTAATCCCATTACTTCTTTTTTTATTTCTTCATCTGATAGTTCAGGCATACTTTTATGATTTATAGTATGATTCCCAACCAAATGTCCTTCTTCTAACATTCTTTTAACTAAATCACTTTGTGTATTTAAATAATGGCCTGTTATAAAAAACGTGGCATCTACTTCATTTTCTTTTAATATATTTAATATTTTTTCTGTATAGCCAGCTTCATACCCTTCATCAAATGTTAAGTATATATATTTTTTTTGTTTATCTCCTAAACATATGCCACCATTTTCTTCTAAAATTTTTTTATTGGTTTCTCCTACATCTGGTTGCTCATGATTGTCATTTCTTTTTATCCCCCATCCAATTTTTGTATTTTCATTAATGTCTATAGATGTGCTGACTAAATTTTCTCCATTCATAGATATTACACTTATAGAAAAAATACTAATTATTAACGCCAGCATAATTGTTATATTTATCTTATATTTATTTTTAATCATAAAGATACCTCCTAACTCCTTGTTAAAAAATATTTTTGTTTTGTTTATTTTATGAATGTTTTTTTGATTTACTTTTTATTAACTTTTCAATTTACAATTTATGGGTAAATCTATTATTGTAAAACTTTTTGTTTTATTTGATTTTTCAACTGATATTCGTTGTTTGAAAAATGTCGAAATAGTTATTCAAAATATTGACAAGATGATATTTTTGGATTATATTGTTATATATTGGAAAATTAAGGTAATTGTTTATAAAACCGTTGAATTTTGAGGGGGATTTTACATGTTAAACTTTGTTGTGTGTGATGACAATCTGAATATTTTAAATAAGTTCTCTAAGATGTTAGAATCCATATTTTTAAAATATAACTATGATGCTAGTGTCGTTTTTCAGTCAACTGATGCTGATAGTATTTTGAATTTTGTAAATTCTAATAAAACCGATGTATTAATTTTAGACATAAATTTAAAGTCAAATATTACTGGGTTACAACTTGCCGAGAAAGTCAGAGAACATAATAAAAAGTGTTATATAATTTTTACCACTGGTCATTTAGAATATGCTATTGTTGCATATAAACTTAAAACATTTGATTATCTTCCTAAGCCTATTACATATGAAAGACTTGAAGATACAGTAACTAGACTATTTGAAGATATAAATGGTTTGCCAAAACGATATATTAAAATTGATAATAAAAATACTTTGATTGACGAAAATGAAATTAATTATATAAAAAGAGAAGGAATGAAATTAGTTTTTCATACTGATAATAAGGATTATGAGACTTATACCTCTTTAAGTAAAATACAGGAAAATCTTCCTAGTAACTTTATTAGATGTCATAAATCTTATGTCGCTAATGTTAATAAAATTGTTAATGTTGAACCTATTTCTAATACCCTATTCTTTGCTAATAAGTCTACTTGTGATATAGGTCCAAAATATAAAAGTACTTTGATGGAGGTAATGAAAAATAATGGAAATATTAAATAATGTGTGGACAGCACTTAGTACACCAAATGAGGAATTGATGAAGATATTGACAATTCCACCATTTTTTGTGGAAATCCCATTAATTATGTACATTTTTATTTATGCATTAAATATTACTGCTACAAGAAAGCAAAAGTTGATTTACATTGCATTATCGATTATAACCGGAATAATTTGTAGCTTTGTAATCCCGAGCCCATATAATGTAATATTCAATTACGGAATGATGTTTTTATTAATACTATTCATTTTCAAATTAACTATACTAAAAAGCTTTATAGCAATGATTGTGCCAACAGTTATATTTACACTATTAGGAGTATTAATCTCAAATCCCTTTTTAACAGTGCTACACATTAATTATGAACAAGCCTCATTAGTACCAATATATAGATACTTGTACTTAGCTATCTCATACTTATTACTTTTTGGAGTTGTTTTAATTTTAAAACATAAAAGTATTGCCTTAACCATTTTAGATGAATTAGACAAAAAGAATAAACTAATGTTGTTTACAAATTTAGGTTTTGGATTACTTGCAATAATTCTTCAACTGTTTTTAACCGTTTATTACATTGATGCTTTACCAGTATTAATAACTCTTATAAGTTCAATATCGTTACTTGCATATTTTGGTATAAGCATATATAGTTTAACTAGAGTTACAAAATTATTCTTAACAACCCAAGAATTAGAAAGTGCAGAAGCATATAATAAATCGCTATCTATTTTACATGATAATGTTAGAGGATTTAAACATGATTTTGATAATATTGTCGCAACAATTGGTGGTTATGTTAAAACAGAAGATATGGAGGGATTAAAGCAGTATTACACTCAACTTGAAGAAGATTGTCAAAAAGTAAATAATATTGCAACTCTTAACCCTAATATTATAAACAATCCTGGTATATTCAATTTATTAAGCAGTAAGTATCATGAAGCAGATAGTAAGAATATTAAAATTAATCTAGACTTCTTCTTAGATTTAAACACTTTAAATATGAAAATATATGAATTTTCTAGAATACTTGGTATACTTATAGATAATGCTATAGAAGAAACTTCTAAGTGTGAAGAAAAAGTTATAAATATAAAATTTAGAAATGAACAAAATAAAAATAGACAAGTTGTTATTGTAGAAAATACTTATACAAATAAAGATGTTGATATAGATGAAATTTTTAATAAAGGTTATAGTAGTAAAGATAATCATTCTGGACTTGGTTTATGGGAAATAAAACAAATATTAAAGAAGAATAGTAATCTAAATTTATATACTACAAAAAATGATGAATTCTTTAAACAACAATTAGAAATTTATTATTAAAGTTTGAAAAGCACTAGATATTATATCTAGTGCTTTTCAGATGTCTGAATTTTTTAATTCATAGCGAGTTCCTTTATATTTAGTCTTTTTTTACTAAAGATGCTGGCATTTTTGGTTGATGTAAAACCCATAAATAAACACATGCTGTATTCGTTCTTTTCGCATACTTTTCAGCAACTTTTGCTAAAGCTTTAAACATAAATTTATCCTCCCTAAAAATTATTTATAATACAAATACCTTTCAACTGGTATTATAAATAAGGTATTTGGTATTACCAAAGTTTTAAGCCTCTCCATATACTTCATATCCATATTTGTTGTTAGTTAATCTATAAGCTAGTTTTGTAATTGTTAATGTTTGAACTAAGTTTCCAAATATTAATATGTTAGATATAGTACTGTCATTTATAAACAAGGCTGATGCTAGTCCAGCGGTTAATGCAAAGTATGATGCAATTTGTTTTTTCTTTCTAACTTTACTTTCTAAAATTGGAACATCTTCTGTGTCTGCTGGTGCATAATAATTTATCATAATCATTCCAAATAACCATACACTACCTATTAGAAAATATTTTGCAAGTTCAGTAAGCAATATAAACTTGCTAAGTAAAGCAACTCCACTATACATTATACATGTTGAAATTATACATCCAATATGTGTATGTAAATGGAATCCTCCAGATGCTCCTCTGTATGGTATTAAAACTAGAAATGTAAGCAGGCTTAATTTAAAAACACCGAGCAAATATGCAACAGCTAGCATTATAATTGTTTTTGGTATTTCTCCTACTATTATTTGAAGACCATAATTTATAACCTCTGCTCTCTCATCATCAATACTTGGATCTTCCTTTCTAATTTTATTAGTTAAAAATACACAAATTTTATCAATCACTATTTTTAACCTCTCTAGTTTGTTGTTCATTCACAATTTATCACTAAAAAATTGATTCAGAACAATTCACTTATGAAAGGATAAAATTACTTTGTGAAAATTTTATTTTCTGTTTTCACGAGTCTTTTTTGTATTTTCATAAAGTTTACAGAAAGACAAATAAAAAGAACATGACTCTTAGGCAGTTTTAACCTTCTAAGTCTGTTCTTTTTTATTTTCTATAGTTTTAGTATACACCATGTACCTACTGGCTCTGGTAAATCTGTAAATGTCATTTCTTCTTTGCTGATTGGATGTTTAATAGTAAGTTCATAAGCCCATAATGCTATCTGTTTATTTTTTCCCCTGGTTCCATACTTTTGGTCTCCAAATATACTATGTCCAAAATTACTAAGTTGTACTCTTATTTGATGGTGTCTTCCAGTATGTAAATTTACTTTTACTAAACTTAAATTTTTTATTTCATTATACTTTAAAACTTCATAATCTAATTTTGCAAATTTACTATTCTTTTTTTCTTTTTTTACTACTCTGCTCATATTAGTTCTAGCATCTTTATACAAATAGTCTTCTAATGTTCCTCTTTGCTTTTCAAATTTTCCATCAACTACTGCTAGATATTTTTTCTTAAAATCCTTATTACGTATTTGTTCACTTAGTCTAGAAGCAGCTTTTGATGTCTTAGCAAAAATCATAATTCCGCCTACTGGTCTATCAAGTCTATGTACTAGACCTAAATATACATTTCCTGGCTTATTGTATTTTTCTTTTATATATTTTTTTATTATAGTAAGCATGTCCTCGTCTTCGGTTTTATCTGATTGTGAGGGTATGTTTGGTTCCTTCTCTACTACTATAATGTGGTTATCTTCATATATTATTTTTAAATCTTTCATCTATTTCTCCCAACGACCATATATTCCACATGGCAAAATCAAGTTTGACTCTTCCATAGGAAGTCCAATTTCACCAGAAGATATCTCTCCTTTATATTTTTTGGCAACTGTAATGTTCAATATGTTTTTTAATACTGTACTAGATATTCCTGTTGTATATGAATTTATTATAAAGAATAATGGATTATCTGATAGGACGTCTAAGCATAATTCTACTAAATCATAGATATTATCTTCAAATTTCCATACTTCACCATTTGCACCTCTTCCATATGATGGTGGGTCCATAATTATTGCATCATATTTATTTCCTCGTCTTATTTCTCTTTTAACAAATTTTACAACATCATCTACTATGTATCTAACTGGTTTATCTTGTAATCCAGATGAAATAACATTTTCTTTTGCCCATTGTACCATTCCTTTTGAGCTATCAACATGGCAACAACTTGCACCTGCGGATAAGCATGCAACGGTTGCTCCCCCAGTGTATGCAAATAAATTTAAAACTTTTATTTCTCTTTTTTCTTTTTTTATTTTTTCTATCATCCAGTCCCAATTTACAGCTTGCTCAGGAAATAATCCTGTATGCTTGAAGCCCATAGGTTTTATATTAAATATTAAATTTTTATACTTTATCTGCCATTTGCTTGGCACATGCTTACTATATTCCCATGCTCCTCCACCTGTTTTACTTCTGTGATAAGTAGCATTAATTTTGTTCCACTTTTGTGGAAAACTTTTATTTTTCCACACTATTTGTGGATCTGGTCTTGATAAAACTACATCGCCCCATTTTTCTAGCTTCTGCCCATCTGCCATATCTAGTATTTTATATTCTTTCCATTCATCTGCTATGTTCATAAAATTTTCTCCTTTTTATAACATAGCTATATTTTACCATATTTTACGAATTTTTCAAAGATTTTTTAATAAGTCCATAAAAGTATAAATCAAAACACAATTTAAACTGCAAAACATAAAAAAGACAAAAAAAAGCACCTTTATAATAAAAAACTCATCATTTGCGTATAACATATACAATCCCCCTTCATATTTATGTATATGAAGCTTAATGTGAATTTAGAACTATTTTAAATAAAAAAGCACTTGTTACCAAGTGCATTTTTTTATTTAAAATAGTTTACTAATTGATCCGTTTTTATTTCTTGCTTTTCTCCTGTCTTTGTACTCTCAATTGTTATTGTGTCTCCTTCTTGTTTATCCCCAATTACTATTAAATATGGTGTTCCAAGAATTTTACAATCTTTGATTTTTGAGCCTATTGTTAGACCTTCTCTATCATCAATAATACATTCAATTCCATTTTTCTTAAGATTGCTATATATGTTGTTAGCTAATTCTAATTTTTCTTCATTTTCGACTTTTGGAACTATTTGTACTTTATATGGTGCAATATTATTAGGCAAAACGAATCCAGAAGGTCCCCATTTTTCATCATTTAATAAGCAATATTCATATAAAGCTGCAACAGTTCTACTTACTCCTATTCCATAGCATCCCATATAATAAGGTGTTTCTTTTCCTTCTTGATTAATGTATTTTCCATTCATCATTTCAGAATATCTAGTCCCCAATTGGAATATGTGACCTAATTCCATTGTTCTAATTTCTTTAAGGTTTGATATGTCTTCAATTCCATATTCATCTTTTAAATATTCTTTATAATCTTCTCTTTCTAGTATTTCAGTATTTAATCCAATTCCTGTATTTTCATCGTATAGAATTTTGTCCTCTCCTTGTTCAGATATCATCATAAATTCTTCTGATTTTTTTCCTCCCATTGCACCATTATCTGCAACAATTGGAATTACAGGTAATCCAATTTTCTCAAAGATTTCCAAAAATGCTTGTTTTACATTTTCATAAGAATTAATCATTCCAGATTCATCTGCATCAAAACTATATGCATCAAGCATTGGAAATGTTTTTCCACGCAACAAGTACCCTCTGGTACGTATTTCGTTTCTTACTTTTTCACCAATTTGATAATAAGTAGCAGGTAAGTTTTTATATGATTTTAATTTTTCTCTTGCAAATTCTACAACTGCTTCTTCTGCTGTTGGTGCTAAACAAAATGTTCCTTTATTTGATTCTGTAATTAGCATAACTCCTTCATTTATGTAATGTTCATATCTTCCTGAACTTTTCCATATTGTGTCTGGTTGTAAAGTTGGAAGTAATACTTCTATACATCCATATTTGTTTAGTGTTTCTTGTATTATTGTTTCAATTTTTCTTCTTACCAATAGTGGAACATTCCCATATCCAAAAATTCCTGCCCCATATTGAACTAATTGTCCTGTTTGTAATAGTATACTTTGACCTGGATACATTTCATCTATATTGTTTAGTTTAGTTGTCCCCATTCCTGCTTGTGATAGTCTCATTTTTATCCTCTCCTTTATTATTTTCTTCTACCAATTCATCTATAACAATTTGCTTGTTTTCATCTAATTTGTACTTCGGTAGTTCCGGTAAATCATCTAATGATGAATACCCAAACATTTTTAAAAATTCATTTGATGTTTTATAAGTTGTGGGCCTTCCTGGAGCATCTAATTTTCCTGCTAGTTCTATTAATCCAAATTCCAAAAGTTTATATATAGCACCATCCGCATTAACTCCACGTATTGCTTCAATTTCTGCTCTTGTTATTCTTGGATTATAGGCTATTATAGAAAGTGTCTCTAATGCTGCAGTTGAAAGTCGCGGTTTAGCTCTTTTGTCTAATATTGGATATATATAATCATATAAATCTGTTTTTGATGCCAATTGGTATCCATTATCTACCTTTACAATCTCTATTCCTCTATTTTGCTTTTTATAGTCTTCTTGCATATTTTGAATTAAACTTTGAATGTCTTCTTTTGACACTTCAAGTCCCATCATTAATTCATCAATTGTTACTACTCTACCTGCAGAAAAAAGTATTGCTTCTATTATTCCCTTGTTTTTTTCTATTTCCATTTTTCGTCTCTTTTCCTAATAATTAACATCTACATTATCACACGAATTTAAGCCATTGTCAAGATATTCTAATTTGTATTGAACTTTGTTTATAAATATGATATTATTATATTAAATTTAAAGGAGGCGGAAATAATGTCAGAAGAAAATAATAAAAAAGATATAGAAGTAGTTGAAGGTATTGGTAATTTGGATATTTCACCTGTATATGATCACCTTAATAGCGCTAAGCCAAAAATGCAAGATGAAAAGCCTAAAAATATAGTTATTCCACCAGTAAAAAAAGATGCAGAAAAAGATACAGAACAAGCTGAAGTTAATGATAATGACAACGATTATGATGATACAGAAGATTTAGAAGATGCTGAAAGTGATACAGAGAAAATAGAATTTGAAGATGTTGATTTAGATGATGCTGAATAATTCGGCCAAGTGGGATTTCGACCAACGGGGACGGGTTCGTTTGACAAAAAATATGTCAAACGAACCCGTCCCCGTTGGTCGAAATCCCACTTGGCTATCTTTTATAAATTCCTATTTTAGTCATATAATTTATATAAGCATTATCAATGTTACTCCACGTTTTTATATCTTGATTTAATTGATTCTTTTCAATTTCTTGATTTGCATATTTTTCATAAGCATTTATAATTGGATTTTTGAATTGTTCTGGACATCTTCCTATTATTCTAGAAATATCTTGACTTTTACTTCCAAATCCTCCAAAGCCAAAATCTATAATAGCTGTAACATTGTTTTTTTCGTCTAATAATACATTACTAGAATTAAAGTCCCCATGAACCAAGCACTGCTCATTTGGATTTATTTTAAAATTGTTCTTAGCCCAAAATTCGTTGTCTTCCTTGCTAACATGTTTTGCTAAAAGTTCTGTAATAAAGTCTTGTAATTCTAAGCCAATATTATTAATAGAAAAAATTTCTTTTTCATCGTATTCAATATTATGAAGTTCATGCATAAACTTTGCTAACTGATTTGCAATTTTTTCAATATCTGCTGAGTTTAACTCATTCATTTTTTCAGCCAAAGCAACACCTTCTATTTCTTTATGAATAGAAAATGGTCTATTGTTACTATAACCTAGTTTTAAATCTACAGTAGTAAAGCTTGTCTTTCCTTGTATGTACTTTGCAAATTGATAATCTTTAACTATTGTTTTTTCCCAAAAGTCATCTCTTGGGAACCTAAAGTAATAATTACCATTGTTTGTCTTTACTTTATATACTATATTTGTCCATCCTGTACTTATTTGCTGCATTGAATCAATAGTTTTTACATTAAAATTTTCTTTTAATTCTTTATCTATTATATTATTAAAGTTCTCATCAAGAGTAAAATAAGTTTGCATGTTATTCTCCTTGTTTCATTTTTTTTATTATTTCTAAAATTTGTTCTTCTGATTGTTTATCATAATCATTGTAAATACAAAAATCAAATTTTTTTCTTAAGCATTCATCATTTAAGAATCTATTATACTGTTCTTTAATTTCTTCTATTCTTTCATTTTCTTTTTCTAAAGGTAGTTTTCTTTCTTTTGTCTTTTGTATTGCAATATTCAAATCTTTAGGTAATACATATATAGTTTTTATATCTGGCCTTACCTTTTTCCAATCGTCTATTGTAGTATAGTGCATTTCCATAACATAGTCGTCTGTAGAATACACTTCATCTGATAAATATCCATATTCTCCACCAAATACTTTAAATCTGTATGCTATTTTCCCTTGTTGCTCAATTTCATCCAATTCTTCGCTAGTCATAAATAATCCAGTCTTTCCATTTTGCTCCCCTTTGCGAATTTCTCTTGTACGTATAGTATGTATTTTCTTAAAATTTAGTTCTTTACTAATTTTTTCTGTAAAATATGATTTTCCTACTCCGGTTATGCCGAGCTAAGGCTATAAGCATTTTTTTACTCCTTTTGTTTATTTTTATAATGCAATTATTTTATCATTATTTGTCGATAATTACAAGTTTATTAGAGAAATTTACTAAATGATATATGTAAAAAAAGAAGCTTAAAAAAGCTTCTTTTATATTTATATATTTTATAATTTATTTAAAATCTATTTTTTGTTTACAACTTCTTTTAATGCTTTACCAGCTTTAAATACTGGAGCTTTTGATGCAGGTATTTTGATTTCTTCCTTAGTTTGTGGATTTCTACCTTTTCTAGCAGCTCTTTTTCTAACTTCAAAAGAACCAAATCCAACTAATTGAACTTTTTCTCCCTTAGCTAGTGATTTTGTTACAACTTCAACAAATGCGTTTACTGTTGCTTCAGCTGTTTTTTTTGTGTCTCCTGTTTTTGCAGCAACTGCTGCTACTAATTCAGCTTTGTTCATTAAAATTACCTCCTATAAAGTTTTTAAGTTTATGTAGCTGTAATATGCTATATATAGCAATTTACGTGCTACTAATTATTCTTATTCGCCAAGATTTGCTAAATTCCCTCTTTTTTTTTCTAAAAAGTTAATTTTTTTCGTATATTCCGTAGTTTTTCTAAAATTTTATATATTTTTTTACCATAAGGTATCATATATATTTCTTCTTTAGTAAATATCTTTAATACAATAATTGATATAATATATATAATTATAGCCACTGCTATTGCTGTTAACGTTGCTAATCTCTCATCAACTATATTATTGAATATAATAAATGCTGCATATGAACATATTGCCATAATAAATGTTGCAAGTACAGGTTTTATTACAAATTTAGAAAATCCTAAATCTAACTTTATATTTTTTCTAAGTACATTTATTGCTATAGTAAATGCTACCATATGACATGCTACAGAACCTATTGCTGCTCCATTTGCTCCTATCCATGGAATTGGTATTAGTATTAAATTTAATATAAGTTTTGTTACTACTCCGGCATGCTAATGCTGTTGCTGGAACCATAACTTTACCAAAACCTTGCAAAGCTCCATTTATAGTTTGGTCTAATATTGTAAATATTATTGTAAATGAACTTATTTGTAATATTAACTTTCCTGCAGTTGCATTTGGAAAAAGTAAATTTAATATTTGTTGTGAATATATACACATTCCTATTGTACAAGGCAGTCCTATTAGCATTGAAACTAAAAGTGAAAACGATGTTCTTTTTGTTGCAGTTTCTGTATCTTTTTTTGCTCTAGCTGCTGCAATTGCAGGCACTAATGCTGTTGCAAATGCTATATTGATTGAAAGCGGTAAACTTGTTAATGTATCTACTTTTCCAGCTAGTATTCCATATTGTATTTTTGCCTCTCCTTCTGTTAAAAAGTGTTTTAATCCCCTTACTACAGTAACAGAATCTATATTTTTATTTAATGATGACATTATAGCACTTAAAGCCATAGGAATAGATACAAATAAAATATTTCTTATTACAACTATAATCCTCTCATTTTTATAGTTTACAGTTTGTTTTATCTCTTCTGCTATTTCGTTACTTTGACTTTTGTAAAACAAATATAAATATCCAAATCCCAAAAAAGTTGCGGCTGTTGTTGCAGCATTTGCACCTGCTGCCATAAGCTCTGTAGAAACTCCAGAAGCAATAGCTACAATTTCTACTATAATAATAGTAAGAACTGTTTTAAAAACTTGTTCTAAGGTTTGAGACCTAGCAGAAACTTTCATGTGCTGTCTTCCATTAAAATATCCTCTCATTACAGATGCTACAGCAACAAAAAATATAGCCGGTGATAGTGCTACAAGTGTCATTTCTGCTTCTGGTATTTGTAGCCACTCTGTTGCAATTAGCTTAGCTCCAAAAAATAATAAAAGACTTCCTACTAATCCTATTATAGCGAATGTTGCAAAACCAATTTTTAAAATTCTATGAGCACCTCTATGATCTCCTATTGCTACTCTTTCAGATACTAGTTTAGAAATAGCATTTGGAACACCTATTGATGAAACCGTAAGAAGCAATGCATATATTTGATAAGCACCACTTGAAATGCCATTACCTGCATCTCCATAACCATTTCTATTTGTTAAATATAGTGTATATACTAAGCCTAATACCTTTATTAGGACTTGTGAAAACATTATTGTTACAACGCCTTGCATAAAGCTTTCTTTTTTTTTCGGCTTTGACTGCAATACTTCGTTCAAAAAAATCACTTCCTATTCTATTGTACTTACATATTATAAAATTAATTACTTTTTTTATCAAGAACTTTTAGATAATTTGTAAAAAACCTTGTAAAAAATCGACTAAACCATTGACAAAAAAGCAATTATGTATTATACTATTTTAGTATTTTAACGTAATGTAATTTGAATTTATAACTTCTCCCCGGTGGTTTTAAATTTAAATTTCATATAAATTCATTAATTAATAGGAGGGTAAAAATTACCATGAATAATAATACTACATATAGTGCAAAAAAAGGTGAAGTTGAAAGTAAATGGTATATTTTAGATGCTGCTGGTCGTCCTTTAGGTAGAGTTGCAACAGAAGCAGCTAAGCTTTTAAGAGGAAAACATAAACCAACTTTTACACCTCACGTTGATACAGGAGATCATGTTATAATAATTAATTGTAAAGATGTTGTTTTAACAGGAAACAAATTAAGTCAAAAAATTTATAGACATCATTCAGGTTACATTGGAGGAATGAAGGAAGTTCCTGCAAAAACAATGCTTGAAAAAAATCCAGAAAAAGCTATGACTTTAGCTGTTAAAGGAATGTTACCACATAATTCTTTAGGAAGATCTTCTCTAAAGAAACTAAGAGTATATAGCGGTAGCGAACATGAAAATCAAGCACAAAAACCAGAAGTTTGGGAATTTTAATTAAGGGAGGAAATCAAAAATGCCTAAAGCAGAAAAAATAGTATATTGTGGTACAGGTAGAAGAAAAAGTTCAATAGCTAGAGTTAGATTATATGAAGGAAACGGAAAAATAACAATAAACGGTAATGATATTGAAGAATTTACAGATTTAGAAACTCTTAAGGTTATCATAAGACAACCATTAACAGTTACAAATACAACATCTAAATATGATGTAATTTGTACAGTAAAAGGTGGCGGATTTACAGGTCAAGCTGGAGCTATTCGTCATGGTATAGCAAGAGCTCTAAATGCTGCAAATATTGAGTATAGACCACTTTTAAAATCTAATGGTTTCTTAACTAGAGATCCTAGAATGAAAGAAAGAAAAAAATACGGTCTTAAAAAAGCTCGTAAAGCACCACAATTTAGTAAGAGATAAAAAGAGCTTTTGTCAAAAGCAAGCAAACCTCAGAAGTATCAACACTTCCGAGGTTTTTTTATCGTTGTTCGCTATTTTATTTTTATCATCCTTTATAAGTACTGAATTTAAGCCATTCTTAATTTTTACTATGTTCGCTTTAAAATTTTATAGTATACATACAATATACGTATAATATACAAACTTTTATTCTAATCTCTTGAAATCATTGCAAATACTATAAAGCATAAAAAGCTAACTATGCTCCATAATTATTATGTGCATAATTAGCTTTTTATTTTTTAAAATTATCTTGTTCAAAATATCAAAATATTCTGCACATTTATATAAATTGTAATTTGTCGGTGAGATTATCTTTCTGAATCTTCATCAAATTCTTTTGTTCTTGTATTAACACCATCAATAACTTTATATTCTCTTTTTGAGTTTTTGTAAACTTTTTTCTGGATTTCATCTTCTAAGTCTATTCCTAAAATTTCAGATAATCCTAATAAATATATTGCAATATCAGCTAATTCTTCGCCTAAATCATCTTTCTTTTTTCTCCAAGCTTCATATGCTTCTGATACTTCTCCATAAGTCAAGCAAAATTCTTTATTCACATCTGTGACATTAAAGCCTTTGTCTACTTTATTTTGATATATTTCTTTTTGTAATTGTTTCAAATCCACCATATTAGTTTCCTCCATTTCAACATTAATTATTATTTTCATACCATTCAGCAAACTTTTCCAATGCAGAATATGAACCATCTACTGTTCTTCTATTTTCTCGTTCTTCTTCATTCATTTCCGCTAAGGTCTTTTCAAATCCTTTTGGCTTAAAGATATACCATAAATCAGACCATTTTTCTTTTCTATCTAATCCTTGAATTTTATATGATAATTTTCCTGGATGTTTTCCATAAAAATAATGTATCTCATTTCCATCGTGATAAGCTAAACACTCATTAAATGCGCAATTTCTATTATCTTTGTTTTCCATCAATTTTAAAATTCCATCTATCCCAATTGTATCGAGTGAAAAATTTACAAATGCTCTTGGAAAACCATTTAATTCATCAATTCTAAAATCTGTATCTAATGCAACACATGGTCTATTTACTATTTTATATGCTTGCATAACTTTAGATTTAGCAATTTCTTGAATGTCATCACTTCTTGGTTCATCCAATTCATAATTATATGTTGTAAATTTTAAATTCTTAAAATACTTTTCTGCTGATTTTATTTTACCTGCATTATGCGTTACAAAAACAATTTCGTTATTCATCTTATTTTCCCTTCATATTTAAATTTTAACTTCAGCGACAAGTTACTATTTTTTGTTTGGTAAACTTTTGCAAGTTTCAATTACTATTTCTTTTAATAATTCTTTATTATCAACATCATCAACTAAATACATTGGCTTTGCAATTTATATTATCTAATAAATCTAATTGTTCTAATATAAAATCTTTATATTCTTTTGATGTTGCCATAATTAAATCTCCTTTTTTAACTTGTTCGCAATATTACAATATTACGCGCATATATTAAATAAAATATCCACTTTTCTTTATTAAGCTAATTATATAATAAATTCTTCATCAATTCAATTAGATTTTATGATATAGCTCACCTGTATGATTTTTTATTACTTTTATTCACATTTTCTATAATCTTTGTAATTTTTTTAAGTGTTCGCTTGTTTTTTATTTTAAAATATTGTACACTCTAATACAAGAAAATGAGATAAGCAGAGTGTGTTGCCACCTTTAAACTTCACAGTTTCTTCTGTGAGAAAGCGAGGTGGTGCTATGGAAATTGTATTATTACATATAATATATCTACTATTCTTTGGTTTAGTAGAAGTAACTATCATAGCTATTGCCTTGATTATTGCGTTAGTAGTAATTTTGAGCAAATAAAAAATAAACCATTCTGCTTTGCCGAGTGAAATGGTTTATTTTTAACTTTTTTCGTGGCAACCACTTTGTGGTTCTCATTTTCTATTTTTATTATACACTTTTTTTATAAAAAAGTCAACATATTCATCTTATAAAAGCCTATTTCTTATTTATTTTGATATGACCTTACTTATTTTAAATAATTATTTTATAACCTCTGTTTAGCTCTATTTACTGCTAATATGTAATAATCTTACAATATACAAAAAGTCTCTTATGTATTTGAACTTCGGAAACAGACGAATGAAGTAAGAATTTATACTTTAAGTTCTCTTATCAGTAATCATCAGCTTTATTGGTGTACAACGGTAAACTTCCTAAGTGATTCTTAATCTGTCCATTTACAACAAAAACACACTCTTAGATTCAACTGAATTTTTGAGTGTGTTTTTAATTATTCTTTTTCAATACGTATTCCCAAAACACCATATTGTTCTTGTTTCTCTGGTGTATAAAATTCTTCTAATACATCTAATAACTCTTGCTTTGTCATTGATTTATCAGCCATTATTTCTATATCAAAATCCTCAAATAGTTCTTCAAATTTATTATATCGTAATAGTCCTACAACTTTTACTTTCATAGAAATTTCTAATTCTGGTTCTTTTTTTAAAATAATGGTATCTCCTATATTGATTTTCTGTCTTTTTTCATCATATAACCTTAACTCTATCCTTTTTGTCCCATTGTTTATATAATCAAAATATTCAGGTTGTAATTTTAAAATATGTTCCATTTTCTCTCCCTTCGGTGTGCATTGTAGCATAAATAGTCAATTCACAAGCAAATTTTATTTTTCAATAATAATTAGCTTACTATTCATTCCATTTAATTCAATTACATTATTAGAATTTTCTGTATTAACTGCATCAATAAGTTCATTATTAATACCTTTTATTATTGTTTTATATTCTGTACCTTTAGGAATTTCTACTCTAGCTACTGAATTAATTGTATTTACTTCTAGCATTCCTTCTAATTTATCATAGTTTGCTTCTATATCACATTTTGTCGTATTTAATACGATTTCTCCTTTTGAATTTTTTACATTTAAATATTTTAAATCGCCATCATATTCTAACTTATTTAATTCTAAATTTGATATATTTAATATTTTCATTTTTGAATTTAATTCTATATCATTAATATATTTTTCTGGTAAAAACATATTAATAGTAATATCTTGAATTTGTTTTCTTTCTTTAATATCAATATCTAATTTATTATATAAATTATCATATCTAACTTTAAAACTTTCTTCTAAATTTTCTTGTTCATTTGAAAATAATTCTATTTTAACTTTTTCCTCAAAATTTGGCATAATATTTAATTCATTGATTTTACAAATATGAATGTCAAAATGTTTTATATGATCAATTTCTAATTCTTCAATATAAGAGTATTTTTCCTTAATTTCAGATACTACAATCTTATCCTCTTTTATTAATTCATCAATAGTAGTAGTAAATAATATACTAATTTGTTTCAGATTTTCAATATCGGGTGTTCCGTCACCACTCTCCCATTTAGTTATAGCTTGTCTAGAAACGTTTAATTTTTCTGCCAGTTCCTCTTGTGTTAGATTATTCTCTTTCCTTAGCATTTTTAATTTTTCATTAAATAACATTTTTATCACTCCCTTTAGTCCATTTTACATTTTTCCTAATTATATACAAGCAAAATCAGTTTACAATTTAATTTTTTATGCTACTTATCGTAGCATTTAGTAATCTGAGCGACAAATTACTATTTTATTTTTACCATACAAATGGAATCACTTTATATTTAACTTTTTTCTTATATTCTGTGTATCCTTTTAAATCTTTTTCTAGTACTTTTTCCTCATTGTTTATTCTTTTTCCGATAATAATAGGATAGATTAAAAAAATAATAAAAGAGATAATAGAACCTAATATCAATGGCATTGTTAAAAATAATAATACTGTTGCTGCATACATAGGATGTCGAACGTATCCATATAACCCTGTATCAATAACTTTTTGATTTTCTTGTACTTCAATAGTACGAGAAAGGAAAGTATTTTCTCTCAATACTTCTGCATATAATATGTATGCAATTATAAATAGAATTGAAGATATAATTGTGATGGTATTAGGCATTTCTATCCATTTATATCTATAATTTAATCCTGCAACAATAAAACCTGCTATAAACATTAAACCGCTAAATAATAAAACCCACTTTTGTTCATTTTCTTGTTCTTTAGAATTTAATCTTTTTCTTAATAATTCTGGATTTTTTATCATTAGAATAATCCCTGCTACAAACATAGGAATAAATAGTAATCCCATAAATAACCAACCATTCCAGTATTCAAATGATTTTGCAGGAATAAACAATAAGCCACCTACAATTAAAACACCAAATGCATATTTTATTATTGCTTGTATAAATAATTTTATATTCATATTTTATATCTCCATATTTTTATTTTAATAGTTTTTCTAAAGAATTTGCATTTAATATTGTATTAGATATAAATTCTCCTTTATAAAAGTTAGCCCAGTTATTAAATATACAAGGTGCATTTTTTGCTTTTTCTAATGAATCTATCTTTATAAAATTTAGTTTGATATTCTTTTCTTTAGCATAGTCTGAAAGTTCTTTAACCTCATATTCTACATAAGGACATTCGTTGCTATAATAAATTGTGAAATCTTGATTATCAATTTTCATAGCTCTTGCACTATAATTAAATTTAGGTGTTTCAGTATTTTGAAATTGTAATGCTAATAGTTCATAATCTCCTATACTATCAACTACTTTAAATCCAAAATGTTCAAAAAATCTCTTTTCTCCTAAAAATGGTTTCTTCTTTTTAGAAGCCAAAGTACAAATACCACTTTTTCCATTCTCTTTAGCGTCATTTATTGCATATTCTAATAATTCTTTTCCAATTCCCTTATCTTTAAAACGACCTGCGACCCATAAGCAATATATGTATTCATAATTTTTACCACTAATAGGAACCCATGAAGTTTCTAATGGTTCGTATTCAATAAAAATTTTGCCTCTTGCATTTAATTTTCGAAAAACATGCCCATCTTTTAATTTATTCTTAATCCATTCTTTTTTGCAATCAACACCTTCTTGATGTTTTGGATCTCCTATTGCACAACAAATATGTTCTTCATCAATATTATCTATTGTTAAATTGATATATTCGTTCATTTAAAATCCCCCTTTAAAAATGTTACTTCCTTTATTTAACTTGTTCGCAAGATTACAATATTACGTGCATATATTAAATAAAATATCCAATTTTCTTTATTAGGCTAATTATATAATAAATTCTTCATTAATTCAATTAGATTTCATGATATAATCCACCTGTATAATTTTAGTAGGAATAACCTTTTAGTTTGCTCTTTGACACATTATGTAAAATTTGTTATAATATATATGAAATGCGAAATATCGCTATTTCTTTTGTCCCATGCACTTGTTAATACTCTAATTAGAAAGGAGTGCTTATGGGAAAGGCTGTATTTGACATTTTGAGAGAAAATGGAGCAACGTGGATTGAAGTACCAGGTGATTTTACAAAACGAATAACAGATGATAAAGTACAAGTTTTTTTGTCACTTTCTCCTAACGGAGACAAACTAGTGTCATACTGTGAGTTTCAATTTGGGAAAGTATTTAAGCAATTTGATTTACCATTAAATCTTAGTATTCCTAAAAGTCTTTCTTATAATAATGTTGTAGCAAATATAAGAAATAAATATCTTTGGGTAAATCCATCTAATATTTTTATGATGAAGAACAGATTTAATGACCAAATTGCTTGTACAATCCATCCATTCGCATATGCTATAATTATTTATGGCATACTCGATGGCAAAGAACACTTTGAAACATTGTTCTTTGATTTATAAGTCAAAAGGCCAGTTCCCCCTCTACATTCTATTGTAGAGAGGGAACTTTTTTTAGTTTTCAATTACATTGTTTTCTACTTTTGTCTCATTTACTATATTATTATTTACCTCATTTTTATTTTCATTAATGGTTGTATTTGTAGTAGTTGTATTAGTTGTATTTTCATTAACTGTGTTTTTTTCAGTTGTTACTTCCTTTTTCTCTGTTTTTGTTTTTTCTTTAGCCTCTGCTTCTGTAGTTCCAATAAAGTTGCCTTCTAAGTCAAAGTACATTTCACTTGTTTTCATATTTGAAATAATTAAATTTGGATACTCATCTTTATTGTATTCTGTAAAAGCATTCATACCAACTTCATTTCTAGATTCATTTTGCATCTTTGCATAATCTTTAAATGCTTCATCTTTAAAGTAAGAAATATCACATGTTGCTTGATATTCAATTATAGAAGCACAATAGTAATTTTCTGATTTAGTTAATTGTACTTCCTTTTGATAAAAAGCTCCCATATTTTTATCTGTTTGTGACTTTATTCTTTGCTTGTCTTCATTTATTTTATTTTTTAAATAATTTTTTATTGCTTCATAGCTACTATTATCTTTGTCTAATTCATTTGCATAATATATTAACGCTTCTTCCACAAACACATTATCTTCTTGTCCATATGCCAAATTATACATGTATTTATCATCATATATATTGTCTGTAAATACAATAATATTCTTTCCGCCTATGCTATCATTTTCAAATATGCTTTTGGTTGTTAAGTATCTTTTATAAATTGCGACATCTTCTCTACGTCCTAAAAAGTCAATACCTATGTTAGAAAAATCTCCATACTCTAAATTATACATGCTTTTATCTGTTATTTCATAGATTCTTATTCCTGTAGTTGTTATGTAATATTTTACGTTTTTCCCTTTAGTTTTATAATTGTTTACTACTTTTAAAGCTATATCTTCATATTCTGATGTGTCAACATTATTCATATCAAGTCTTCCAAATATTGTTTCATAATTTGAATTTAATTTATCCCATGCTAAACTCTCAAATACCCCCTCCATAATATATGAATTTAGTGGTGCCGATGAAACAAATACATCTTCAATTGGTATGTCGTTTCCTGTAGTTAAGTCAATATTTATTGTTTCTACTTTAGAATCTTCATTTTGTATATATACTGATAAAACATTTCCAAAATTTGCGGTAACATCTGAAAATGTTCTTCTATTACCTTCCTTTAGTTTTTTAGCAGTTTCTTTTAATCTTTTATTTATACTATTTTGAATATCTTTATTAAGTAGCCCTTCAATTTGAGCATATTCTTCTCCGCCATGTGTTTTTTCTACAGGCTGATCATTTCCTGCATAATACTGTATTTTTAGTGAATTTTCATTATATGTTTCATTATAAGAATTAACTGCGTATTTACTATCTTCCGCTTCTGGCTTATCAACACTTATTATTTCTTGTGTATGTAATTCTTCTTCATCTTTATTTAACTGCTTTATCGAAAGCCATATTGCTCCAGCAGTTATTATTAATAATATACATATAAAAATAATGTATTTTATAATGAACTTTTTATTTGCAGTTTTTGCATCTTGCTCCTTTTTCTCTTCAATTCTTTTTTTAGCCTTTCCAGCATCACTGTTTTCTTCCATTTCAACTACTGCTTTTGGCTTTTCTTCTGTTTCTTCTTTATTATCCTTCATTAAAATAATTCCTTTCATTATTTTACAGGAACATATCCTGCGTCTTCAGCAACTTTTTGTCCTCTTTCTGATAATAATTGATTAGCTAGAATTCTAGATGGTGCATCTTCTGGGTCAGCTTTATTTATGACTATATAGTATGCTGTTGTAAATGGATAAGAAGAATCTTTAATTGTTTGATTGTTTGGCTTTACTCCATCTATTCCAAGTAGTTTAATATTACTTGCAACTGTTTGGTCTATTGTTTCAAACATTGTGGTTGCATAATAATAGTATGAATATCCAATTGCATTTTTTCCATTTTGATAACTAGAAACCATATTTACTATTTCTTCCATGCTTCCTATAAGGTTTTCCTTTGGAGCTTCCATAAGTTTTAAACCTTTCATTACTAAAGATAACATTCCAGTTTGCGAACCAGAATTAACAGGTCTTTGATATGCCTTTATCTCTTCATCTTGTCCACCTACTTCTTTCCAGTTTTTTATTTCACCTGTATATATCTTTTGTATTTGTTCTGTAGTTAAATTGTCTACTTGATTTTTACTATTTACATAGAAAACAAATGCTTCTTTTACTACAGGTATTACTTCTAATTCAACTCCCTTTTGTTTAGCTAAAGCTAGTTCTTCCTCTGATGGTTCAGTAACTACTATTAAATCTACTTCATCATTAATTAATTTTACATATCCAGGATGTGTATTAGAGTAATTTAAAATTGTTTCATCAAAATCCTCTCCTCCTGTAAAATCTTTAACAATTGCATTTGTTAATGGTTGAGTTGCAAGTGATGCATCAATTTTTGGAAATGTAGCTAGGTCATATAACTTTTCATGTGAAATCTCTTCTTGAATCGGTTCATTTGATTTTTGTGAATTAGTGTAATATTTCATAACACTAAAATAAATAGCAACAAATAAAATAATTGCTAAAATAACTAATACTACTTTCATAGTTTTTGAAATTTGTTTTTTCATTTTTTCCTCCTTTGTTTCATATTAATATAATACTAAAACCTTAACTTCTAAGTCAAGGTTTTAATATTATTTTATTCAATTATATCACTAATATTAGAATTATTCATTCCTTCTAAATTGTAGTAACTTGATGGTATATGCCCTACTATAACATTTTCGGCAATTAATACTTGATTATTAATTTGTTCTTTCATATCATTAAAAGGAGTTAAAATAGTTATTTCACATTTTATTTGTAGATATACTCTGTGTAATGTTTGATTAATTCCCTGACTGTAAAATTCGCTTTTTAAGTCTGTTTCTACATTTCCTATAGATGAAATTCTTATTTTTACGCCAGGTCCTCTTCCTGCTAACAGCTTTATTCCGGTAAATGTTCCTAGTGCTATTTTGATATCATCTCTTCCTTTACTATTTATTTCTTCTTGAATTTTTATTGGAATACTAGAAATAATCTCATTTATAGGAAACACATTTGATTTTATCATTGATATATTTCCCTGTTCGTCTTTCTCAATAGTAAATAAGTCTTCATAACTATATTGCTTCATTACACTTGTTGCTTCTTTGTTTGTTATTAGTGTTGCAATAGATTTTGCTTCGTCTTTGCAAAGAGTATCAAAAACAGGTCCAACTGCTTTACATATAATTGCAACTACTGTAAATGCAACTAAAAGTATGCCCAATATACTAATTATTTTTTTATCAAGTATTGTTCTTTTTCTTGAATATATTTTATGCATATTTTACATACCTAGGAACATACAACTTTTCTCCTATTTTTATTGTATTCTCATCTTCTATAGCATTTGCTTTTACAATATCGTTAACAGTACTTCTTAATTTTTTTGCAATTTTCCATAAAGAATCTCCAGGTTTTACAATATATATTACTAAACTATAGTCTTCAAGGTCTTTATTGTCCATCACCTCAATATTTTCAATTACACTTATGTTTTCTTTTTTATACATATCTATATTAAATACTAAATCTATATTTACAGAAACATCTCCGCCTGTTTTTATTACCAAATCACAATTGTTGACTTCTATATTGGTTTCTAGCTCTAAGATTTCAGTGTTTCCAATATCTTCTGCAGCAAATTCAAATGGAATAGTTCTTTGTACTATTTTTATTTCGGATTCATTCCCCATTAGGACAAATTCTATTTTTATATCACCTTCATAATTTAATCCTGAGTTTAATTTATTAGTCTTTGTAATTATTGGTTTACAATCTACATCAATAATACTGTTTTCTTCAGTTTCTGGTATATTTACAAGTTCATTTATATGGCATTTTTCTATTCTTTTTTGTTTATTAGATATCACTTTAATTCCTTTTTTTATGCAATTTAATTCTTCTGTAGGACTATACAAATCTTCTAGTAAATTTAATTCTTTTTTTTCGTATGCCATACATGACACTTCAACTTCTAATTCTATATAAATAGAATGTTCTTCTGTATTATTAGGTTTTAATATCATGTTTCTTATTTCAAAATTTATATCACATGCATTATCTTCAGCTACATCTTGAATATCTATAAATCCTACAATTGGTATTTTATTTGTACAACTTACTATTTTACCTTCTTCTGTTAAATACAAAATTTTTATTTCTGCTTCTGATTTTACTAGCACTTTATTATAACTTATTTTAACATCTCTATCTACTAAATTAATATTTGCTTTTAGTATTTCTGCTAAATTATCTGTATTATCTATCATAATAGTATCTTTTACATAAGCTTTAGTATTTCCATAGCCTACTAATGAATTAACACAGATAGTATTTTTTAATACTTGTATGTCATTGTCTTCTCCAACATCATTAATAAGTTCTATATTTTCATTAGTATAAACCTTATATTTTACATTTACTTCAGCTTTTACACTAATCTTTCTACCATTTATAACACTACATTCAATATTTTTTATTTCAGTCCACATATCTAAAATCATATTATTCTTACAATTCGGAGCATCTAATACTTTAGAAAAATCAAGACTGACATTTATTCCTCTTACATTGTCTTCATTATTATCTGTAATATACATTATATACGCATTTATACATCCATCTATTTTCAACTTTTCATCTATTAGTTCTTTTTTATATATGCAAATATTTCCACTTGTATTTATCGCACTTAATATGTCTGGTTTTGAATCTGGTACAATCATATCTCCTTCAATAGTAATATTTTCTTCTTTTTCGCATACTACTTTATTTATATTTAAGTTTTCTTTTTTTGTATCTGCCACCATTTCTTTACCTCCTTATATATTCTTTTATTCATATATATTTAGTGTTTACCAGTTTTATGCAAAAAAATAACGACTGTTAAACAGTCGTTTTTTTCTTTTTTGGCTCTGCTGGTGGTATTAATGGACTATATTCAGCTCCATTAAAGACATCAACTTCTACAGTTCTTGTTAATACGTCAGTATAGCTATATGTAACATTTCTATTATTTTCCTCATATTTTACTACAAAAATATTTGGATATGCTTTTTCTAGTGTAGCTTCTTTTTCAAAAAATTTACTTCTACCAAGTGAACCTTTTACTATTATCTTTTGTCCAACTTTATCCACGATGTCTGTTTTTAGATTTGCAATATCTGCTTTACAAATCATTGAAATCACCTCTCTTAAGATGAACAAATTTTAACACTTTTTGAGTGAAAAGTCAAAAGAGGTAATGTTTTGTCAAATCTCTGTATCTCTTTAGTTTCAGTAGTTTCAGCGATTGATTTGTGTAATATTACGTTTATATTACAATTACGTTACAATTACGTTACATTACCTTTTTTTCCCTTTTGCACCTATACCACTAATGCCCTTTTTCCCATCTCTAAGAAGGTTTGATATATCATCAATTGTTATATATTTATAATAATTTGTCAATGCTATATTTTCTGCTACTATTATAGGGTCTAAATAGTCAATTAAGATCCTAGCAGGTGATGATGCAAAATTTGCGCCGGCCATTATTAAAGCTTCATAATAGCTTTGACATGCACCGGCAATAACTACAGTAGTTTTGTTATAATCTCTATCATATTTTCTTACTTCCTTAATACTCTGTATAAAATGTTTTGAATTTCTATAATTATATATGTCATAATATCCTATATTAGTTCTTATCATGGCATCATGTCCAGTTATTATTACAATATCAGGTTGATAATGTTCAAGTAATCTATATACTACTCTTGGTTGCCTATATTCAGCGATATTTTTTACAACTGCATTTAATCCACTTTTTTTATAGTATTTATAGGCTTTTTCGCTATATTTTCTATCTCCATCAAGGTGTAATATTTTTCCCGATGTTGGCACATATATCACCCCAAAATGATAGGATATTATATAATATGTCGAATTCTTGAGGTTTGTGACATAAAAAAACTTGAGCTTTCTTTACAACTCAAGTTTTATGACTATACTTTAGTTTCGTAGCCATTCCTCCTCTAATATGTCTTTCTGCCTTATTTTCGTCAAGAATTACACGTACTTCTTTTGCTAATACTGGGTTAATTTTTTTAAGTCTTTCAGATACATCCTTGTGTACTGTGCTTTTGCTTATTCCAAATTTTGCAGCTGCTCCCCTAACTGTATCTTTTGAATCTATTATATAATGTGCTATGTTTGTAGCACGTTCTTCTATTGATATTCCTCGCATTAGAATAACCCCCACATGAATACTTTTGTTTAATTGTATTCGTATGGGGGTTCAGTTAGAACACTATTGTGACTTTCCTATTTTTAGGTAAAATGTAAAAATTTCTTTATAATACTTAATATTTTCTTATATAATGGCTCTTGTTTTATTGTTGCTGGTAAATTTGTTGTATAGTTTTCAGTATTATTAACATTACTTTTAGATGTTCTCTTATTTTTAAATATATCATCAGGATTATATTTTTCTCTTAATTCATCCTCTGCTTCCCTTATTTTTCTTGCATCTCTTAATTTTAGTTGTTCACTTTCCGTCTTGTCACATAAAAAATCTCTATATATTAGTGCCAAAATAATTATTGTCTCTTCTTTTAGAACACATTCCTCTAATGGTTCTTGTATTCTTGCACTATATGTTGTCGATTTTTCCTGTTCTATAATCTGTTTAAATCTACTTGGAATCTTATCTAACATTACAGTTGGCATTAATTTAAATATATCACTTATTTCCGAAAATGCTTCTCTATAACTTTCTTTCATTTTTACCTACCTTTGCATATGTTCTTGCTCATTATCTTTCATTTGTTGTTCTCTGTCTTGTTCTCTTCTTTCTCTTTCAATATCTTGCATAACCCTTACTGCTTCCTCTTTCCTTTTTGCACCATTAGGAAGATTTACTGAATTTCTATCCCAAGATTGAAATCTGTTCTGCCACATAGCCTCTACCTGTACTTCTTCTTGCTTCTGTCCTTCCGTTTTAGGCTCAAATTGGTCTCCGACCTCATCCTTTATACTTTCTTCTTCTCTAGGTGCTATTTCTTGTTCTTCTTTCTCTATTTCTTTTAATTCTGCTTCAGATTGAATTCTTCCTCTAGCTATTTCTGCCTGTCTTCTTGTATCTTCCATATATTTTGCAACTACTTGCTCATCTAAAGTTGTCCTCCCTAATCTTTGTTCAATAAGCTGAAATACAAATTCATCATCTGTTCCTGTTGCGGCTACATACTCATCTAAAGCATCTAATTCTCCTCTTAATTCTCCTTTTTCATAATTTCTATAATTAGCTATCGTTTCATACAATTCATCTGTTTTAGCATTTGCTTGTCCACTATCAATTAGTGCCTGTCTATCCTGCAACAATTGAATTATATCTTTCTTTCTTCCATCTTCATTATATGCTCTTTGCAATATTGGAAACTCTTTTATTTGTTCTGGATGGTCTTTTATATATAATCTGCATATCATATCTACTAAAGAATCTCCTCTAGCAGTTACACTTCCAAATGTCATGTCCCTATCATCATTCATTTTGTCTGCATAACCTTGTAATCTATCTATCATTTCGTGTTCATCATACAATTCATAAAGTTTTGGACTAAGTGCTTTTATATATACCAATGCTTTCTGTAATCCAATAAATTGTGCTTGATTCTCTTTAAATAATGAATCATAATTGTCATAATAAAATTCTGGTTTTATCTGTCTTACTATTGTTTCCAATGCTGATCTATATGTATTGCCAGACCATTCTACAGTTTGACCATTTATTTCAGCTCTATGTATTGCACTTCCTTGTTGAGCATGTACTACTTCATGAAAAACAGTTTGTAATCCATCTAGAAAATCATCTTGATGATTACTTTTTAATTGTTCAATTACCTTTGGAGAATAGACTACAGTATAGGTATCATCACCATGATTTACACATACTGCTCTTGACGTTTTACTCCTAGCCATAGCTTGATATTCTTCATCAGAAAGAATTTTCACTGCAACTTCTTCATCAATATCCATTTCCGAAGCTGACATTTTTGCAAGTGTATGTACAGCTACCTTTGCATCATCATCATTCCATCTTCCTATCTTTATTTGCATCAAATATTTTGTAGCCATAGTATATAAATACTTTTGATCTGAATCACCTATATTTAAATTATCTGCATTATCACTACACCATTTTACTACTTCTTCAAGTGCTTCAACTGTTTTAGGTTGAGTATTCTTTAGCTTTTCAGCTAGTTCATGTGCATCCATTTAATCCACCTCGCACAATTATTCTTGTGTATTGTATCATATAATTATTTCTGTTGTGTTAAATTTACATTAATATTTTATTATAAAATTAATATAATTACAATTAAAAAAAACAAAGAAAAAAAAATATTATTTTGCTATTAAAACATCTTTTATAACCTCATATCTATCTTTAAATACTTTTTTTGTTCTATCACTTAAGTCATTATAATCTTTTTCTATATATTTTTTCATCTCTTCACGTCCTTCAGCTAATTGCATTCCTCTTACATTAAACATAATATCAAATAACATAGGAATATTATCAAAATGTGCCAATATATCACCATCAGCAACACATAGTTCATCAATGTTTGTTGCATTCTTACTGCTTCTGTGGTTATAAACACATCCTACAACTCTTTGTATTCTATTATGTGGATATTGTAACTTGGTTAAAACTTCCGCTGCTATTTTAGCACCATTAATATGATGGTCTACCTTTGTTCCTACTTTGTTAATTAATGCAATATCGTGGAGTAGTGCTCCTATTTTTACAATTTCTGAATCTGCATTATACTTTTCAGCAAGTTTAATTGCTTCTGTATATACATATTTTATATGTTCATTCCAGAAATCAAAGTGATCATCTGCTGTTTCTTTATGCCATTTTATTCTATCCATAACATAATTTTCTACTTCTTTTACGTAATCCATTTAGTTTCTCTCCTCTTCTATCTTTCTTCACTCTTTTCTTCTTCTACTCTATTACTTTCATTTATAAACGCTGCTGCAGTTGTATTATCCTTTCCTCCTGGAATATACATTTTAAATTCTGAATAGTTTTCATATAATTCATTTGATGCAATCGAATCATGTTCTATTGCTCTTTGAACGATTTTTTTTATTACTTCTTTTCTATTTGTAGTATTGCATATTACTGAAATATCATCTTCTGATAAACAGTCTGTTACACCATCACTAAATAATAACAACATATCATAATCGCTCTTGCTTAATACCTTAGAATGTATATTGTCTACTAGTCCCATACCAATGCATTGTGTTATTCCAGCTGCATCTTTATGAAATCTCATTGCATCTTTATTCGGAATGTTCCCTTTTTCTAATTCTTCTTGAACAATTGCATCATCTACTGATATTTGTTCTAGTTTTCCTTTATTAATTATATATGCCCTTGAATCTCCTACATTTATAATTAATGTATCTTTCTTGCCAATTACAGCACATACTAAAGTAGCTCCACCAAACCCGATATAAGTGCCAATCTACATCAAATGAAATTTCTTGTATTTTATTTTTTAAATCTTCTTCCAAATTTTCAACTGATGAATAATATAGTTCTTTTTCTTCTGTGCTTAACCCTTCAAACCAGTCTTTTAGTTTGTTTACTATTAGATGGCTAGCAAGTTCTCCTTTTTGCTCTCCTCCCATTCCATCAGCAACAACCAACATTTTAAAATCTGATATTTCTTTATCTTTTACTAACAAAACTGCATCTTCTTGATTTTCTCTAATTTTTCCAATTCCTGTTGATGCATAGCAGTCTTCATCTAGTTCTATATCTCCTTCCACTTCAGGAGTTAGTCCACTTATCATTTTAGAATTACGTTTATTTATATTTTCTATATATAATTGTTCCTCTTCTACTTGTTGCCATGTATTAAATGAATTGACATCTTTTTTTGCTTGCTCTACGTCTTCATAATACACTTGTTTCTCTCCATATGTAACATTTTGTCCTATTTGCTGTAATTTGAGTGTTACTTGCCTTTCTATATCTTGCAATTGTTTTATATATTGAGCGATATCTCCATATTTATCTGGTATAACTCCATTTTCGCTCAGATTTAAATATGTAAAATGTTTATTATTAAATAACAATTGTAAAGCTAAATTCTCATCACCTCTAAATAAAGCTATATTATATTTTTCTACTTCATCTCTAAATTGAGCATTTTCATTAAATAAGATTCTATACACTTCTTCTGAAATTAAAATAATTGACTTCTTTGATAATTTTAAATCTCCATTAAACCATGTATCTAATTCATTTATATTAGCTAAATTTGGATTATTTACTTGTTCTATAAATGGTTCAACTATTATAAAATCATCCCCATTTAAAATTGCTCCATTTAATGTCCAATTACTAGATTTTTGCTGTGTTATTTCATTTATATCTGTTGGATGTACTATTCCATTCATAGGAAATATGTTACATGTTCTAACTAATACTAAGTCTTCTATTCCAACATGTGTCCATCTTTTTCTAAGTATCATGTCTATATTTTCTAATTCAATTATCTCTCGTTTTCGTTCATCTGTTGCATCATAAACATTTTTCATTATTTCTACTCCTTCAATTTGTATTTGAGTTTAATTCAGTATAAATATATCATATTTTTTATATAAAAGCAAAAAGAAAGGTGGTCATAACCACCTTTCTCTAATTTATTGCAGTTCCATTTACATATAAT
The DNA here is from genome assembly GCA_017533795.1 of Clostridia bacterium. Lineage (GTDB taxonomy): Bacteria > Bacillota > Clostridia > TANB77 > CAG-508 > CAG-269. The sequence goes on along the minus strand of JAFWIH010000005.1, from coordinate 164,143 downwards.
TTATGACCATTAAAGTTTATATTGCTATAAGTTGAATCACTATCATCTAAACTTGTTACATAGCAATCTCCAGTTAATGTGATTGTTGAAGAACTGTCTAATTTTAAAGTTATGCTTTTTGCTGTGTTATTACTATTTATTGTACCTTCTAAACTACTATTATCATTTAAATTTATAACTACTGTACTAAGATTATCCGCTTCGATGTTTCCTTCTAGTTTTTGTTTAGTTGCATTTAAAGTAACATTGCCACCATTGCTTCCAGATGTTCCCCATTCACTTGTTCCTTTAGCACTTAAAAGAGTATCACTACCATATTTTATATTATTGTTTTCTAAGTTTATAACTGCATCTGTATTTGTTATAAAGAAGAATGGTGCTGTTTTATAATAACTTGAATCTGTTGTAATTTCTAGTGTTGAGTTACTACTATTAAATGTTCCTGTACCTTCACCTGCATCACCTGACATACTTTGATATATCATTATTCCACAATTATCTACATCATTTCTATTTCCTTTTCCAGAACATGTTAATGTTGAATTTGTAACTGTTGCTATATTTTTTCCTTCTATTACTGTCATCTGTGCTCCATTGGCTGTACCTTTTGAATTTTCAATTGAAATGTCTCCTGTTGAATATATTATTGGTGAACCTGATCCATTTGTTTCAAAAGTAGAATTCTTTGCTATAACTGTTCCTTCTCCTCTATCTGTAGCAAGTGTTGCGCAACTTCCACCTTGCGTTGTAATTTTTACGTTATTAGCCTCAATGTATCCTCCATAAGTTGCATCTAAACCTCTTGAAGAACTTGACCCTGTTGTAGTTATTTCTGTGTCATATACATATACTTTTGCATCTTCTCCTGTTGCAAACACTGCGTTTGCTCCCTTTGCATTAGTTGTAATTTTTGAATTTTTAATTGTAGTTGTACTATTTTTAGTTGTTAATATTCCTGCATTTACTCCGTAAAATTCACTACTTTCAGTATTACTGGCATCTCCTCCAGATTTGTTAATTATTGAATTTTCTATAGTTGCATTTCCTCCATCTGAAACTTTTATTGGAGATTCGTCTGATGTTGACGATTCATAGGTTCCATTTAAAGTTTGTTCATCTGTAACTTCAGTTGCACCTTTTGCATCTACTGAGGTTTCGCCGCTTAATTGTTCCATCTCTTGTGGACCTCGCTGCATTTCGTTGTTATTATCAAATATAAGTATTTTGCACATTAAACATAGAATAATAACTAATGCAATTATAATTATAATTTGAATTATTGTACCCTTTTTCATATTTTTGTCCTTTCTTTTGCTATTTGTAACATTATTTAGCAAAATTCTTAAACATTATTTTCTGTTTGATCTGTATTTGTATTGTCTTCTTGAGTGTTGTTTGAATTATCATTTTGGTCTGGAGCGCCTTTTGGTCCATTTCCATCATCATCTGAAGGTTTTTCTGGTGGTGTACCTCTATCTGAGTCCTCTCCATCTTGATTCATCATAGCTGGTCTTTCTCCACCAGGCATTCCCCTATGATTGTTATTGTTTGCTTTTGAGTAAAAGTAATATCCCCCTGTTGCAAGAATTGCTCCTACCAACACTCCTATAATAAATGTTAAAATTTTCTCTTTCATAATTTTTTCCTCCTTGTTTTATTATTTGATCCCATTATAAACACTAAAGCTTAAACTTTCCTTAAAGGGAAAAATTTTTTCAAAAAATTTTCAAAGTTTTTTCCTAAGTATCAAATGAAAGATTTTTATTTTCTTGGTAGAGTAACAATTACTTTTGTTCCAACATCTCTGTTTCTTTCATATTTTATGGTTCCTTTATGGAGCATTACAATGTTATATGCAATTGAAAGACCTAGTCCCATTCCACCTTTTTGTCTATTTCTAGATTTTTCTTCTCTATAAAATCTTTCAAATACATGATCAATTGCTTCTTTACTTATTCCAATTCCTGTATCTTCTATTTCTAAAACAAATCTATTATCTTTTTTATATGTTCTTATATCAATGCTGTCTCCTTTATTAGTATATTTAATACTATTATCTAAAAGAATGACAATTAATTCTTTTAACTTATTTATATCAGCATATAATTCTTCATTGTATTTTAAATCTGTAGTTAATATTTTTCCGTCATTTTCAGCTATTTCTTTATATAGCAAAACCAAATCATTTATTTCTTTATCTGCTTCAAATAATTCTTTATTTAGTTTTATTTGATTTGAATCACTTCTTGCAATTTCCATCAATTCTTTTATAAGCTTTGTAAGACGTTGTGTTTCTTTTAATGTAATACTTATATCTTCTGCATTATCAATTATTTTACTCTCTGGATTTTCTAATAGGCTTTCTTGCTTTATTTTAATAATTGATAATGGCGTTCTAAGTTCATGAGATGCATCCTGTACAAATTGATTTTGTTTTTTCCATGATTCAACAATTGGTTTTAGTGTTTTTCTTGATAGGACATAACTTGCTACTAGTATTGCTACTAAACTCAATGTAAACGAAATTGTTAAATTTGTAATAAATTTTTTTGAAATTTCTTTTTCTGAATCTATATTTATTAGCAGCTGTTTATAGGTTCCATCACTATTTTTATAATTAATTCCTCTATATTCATATCCCTCAATTTCTGTTTCATATATTTCGCCAATACTATTTTTATTAAATATTGCAGATTCAAAAATGCTATTAAGAGAGCTGTTTATTTCAGAGTCTGATTCAATTTCGCCATTTTCATTTCTTTGAATTATGACTACCCTTGGGCTATGACTTTTTTCATTCAAATCATTTTTTGAGTTTTCTGGTTCAAGTTTATTCTTTTCATCTGTTTCCATATCTGGAAATGGTACCTGTTTTTTTTCATTTGCTAAATTTAATTCCCTCATCTGTGAATTTTTTAATTCATTATCTGCAGAATTGTATAAAGTATTCTTAAATTGAGCAAATATTATTACTCCTAAGATATAAAAAATAATTGAAAATGTTATCAAATTTAAAAGCATATTTTTAAGAAGTTGCCTTTTTACTTGTTTTTCTTCGCTCACTAATCTTTACCTCCTACCATATAGCCTGCTCCTCTTACAGTTTTAAAATATTTGTCATATCCAAATTTTTTTAATTCTTTTCTAATTCCACTTGCATATACTTCTACAACATTTGTTGTAGTATCACTTTCAAATCCCCATATCTTATCAAATATTTGATCTTTTGTAAGTATTCTATTCTTATAGTTTATCAAATACTCTAACATATCAAACTGTTTCCCCTGCAAATTCAATTCATTATCCCTAACAAAAGCTTTTCTTGTGGATAAATCTATTCTTAATTCTTTAAATGTAATTTCATTTTTATAAAAATCGGGATTATTTCTTCTTGTTATTGCTTGAATTCTAGCTTTTAATTCTTCTTTTTCAAATGGCTTTGTAAGATAATCATCCGCACCTTTATTAAATCCTTGTAATTTATCATTTAATCCATCTTTTGCTGTAAGTATAATTACTGGCGTCATTATTTTTTCTTTTCTAATTTCTGCTAAAACCTCATATCCATTTTTTTCTGGTAGCATCAAATCAAGGATAATAACATCATAAATGTCTTGTTTAGCATACAGCTCACCTTCAACTCCATCAAAAGCTTGATCTACATCATAGTCTATTTTTAAAACATTTTTTATTGAATTCGATAATATTTCTTCATCTTCTATTAATAAAATCCTCATATATTTTCCCCTTTCGTTTTGAATTATATCATAAAAACTTAAAAATAGCTTAAAACTTGTTGAAAAATCCTTAAAATTACGATATAATTAGACTATTAAATTTTAAGGAGGGGCTATTATGATAGACATTAAATTTTTAAGGGAAAATCCTGATGTTGTAAAAGAAAACATCAAAAAGAAATTTCAAGACCATAAGCTACCACTTGTCGATGAAGTTATCGAACTTGATAGCAAAAACAGACAAGCAAAATTAAATGGTGATAATTTAAGGGCAGAAAGAAAGTCCTTAAGCAATCAAATTGGTAGTCTTATGAAAGCGGGCAAAAAAAATGAAGCAGAGGCTATCAAGTCCCAAGTGCAGGAAATAAATAACAAACTTGAAGAAAATGAAAAATTAGAAGCAACCTATGCTGAAGAAATAAAAACAAGAATGATGCGTATACCTAACATTATGCATGAGTCTGTTCCTATCGGAAAAGATGACTCTGAAAATGTTGAAATAAAAAAATATGGTGAACCTGTTGTTCCAGATTATGAAATACCTTATCATGGTGAAATTATGGAATCAATTGGTGGATTAGACCTAGATAGTGCTAGACGTGTTGCAGGTCAAGGCTTTTATTACTTAGTTGGAGATTTAGCAAGACTTCACTCTGCAGTACTTACCTATGCACGTGATTTCATGATAAATAAGGGCTTTACTTATTGTGTGCCACCTTTTATGATTCGTTCAGATGTTGTTACTGGAGTTATGAGTTTTGAAGAAATGGATGCTATGATGTACAAAATTGAAGGTGAAGACCTATATTTAATTGGTACAAGTGAACATTCAATGATAGGTAAATTCAAAGATCAAATTTTAAAGAAAGAGGATATGCCATATACAATGACCTCATATTCCCCATGTTTTAGAAAAGAGAAAGGCGCACATGGAATAGAAGAACGTGGAGTATATAGAATACATCAATTTGAAAAACAAGAAATGATTGTAATTTGTGAACCAGAAGATAGTTATAAATGGTATGACAAAATGTGGTCATATTCTGTAGAGTTGTTTAGAAGTATGGACATTCCTGTTCGTACTTTGGAATGTTGTAGTGGTGACCTAGCTGACCTAAAAGCTAAAAGTTTAGATGTTGAAGCATGGTCTCCTAGACAGCAAAAATATTTTGAAGTTTGCAGTTGTTCTAATTTAACAGATGCACAATCACGCAGACTTGGTATTCGTATAAAAGGTGATAATGGTAATTACTATGCCCACACCTTAAATAATACAGTTGTTGCCCCACCTCGTATGTTAATAGCACTTATTGAGAATAACTACAACCCAGACGGAAGTATAACTATTCCAGAAGTACTTCGTCCTTACATGGGTGGACTTGAAAAAATAGAGGTGAAATAATCAATCAACGGGGACGGGTTCGTTTTGGTTGACGAACTTATCCCCGTTAATTAATTTTTGATTATAATAATGGATAAGGAGCATTAAGATGATAATTAATAATCCTAAATTTGAAGTTTCGGCTGTTAGTCCAACGCAATACCCTACAAATGGGTTACCAGAGATTGTATTGGTTGGAAAGTCTAACGTTGGAAAATCAAGCTTTATAAATACTATGATTAATAGAAAAAAACTTGCTAGAACTAGTAGTGAACCAGGTAAAACTAGACAGATTAATTTTTATAATATAGATGACTTGTTTTACTTTGTTGATTTACCAGGTTACGGTTTTAGCAAAATGTCTAAAAAAGAACAAGCTCAAGTAGGTAGTTTTACAGATGCCTACTTAAAGAAAAGAAATCAAATTTCTTTAGTTGTGTTCTTGTTAGATATAAGACACAAACCTACAGAAAATGACAAATTGATGTACGACTATATAATAAAGTCTGGATTGCCATTTATTATTATTGCAAATAAAGCTGACAAGATTGCAATAACAAAAGTAGATGCTGCTGTTCAAGAATTGCAAAAGTGTATTAATCCTATGAAAGATGCTATCTTTCTACCTTTTTCTTCTGAAAGGAAAATTTATCATGAAGCTGTTTGGGAAATATTAGAAAAATATCTATAGAACGGTCAAAGGGGACGGAGGATTTTGACAGGTTTTCTGTCAAAATCCTCCGTCCCCTTTGACCGTTCTTTCGTCCTCAATTTAAGTGATTTTTAATCTTTCAGTAGATAATCAACTAGCAATGCTGTTCTTCTTTTTTTTTACCTTTTTTCTTTTTGTTACAGAATGCTAAAATTACTGCCAATATAAATAATAGCCCTAATACAACTGCTAATATAATTACAGCAGGTAATGCAGCAAGTACAGCTGTTGATATTGCAGCACCAATTATTAGTCCAATAACAGTAGCAAATGCAACAAGTAATATAACTGCTACAATTCCAATGCAATTCTTATTTCCCCCACATTTGTATTGTGGCTCATCATAATAATATCCTTTTTCTTGTGGTTCCACTAAATGTCACCTCCAATATAACACCTTGTTTGATGCTATACTCTATTATATGACAAATTATTGCATTTTGTGAAAAAAAAGCGATCAGATAGGAAGTACCTATTGACCGCTTTTTTTCAATTTTAGTTATTGCTTTTATTGCCTTTTGTCTCTCTAAAGTGACAACATGACCACATCCTTGGCATTTTAATTTAAAATCTACACCAACTCTAATTATTTCCCATAGCTTGCTTCCACAAGGATGTTGTTTTTTTGTTCTTACTATATCTCCTATATTATATTCCATATTTATTTTTCCATAGCCTTTTCGAATCTTTTTTTGATGCTTTCTTTTCCAAGCACTTGCATAATTTCATACATGTCTGGAGTGTTTGCTCTTCCTGTTAATGCAATTCTTAAAACTGTACTCACGTCTCCCACATGAGCTTTGTAAGCTTCAGGATTTGCCTTAAATTCTTTTACCTCTTTTGCATATCCCATTTCTCCTGCAAGTTCTTTTATTTTATCAAACCATGTTTGTTTGTCATCATTTTCATTATAATATTTTTCCATATAAAGGGTTAATATTTTATCAATATCACTTTTATCTGAAATTACTTGATATTCATAGTTATGTGCTTTTTTAAAGAATTCTTCATCATACATGTAATCAATATTATCTTTTACATCTGACCATTTTGCAATATCTTTTCTTGGCTTTTTATTGCCTCTTTCTATTCCTAAAACTTTTAGCGAATAATCTTTATTTTCTAATAATTTTAAAAGTTCTGCATCATATTTTTTTGCCCATGCTATAGTTTGTTCATAAACTTCCTCAGCAGAAAATCTAGAAATTACAATTTTAGATACATCTAATAATTTTACCATATCAAATAAAGCACCACTAACACTCATTTTGTTTAACTGAAATTCAAATTCATCTATCGTTTTTTCCTTATTTTGTCTTTTCCAATTTTCAAATGATGAATTTCCTATATTTAATAAGTATTCTTTTACTGCTAAGCTAGGAATTCCAACCTCTTGATAGTATGAAGCTGCAGCTTCTGGATCCTTTCTCTTACTGATTTTACGTTTATTACCATTATCACTTTTCAAAAGTGTTGGCGTATGTGCATATTTAGGTGCTTTAAATCCAAGTTCATAAAACAATTGTAAATGTAATGGAACTGATGAAAGCCACTCATCTCCCCTTGTTACATGTGTTGTTCCCATTAAATGATCATCAATTACATGTGCAAAATGATACGTTGGAAGTCCATCAGATTTTATAATTACTATATCTTGATCGTTTTCCGGGAAATCAACATTTCCTTTTATTATGTCCTTATGTTTTATTCTTCTATCTTCTCGACCTTGTGACTTGAATCTTACTATATATTGTTCTCCTGCTTGTATCTTTTTAACTGCATCTTCTACTGGAAATGTTCTATACTTTGCCCATACTCCGTAATATCCTGGTCTAATTTTAGCAGCCTCTTGTTTTGCTCTTATCTCATCTAATTCTTCTGGCGTGCAGAAGCATGGATAGGCTTTTCCTTGCTCTATTAAGTATTTAGCATATGCTTGGTAGATTTCTTTTCTTTGACTTTGTTTATATGGACCATATGCTCCTTTTTCTTCTGTTTCAGAAATCATTCCTTCATCAGGTTCTAAGTCAAAATTTTTTAAAGTATCAATTATTTGTAATATTCCACCATCTATTTCCCTTTTTTGATCTGTATCTTCAATTCTTAAGAAGAAAACCCCATCTGTTTGCTTTGCAAGCTTTTTAGCAATCAACGCCTGATACACAGTTCCTATGTGTACATTTCCTGTAGGACTTGGTGCAACTCTTAGTACCATTGCTCCCTCTTTTAAATTTCTACTTGGATATTTCTCCTCATAATAAGATATGTCTTTTGCATTTGGGAAAATAATATCTGCCAAATCCTTATAAACCATTTATATCTATCCTTTCATTTCAACCAAAACGAACCCGTCCCCCGTGGTTGACCGCAGTTGATGTTGGAAATTTACACTTCCATAATAATTGGTAAAATCATAGGGTTACGTCTTGTTTTACTAAATATATAATCTTTTAGGTTTTCTTTAACTGTTCCTTTAATTGTAGACCAGTCTTGTATTCCTTCTTCTTCACACTTTCTTATTTCTGTGCGTACAACACTTTTTACTTCATCCATTAAATTTTCTGATTCTTTAACATATACAAAACCTCTAGATATTACATCTGGTCCAGCTACCACCTCTCCTGAAGCTTTATCCATAGTAATTACTATTATTATTAATCCCTCTTGTGACAAATGCTGTCTGTCTCTTAAAACTATATTTCCTACATCTCCAACTCCTAAGCCATCAACTAGAATTTTTCCATTTGGTACTGTTCCAGTTAATTTTGCAGAATTTTCTTTTAATTCTAAAACTCTACCATTTGTCATCATAAATATATTTTCTTTTTTAACTCCCATAAGTTGAGCAGTTTCACTGTGAGCCATTAAATGTTTATACTCTCCATGAACTGGCACAAAATATTTGGGTTTTGTTAATGCAAAAATTAATTTTTGTTCTTCTTGACACGCATGTCCAGAAACATGTACATGCTCTAATGCGCTATAAATAACCTCAGCTCCGATTTTCATTAAGTCATCTATTACCTTAGATATGCTTTTTTCATTTCCAGGTATTGGGTTTGCTGATATTATTACCCTATCATTTGGTGTTACTTTTAATTTTCTGTGTTCACCTGCAGCCATTCTTGTAAGTGCAGACATAGCTTCGCCCTGACTACCTGTTGTAATTACAACTAGTTGCTCATCTGTGTAGTTATTCATCATGTCAATATCTATAAATATATTATCTGGGCATTTTAGATATCCTAGTTCTTTTGCTGTCTCTATTATTTTTTCCATACTTCTGCCGCTTACAGCAACTTTTCTTTTATATTTTATTGCACAATCTATAATCTGTTGTACCCTGTGAACATTTGATGCAAATGTAGCAATTATTATTCTTTTATGGCAATGGAAAAACAATTTGTCAAAAACTTCTCCAACAGATTTTTCTGACATTGTAAATCCTTTTCTTTCAGCATTTGTACTATCTGAAAGAAGTGCTAAAACTCCATTTTTCCCAAGTTCTGCAATTCTTCCTAGGTCAATTATCTTTCCATCTATAGGTGTATAATCTACCTTAAAGTCACCGGTATGAAGTATTGTGCCTACAGGTGTTTTTATTGCAAGCATAACGGAATCTGGAATGCTGTGGCTACTTTGAATAAACTCTACTCTAAAACTTCCAAGTTTAATAGTTCTTCCAGGTTTTACAACATGCATTTTAGTGCTTCTTTTAAGCTTATGTTCTTCTAACTTGTTCCCTATTAATCCTGCAGTTAATCTAGTTGCATAAATTGGCATATTAACTTGCTTTAAGACATAAGGAATAGCCCCAATGTGGTCTTCATGACCATGGGTTACAATTAATCCTTTAATTTTTTCTTTATTTCTTATTAGATATGTTACATCTGGTATAACCAAGTCCACTCCTAACATATCATCACCTGGGAATGTCATTCCACAGTCTACAACAATTATTTCATCTTGGTATTCAATAACTGTGATGTTTTTGCCGACCTCATGCAATCCACCAAGTGGAATAATCTTAACGCTTCCTGCGTTTCCATCATTTTTTGTTAATTTTTTTTCTGTCATTAATATCTCCTTTCAACGCCAATTATTATACTATAAATTAAGCCTAAAGTCAACTTTTAAACTAATAGAGTCAACCAAATCGAACCCGTCTCCGGTGGTTGGAATCTCGTCCCCATTGGTTGGAGCCGGTGGTTGACTCTTTAGCTAGAAATTAAATCAGACTTGCTCCTATCATGCCCGCATCATTTCCTAGCATTGCTGTATTTATTATTAAACTTTCCCTTTTATTAAATAACAAGTTATCGCTTAGTATTTTATCTTTTAGTTTTGGTAATAATATATCTGCAAAATAAACAAAGCTTCCTCCTATTCCTATAGCTTCTGGTTCGAATATATTTATTAAATTTGATATACCTATACTTAAATCTGTTATGTATTCGTCTATTATTTCTTGCATAATATGGCTATCTTTTTCATTTTCTACTACTTTAAGCAATTGTTCTCCATCAATTTTATTATCTAGTTCTAACTCTTCTATTATTTTTTGCTTAAATGCTTTCATTGACCCATATTGCTCAAAGCAGCCTCTTTTTCCACATTTACATAGCTTTCCATTATGTTTTATTATCATATGTCCAAATTCAAACCCTGGAACATCTTCAGGACTTAGAAGTTTATTTTCAAATATTGCAGCACCACCAATTCCTGTTCCTAAAGTCAAAAAAAGAGAACTACTATATTGTTTTATTGAACCATATGTATTTTCTGCAATAGCTGCACATTTGGCATCATTTTTTATTTTTATTGGCTCTTGTATTCTTTTATGTAATGCTTCTACTATATTATAATTCTCTAGACCAAGGTTAACAGACTTAACAACTGTAGTTTTGCTAACTGTACCCGGAATTGCAACACCAATGCTTTCTATTTTACCTTTTTGCCTAAATTCTTCTATAGCTCCAAAAATATAATTCTCTATTACATCCTTAATATTATTCTCATCTTCTTTTAAAATCTGAACTTCTTTTTTTGAAAGCACTTTGCCGCTAGATTCAATTAATCCAACGGCAATATGACTTCCCCCTAAATCAATTCCAATTTTCATTGAAAACCTCCTTACGGGTTTATAGATATGCATCAAATAACCAGTTACCCATATAAACTTGAATACATGGTACAAGTACAACAATTACGAAGAATATTAGTACTACACCAACAATTGCATATACAACCTCTGGCAATACTTTCATAATTCTGTTTATTTCTATGTCTATTTCTACATCCATATACTCTACTAATTTGCCTATCATTTCTGAAAGATCAGTTTGCATACCAATCTTAAGCATCTCTGTTTGCATAGAAGTAGAAAAACTTGACCTCTCAAATGGTTCTACCCATGATGTACCTATTAAAGTATTGTTTATTGCAGTTTCAACCATTGAAAGCATTATATAGTTTTTAATAACATTTTTACTTACTTCCAATGCATCTTGAATTCTCATTCCATTTTGTAGATTTAAATACATTGCTTTCATTAACCTTGAAAAATCAAGCTTATAGATTAATTTTCCAAATATAGGCATAGTATATTTAAAATAATGGAAATTATATTTTCCTTTAGGTGTATTTATATAAAATGCAATAGCACTACCTGCAACTAAAATTAAAAATGTAGGTATATACCAAAATCTTACTAAATTATTTACTACTCCCTGGAACCAAAGTGTTATTGCTGGCAAAGTCGCATTAGATCCTAATTCCACAAAGACATTTTGTATTGTTGGAATAGCATATAAAGTTCCTACAAAAAGTAATACAATTAATAGTAAAAATTGTACAATATTTGGTATTAAAATGCTTTTTAGTTTTCTATTTATTTTTTGTGTATCATCTAGATATTTTAAAGCCTGCTCTAAAGAATTAGTTAAAGATCCTGATTGCTCTCCAACTTTTATCATATTTATATAAATGTATGGAAAAATATTTGAATAATACTCCATAGTTGTATACATGTTTTCTCCGGCTTCTACACCTGCCAAAATATCTTCTAGTACACCTTTAAAAGATAAGTTTTCTGTACTTTGTATAATAGTGTTTAATGCATGTATATTATTAAAATTTGCTTTTTTTAGTAACAAAAAGTTCTGTGTAAAAACTGCAACATCATTTGGTGTTATTTTATCTGTTTTAGTTAAAAACAAGCTAATTTTTTCTCTTGTTGATAAACTTTTAATTTGCGTACTTCCTATTTGGCTTGTGTTTGCATATTGTAAAACTTCGTCTGCATCTGTTAAGTTTTTCTTTTTTCTTTTATTTTGTCTTAAATTTGCAGTTTTATATGCAGTTTGTATAACATCTATAGGAACTAAGCCGTTATCTTTTATCTTTTTTAATAATACCTGTCTGCTTGCTTCTTCAACTCTGTTCTTTACAATTACCCCACTTTTTGTAACAGCTCTATATACGTAGATAGGCATATAGGTTCTTCCTCCTTATCTTATCGTTTTATTTTTAATTGCATAATTGTTCTATTTAATATTTCAATATTTTTTTCTTCTATTTGCGCTTTTGCTTGGTCTAATGTTATTTTATCTTCAACAAATAGTTTTGCAATTGAATTTATTAAGCCTATGCTTCCCTTGTCAGAAGCACTTTGAATAGCGTCTTCTATCTCTGATACACTAAGCTTTTCTTTTCTAATTACGCCAGAAACAATATTGTCAACTACCATTACTTCTGGTACAAGAACTAGTTTATCATCTACGCCTTTAAGTAATCTTTGTGAAACTACAAGTTTTAATAATGAAGATAATAAGTATTTTATAGATTCTTGCTCTTTTACTTCGTAAAAATTAATCATTCTATCAATTGTTTCTGCACATGACTTTGTATGCAAAGTACCAATTACTAAGTGCCCTGATTCTGCCATTTCTATTCCAGCTTCCATTGTTTCTTTATCTCTTATCTCTCCAATAACCAGAATATCACAGTCTTCTCTTAATGAATTCTTTACGCCATCACTAAATGTCAATACATCTCTACCTTTTCCTATTTCTTTTTGAACTATTAGAGATTTTTTAGATTTATGCTTATACTCTACAGGATTTTCTAGAGTTAATATTTTTCTATTTTGATTCTCGTTTATATCATTAATTAAAGCGTTTAGAGTTGTTGTTTTACCTGAATTTGTCTTTCCAGTAACTAAAACTAATCCCTGTGGCTGATACATCATTTTTCTTACTACATCAGGAACTCCAAGTGATTCATAACTTGGTAAATCATTTTTTATAAGTCTCATTGTACATAATGGTATTTCATCTGACAATGAAATATTTACTCTTAATCTAGTATCTTTATATTCATAAGACATATCTACCTTTTTTGTTCTATTAAACAATTCATCTTTGTCTAAGTTTCCTTTAACTAAATAATCATACATTTCGCTCATATCTTCTGGTGTTAGAACATCCATTGTCTCTATAGGAACCAACTCTCTAAATATTCTTAAAATTGGTTTGTTTCCACATATTAAGTGAATATCAGATGCATCTTTTTTTATTGCAGTTTCAATAATTTTATCCATGTCTATCATTTATATCGTTCCTCCTTTATTTTAATAAAGCACTAATTTTTTATTTAATTCTTCTAAAGTTGTACTTCCTTTGATTACTTTATTAATTCCATCAATAATTAATGGATTGTAATGATCTTCTAGAGCTTTTCTTTTAATTTCAATACTTGATGCACCTTGCATAATAAGTTCTTTTATATCTTCTGTAAAGTCTAATACCTCAAATAATCCAATTCTGTCATAATATCCCGTATTATTGCAATGTTTACATCCTATTGCATCATAAGTTTTATTATCTTTTAAATCAAATTTAAAATTATATCTATTACCTATAGATTCTATTAAATCAATTTCTTCTTTTGTAAATTGTCTTTCTGCTTTACATTTTGGGCATAATCTTCTAACCAATCTTTGTGAAATTGTTGTTGCAACAGTAGATGCAATATCATAATCTGATAATCCCATTTTTCTTAGTCTAGTAATTACTTCGATTGCATCAATTGTGTGTATTGTAGACAAAACATAATGTCCTGTTTGTCCAGCTTGTACAGCAATTTCTGCTGTTTCTGTATCTCTTATTTCTCCAACTAAAATTACATCAGGGTCTTGTCTTAAAACTGTTCTTAATGAATCAGCAAACCTAGTTTTTTCGTCAATTTCAATTTGATTAAGCCCTGGTATACGTATTTCTACTGGGTCTTCTATAGTTGTAATATTAATTTCTGGCCTATTTAAGTAATCTATAATGCTATATAGTGTTGTTGTTTTTCCTTCTCCTGTTGGTGCAGCCATAATGGTCAATGAATTTCTTTTATTTACACTTCTTTCTAAAGATTCTTCATCTCCTGGGAATCCCAATTCAAAAATATTCCTAATATCTGCATTCTTTTTTAGTAACCTTAAAACAAATTTTTCTCCATATACATTTTTTTGAGAAGATACACGAATATTATAGTCATCATACAAAAGAATTCTACCATCTTGAGCTTCTTGCTTTTCTTGATGCATATTCGAAATAGCTTTTAATCTTCCTATAATTTGAGATTGATTTTCCTTTTGTAAGTTGTCTTCTGTAAATAATTCACCATCTATTCTAAATCTAACTCTAACGCTGTTTTCCATAGGTTCAATATGAATATCACTTGCTCTTTTTTCCATAGCATTTCTTATAATTGAGTCTACTAATGCTGTAACAGAATCAGCACTTCTTGTTCTTGACATGTCTGATGCAGAAACACTATCTATAGATTTTAATATGCTTAATATATCACTCTCAAAAGTAATATATGGATCCATAATTAGCTCTTTATTAAGCATAAGCATTCTTATGTTTTCCATGCTTCTTATGTTTGTATTTTCAGCAAAGCATACTTTTATGTGATTTCCTTCTATTTCAAATGGAATAGCTTTATTCTTTTTAGCAACCTCTATAGATATATATTCAGTAATATTTAGTTTAATATCACTGCTGTCTATTAATACACCTTTTTGGCCTACTATTTCACCTATTGCCTCTATTAACTTTTGATCGTCACATAATTCTAATATATGAAGAATATCTCCAATTTTTTTATTTCTGTGGTCTTTTTGATAGTCTAGCGCTGCCTTTATATTTCCTTCAGTTGCAACTCCTCTTTTAACAAGTTCAATACCAATTGGTTGTCTTCTTTTTAAATCCATATGTTTTCAATCCTTTCTTTTGTACTTATACTTATTATACATTGTTTTGTAAGCTATATACATTTTGAAAGCCTTTGCCACCTATAACCATATTAACACTTACGGTATTTGAGTTATTATCAATTGTAAACTGGCAACTAGTTACATTGTTACATATTTTTATTTTATTATAATATATTGCATTACTTAAATATGTAATCTGATTTCCACTAGTAAAAACAACTTTTGTTCCATTTGATGCATTTGCTACTACATTGTTTCCTTTTGTGTTTACCTCATTTACAAAATAGCTATTAAATTGTGTGTATTGTTTTGAGCTTGATGTTCTATTACTTAAGCCATTTATATTACCATAATAGAAATTAGTAATTGCTGCAACAGTTCCTACTACAATAGACATTGCAATAACATATATAATTAGTGATGTTAATGTAACACCTTTTTGTGATTTCATCTTAGTCCTCCCTTGTAATTACTGTACTTATTTCTATGCTTTCTTCTCTGTTTTGTGCATTATATACTACTCTTACTTTTACTATTTTTAAAACATCTTGAATATTTTCTATATCATCATTTGTATATTTTTCTATGTCAGTTATTATTTTGTATGGTCCACTTCCACTTGCAAGAATCACTCCATCTTTATCTGCATATTGAGTTGCTTGTGGATTCTCTTCATCTATTTCTAGTATTTGGTCATATGGTGTTTGCTTTAGCTCCTCTATTTTTTTTATTGCAATATCTGTTGCTACTGCTTTTCTATTTACATTTCTTGAGGCTACTGCAAAATTATATACTAAAGTAGTAATTAAACTAACAAATAAAACGAAAATTATTAACGAAACAGAAATATCTATTCCAGTAATCCCCTTGTTACCTCTAAATTTCATATTTACTCCTTTACATGTTTACTAATGATAATAATGTTATTATGTTAGAACAGCACAATATAAATCCCAATCTAAGTTCCTGTCTTATATTATCTGGTCTTTTTACCGAAGACCTTGAAAGTTTTATTTTTCTTAGTATAATATAAATTCCAGATGCAATAAGAGTTATTGCAATAGTGTAAATTGTAGCTATTTCGCCTGTGAATATTGCCATAATTGCAATTAAAAGTAATATTCCAATTGTATAACTGTTTTCTGAATGTTTTCTAAAAGCTGTATTGTCAAAGTATAATAATATAACCATAGCGAATAAATATATAACATATCTATGTATATTAGCATGTTCTACTATATATAAATATATCATATATGTACTTACAATAATTGTACCAAAATATATAACACTTTTTTCTATTTTTCTATATTCTTTATCTATTCCTGCAATTAAAAAAATAAAAGTTATGTATAAAAAGGAGAATCCCAAAAATACTACATTGGGAATATTTAAATTATAAATATCTAATTTTAATCCCATAGCTAGAAGTACAAATGTTGCGCCTGATAATAATTCTAACAAAAGATATCTTATTCTTATTTTTTTGCCACAATGTTTACATTTTCCACCTAGAAATATATAACTTAAAACCGGAATCAACTCAAAAAAACCTAATTTAGCATTACAATTAGGACAATATGAATGAGTATGTGTTATATCTTCTTTTCTAGGAATTCTATATACAGCTAATGTATAAAAGCTTCCAAATAAAATTCCCATTATAAATATTATGCAATATAGAAAAATGTTCATGTGATCTCCTCTTTAAAATTTTAGCCATACACACCACTAAGTGTGCGTATGGCTTTTTTAATTTATAGCATTACTCAATATTAGAAATTGCTCCCCATGTTACAGATGAACCACTGATTGTTCCTGTAACTTGTTTACCAGCGCTTGTATTTTTGATAACTATTGAAGTATCTCCTGCTGTAAAAGTATCTATAGTGATACCGCTTGGTAATGTAGCTCCATTAACACCTGCTGCTATAGCTTCATTAAGAGTTGACTCTCCTGTAGCTGAACTATTTACATATGTTTTGTTGTAGTAATTTGTTACATGTTCTGCAACATTTACAGAAATCATATCTTCTGCATCAGCAAATTTGCTGTTTAAAGAAGCTTCTGAAGCTCTTGTAAGTATTCCATTTTCACCAGATAACATAGCTATTGTAACACCTGCTAAAATTAATAGCACGATAATTGTAATAACTAATGCTATAAGTGTAATACCTTCTTGTTTTTTCATTTGTATTTCACCTCCTTTTATTTTAAGTAAAACGTATTTTTATGTTTAGTGTATATGCAAAATATTTGCATGTACAACGTTAATAACTTAAACTACTTGGTACCTTTATCTTTAAAGTATGTGCCACCACTTGTTATACTGTTGGTATTTGTATTTTCTGTTGTTGATGAACTTTTATTATTTGTCGTTTTCCCAGAGGTCGTTTCCGTCGTTCCATTTGTATTTGCAGAAGAAGAATTTGCTGTATTTCCAGCTGTTCCTTCCGTTGTTTGTTCTTGCACTTGATATGAAGAAAATGGATTAACCTTTCCTGGATTGTAGTTATTACTTCTTTGTGCTGTGCTTAAGTCAGATGAATTAACCTCATATGTTAGTATGACTTGTGAAGAATCCATTTCTGCCTCTTCTAATACTTTTTTTGCTTCTTCAGGTACTGTATATGACACAGGTTCTGGTATTACTTTATTGTTTGGTATATAAGAGTACATTAAAACAGCAAGTATTAATAAGATAGCTAAACATAGCAATAATGCAATTATAACTTCTCTTACAATATTTTTAGCCATATAAGACCTTCCTTTCTCTATTGATTATTATTGGTGTTGTTATTATTACCGTTGTTTTTTTGTAAGTACTCCTCAGTTGCTTGTGACATTTCTCCGTTTTGTCTATCTGTTGTTTTATTTTCAGAATTTTCTTCTGAGTTTTCTGTAGTAGAATTATTTCCCGAAATTTCTGATGGATCAATGTTTATTGCAACATTTGTACATGTAAATGTTCCTTGTAGTCCATTTCCTGCTGGTTCCATTTTAAAGTTTTCTATTTTGAATCCTAAAGATGAATCATTTTCTATATCGTATATAAAATCTGTTATTCCAACGTAATCTCCAGTAGCTGTAAAAGCTAAATCATAATAGCCTGTAGCTTGACTTGTACTGTTTGCTTTTATTTCTAATTTAAGGACAACATTTTCCGACGTTGCATGATTACCAATTCTTGTCCATAAATATTCTATTTCATATTTTTGTAACTGGTTTGCAGTTGTAACTTCAGAGTCTGTACTTACAGTTACTAAATCGTCATATTCTTTTTTTGATTCTTCATATTGTTTTGAGCTAATAGTTACATCAGCTAATGCTTGTTGATAATCGGTACTGCTTAATCTTGATAATGTTTGAATACTTGCATCTAATTTTTTGTTTTCTTCATTAAGCCCCGATACACCAAGTATTTGTAAATTTCCTATATTAAGTGAATTAAATATCATAAAGCCAATAGTAACTAATAACAATAAAATTAAAACTGTTATCATTAATTTTCTCATTGTAAATCTCCTTCTATTGTGACTTTTATAACACTTCCGTCACTTACGCCACTATTAGAAACTACATCATATAGAATTCTATCAGAGTTTAGTTTTGCTTTAAAATAACCTAATGGTTCATATTTATCAGATTGTGCAACAATCACAATGTGTTTGCCAGTTGTATTTTCTATAGAAGTAATCTGAACATTTTCTGGTATAACAAACATTATTTGATTTAATAAGTTTGGTATTATGTTTCTACTTTGGTTTATGTCACTAACCCTATCGTTTAATTCTTGTAATGCTTTTGTCATTTCTTTATATTCGTTTGTTTTTGTGTCTATTTTTCCCTTGTCATCTTTAGCTAGATTAATTTGTTCTTGTGTTTGAGCGATTTGGTCATTTACTTCATTTTCTTTTTTGTGCATTTGATTTGTTAAAAATATTGATAGACCACTATATACTATTAATAATATAATAAGTCCTATTGCAACTCTTAACAAGTTTATTTCTACAGCTGTAAAAGCCTCTCTAAAATCTGGTTTAAGCCAATCAGAAAAATCTAAATTTAATGTTTTTTTGGCTTTTGGAGTTTTAGCTTTAGAGCCTCCTCCAATATCCATTTTTAGTAAATCTGAAAAACTTTTTTTCTTAAAGTTCATTCCTGTTACGCCAATTTCTAAGCCTTGTAATCCTAAAGCTATGGCAGAGTTTACCTCAATATATTCTCTAATATTAATCTCATTTCCTTCTGTTGATATAAAGCTTGGCCTAAGTATTCTACAATCAGCATCAGGTAAATACTCTTGGAAATACAAGTCAATATTATTTACACATGTTAATGTACCTGTTAAATAAACTTTTTTGATATTTGTTAAGCTATTATCAATAGTTTCTCTTACACGTGAAACTATTTGATTTAGTGTTGGTAATACATCATCAATATAGTTTTGTTCTGTTTCTAAGTCTTTTCCTTCTGCAGTATAAATTGTAGTGTTTTTGCATGCTTCATATGCTTGTGCATATGAATTTTCTCTAGCATTTATTTTACTTAATACATCTGTACTACCTTCATCTAATATATCAATATCATATATTTTTTGATCTATAACCGTTGTAATTATAGTATTTTCTTCCATATTTACAATAATTGCATTTTCCTTTTCAGGTAAATCTGCAATATTAGTTATCGCCATAGATATTGGCGTTATGGTTGTTAATTTATATGAATCTAATTGAGATGTTCTTCTATTTAGTTCAAGTTTATTTGCACTAATATTTATAACTTTAAGTTTTTCTTTATCATTTAAGTCATCCACTAATGCATATCTTGTTTCGAATACATTTGGATTATATCCCTTTTCAGTACAATATGACTCGAATTCTGTCTGTACAACTTTTGGCAAGTAATTTTTTCCAAGCAAAGAAAAAACGTTAAAGTAAGTATACATTTCGTCTGATAAGTTTATACTTACTGGCGTTTTATAACTATAAGTTTCTTCTACGATTTGATCAATTGCCTGTCCTAAATCATCATAAAACCTTAATCCAAAGGCTTCAACTTTTAGGTTATCGCGTTCTTTAGAAACTTTTGCAAATTTTATTAAATTGTTTTCAATATATAGTCCTAAACAACTTGCCACTGTTTTCTCCTTTTTTATTACTTCAATTATTATGTTTTACAAATTCCACATTAAAATACTTGAATAAAATTTATCTTTTGTATTTTTTTTGAATCTTTTGTATTTTTTGCTTCCGTTGTGATTTTATTTTACATTTATCTTTATTAAACGTCAACACATTTAATATAAATGTAAAGCAAATGTAATACTTTTGTAATATTAGTTTTAATATTTTTTTAGCTTGGAAATGAAAAATCCATCATAATTTTTATCTGTATTAATATTTATATATTTTTTATTATTATCATAAAATTTAAAATTCTTATTGTCTTTTAAAAACTGTTCAATAATGTTTTCATTTTCTTCATTTAATATACTACATGTTGAATATACCAATTCTCCACCTTTTTTTAAATATTTTGAGCATGTATTTAATATTTGCATTTGTAATTTCGTAATTTCTTTTATGTCTTCAGGTTTTCTTTGCCATTTTATGTCTGGTTTTCTTTTTATTACTCCAATTCCAAGACATGGAACATCAAGTAATATTTTGTCAAATTTTTCATTATAATTTTTATCATAAACCGTTGCATCTTTTACTTTTGTTTTTATTATGTTTATTCCTAGTCTGTTACTGTTGTTTTCCACAAGTTTTACTCTATGTTCATGTATATCCCATGCTTCTATGTATCCTTTGTTATTCATTAATTCTGCCAAATATGTTGTTTTTCCACCAGGTGCACTACAGCAGTCAAGTACATTTTCACCTTCTTGTGGTGCTAAAACTTCGGCAGATAATCCTGCTGATAAATCTTGAACTGTGAAATATCCTTCCTTAAAAAGTTGCATGTTTTCTAAATTTTTTTGCTTTTTTAAAACAATAAAATTATCATTATCTGTTTTTTCATATTCTATTTTTTGTTCTTTTAAAATTGATATAAATTGTTCATTGTCTGTTTTCAAATTATTAATTCTAATTGTTAAGCTAGGTCTTAAATTTGAATTTTTACAAATTTCTTCTGCTTGTTCTATACCTTTTTGTGCTATTAGTTTTTCGACTATCCACAAAGGCATGGAATTTGTTTTTGATATTTTTTCTGCTGGATTTTCTATACTAAACATTTTTTTATAATCACTTTCGTCTACTTGTCTTAAGATTGCATTTGTAAACCCAACAGCACCTTTGTTTCCATATTTTTTTGCTAGATTAACACTCTCATTAACAGCTGCCGATTTTGGTATTTTATCTAAAAAAACTATTTGATAAATTCCCATCCTAAGTACATTAATTATCCAAGGTGATATTTTTTTTAGTTTTATTTTAGAATGTTGCTTTATAATCTCATCTAAACTTAATTTCCATGTTGTAACTCCATATACGAGTTCTGAAATTAATCCAACATCTCTTGTTGTTATATTGTTTTTATTTTTCTTAATAGTTTCATCCAAAACAATATTTGAATACGCTCCATTTTTTTCTATTTTATATAAAGCATTTAATGCTATTTCTCTAATCTTATCCATAACTACTCCTTGTACTTATTTATTTTTGTTAATTTTATAATAAAAGATTTGTAAATTCTAGTATATAATATAAATTTTTGGAAATTATATATAAAAAGATTTAGGAGGTTCAATCATGGATATAGAAAAGCACATACTTATTACAGGTTCTTCAGAGGTTTCATGGAAGGATGCAATTGTTAGATCAATTGCTGAAGCATCAAAAAGCATAGATTATATAAAATCGGTAGAAATATTAGATCAAAGAGCAAATATTGATGGAAATAAAATTTCAGAATATTTTGTTGATTTAGATTTAAGTTTTACTGTTGACACAGATAGAAAATAAGGAGGAATCATTATGCAAGCTAAGCCTTTAGAAACCAAAAAACAATATCAAGAATATGTTAATGATAAATCGCCCAATTCCCCAATCTTAAAAAACTGTATAAATGCTTTTTGGGTTGGCGGTTTAATTTGCTCTATTGGACAAATAGTATTAAATATTTGCAATAGCCGTGGCTTTAGTTCAGAAATAAGCGGCACAATTGTATCTATTATTTTAATTGGAATTAGTGCATTTTTAACTGGTTTAAACATTTTTAATAGAATAGGAAAATTTGCTGGAGCAGGTTCTCTTATTCCTATTACAGGTTTTGCAAATTCAGTTGTTTCCCCTGCAATGGAATATAAATCTGAAGGTTATGTTATGGGTGTCGGTGGAAAAATGTTTACTGTTGCAGGTCCTGTACTTGTATTTGGTATTTCGACCTCTATACTAGTTGGCCTTATTTACTTAATTTTTAATACTCAGGCTATTACTCTCGTTTAAAGAAAATAACCTGTTTTTGAAAGGAGATTTTTATGCAAAAAATCGGAAAACAAACAATTAAATTTGACACCCCACCTACTATTTTAGAAACAGCATGTATTGTTGGTCCAAAAGAGGCTAATGGACCCCTAGCTAAATTTTTTGACCAATGTTTAGATGATGAATTTTGGGGCGAAAGCACATGGGAAAAAGCTGAAAGTAAAATTATAAAAGAAACCGTTAATACTCTTATTTCTAAATCGGGAATTTCACCTGCTGAAATTGATTATTGCTTTGCAGGAGATTTGCTTAACCAATGTATTTCTTCTAGTTTTGGTTTAAGAGACTCCAATGTTCCATATTTTGGAATATTTGGTGCATGTTCTACTTTTGTTGAGGGATTATCTTTAGCTGCTATTTTTGCTGAAGGTTTTGCAAACAATGTTCTTTGTGCTACTTCCAGTCATTTTTGTAGTGCAGAAAAGCAGTTTAGATTTCCACTAGAACTGGGTAATCAGCGTCCACCAACTGCTCAGTGGACTGTTACTGGAGCTGGAAGTGCAATTGTTACTAAAGAGGGAAATGGTCCTTTTATAACATATATTACTCCTGGTAAAATAGTTGATATGGGTATAAAAGATGCAAATAGTATGGGTGCCGCTATGGCTCCTGCTGCATTAGATACATTAATTACTCATTTTAAAGATACAGGTCGAAAACCTAGTTATTATGATGTAATAGTAACTGGTGATTTAGGTTACATTGGTAAAGAAATATTATCAGATTTGGCTAAACAAGAAGGTTTTGACATTAAACAAAATTATGATGATTGTGGCGTATTAATTTTTGATAAAGAACAACAAGATACACATTCTGGTGGAAGTGGATGTGCATGCTGTGGAAGTGTTTTTTCTGGATATTTCTTTAATCAATTACGTAATAAAAAAATTAAAAATATTCTACTTATTGCTACAGGAGCATTAATGAATGCGACTAGTTCTCAACAAGGAGAATCAATTCCTGGAATTGCTCATGCAATAAGTATAGAGTTATAATGGAGGAAACCTATGAATTTTTTACAAAGTATTGATTGGTTAGGTCTTTTACGCTGCTTTGTTGTTGGTGGACTTCTATGTGTTATTGGTCAAATCTTAATCGATAAAACTAAACTTACACCTGCCAGAATCTTAGTAGCTTATGTTACTGTTGGTTGTATTTTAGGTGGACTTGGAATTTATAAGTATTTAGTTGACTTTGCAGGTGCTGGTGCAACTGTGCCTTTGACTGGTTTTGGATATAATTTGTCAAAAGGTGCTATTGAGGCTGTTAAAGAAGATGGTATTGTTGGAGCTTTTACAGGAGGAATCAAAGCAAGTGCTGGCGGTATTGCTGCTGCAGTATTTTTCGGATATATTGCTTCTCTCGTTTCTAAGCCTAAAATTAAAAAGCAATAATTCTTTTGATTCAAATTCAACCAATGAGGACGGGAAAACGGTCAAAGGGGACGGAGAATTTTGACAGATTTTCTGTCAAAATCCTCCGTCCCCTTTGACCGTTTTCCCGTCCTCATTGGTCGAAATCGAATTTTCTATGCTTTTTTTGCAATTTCTGCAACTTCTGTAAATGCTTTTGGATCATTTACAGCAATTTCTGCAAGCATTTTTCTATTTATTGTTACATTTGCTTTTTTTAGTCCTGCAATTAATTTACTGTATGTAGTTCCATTCATTCTAGCTGCTGCATTAATTCTAGCTATCCATAATTTTCTGAAATCACTTTTTCTGTCTTTTCTTCCTATATATGCATATCTTAAAGATTTCATTACAGCTTGGTTTGCATTTCTAAATCTATAGTGTTTTGCACCATAATAACCTTTTGCTTGTTTTAATATCTTTTTATGTCTTGCCCTTGTTGTTCTTGCTGTTTTTACTCTTGCCATTTATTTCACCTTCCCTATAAATACTTTTTGTTTTAATTATCCACCATATGGTAATAATTTTTTTATTGTGTTTTCACAACTTTTATCTGCGACTTTTGTTGGTCTTCTACTTGATAATTTTTGTCTTTTTGTTTTGTTTGCTAATAAGTGTCTTCTATTAGCTGATGTTCTCTTTACTTTTCCTGAAGCTGTTAAAGAATATCTTTTACTTGCAGCTTTGTTAGTTTTTAATTTTGGCATAATATAAGCACTCCTTTCGTTTTTTCTATATATACTTAAGCTTTTTTAGCAAGCATAATAAACATATTTCTACCTTCTAATTTAGGTTTCTTTTCTACTGTTCCAACGTCTTCTAAACTTTCAATAAATTTGTTTAAAACAGCTTCACCTGCTTTAACGTTGTTTAATTCTCTTCCTCTGAATCTAACAGTAATTTTTACCTTGTTTCCATCTTCTAAAAATTTTCTTGCATTTTTAGATTTAAAACTAAAATCATGTTCTTCTATGTTAGGAGTAATTCTAATCTCTTTAATTTCTAATGTTTTTTGCTTTTTCTTAGCTTCTTTCTCACGTTTTGCTTGCTCAAATTTATATTTACCATAGTTCATTAATTTACAAACTGGTGGATTAGCATTTGTTGCAACCAAAACAACATCTAAGTCTTTTTCTTCTGCAATATTTAAAGCTTCTGTTAATGATTTAACTCCCAACTTTTCTCCTGTTTCGCTAATTAATTGTACTTCCTTTGCTCTTATCCTATCATTAATTGGTAATTCTTGTTTTATAAAAAACACCTCCAAATAAAAAAATTGACTTTTGTTACAAGTCAATTTAATCCACAAAAATAAAAAACATTATGCTTGAATTATCTAACCTTTCTCCACAAAGATAAGGTGAGAAGTGGATAACTTCTTCTTGTAACGATATATATTATACCACCACTTCTTACACTAGTCAAGCTTTTTTATAAAATGTCTTCCTCTAATAACAAATTATATGTTATACTTTATACAGATTGGAGTGATTAAAATGAAATTAATATTAGCATCTAATTCTAAGCAAAGACAAGACCTTTTAAATATGTTAGGTTTTAAATATGAAATATTAGTAAGTAATGTTCCTGAAGAAAGTAATGCACAAGAACCTAATCAATATGTTATGGATTTATCCTTTATAAAAGCAAATTCAGTTGCATCAAAACTAAATGATCCAGCTCTAATTTTAGCTGCAGATTCTATTATTTATATGGATGGTCATATCTTTGAAAAGCCAAAAACAAAACAAGAAGCTTTTGAAAACATGAAAAAAATGAAAGGTAAAACAACATATGCTGTAACTGGTGTTACTATAAAAGACCTATATAAAAATAAAGAAATATCTTTCGCAGATACCTGTGAAGTAATTTTTAAAAAAGAAATTTCTGATGAAGATATTTGGTGGTACGTAAATAATGAAGAACACGTTTTAGACAGGGCCGGATATTCAGTTGCTGGTAAGACTTCATTTTTTGTAGATAAAATTGTAGGTGATTTTTACACTGTTGTAGGGTTACCTTTAAGTATGATTCATACTAAGTTACATGAGTTAGGTTACAATCTTTCTGACTTTAAATTAAATGAAATTAACTCATGAATTAGTATGCACAGTTTGATGGTACATATCACATATGTTGACATAATATGTAAAAAGTGCTAAAATAGATTTGTATCTATTCACTTATATACAAAAAACTTAATAGTTTTTTGTATATTGTACTATTTTGAAGGGTGTGAGGCATATAAGAATTGCAGTTAATTGTAACATTTCGGCATAAGAATGGAGGTTATGCTTAAAAACCATTTTTAACTTATTAAAATCAAATTTACTATGTTTGAAAGGAATTGAATTAGCATGAAAAAAAGCAAAGCTAATTATTGGCAAAACAAAGTAGTCTATGCCCCCAAAAAATCATTTCAGCAATATTTGTCAAGCCAAAAAAAGGTTAATTCCAGTAAGTCTATGACTTCTCCGCCATGTGAGCCTCCTTGCGAAACTGGATGTGGAGCATGTGATGATTAATCATTGAGTTCTAGGTAGTACGTGTATATGATATGTGGTGAGTCCATAAAGGGACTCACCACATTGACCAGATTAGGGATGTAGTTATTATGTGTGAAAAACAAGCATTTGGTTTACAATGGCATATTACGGAAAAATGCGATCAAAGGTGTAAACATTGTTATTTGTATGGTAACGGTGCTAAATGTTCAACACCAGATTTAGAGATGGATGATATGAAGCACCTTCTTTACAATTACATTAGTTTTTGTGAAGAGTGTGATAGAAGACCAACCATGTCTATTACTGGCGGAGACCCACTGCTGTACAAAAATATTTGGGAGTTCCTTGATTTACTACATTCAAATGGAATATCATTTTCTATATTAGGTAATCCATTTCATTTAGATAGTGAAGTTGCTTCAAAACTGAAAAGCTTAGGGTGTCATACCTATCAAATGTCTTTAGATGGATTAGAGCAAACTCATGATTATATGCGTAAGCCAGGCTCTTTTAAAGAAACTTTGCAAAAAATTGATTGTTTAAAAGAAGCAGGCATAACAGCTACAATTATGGCCACAGTATCAACAATTAATATGAACGAATTACCTGATTTAGTTGATATTGTTGTAGAGCACGGAGCTAATCGATTCGCTTTTGCACGATATTGTCCTAATCCAGATGGATATGAATTCTTACCATCTCCTGACGAATATCATGATTTTCTTGAACTAATGTGGAATAAATATGTAGAGCATACCGGATGTAACACTTTTTTCTCGCTCAAGGATCATCTTTGGAAGCTTTTTCTATATGAAAAAGGCTTGTTTGACATTTCCTGTGTTGAAAATTCGGAAAATCTTATATTGGACGGATGCCACTGTGGAATATGCCACATGACATTGTTAACAGATGGCACAGTATATGCATGTAGAAGGAGCAAAACACCTATTGGAAACGCTTTGCATGATTCTTTTTATGATATATTCTGGGGCAAAAAGATGGAAGAGTATCGACAGTATGATAAGTTTTCAAAGTGTGCAAATTGTCAACTCAGAAATTTTTGTAGGGGTTGCCCTTCAGTTGCCAAATGTTTAACAGGAAACTTTTATGCTTCTGATCCTCAATGCTGGAAGAAATAGTACAAAAAATTTACTCTACCCAATTAATTATTTTTTGGGTAGAGTAATTTTTTATGAAATTTTTAATACTTTTGGAACATAAAACTTAATTATTTTTTTCCTCTTCTAGGTAGTTTATATGAAACCGCATCTTGGTTATCATAGAAATATTTTGAGTCACTTGTATCTGTTTTAACTGGGCTGTCACTATCATCATTAAC
This sequence comes from Clostridia bacterium, assembly GCA_017533795.1. Classification (GTDB taxonomy): domain Bacteria; phylum Bacillota; class Clostridia; order TANB77; family CAG-508; genus CAG-269. The sequence goes on along the minus strand of JAFWIH010000005.1, from coordinate 136,291 downwards.
TACTTTTTTACCACTTATATATGTGTCATCTCTACCATTGTCTTTATCACTAAATCTGTCAAAGTCATATCTTTTTATTGATTGTGGTTCTTTGTATTTTGAATCCATGAAGTTTAATACGCCTTCACCATAGAATGGCTTTTTATCTGAAGCTATTTCATATGCGCATTGCTTAAATCCAAGTCCTAATAATCTGCCAGGTTTAAAATAGTCTTCCCAATCATATTTTACTCCTCCGTATTTAGAATTGTATTCAATTTTACCATTTTTAACATCCAAGTCTTTAGAGTAGCTCCATTTTCTTCTTCTATTAAATTCATGCATCCACCATTCAGCCTCATCTGGTGTAGTCCCACCTGTAAATATTTTGCTTCTACAGTTTGCTAAAATATTTTCTCTAAATCTAGAGTGTTCTTCTCCAAATTGTGCCAAACTTTGAGCTGATACTACTACACCTACTCTATACTTACGATACATTGTAAATAATGATTCTGTTGATTTTCCTACGAAATCTGCAAATTCATCTATATACAATATGTTTGGTATTCTAGTACTTTCAAATCCAGGTCTGCTTAATACTGAATTTTGCATTGATAATAAGAAAAACAATCCAAATGCTTTATGTGCTGTCGCACCAAGTTCTCCTCTTCTTGTGCATACAAATGTAACATCTCCATTAGCAAGCATATCATCAAAGTTTATATTTTCATGTCTGTTACATAGCACACTTTTTACTCCTGGAATTCTAAGTAAATTATCTAGCTGTGAAACAGATGTAGAAATTGCTCTTTCTGTATCTTGTCTTGCGACTCCATCTTTAAAGAAATTCCTCTTAAAATATGCAAGTTGTATAGCATATTTTTCTGCTAATTTATTGTCAGCTTCAAGTATTTTACACATTTTTTCAACTAACTCAAAGTTTATTAGCAATTTTAACATATCCTCTAAATTAGGTAAAGCTCCCTCATTCATTCTTGGATATATTTCTTTTAATAATATTGTTAAATTCTCAACAGCTTGTAATGTTACATCTTCACTGTATGCATCTTCTTTTTCTGCATTTTTTGAAAGGTACATTCCTTTAAGTACAGATGAAACTGTTGTTGCAATTTTTGATGGATCCTTATAGATAAATGGATTTAATCCCATTGACGAGTTGCTTGAAGGATCTATTAAATTATACTTTATTTTGAAGTTTTCACATACATCCATCATATGTGATATAACTTCAAAGTCTGGGGCCATACAAGTTATTCCTATATTTTTGTATATAAGACTATCTGAATCTGATACTATAAGTTTTTTCATATATGCTTTAAATACTTTTTCTTTTTCTTCTTTTGGCACTAGCATATTTAAACTAAAGTTTTCGTTAATGTATTCATTATTATATGGTGACCTTAATGTAGCAATTCCTGTTTTTAATGCTGTAAATCCCATTTCTTTTGAAACTTCTCTAAAGAAAAACTTCTTTTCTATATCTCTTGCCATCATAGGTTCAAATATTAAAGATGTTTTTCCTGTACCAGAAGCACCACATACCAATGTTGGTTGAAATCTTTTAGATTCTAGCATCTTTACAGGCTTTCCTGTTTCTTTATCTGAAAACATAAACATTTCGTATGAATATGGTCCTTTTCCTTCTTTGCTTTCTGTTAAGTTTATTCCTTTAAAGTCCCATAAAGAACGTTTCATCTCTGTACTGTCATTAACACCAAGCACTATTTTCTTTATTATTGGAAGAACTGTAACTAATGGAAAATATAATGCTAGAGCAGTGAATGCTGGTTTTACTAAATCAGAAAACTCAGATATTATTCCCGTGTAATTTGGTACAGATAAGAATAATAACCAGGCAAGTTCGTTTACCCATTGTGTAATCATAGAAATTGCCATTACATATAAACCTATTACATATACATAGAAAAGAGTTATCTTAACGTTTTTAGATTTTCCAAATTCTGATTGTATTGAGAATAGGTATGCAAACACAACACATGCCATTGCAATTGTATATTTAAATGGCCCCCAATATGATATCGAAACTCCCGAGAAAATCATTATTAACATTTCAGTAATTCTATCTACTGCCAAATATATAGATATTAAGGTTAATATATATGTAGCAAATGTATTTCTACTAGTATTTAATTTCTTCAAAAATTTATCTATTAACTTCATATACGTAGTATCCTTTCATTTTAAAAACCTACATATATATTATCCTACAAAAACAGCTAAAAAACAAGTATTTTAAGAAATTTTTTTAAAATCTTCTTCTATATTGACCTCTAAATGAGCCTGTTCTTCCATTAGTTGATGAATTTGGCGTAACCCTAGCGTTAATTGCTAGGTTTTGTGTATTGTTAGAATTATTACAATTATTTGTACAATTTTCTGTTTCTTCTAAACATTTTAGTTTTTTGTTTATTTTTCTAAATGCCATACTTAAGAATGCTGCAACAAACGCTAAGAATGTATAAATAATTACTAGAACTAGAAGCGTAGCATCACCTAAAGCAAATGCTACTATTAGATATACCGCAAATGTAAATAAAGTTACTAATATGTAGTTTTTCCATATTCTTTCTAATACAATAGCAATTATGATTGTTGCTAATGGCAAAGCAAAAAAAACAAGCAGATTATTCATAAAACCCCTCTCCTTTTCTCAAAATTTTATTACATTTTATGAATAGTCTGTTTGTTTTGTTACTATTTTTAATATTCTACTTCAACCAAATAAAGTCCGTGTGCAGGCAATGTTTTTCCAGCATTTTCTCTTTTTTTAGATTCTATTATTTGTTTTATATTTTCCGGATTCATCTTTCCTATTCCAACTTCTACAAGTGTTCCTGCTATTATTCTGACCATATTGTATAAAAAGCCGCTTCCTGTTAGTTCTATATATATTTTGTCATCTACCTTAGTAACATCTGCATTATAAATTGTTCTTACACTACTTTTGCTACTTGTTCCACTTGCTTTAAAAGCTTTAAAATCATGCTCTCCCTCAAAAAACTTTGCAGCTTCTTTCATCTTTTCTACATCTAATTTGTTTGAAATATGGTATTCTAAATTTCTATATATAGCTGTTCCTTGACTTGAATTATTAATTATATATCTGTATGTCTTTCGCTTACAATTAAGTCTGCTATGAAATCTTTCTTCTACTTCTTCTGCACTTTTTACTACTATTGATTTTTTTAGTCTAGAATTTATTGCAACTGCAAATTTTTCTATTGGTATTTGTGAATCTGTTTTAAAATTTGCAACTTGTCCTAAAGCATGAACACCCGCATCTGTTCTTCCAGATGCGGTTAAATTAACAGTATGTCCAACTATGCTTTCAATGGCTTTTTCTATTGTTCCCTGTATGTTAAGTTTGTTTGGTTGTTTTTGCCATCCGGTTAAAGTCCTTGCCATCATATTCAATTTTTAATTTTATGTTTCTCATAAAACTCTCCTATAATCTTTTTAAGTCTTACTTGTGGTTGCTCTTGTGGTACAAATCTTTTAGTTACAACATTACTGATTAGTATTTTCTTTAAAGTATCTTCTCTTACATCTGCTATCAAGTTTCCATCTTTTGCAACAGATATTTTTCCAGTTTCTTCAGAAACAACTACAACTAAACTATCAGATTCCTTTGACATTCCTATTGCAGCTCTATGTCTTGTTCCTAAAGCTGTTGAGATATTTTTATTTTGCGATAATGGAAGCATGCATGCAGCAGCTTCTATTTTATTATTTCCAATTATTACTGCTCCATCGTGTAAAGGAGTGTTTGGCTCAAATATATTTACCAATAGCTGTGGCGAAACTTCTGCATCTATTTTTACCCCTGTTGCAACAATATCTTTTATTTCTATGTCTCTTTCTATAACTATAAGCGCACCCTTTTTTTCTTTTGCAAGTTCTGTTGCTGCAATAACAATTTTATAGATATCTTCCTTAGTTTTTGTTATAATATCCTTATCAATTCCAAAATACTTTGTAAATTTACTTGTTCCTAATTGTTCCAGTGCTCTTCTAAGTTCTGGTTGAAAAATTATAATTAATAATATTACTCCCCAATTCATTACTGCAGATAATATATAATGTAAAATGTTTAGTCCAAATAACGCACTTAGTCCATTTGCAATTATTAAAAATAATATTCCCTTAGCAAGTTGCCAAGCTCTAGAATCTTTTACTATTTTTACTAATTGAATAGCTAAAAAAATAACCATTGTAATATCTATAATAAGTGTTATTAGTTTTATTGGATATTGTTGATATATTTGTAAATTTTGTTCATAAAAATTATGTATCAATGTACTTATATTTTCCATATTATTCTCCTACTATATAAAGTATTGCTGATGCTATAATTGGAAGCACCATTGCTAATGTTAAAAATGTTGCAACTATTTTTATTGCAAGTTGAGATTTATCAACTCTTTTTCTCTTTTTTTCATTTTGCTCTTTTTCGCTCATTTTTCTCTTCCTTTCTATAATACAATGATTTAAATAAACTTTTGTGTAAAGCTTTTTCTATGTAATGGACTCAGTCCATATTCTTTAATTGCAGATATATGTTTTGCTGTTCCATATCCCTTATGTGATGAAAAGCCATATTGTGGATATATTTTATCCCATTCCCTCATTATTCTATCTCTTGTAACCTTTGCAATTATTGATGCACACGCAATTGAGTATATTTTTGCATCTCCTTTTATCACAGACCTATAAGGAATTTTTAATGTATCTATGTCTCTTAGTGCATCAACCAGTATTATGTCTGGTTTTGTTTTTAACTCTTTTAAAGAATCTGTAAGTCCTTTTTTAGTTGCATTTAAAATATTTATTTCATCTATCTCTTCCTGAGAAATTATACCTACCCCATAACTGACTGCTTCAGCCGTAATTAAATCATATAATTTTTCTCGTTTTTTTTCTGATATTTTTTTAGAATCATTTACTCCTTCTATCATAGAATCTTTTGGCATTATAACACTTGCCACTACTACAGGGCCTGCCAAAGGGCCTCTCCCCGCCTCGTCTATTCCACAGATAAGTTTGTATCCTTCTTTATAAACACTTTTTTCTATTTGTTTTAGGTTTGTTAATCTTTCTAGCTCTTTTTCTTTCATAAAATATAACCTCTAGTATTTTTTATTCCATTTCTGATAGAAAATGTATATCTTCTCCATTTATACTGTCAAATCCAGGCACAAAATATACATCTACATCCCCGGTAAGTTTTTTGTTTTCTGAATCTGTATAAATTACTATTAAATACTTTTCAGCATCTATATTACTCAATTTTAAATCTGACATTGTTGTTGTTATTTTATATAAATGCTCATTATCAACAACAACTAAATTAGGATTGCTTGGTTCTGCAATTGTTAATGTTGCTTTTCCTTCTACTGCTATACCATTTGTTGTTATGTCTTGTATTGTTTTATTTTCAAATTTTGCTTGTTCTACATAATTTTTAATTTCAGCTTGAATTAATAGCATATTAGTTTTTACATCCTCATATTTGGCTTCATCAACTAATTTTGAACCTTCATATACTGTAATTGCAGCAATAATAAATATTATTATTATTGTAATTATTAATGCTATTAATGTTATTCCACTATTATTATTTTTCTTCATTTTTCTCTCCTTCTATTTCATTATTATATATGTATATTTTTTTTTTTACAATAATTTTTTTCATTTTTTTCACATTTCTTTCACATTTGTGTTGTAATATAATGTCTATAGATTATTTAGGAGGTTTTACAATGGATAAAGAAAATGTAGAAAACAAGAATACTTTTCAAGCTATAAAAAATTATTCTAATATTGGTTTTAACAAAAACAATAAAAATAGTTTTTCTAAAGCTGTTATTATCCCTTTTTTTAGTGGAATTATAGGATGTTCTTTAGTTATTGGTACATGTTTTGGTGTACCTTCTATCAAAGAAAAATTGTTAGGAACTTCAAACTCACAGCCAGCTGGAACATTATCAACTGGAACAGGCAGCTATGTATCGTTATCTGAGTATTCAGATACATCAGTTTATGCTGCAAATAAAATATTACCTTCTATAGTAGGTATTGAAATTGAATATTCAGTTAATTCGATTTTTTCAATGTTTGGTAATGGCGGTTCTTCAACTGCAAAAGCATCTGGTTCTGGGATTATAATAAGTGAAAATGGTTACATTCTAACTAATAATCACGTAGTTGATTCATCACAGACTAATTCTTTTTATGAATTGTCTTCTGCAAATAAAGTAACAGTTAGTTTGTATAACAGTGATAAAAAGTATGAAGGAAAAATAGTTGGTAGAGATAGTCAAACCGATTTGGCTGTTATAAAAATAGAAGCAGAAGGATTAACTGCTGCTGAATTTGCCGATTCAGATACAATTAAAGTCGGAGAATTTGCTATGGCAGTTGGTAATCCATTAGGCTTAGGTAGTAGTACTACAACTGGAATAATTAGTGCATTAAATAGAAAAATTACAGACTCTGATGGTAAATCTTATACATTAATTCAAACAGATGCTGCTATAAATTCTGGTAATAGTGGTGGAGCTTTAGTAAATAGCGAAGGAAAAGTTATAGGTGTAAATACTATGAAAGTTTCATCAACTGGAGTTGAAGGTATGGGATTTGCAATTCCAATTAATTCAACTGTAGACATTACAGATCAATTAATCCAATATAAAAAAGTTAAAAGACCTTACATTGGAATTAGTGGAATTGATTTAGATGAGCAAACTGCTAAGTCAAACAACTTAGTAGTAGGTGTTTACGTTAAAAGTATTGACGATTTCTCCGCTGCTGAAAAAGCAGGATTGAAACCTGGTGATGTAATTGTAGAAGCTGACGGGAAAACTATTAAAACAATGGATGAATTAAATGAAATTAAAAATAAGCACTCAATTGGTGATGAAATAAAAATAGTCGTAAATAGAGATGGAAAAAAGGTTGATATAACAATTACTTTAGGAGAGCAACCTTAATTCTTTAATATTTTACCTTTAGTTCACAAAAAGGACAAAATACATTGGTAATATAATATTATAGTCAGTAGCAATACTGAAAGATAAAAACATCCCCTTTTATTTTTCAAAAAAAGAAGCAATTATTAATTGCTTCTTTTTATATTATAACTATATCCATTTCGCTTGTATTGTTATTATTTCCATAAGCATATATTAAATACAAATGTTCCTCATACCAAAAATAGTTTGATGTATTTTCTACTTTATATATTTCATCTTTTAAGTTTCTCGAATAAATATCATATCCTAATTCTTTCATTTTTGTGGCCTGTTCCTGTGAAGTCCTAATCTCTGATTCAATTCTTGTTTGTAAAGTATTATTATCTATGTTTTTTAGTATTCTAAAGTCATTTAAATTGACCTCTTTATTTTCCTTTAGATTATAATTATATGTTTTTAGTATTGTTCTTTGTACATTGTTTCCCTCTTTAAAAGTTGCTAATATTCCAACAGAAAGGATATTGTTCTCTATGTTTGCCATATAATTAACTGTATAGATAATATTTCTATCTTGGCTATTTTCAACGTTTTCTGCTGCCTTTGTAAAAATATTATCTATTTCTTCATTAAATTCATCAACTTTATTATTGCTAATATTTATATAAGGAATATTTATATTTAATTCATAGTTATTTAACGATTTTTCATCTTTTTCATATTTTGTAAACACTATATTTTTATCTTCTTCTTGTTTTTTTAGCTCTTGTACTTGTTCTTTTTGATTTATTTGTAATTCATTTGTAAAAATATTTGTAAATTCTTCTTTTAATTCGCTTATTTCTTGATTTTCATCTTTAGATATTCCTATTATAACTCCTAGTTTTTCTTCCGAAAAAAACTGATAAATAGCTATTGCTATTGCTACTATACATACTATTAATACAGTAACATATGTAACATTTCTTCTATTTAATATCTTTGGTTTTTCAGGTAATACAACATTCATCTTTTTCTCCTTTGTCAAATCGTTTTTATTATAACATTTAATAAAAGTGTTTTCAAGATTTTAGGTATATTAATTTTTAAACCTTTTTATTGACTAAATAGCGGTTTTGATGTATGATATAAATGTTATATTTATGAAGAAATGAGGAATTAAAAGTATGTTATGTTCAGATTGTAATAAAAATCCTGCAATACTTTTTATAGATAGAGTCGAAAACGGCAATACAAAAATGGAGGGTTTATGTTTTGATTGTGCAAAAAAACGTGGTATTAACCCAACTGAAACACTAAAGCGCCAAGCAGGCATTTTATCTCAAAATGGTAATATTGAAAATATGACTAAACAGTTTGAAGAAATTTTTCAAGACCTATCTCAGAATTTAAATCCTGAAGACATTGAAGGATTAGAAAATGCTATAAATGAAGAAATGGATCCTGAACAATTTAGTGAAAACGAGCCTAAAATTTTTGGGGCTGCTATCCCCCTTGGTTCTATTTTTTCTAACATGTTTGGAGCAAAATCTAATGAACAAGATAGTTCAAATAATGAAAATGCCAAAAATGTAAAAGTTGATACTAAAAAAAATTCAAAGTCTAAAAAGAAAAAACATTTAGACACATTTGGAACTAATTTAACAGTAAAAGCTCAAAACAATCAACTAGATAATGTTATAGGAAGAAGTAAAGAAATCAATAGAGTTATACAAATTTTAAATCGTCGTTCTAAAAATAATCCTTGTTTGATAGGTGAACCTGGTGTTGGAAAAACTGCCATTGCACAGGGATTGGCTATTAAAATTGCAGAAAAGCAGGTACCTGCCAAACTTTTAGATAAAGAAGTTTATTTACTAGATATGACATCTGTTATTGCAGGAACTCAGTTTAGAGGGCAATTTGAGGCTAGAATGAAAGGTATAATAGACGAATGTAAAAAATTCGGTAACATTATATTAGTTATTGATGAAATTCATAATATTATTGGTGCAGGTGATGGCGAGCATTCTATGAATGCCGCAAATATTTTAAAGCCTTCCCTATCTAATGGAGAAATCCAATTAATAGGCACAACTACTTTAAAAGAATATAGAAAATATATTGAAAAAGATTCTGCATTAGAACGTAGATTTCAACAAGTATTAGTTGATGAACCTAATATTGACGAATCTATACAGATATTAGAAGGAATAAAAAAATATTATGAAGACTATCATAAGGTAAAAATTTCTAAGGATGTTATAAGACAAACAGTAATTATGTCAGAAAAATATATTCATGATAGATTTTTACCTGATAAAGCAATAGACATTTTAGATGAAGCTTGTTCAAGAATAAATTTAGAGAACAAAGACTTATTTAAATTAGAACTTTTAAAGCAAGAATTAAAGAAAGTGCAAGAGCAAAAAGAAGATGCTGCAAATGCTGATTCTACAGAAGATTATCAAAAAGCTGCAGACTTAAAAACTCATGAGTGTAGGCTTATTGAAGAAATTGACAAGATAAATTCAACAATGAAACCTAAAAATTTAACTGTACAAGATATAGCGGAAGTTATAGAACATTGGACTAAAATACCTGTTACTAAAATTACTGAAGCAGAAACAGACAAGTTATTGCATTTAGAAGATAATCTTCATAAAAGGATAATTGGACAAAATGATGCCGTAAATAGTGTTGCTCGTGCTATTAGAAGAAACCGTGCTGGGTTAAAAAGTACTAAAAGACCACCTTCATTTATTTTTGTAGGCCCTACCGGTGTTGGAAAAACAGAACTTGCTAAAAGTCTTGCTTTTGAAATGTTTGGCAAAGAAGATTCTATAATAAGAATTGATATGTCTGAATATATGGAAAGTCATTCAACTTCTAAACTTATTGGTGCACCTCCAGGTTATGTTGGTTATGAGGATAGTGGTCAACTTACAGAAAAGGTAAAAAGAAAGCCATATTCTATTATTCTTTTAGACGAAATAGAAAAGGCTCATCCCGATGTTTTTAATTTATTACTGCAAATTCTTGACGATGGTAGACTAACAGATTCTCAAGGTAACTCTGTTAGCTTTGAAAATACTATTATAATTATGACGTCAAATGCTGGTTCAAATTTAAACAATAATTCAATTGGTTTTGGTGGTAAGACTGTAGATAAATCAAAAATTGAAGATACCTTAAAAGACTATTTTAGACCTGAATTTTTAAATAGAGTTGATGAAATTATAGTATTTAATTCTTTAACAAAGGCAGAATTAATACAAATAATTGATTTGATGCTAGCTGATACTATTAATGTTTTAAAAGATAAAAATATTTCAGTTAACATTTCTAGTGAAGCTAAGGAATTTATATTAGAAAAAGGTACAAATATAAAATTTGGAGCTCGTCCATTAAGAAGAGCTATTCAAAGATATATTGAAGACGAAATTTCTGAAATGATTTTAAGAAAAGATGTAATAGATGGACAAAATATTAAAATAGATTTAATAGATAATAATTTAAAATTTGAAGTAATATAAAATGGAGGTTTTTATGTTAAAATATGTACCTAATATATTGACAATAATAAGATTTTTATTAATACCATTTATTTTATATTCAGTAATTGCTGGAAATTACCTTGTTGCATTATTACTTTTTACTATTTCAGGAATTACTGATATAGCAGATGGATTTATTGCCAGAAAGTTTCAATTGATTTCTAATTTTGGTAAACTTATGGATCCCTTAGCAGATAAGCTTACACAAATTTCAATGCTTGCAATATTAGTACTTAATAACATGATACCTGCTTGGATTTTGATTATAGTAGCATTAAAAGAAATAACAATGGTTTGTGGTGCATCTTTTTTATATGGAAAAGATGTAGTTGTATATAGTAGATGGTATGGTAAGTTAGCAACAGTACTATTCTATCTAGCTATTGTTAGTTCGTTATTAATAGAACAATTTGCTATTTCAAATTGGATTGCAGACATTGATTTATATTTGTATTATTTAGCTTTACTAACTACACTATTTGCTTTAGTTATGTATATTAAAACAATATATTCTAAAGGTTTTATCAATAAAGAAGAACTACATAAGGATGTAACAGTTGAAAAAAAAGAAAGAAAGAAGAATTAATAATTCTTCTTTTTTTATTCAAAATCTTCTAATAATTGATTTAAGTTTTCTTTTCCGTATACAATAAGTCCATTTTCAATATCTATCATATCTGTTTGTGTTAAATATTCTGTTGCAATATCAGTCTCATTAATTAATTCTTCATTTCCATCGTCATCTAATTTGTAAATATTTATTTTCCCTTCTACATCTCGTAGCATATAATGTTCCCCACACATTCCCTCTAAATCTTGATGTAGCACTATTTTTTCTTTTGAAAATTCTTTTATTGTCCATTTATCATATTTTTTTTCTATGTCTTCTTTGCTTGAATTTACAAGATTACTTGGTACTTCTTCATAACGTTTTACAGTATGTTCACATTCTTTATAATATTTTTCAAAAGTAAAAATTGCATTTGGAGATACCTTTTCTTCTTCAGAATTCGTTTCTTCTACATCAGCAGTTTCTAATTCATTATATTCATCTATACAATCATCTGTAACTTTTTCGGCTATCTCTAAGTTTTCTGTTTTCTCTACCTTTGCTTTACTTGAAGTTTTGTTCATCATAATTAGGCTTCCAATTATCCCCCCCACTATTGTTAGTGTCACTATTATTACAATTAATGTTTTTTTCATTTTATCCCTCCATAAGCTTGTTTTATTTATTATTTACCAGCTTTGGAATAATTATTCATTTTTTAATATTATAAGCTCCTTTTTTATTTACCTTGATGGTTATTTCTCCCATTTCATCTGTTCTGTACTTTTTTGTATTTTTTTCTTCAAGTCTCTGTATTACTTCATTGCTAGGATGTCCAAATTTATTATTTTTTCCTACTCCTATTAGTGCTACTTTTGGATTAACTGCTTTTAAGAACTCTATAGTAGTTGAAGTTTTAGAACCATGATGTGCTACTTTTAGTATTTCTGATTTTAAAATCTTTATATTGTCTTCATATTCTTGTAAAATCTTTACTTCTGCTTGTTCTTCAATGTCTCCAGTAAACAGCATTGAAAAGTTATTATAAGAAATCTTACAAACTATAGAATTATTATTTAATGCATTTTCTAGTATAAAGTCATTATTATTAGGCCAAATAATATCAAAATACAGGTTTTTTTCAATACTAATTCTATCACCTTTATTTACAACTTTAACCTTTATTTTTTTATCTGTTATTATTTGTTTAAACTTTTGAAAATTTTCTGTGTTTTCTATTTGTTTTGATATTATGACTTCTCCTACTTTAATTTCTTCCATTATAGTAAAGATTCCGTCCAACATGGTCCTGATCAAAATGACTAATTATGACATAATCAATGCTATTTATTCCTCTGTCTAACAAATATGGTAGTAATGTGTTTTTCCCAACATCAAAAGTATTATTTAAGCTACCTCCTCCATCAATTAGAATACTTTTTTTAAGTGGTGTTATAATCAATGTACTATCTCCTTGTCCTATATCAATAAAATGTATATTTAGTTTTTGCGGAATATTTTGAATTATTGAAACTAGTATAAAAAGAACTACTATACCTGTAATTATTTTTTTCTTATTCAATCTAAGTTTATACCTTATTAAACTTATTATATTTCTTATTCTGTATTCAAAAGTAGTATTGTTTTTCGATATATATATTTTTATTATAGAATTTATAGATATAATAAATAGATAGTAAATTAGTAAATAGATAAAACTAGGTGTTTTAACATATATTTTATTAAAAGGAATTTTACTTCCAATTTCTGAAACTTTAGTCAATAATTCTAAGAGAGCAATTAATGGATAAAACAAGATTTGATTTTTCCAATTTAAAAATATAGATATTGAAATTAAAACAAATGCAAGAAGTATTATTGGACCAATAATTATGCTTATAATAAAATTTGTTATTATAAAAGCTACTCCTACAGTATTAAAGTTTATTATCATTATTGGTGCTATCATTAATTGTACGGAAATTGATATATTTATTTGTTCTTTTATATAATCTATAATATTGTCTATTTTTTTTAACTTATATTTATATCTAGAGTTCTTAATTTTAACTTTGCTGAATACACTTTTAATTGTTTTATAAAATATAACTATTCCAATTGCTCCACCATATGAAAATAATAAGCCTACATTAGCAATTAAAAAAGGATTGTAAATAAGTATACAAAGAATTGAAAGTGCCCCTGAATTCCAAATATCGTTTTTTCTATATATTATTTTACTTAAAATAAAAGCTATACCCATTATGGTTGCCCTGATAACAGATGGACTAAAAGATGTTATATGCATGTATATTATAAGTAGAATTATTGAAATAATTCTACTTGTTTTCTTTCCTAATAATTTCTCAAGTGCAATGTTTATTGCCATAGTAATATATGTAATGTGCATTCCCGAAACAGCTAATATATGTGCAATATTACTATCTCTAAAATTTTGTTTTACATCTTCATTTAATTCATTTGTGTAACCACACATTATAGCTAGTGTAAGAGTACTATATTTTTTAGGCATGTTGTTTTCTATTGTTGTTTTTATTCTCTTAAAAATATTATTTGAAATCATTAGTCTATAGCTAAGACATGCTTTTTTTGTAGTTTTAATAGATATTGCATTTATAGTTCCATATGACTTTTCAGTCTTTAAATACTCCTTGTAATCAAATCCTTTATAGTTTCTTTGTGTGTTGGGTTGAATATATTCCCCATATATATGGACCCTATCTCCATATTCTATATCAGTATTTGTACTATTTGATATATTTAGAATTAAATATGTATTATTGAATTTATCACTATTATTTACCTTTTCAACTTTTAGTTTGCATGTTTTTTTGTTCTTTTGTTCTTCAGGATTACTTGCAATTATCCCTATTACTTCAGTTTCTTTCACTTCATGATATAAATTATTATATTTCTTGTTTTGATAAATCACAATACTATTTGAAATAAATGAAGATGCAATTATAGTTACTATTACACTATCTTTTAATATGATTTTAAAATAACGAATATACCTTTTTATTGAAAACAGCTTAAATTGTTTTTTTGATTTTAAAAATAATTTTATAAATAAGCAGATAAGATATAATAAAAAATACAATAAGGCTATACTGCAACTGCAATATAGCCCCCATACTATACCTAATATATATCCCACCGCTATAACAAGTAGTGGTCTTTTCAAATAGCCTTACCCCTCTTTATTCTGTAACTCTTCTAGAAGTTATATAATTTTTAACATAATAGCTTTCTGAAAGTGAAGATATTTTAACTCCACCTGTAGGATTTGAAGCATGTATAAATTGGTTATTTCCTATATATAATCCTACATGACCTGTAAAGCATACTATGTCTCCAGCTTGTAAATTAGATTTATCTACTGCAACACCATTACTTCTTTGACCTGATGATGTTCTGCTTAAAGATACTCCAAAATTTTTATATACATAGCTTGTAAATCCAGAGCAGTCAAATCCTGTACTTGGACTTGAGCCACCAGATACATATTTATATCCTAAATATTGTTTTGCAAAAGCAACTACATCATTTCCAGTAGAACCAGTGCTAGCTGGTGCAGATGCTTCCTGTGATTCAGCAGCTTTAGATTCAGATAATTGTCTAGCTGTATCAGATGCCCTTGATGTAACCTCTTCTACTTTTTTGTCCGAAATATATTTTTTAGAAATATATCCTGTAATATTTTTTACTTTTATTTTATACCAACCATCTTCTTCTGCTAAAATTGTTACTTCTGTGTTTTTAGTCAAACTATCTAATTTTTCAGAATCTGTGCTTTTTTCTTTTCTAACATTAACTGATTCTACATTTACATATCCTTTTTTGTTTTGACTTTTTTCTTCTTTAGGTTGTTCTTCTGTTTTGTTTTCTTCTGCAGTTTCTTCAGCTTTTTCTTCAAGTGAAACTGCTTTTTCAACAGATTCAATTCTTACCCAACCAGAATATGTACTTGTTTCTATGTGACACCAATTATTAATTATTTCTGTTACTTTAATCTCGGTATCTTTTCCAATTTTAGCAATGTTCATTGAATTGATGCTTGGAAGGATTTTTAGTGAAACCTCAGAAGATAATTTTCCAGTATATGACTCTGTAATGCTAACTTTTTTTTCTTCTTCCTTAGGTTGTTCTTCTGTTTTGTTTTCTTCTGTAGTTTCTTCAGCTTTTTCTTCTTCATTTTTTTCCTCAGTTGATTCTTTCTTTACTTCTTCGCTGACATTTAATAGGCTTTTACTAATATACCCTGTTTTATCGTCTTTTTTTATTTTGTACCATTCTCCTGTTTCTTCAACTACTTCTACCTTATCATTTAAGGATAATAAATCAACAATTGAAGATTCAGCTGATGCTTCGCTTCTTATTCTTGCTGTATCAGTGTTTACTTCACCAGTTACTCCAAACGATACTGTTGAGGCTGCTAACATGCCTGCACATGTAATCATACCTACTATTAATTTTTTCATATATTATTTTTTCCTCCTATTCTCCTATTTATGATTATAAATATAGAACATGTAAATTATACACTTAATCTAAATTTTTGTCAATCATCGGTAGAATTTGTTTTTTTCTTGACACGACTCCCTTCAAGAAAGCCCTGTTGTTTTCTAGTTTGTATGATTTTTCTATTATCTCTGTTTTTTCTCCTAAAACTAACAATTCTGAATTGCTGTTTAATATATCTGTTACAGCTAAAACAAATAATGCTAAATTATCTTTTTCTATTACTTTTTGTATTGCTTCTTCTAACTTATTTTGTCTTTTAAATACATCTTCAATGCTAACTGTATTTACTTGAGCTATAATAATTTTAGTTCCATTTTTTTCTATAGTTTTTGCATCTAGATTTATTAATTGTTCTTCTGATAAATCCCCTAAATCTGTTCCAGCTTTTAACATTTCTAGACCATATTTATTAATATCTATATTTGAAATTTCTGCTAATTCATGAGCAACTTTTTTATCTACCTCTGTGCATGTTGGAGATTTAAATAATAATGTGTCAGAAATAATTGCACTTAACATTAGTCCTGCTAATTTTGGTTCAAATTCCATTTGGTTCATTTTACCTATCCTGTATAGAATAGTTGCTGTACAGCCCAATGGTTCTGCATGATAAAATAATGGCTCGCTAGTTGAAAAGTTATCTATTCTATGATGATCTACAACTGTTGTTATTTTTGCCTTTTCTATACCATCCACACTTTGTTGAAATTCATTATGGTCCACTAATATTACTTCTTGGTTTTCTTCAACTTTTTCAATTAATTCTGGTATTTCAGCATTAAAATAATTCAATGCAAACATGGTTTCTTTATTAATTTTGCCAAGTCGTACTGCTTTAGCTTCTACTCCCATCTTTTTTTGCATCTCAGCCATTACAATTGCTGAACAAATTGTATCTGTGTCCGGATTTTTATGTCCAAATACTAAAACTTTACTCATTTTTATTCCTCCTATTATTAATTATTTACTGTTATTTTTACTCCAGTAACTATATCATTACTATTTTTTTCAATTTCAACTGTATATGTTTTAGAATCCTCTAGTAATTCCTTTACGCTTTCTGCTAATTTAGGATTATCTGCATTATCTGATACTTCTAGTTTAATACTTTCAAGTTTTTTTGTTCCTTGTGTACTTCCCTCGTTGCTGTACGATACCTGTGCATTTTTTATACTATTTTTTGCCTCATCAAGTAATTTCTTAATTTCCTCTGTTTTTTTCTCTTTACCTGTATAAAATTCAAATTTTACATTAAACCTACTTCTATCTACTTCGGTTGTTATATCACTTTCTGTTTCAATAGCTTCTTGAGAAATATTTAAAAACATGCTTATTAGTTTTATATTTTCAACATTTTTTATAATAGTTGCATTATTAGTTTTTATCTGTTGTAAATAAGTTTTTACTTCATTAATCCACTTTGTAACCATTTCCTGTTGATAATTATTTAATATTACACTATTATTATCATCTAAATTTATAGTTCTATTAAACTCTTTATTAAGTTGTGAATTATCACTATATGTTACTTCTAATAAATTGTCTTCACCATCATTATAATTTAAAACTGTTTGCGCATTTACTTCAGATTCATTTATATTAATGTTTCTATTTATTTTTAACGAAGATGTATTATTGCCCTGTATATTTTCTAGTTCGAAAGAAAGTGTACTTTCTTGGTTATCGTTTTTCTTAGAAATTACAACTGTTCTTTCATTTGCTTGTTCTTGATTTGCGTTATTATTATATATTTTTACACTTACATTATTTCTATCTGATATATCAAAATCTATAGTAAGTTCTCTGGCTTCCTCGGTAATTTGCGTCCTTACCGTATTTTCATTTGTTTGATATACAGTACATTTTACTTGATTTGTTCCAATATTGTTTTGTCTTATTTCTTCAATTCTTTGTTCTATGGCTTTTACATAGTGTTCTTCTAAATACTTTACATTATTTGCTTCTTCATTTTTTCTAAGCATATTTAATGCTACACACATAGGTTCTAGTTGTGATAGTTTATTTATGATTATTTCATCATCTTTTAATTGCTCCAATATTTTTATATAAATATCGTTTGCTTGTTCTTGTGTAAGAGTAATAGAATATGCTGTTGTGTTAAAACTATTTTCTCCAACAGTTATTAATGCATTTTTTTGTTTAGAATATTTATCGTTTGGTACATTCAAACTTAATATGTCTAAATATTTATTTTTAAGATTTTGCAATTCTTCATCTGTAAAAATAAGCATATTATTGTAATCAATTTCTTGTATATTATCTGGAATTAAATCTGTGATTTCTTCACTTAATGATGCATTTGAACCAATTTGCTTTAAATCATGATTTTCTACAGCTAAAAATTGATTAAATCTTTCTGGAAATCTTATTCCATATTTTTCATTATCATGTATATATTCTGCTTTTAAAATATTTGAATCATTATAAGTAATTTTTATATCTTTATATAAATAATTATTTAAATATTCGGATTGTGTATTAATTATTGCTTTTAATTTATTTATATCATTATTTTTGTTCTCTTCACTTGTATCAATTTTTTCTGTATATGTACTTTTTAGTTCTGCAACAGATTCATATTTATTTTGTCTTAGTATGTTGCTATATTCTTTTTCACTTTTGTTATCAAATACTATTTTGGCAGCATCTACATTTTGGGATATGTACTTTATAAATAATGTTTTATTTGATTTCATAAAATCAGTAGTAAAATATAACACTGCTAAAATTAAAATAACAAATACAATTACAATTGGTATTATTATTAACACTTTTTTATTTTTAAGGGTCATAATTATTCCTCCTTAATTTACGTAAATATTATATACATAATTCACAAAATAATCAAGTAAATGTTATATTTTACTTGATTATTCTCTGTTTTACTGCTTCATAGACTATAATTCCTGTAGAAACAGAAGCATTAAGAGATTTAATTTTTCCCTTCATAGGTATTTTTACAAGAAAGTCACAGTTTTTCTTTGTCTTTTCACCTATTCCTTTTCCCTCATTTCCTATTACAATTCCTAATGGTCCTTTTAAGTCTTGATTATAATAATATTTCTCTGCATTTATATCTGTTCCGCAAATCCATAATCCATTATCTTTTAACTCTTGTATTGCATCATTTATATTCGTTACTCTAGCAATATTCATATGTTCTACTGCACCAGCCGATGCCTTATTTACTGTTGCATTTACTTGAGCAGCTCGCCTTTTAGGAATAATAATTCCATGTACACCTGCTGTCTCCGCAGTTCTAATTATAGACCCTAAATTATGTGGATCTTCTATCCCATCTAATATAACTATAAATGCATCTTCTTTTTTTTGTTTTGCTATTTCTAAGATATCATCTATTTCACAATAATTATATGGTGGAACAATAGCTATAACACCTTGATAATTATTGGTTTGAGACATCTCATCCATCTGTTTTTTATCTTTTTCAATTATTATTACCTTTTTTTCTTTTGCCATTGCTATTATTTTATTAATTGAACCGTGTCTTTCACCCTTTGTAATAAATATTTTATTAATATCCTTACTGCTTTCAAGCAGTTCCATAACTGAATTTCTTCCTTCAACTTGATCTTCCATAATTCCTCCTTTTAATCCGTCCCCATTGACAGATTTTTATTCGTCATCTAATTTTAGAACTGACAAGAATGCTTCTTGTGGCATTTCTACATTTCCAACTTGCCTCATTCTCTTTTTTCCTCTCTTTTGTTTTTCTAAAAGTTTCTTCTTTCTAGTAATATCGCCTCCATAGCATTTTGCTAAGACGTCTTTTCTCATTGCAGAAATTGTTTCTCTTGCTATAATTTGTCCTCCTATAACAGCTTGTAATGGTATTGTAAACAATTGCCTTGGTATAACTGTTTTTAATTTTTCTACCATTTTTTTGCCTCTATTGTATGCAGAATCTTTATGAACTATAAAAGATAGTGCATCCACATTTTCGCCATTTACTCGAATGTCTAATTTTACTAAGTTTGATTTTACATATTCTTTAAATTCATAGTCAAATGAGGCATAGCCCTTTGTTTTTGATTTTAGATTATCAAAAAAATCATAGATTATTTCATTAAGTGGCATATCATATATAAGTGTTACTCTGTTTTCATCTAAGTATTTCATATCTACATATATGCCTCTTCTATTTTGACAAATTTCCATTATATTACCAACATATTCTTTAGGTGTTAATATTTGTGCTGTAACAAATGGCTCTTCTATATATGATATTTCTTGTGGTACAGGTAAGTCTGTTGGATTATAAATTTCTAAAACTTGTCCATCTGTTTTGTGTACTTTATATACAACAGATGGTGATGTTGTAATTAATCCTAAGTCAAATTCTCTGTCTAGTCTTTCTTCTATTATTTCTAAATGTAATAATCCTAAAAAACCACATCTAAATCCAAAGCCTAATGCTGCTGAAGTTTCTGCTTCATATTCTAATGCAGCATCATTTAATTTTAGTTTTTCTAATGCTATCTTTAAGTTTTCATATTCACTACCATCTATTGGATATAATCCACAATATACCATAGGAGTTACTTTTTTATACCCTTTTAGTGGCTCATTCGTCGGATTCTCAGCATTTGTTACTGTATCTCCTACATGTATATCTGATATGTTTTTTATGCTTGCAGCAATATACCCTACTTCCCCTGCTTGAAGTTTATCTGTTGGCATATATGAACCTGGTACAAAATATCCTACTTCTACTACTGTAAAATTCTTATTTGTTGCCATTAGTTTTATTTCGTCTCCAACTTTAACTTGTCCATCTACTACTCTTACATATGCTAATGCACCTTTGTAATTATCATAAAATGAATCAAAGATTAAACACTTTGTTTTATCATTTTCATTTCCTTTCGGTGCTGGCAATTCTGTTACAATTTTTTCTAATACTTCTTCTACATTAAGTCCAGACTTTGCTGAAATACATGGTGCATCTTCTGCAGGAATTCCGATAATGTCTTCTATTTCTTTTTTTACTTCATCT
The DNA here is from genome assembly GCA_017533795.1 of Clostridia bacterium. Classification (GTDB taxonomy): domain Bacteria; phylum Bacillota; class Clostridia; order TANB77; family CAG-508; genus CAG-269. The sequence continues at coordinate 115,633 of JAFWIH010000005.1, read as the reverse complement.
GGTCTAGCGTTTGGTAGGTCAATCTTATTTATTACTGGTAAAATCTCTAAGTCTGCATCTAATGCTAAATATACATTTGCTAATGTTTGTGCTTCTACTCCTTGACTTGAGTCTACAACAAGTATTGCCCCATCACATGCGGCTAAGCTTCTAGAAACTTCATAATTAAAGTCAACATGTCCGGGTGTGTCTATTAGATTTAGAGTATATTCCTTTCCATCCTTTGCTTTGTATTTCATTCTAACTGCTTGTGACTTAATTGTAATTCCTCTTTCTCTTTCTATGTCCATGTTGTCTAACACTTGTGATTCCATTTCTCTTTTAGATAAAACTCCTGTCATTTCTATAAGCCTGTCAGCAAGTGTAGATTTTCCATGGTCTATGTGTGCTATTATACTAAAATTTCTTATATATTTTTGTCTATCTTCCATATGCCCTCCTAAACAATTTATGGATGTATTATATCATATTTAATTTATGTTATCTAGTCCACCACACAAATTGTATACATTTTTGTAACCTAATTTTTTTAGTTTTTTATATGCTTTTTTGCTTCTTCCTCCATTTTGACAATAAACAATTATTAGTGTATTTTTATTTGGCAGAGTATTATTATATTTTAGCTGAATTTCGTAATCAGCAAGGTGAATCGCATTTAGTAGGTGTCCTTCATTATATTCTTGTATACTTCTTACATCAAGTAATATTGCCCCATTTTGCACTTTATTTATTAACTCCTCGTAATTAATATTGCATTCTTGTAAGCATCTACGCATTTTCTTTTTAAATATTTTAAACATATTAGTACTCCCTTTATTACTATACTATTACAAAAAAATTCTTATTGTTACAATTATATTTCAAACTAGTTGCAAATTTATTACAAATTATGTTATCTTTTCGATTTTATGTTACTTTAATTGTTTACATTTTTCGTTTTTTATTTATGCACATCACATGTGGATAATGTGGATAACTTTGTGAATAACTAAAACAAGGCACATTTTGGTCATAAATTATTCACAGATTATTTGTTCGTTTTTAGTTTACCATTTATTTGCATTTTTATTTTTGTTTTATGTGTACTTATTATTTTTTACAATTTAAAACCGCATGATTAATTCATGCGGTTTTAAGTGCTTTTACCCTATTATAAAGTATAAAACACTTATTATTTCTATTATTAAAATAGCTGGCAAACCAATAGTAAAATACTTTTTTTTAGTTTTGTGCCTAAATGTATACATACCTGTAATTGTTCCTATACCTCCACCAAAAAGAGTAATTAAAAATAGTGTTTTTTCTGGTATTCTCCATTCCATCATTTTTGCTCTACGTTTATCAATTCCCATTGCCAAAAATCCTACTATATTAATTATTAATAAGTATACTACTATATTTTTTACTGTAAAAAAGTTTTCCATTTTATCACCTCTGTCCCAAATGACAAAAAATCTGTCATTTATCTACGTCCCCATTGACATCGATTATCCAAAAAGACTTATTTGGTTACTTTCTGGTAGTCCATCTAGACATCCAAATTTTCTAAGCATATCTACAACAGAATTACCAATTTTAGCTCTTATTCTTAAATCATCTATTGACATTATTTTTTCTTCCTGTGCTGCTTTATATATTCCTTCTGCAGCAATTCCTCCAAGGCCTGCTATACTTTTTAGTGGTGGGCGAATTCCATCTTCTTCTACTATAAAATTTTTATTATGCGATTTATAAAGGTCAATTGGTAAAAACTTAATTCCCCTTTCGTACATTTCTAAAACAAGTTCTAATATTGGATACATTGCTTTGTCTTTTTGTGTTGCATTATTGCCCATTAAGTCTATTTCTTTCATTTTGTTTTTTACTTTTTCTTTTCCATAAATCATACACTCGCTGTCAAAATCATCCGATCCTCTTATAGAGAAAAATGCTGCATAATATGCCATAGGTTTATGTACTTTAAACCATGCTATTCTAAATGCGTTTGTTACATATGCTGCTGCATGGGCTTTTGGGAACATGTATTTTATTTTTTCACAAGATTCTATATACCAATCTGGTACATCATGTTCTTTCATCAAAGCCTTATATTCCGCCCATTTTTCTGGGTCTTTTAATGCTTTTCCTTTACGTACAGTTTCCATTATTTTAAATGATGCATCTTTTGGAACTCCTTTTTTTATTAAATATATCATAATGTCATCCCTACAACAAATTGCTTCTCTTAATGTAACTGTTCCATTTTCTACAAGTTCTTGTGCATTGTTTAACCACACATCTGTACCATGTGACAATCCTGAAATTCTAATCAATTCATCAAATGTTGTAGGTTTAGTATCTACAAGCATTCCCCTAACAAATTTTGTTCCAAACTCGGGTACTCCAAAACTTCCAACTTCTGAATTTATTTGCTGTGGAGTAACTCCTAATGCTTCTGTTGAGCAAAATATTGACATTGTTTCTTTATCATCTAGTGGTACTTTTGTAGGATCTATCCCTGTTATATCATATAACATTCTAATTACTGTCGGGTCATCATGTCCTAATATATCTAATTTTAATAGGTTTTGATCTATTGAGTGATAATCAAAATGTGTTGTTATTATATCTGAATTTGGATCATCTGCAGGATGTTGTACAGGTGAAAATTCAAAAATTTCTCTTCCCTTTGGTACAACTATAATTCCTCCAGGATGTTGCCCTGTTGTTCTTTTTATTCCTGTACATCCTTTAGCTTGTCTTGCAATTTCTGCCTTGCTAATTGGTATGTTTCTATCTTCATAATAGCCTTTTACATATCCAAATGCTGTTTTATCTGCTATTGTTCCAATTGTTCCTGCTTTAAATGTTGTTCCTTTACCAAATATTACTTCTGTATATCTATGAGCTTTTGCTTGATATTCTCCAGAAAAGTTTAAGTCTATATCTGGCTCTTTATCTCCATTAAATCCTAAAAATGTTTCAAAAGGAATGTCCATTCCATCTTTATCTAGTTTGTGTCCACATTTTGGACATTCTTTATCTGGTAAATCAAATCCATTCCCATATCCATAGTCTGTAAAGTCTGAATATTTACAATTTGGGCATCTGTAATGTGCAGGTAATGCATTTACCTCTGTAATACCTGTCATATATGCCACTAATGAAGATCCTACAGATCCCCTTGAGCCAACAATATATCCATCTTCATTAGACTTCCAGACAAGTTTTTGTGCAATTATATACATAACAGAAAATCCATTGCTAATAATTGAATCTAGCTCTTTATCTAGTCTTGTTTTTACTATCTCTGGTAATTCTTCACCATATAAATCATGTGCTTTTGTATAAGCAATATCCTTAATTGTTTGTTCACAGCCAGGTATATGTGGAGGACATTTTTCAGGTGAAATTGGTGATATCTGTTCACACATATCTGATATTAAATTTGTATTTGTTACTACAACTTCATATGCTTTTTCTGCTCCTAAATAACTAAATTCTTCTAACATTTCATTTGTTGTTCTTAAATATAATGGTGCTTGATTATCTGCATCTTTATATCCTTGTCCTGCTTCTAATATACGTCTATATAGTTCATCTTCTGGGTCCATAAAATGCACATCACATGTTGCAACAACAGGTTTATTTAGTTTTTCTCCAAGAGCTACAATCTTTCTATTTATTTCTTTTAAGTATTCTCTATCTGGCACTCTTTCTTCTCTAACTAAAAATTCGTTGTTACCAATCGGTTGTATTTCTAAATAATCATAGAATTTAGCTATTTCCTCTATTTCACTATCAGACTTACCAAGAAGTATTGCTTGATATAGTTCCCCTTGTTCACAAGCACTACCTAAAATTAATCCTTCTTGATATTTTCTAAGCATACTTTTTAATATTCTTGGTCTTTTATAAAAATAATCTAAATGTGAATATGAAACTAATTTGTACAGATTCTTTAATCCAACATAATTTTTAGCTAGTATTATTGCATGATAGGTATTAAGCTTTTTATATTCTTCCTTTTTTGCAGTTTCATCTGAACCAAGCAAATCAATGTCTTCTACTGTCTTCGCACCACGTTTTTTTAGTATATCCATCATGACATTCATAACTTTTACTGTTGTATCTACATCGTCTAAAGCTCTATGTGCAACTTCTACCTTAATTTTAAGTTTATCAGCAATTTTTCCAAGATTATATTTTTTAAAATCTGGAAAAATGTCTTTTGCCATTTTTAGTGTATCTACATATGTATAGTCAAATTTATATCCTAAATTCTCTGCATTTTGTTTTAAGAATCCAATATCAAATTCCGCATTATGAGCTACTAATACAGAATCACCTAAAAATTCAAGTAATTTTGGAAATACTTTGTCAATTGTTTCTGCATCTTTTACCATATCATCTGTTATTTTAGTTACTTCCACAACTCTTTGAGGTATTGGTTTTTCTGGATTTACAAAACATGCAAACTCATCTAAAACTTTTCCTTCTTTAACCTTCATTACACCAATTTCTGTAATTTTTTCAGTTTTTGCAGAAAAGCCAGTTGTTTCTAAGTCTAAAACGCAGTATGTAGTATCTATACTTTGTCCCTTGCTATTAGTTACAGATGGCATTTTATCTGGTGCTAAGTAAGCTTCTACACCATAAATAACCTTCATATTTGGATTATCTCGGCCAAGTAATTTATGAGCCTCTGGGAAAGCTTGAACTACTCCATGGTCAGTAATTGCAATTGATTTCCATCCCCACTTCATTGCCCTTTTTATTAAATCAGTTGCTGAAGTCATTGCATCCATTTGACTCATTTTTGTATGCATATGTAACTCTACTCTTTTTACTTCTGCTAAATCTTGTCTTTCTGGTTTCTTAGTAATTCCTTCAGTTTCAACAACTGTATTTGCTATTATAGTTAACTCTCCTGCATACGGATCTAATTGTGCATTTCCTCCAGCTTTTATTCCTTTTGCTTTGTTCATTCTATAAATGATTCTATCTGCATCTTCACTATCCTTTGCAAATAATTTGCATGTTATAGTACTTGTTCCATCATATACGTCAAACATTATTAAAACTTTTCCGCTTCTTAGCTCTCTAGTTTCAGTATTTATTATCTCTCCTGCAATAGCAACTCTACCCTCATCTGGTGATAACTCATTTACTTTTACCAATGAATCTTTTATATTTATACTTCTTCCATATATTAGTGGTGTCTCTTCTTCCTCTATTTGTTTTGTTTCATTTACTTCATTTTTTTCTTCTTTTTTTATTTCTTTCGTTTTTTCATTGTCATTTAAATTTTTATCTTCTCCTTCTAATTGCTCCATTGTCCAATGTTCCATAGTTCTTTCTACTGCAAGCTTTTCTGCTCTTTTTTTCTTTTCCTTAACAGCATTTATCTCTTCCTCGCTAATGCTTTCATTTAATACTATTCTGTATTCTTTTCCATAAATGTTTTTTATTAGCCTTGATAGTGCTTTGTCAAATTTTTTTGCTTTTAAAAAATCTGCTCCTTTAACTGGTAAAGTAATAATCAATTCATTTTCATTCAAAGTTACGTTGCTCTTTATCAACATTGATTTTGTTACAGGATATTTTCTTGCCATATAACAAGTTATATTTTGCCATTCATCTTCTATGCTTTTTACATCAACTTCATCATTATATTTTAAGACTATTTCAGCTTCATTTAGTTTAAATCTTTGTTTTATGAATTTTTCTATAAACCACAATTCTTTTATTTCTATGTATTCTTTCGATTCAAGTACCATTTCTAATTTGTTTTCTTTTTTTACTAAATTTAATTGCTTTATATTTGCATTTAAAATATTACTCTCTGATTTATAATCTTTAAATACTTCTCTTACTTTTTTTATTGATTCAGACACTTATGTTTTCCTCCTTAGCTAGAAGCTATTTTATCATAACATAATAAAATTTGAAATAATTTTTAGAATTTTATTTTACTTTTTCTATACATTGTTTTATAGATTTTACCAAATAATCTATGTCATCTTTTGTATTATCTTCACTAAAGGTTACTCTAATTGTTCCATTTATCCAGTCATCATCAAGACCTATGCTTTTCAAAACATGTGATGGCAAATCCGATCCTGAACTGCATGCTGAGCCAGTAGATATACAAATTCCTTTTAAATCTAAATCATATAAAATAGCATTTCCATCTATACCTCTAAATGAAATATTACTATTTCCTGGCAATCTATTTTCTCTTGAGCCATTTAGTTTTACTGCAAATATATTATTCTCTATTTCTTCTATAAAATAGTTACGAAGTTCTTGCAAATGCTTAATATGTTCATTAAGATTTTCTTTTGCAAGTTCTGCGGCTTTCCCCAATCCAACTATAGCAGGTACATTTTCAGTTCCGGCCCTTTTATTTCGTTCTTGATGGCCTCCATCAATAAACCTTAAAAAATCAATTCCTTCTTTAACATATAATGCTCCAATTCCTTTTGGTCCATAAAACTTGTGACCTGATAAACTTAACATATCAATTTTCATTTTATTTACATCAATTTCTACATTTCCTACAGCTTGCACACTATCTGTATGAAAAGCTATATTATTTGCTTTTGCAATTTTCGAAATTTCTTCCACGGGTTCTATAGTTCCAATTTCATTATTCGCAAACATTATACTTATTAATATCGTTTGTTTTGTAATGCTTTTACGTAATTCTTGTAAATCAACCATTCCTTCATTGTCAACATTTAAATATGTTATTCTAAATCCTTGTTTTTCTAGTGTTTTACAACTCTCAAGTATTGCAGGATGCTCTATTTTAGAGGTAATAATATGATTTCCCTTTTTTCTATTTGCATAAGCATATCCTTTTAATGCTGTATTGTCACTTTCACTTCCTGAACTTGTAAAATATATTTCTCTTGGTTTTGCTCCAATTAGTTCAGCTACTTTTTTTCTTGCTTCTTCTATGGCCTTCTTATTATCTCTTCCTATACTATATGCAGATGAAGCATTCCCATATTTATCTAAAAAAAATGGAATCATCTCATTTAAAACCTCATCTTTTACTTTTGTAGTAGCTGCATTATCAAAATACAATATATCCATTTTGATCTCTCCTTCACAAAGTTATATATTATTGTATTCAATTAACTTCATTTTGTTAGTGTAAAATATTTTTTATTTCTGACAAATTATCTACTACAGCCTTGTATCCATACTCATAACAAGAATCTAATTTTCTTACATCTAGAAGTCCTGTTTTATCTGTTGGTACTGTTAGTAAAAAATCACTTGATTTTATATTATTTTCAGAAATCTTGTTTCCCATACAGTCTATCGTTCTCATAATAATATCCATCATTTTGCTTTTTTCATCTATTTTATCTGCAGCAAAATTAACTGCAATTACTTTGTTTGCTCCTTGTTTTTTTACTTCTTCAACTGGAACATTGTCTAAAATTCCCCCATCTAAAAACATATGTCCTTTATACGTTACTGGACTAAACACACCCGGAAAGCAGCTTGTTGCTCTTATTGCTTTTCCTATGCTAATATCTTCTATATAGTTATCATTGTTTTTTTTAGGAATTTTATTGGTAAATATATATTTATTTGTATCTGAAATATCAACAGTTGGAATTGCAATAGGCATTTTTATATCTTTTATTTTTTTTATGCCCTTATTTTCTGCTATTTGATTAAAAATTGTTTCAATTTTGTTTCCTGTAATTTTTTTAGCATATCGTTTAAATAAAACATAAATATAATATGGAGAATATCCCATAGCATACAGTGCGGCAATTATACCCCCTGCACTAGTTCCTCCAATTACATCTATTTTTATGTTATTGTCTTCTAGTGCTTTAAGGACTCCTGCATGTGCTATTCCTCTTATACCTCCACCAGATAAAGCTAATCCTAATTTCATAAATCATCACCAAATATAGTATTTACCAAAAATACCAAATTATTAAAAAAACAAATAAGTAATAAAAAATATTATTACTTATTTGTTTTTGATTATTAGATATTCTTAGTATAATATTCTATGCCTAATCCACCATTACTTTTAATATATTCTCCAATAAAGTCTACCTTTCCATAATTCTCACTAAGTTCAAATTTAGGTTCAACTATTATTTTTCCGCTTGAATCTATTGCTCCCCATTTTCCATCTTTTTTTATTGCTCCATATCCACATTCGTTTATTTCTGTAGCAAATTCAAATTCGTAATCTTTTATTGTTTTTCCATTTTCATCTATATATCCCCATTTTCCTTCTTTGCAATCTGCATATATTTTATTATTTGGGAATATTTTTGAACTTGTTATAAACGTTCCATTATTATCTATATATTTTAACTCGTTATTTGAGTAAATCTTAATGTAGTCTTCTTGGTTTTCTATTGTTGCATTCTTCATTTCACATATTTTTTCCATTTTTTCTGAGTAGATTTCAGTTGTATTTGTATCTGAATATAACGTTTGTATGTAATTCTTACCTGGCATTTTTTGTACTAAATCATATTTAAATTCAATTACAGTGTCTCCATTACTATTTAATACTCCCAATTTTCCATTTTGTGCACATGCTATAAAATAATCATTAAAAGCATACTCTATATACAAATATTCTGATTTTATAATCTGCTTTCTATTACTATTTATTACCCCATAGAAATTACTATTTTCTTCTGAATTAATTGTTATTTTATAGTTTTCATTTACAGTTGGCATAATAGTTTTGTTAAATTCAACATTAACTTTATTTCCCATAGAGTCATACACTTCTCTTATGTTGTTTTTTTCTACATAGATATATTCACCTTTGGCTTGTACACTAGTATTTTCTATAGGAATTAATATCTTACCTGTTTGGTCTGACACACCATAGCTTTTCCCCTTTTGCATTATAAATACTTTATTGGTTTTATCATACTCTATTGCTTGAAACTCATTATTTATAATATTTTTTTTATTTTTTATTACTCCATATTGTCCATTCTTTGCAACTATTAAATATATTCCATCTTCAGTTGATATATCTGTTACCCTTTGTATATCATTGTATTCTGGTTTAATTATAGTCTTGCCTTTATAGTTTATGTAACAATAGTTATATCCTTCTTCATTTTTTTGTCCAGCTATATATCCATGTTTACCATCTTCATTATAATAATTGTCACTAGTAATTGTATCAAATTCTGGCTTTACTAATACAGTTCCCTTTATGTTTATAATACCTATTTTTTCGTTTTTTTGTACTTGTAATTCACCCTCTATACCAGATAGTCCTTCTATACTATCATATTCAGTATCAACTATTTCTTTACCAGAAAAATCTATTAACCCATATTTCCCATTTTTTTCAGATTTTAAAACACTTTTTTCATATGGCAAATCAGTAACAACATTTTTTAAATCTATGGCTGAAATAGAATTATACTCTGCAAATAGTTGTTGGTTATTTGTGTTCATTGCCGTTCCCTTTTCATTTTTGTAGCAAATAAAAACATCCTTAGATGGATTAGGTATTTCTACTTTATCATATAATGCATCTATTATGGTTTTTCCACTTTTGTCTATTACACCAAATTTTTCATTTTCTTTCATTACAAAATACTTATATTCTGACACTTGTTCTATTTCATAACTTCTTTTTACTTTATTTATTCTATTTGTAATAATAAATCCTGTAATTATTCCTATAATAATAATTATTATTAATACTATTAAAAATACTAATTTTTTTTTCATAGTTTTTCCTTCTTCCTTTGCTTGTTTAAATTTATAATAGTATTATATATTTTAGGATTATTAATGTCAATGTAATGATGACAGTTTTTTATATTACATACCTGTAACCGGCAATATTCTTTCGTAATTTTTTTTCTCTTCTTTTTCAGGAATAACAGGTTTTTTTGGAATCCTTGGTTTTTCTATTTTATAGTATTTATCACTAAACTTTATTGATTCATCTTCATACATATATCCAGTTAATGCATAATTTTGCCATGAGCTGTTTGGTGATGCGCCATAAATTACAGGTTTTGTTTTTACTGCAGTTTTCATATTCAAGGTGATTTCGCCATCATCGTTTAAACTCTCTTTTAGAAGCATAATTCTAAACTTTTCTCCTTCTGAAAACCTATTTGTTTCAGTACCGTTTATATTGGTTATTTTACTTCCCTGAGGCATGTCCTCAAATTGAATTTCATATGATAGGTAACTTACAGCAGAGCTTACAGAATATGTCTTATACACATATTTTGAGTTTTCTTCATCCTCTATCCACTCCTCATTTTCAGATTTTACTGCAGCTGTGTTCACTGCTTGTGTCTCCTTTGAATTTTCAGCATCTGATACAATTTTATTTAAGGCATTTAAGGTTCTTTGTCCAGCTTCTCCTATAGCTTCATAATCACTTGGATTATTTTCAAATAAATAACAATAAATTGCATGTTTTGTTGCTGTAAATGCTTCATCTTCATTTGCAACACCTAGTTCAGATATGCTTTTATATGGATATCCATTTATTATGGTCCTCCATAATCCTATATCTTCTACTTTCTTATTTGTTCCAACTGAATAAACTAATTCTTCTGTTATTCCAGGTAGAGTTTTATCTAAACAATATGCTGGATAATTATTACCATTATAGGTATATTCAACATATGTAGTTTTTACAATTACTCCTTTATATTTTAATAATTGGCCACATAATCCTTTTGAATGCAATTCAATTTGTGAAATTTCGTTTAAATTTGCAGCTTTAACACTATTTATAAGTATTTTAAAATTTGTTGACAACGCTGCAACTATTATTACTATAACTGTTATTATTTTATGTTTTATATTCAAATTAATATTCCTCACTTTCTATTTTTTCTACTCCTTGTATACATCTTCTGTATTTTGGTTCATTTTCTACACATGTTATTAATGTTATTCGATTATCTTCTGTGTTTTGTAAATATTCCCAATTTGTATTTTCTATTACTTCTATCTTTTCTACAACATATGTCATTTCAAAATCTTCATGTATATATATAATTTCACTTCCAACTTTTAATTGTTTTAAGTTTTCAAAATAGTTTACAGGGTATCCTCTATTATGTGCAGCTAGTCCAACATTACCATATTCTAATTGAGTTTCATCAAAATGACCAACATATTTATTCATTACATCTTTTGTTGTTCCCTCTTTAATTTGTGCATATAAATCAATTTCTGGAATTTTAACTACCCAATTATTATCTATTTTTTTTTCATTGTTAGTTAGATTTGTTTTCTCTTCATTTATTGATGAAATAAAACTTACATTTAAGTTTATTTTACTATGACTTTCCCATGCTGTTTTTATTGTAAAAATAATTAATATTATAATTGTAATTATTAATATGTATAATATTTTTGTTATAGGTTTAATCATTCATAAATTACACCACCTTATTAAGTATATGCATTTTTAATTATTTTGTATCTTTTGTTTTCTTGAATTACAAGTAACCACAGGTAAATTATAATTAGAAAAATAGAGATATTTTCAAAATAAAAAATAGCTATACTACCTATTATTGTAATTATTATTATTAAACAATTTTCAATTTTATTTGTCACTATGATTGCAGTTTTTCTCCCAAGAAAAATATGTATTATACTTTTTATTATTCTACCACCATCTAAAGGATATATGGGTAAAAGGTTAAACATTAAAATTAATAAATTTGAAAAAATGATTATATCTTTTTTTAAATATTCATATTTACTAAAAATACTAAAAAATATTATTAATAAATTCATTAATGGACCACATGCTGCTACAATAATTTTTTTCACATCCAATAAACTGCCTTTAAGAATTTTTTTGTTATAAATCTTAGATTTAAATGTAACACTAAAACCAAAAGGAATAATTTCAAGTTTCAATGGTTTCATTTTTAATAACATTCCGTGAAACAAGATGTCCAAATTCATGCACTATGCAAAAAAGCATCATTGTACTATAAACTTCTATTTGTCTTGTAAAATAAAATAATACTAAAAAAGCAAAAATTTTTAAATCTATTCTAAACTTCATAATAAAAGTCCTTTTACATATTTAATATTAGTAGTGGATCCACCAACCTATCTTCTTTTCTTATTTCAAAATGAAGATGTGGACCAGTAGAATTACCTGTTGACCCTACTTCTGCTATTTTTTGTCCTTGTGATACATGTTCATTCTGATTCACATAAATATTCTTGCAATGGGCATATATTATAGTTACATCATTAATTTTTACTTTTAAATGATTTCCATAATCACCCTTTGAAGATACTAAAACAACATCTCCATCTGTTGCTGAGCAAATTATAGTTCCACTAGAATTTGCAATATCTAATCCTGTATGATACTTTGGTACTGTACTTGTAGTAGGTGTTCTCCAGCCAAATTTTGATGTTATTACACCTTCAATAGGATTTATAAAACTAATAGTATTTTTTATATCTATAGCATCCTGTTCCATTTGGGTTTGTTCACTTTTAGGTTTGGTATTTTCTTCTTCATTTTGTTCTTTGTCTTCTTCTGGTCCTCCTATTCCGTTATTTTCTGTCTGTTCTTCTGTATTAATATCTAACTGTTCTTTTCCCTCTTTTTTATTAAATTGTTGTATTACATTAGAATATATTTCTTGAACATTCACATCATAGGATAATACTTCTTTAGCTTTATTTATAAAATCTTCAGAAAATACATAATTATTATTTTTTACTAAATAAAACAAACTATATATAGATAAGCAAACTATAATTTGTATAATCATTTTTTTTAAAAGTTTAATGTCCTTATTATTGTTAATATTTACCTTTGTTGTTCTTGTTTTTAATTGATTTGTTCTTCTCCTATTATATATTTCTTCTGCTCTTCTAATTTTGTCCTCTGTAGACATTACTCTTTCCATAAAAACACCTCTTCCTTTGTGCTATTCCTTTAATGTATATGATAAAGAAATATTTTTATGTTTAAATATGTTAAAATGTTTTTAAATAAAGTGCAAAACTAAACTCATTATAAGCATTATCCCTGAAAGTATAGTATACTTTTTTAATCTATTATATTTTTCTTTCATTTTATAATTATATTTTTCTTTAGTTTCATCTTTTTCAATTGTAGAAATATAATTATTAACTAGCATTTCAGCTTCATTTATAACATGTATATTATTTTTTATCTCTGGATTTAAATCTTTAGAATTACTTTTTTTATCAAAAATCTCTAATTTTTTGATTTTTTTATTTGACTTTAAAATCACAATAGCCTCATCTACAATATTTGATGGCAAGTTTTTTAACACTACAATGTTTTTTAAATTATTTTTTTCCATAGTATCACTCCCGAAAAATTTATATTTAAATTTTTCCCCAAAAAAACATCGTTATACATTCTTAATTTACATTATATGTTCCTATATCTTTATCCCATAGTTCAACCAGTTTTTTAGTTTCAGATTTAGGGATAATAGCTGCCCTTATAGCTGACATAGGTTGTTTGCTTCCTACTGATGCTATCTCACCATTTGTACAAGTTTTTATCCATCCTTTTCCATATACTAAAATTTGGTATACAACAGAAAGCTCTGTATAATTTTTTAAAGCTATTTCTATACTAGAAATACCATATGGAAATGGATTTTGATTGTATATTGCATCAAATGAAATAGGATTCTTTCCTTCATAATCTGTATTTCCAACCATGTTTATTCCTGCTCCACCAAATTGAACATATTTTTCATTATTAATAGTGGATAGAGACTGCGAACTCATTGTATAGTATGAAGAATTTAATTCTTCAGGAGCTTCTCTTAATTTGTATTTATAACCCGTATTTCTGCACTTTCCAAATTCTGATGTATTATTCCAGTAACTATTAACATATCCCCTGAACTTAACAAAATCAGTATCGCATTTGCCTGTAACTTTAAAAGCAAGTGCTTCAATTTTTAATATAGGGTTTGCTTCTATTGCCTTTTTACCAGCTATATCATAATTACCTAGGCCATATGTCCATCCAATATTAGAATTATGTGCAGCATATGTAAGGATAATATAAGTCGCATTAGTTACATGAACTTCTACTTCAGATTTATTTTGCGCATAGTCTAGAATCTCTATTATATAAGATACATTTGCTGGAAACACCTTTTTAAAAGTATTGTTATTATAATTTTCCCAGTTTTCAATATTTCTTATTTCCTCATTTGTTTTTATTTTTGCTTCTATCTTTCCACTTTCTAATGATATCTGTGAATAATCTCCTTTTGGTTTTTCGTTATCAATTTTTATTGTAAAGTCAATTTTTTTCTGTTTTGAGAAATTGCCTGCACTGTCTATAGCAAATCCATCTGGTATAATTACTTGTAAATCGCCATTGCCTTCTATACCAGTAAGCTCTAATTCTAATATTATGCTTGTATCTGATTGCTGAATTTTTGAGATTGTTTGCTTACAATTACTCTTTTCTTCACCCACTATAACAGATATATGAGTATCTGCTGCAATATTTTTTAATTGCATGTCTTTTATTTCTATTGTGGCAAATATTTTATGAGTTTTATTAGCATAGTTTTCATAATTTATATTTGTATTTCTAATATCTATTAGATTAATCATTGGAGCTTCTCTATCAATATTGTCAACTTTTACTTCAATACTATTTTTATTACCAGATAAATCTGTTATATCAACATTTGTTATTTCATTATTTTCAAATGTTTTTACTAATTTACACTTATCCTCAGATAAAGCCCAGCCTTCAACCTCATTTATAGGTTCATTTATATTTATTGTAACAGTTACGTTCTCTCTTGTTGGATCTTTTGTAGAATAATTTGCAACTCCAATAGGTTTTGTTCTATCTATATTTAACTTTGCTGCTATAATGTTATAGTCTATTACATATTTTGCATATGAGATTGATGTAATAAAAAAGATAATTGTCACAAAGCTAAAAAAAATTATAAATTTACTTATTCTTTTCATATACACCTCCTTACCTAATAACTCCTTACCTTTATATCAAACATATATTTTTCTATATTTTTGCCATCTATTGTGTCTTGTATATTGTTATTATTGTCTGTTTCATATTCCCAAGACCATTCAATTACTATATTAACTTTGTCTTTAGAATTTATTGACCCTTGTAAATACTTTTCAAGTTCTTGTAATGAACTATATTTATTGTAATTATCCTTTATATTAAATACTAGATTTTTAGGTTTTTCACTTTTGTCATCAAATTTTATTTGATATTTAACATTATTTTGAGTTTTTAATAATATTTCAAATTTACCTTTTGTTCCCGGTGCTATTTTTTGATTTGAAAAACTTTCAGAATTAAAAAGATTTACTGATTTTACCTGGTTGGTATTAGAATTTAAATTAAATATTATTTTATTATTGTCTTTTTCAAATAAGTTAAAAATTATTAAGTTATCAATACTTATCATATTTATAAATTTAGTATATTTGATGGTACATAGAATTGTTATAATGATTAAAAGTATAATAAGATTTTTTATTTTTTCTTTCATAATTTATACCATCCTTATATACGAGATTGTTCCGAGTGCACTTTTATCTGAACATCATCTAGAATATCTTCTTCTGTTTTATTTTTTGATTTATCGTACATTACTTTGAGTCTATATGAATGTTTTTCCTGTTTTGCACCTTGTATATAAAAATTTTCTGTTTTATTCTTCTCTAAATTTACTTTTTCATCTCCTTTGTATAATTCAAAAACTATGCTTTTGTCCGTATTAGCAACAATTTCTATATTATAATTTTGTGAAACATCACTTATCTTATTTTCATTAAAATTTTTTACATAGAAATCATAATATCCTATATTATTTATTGCACTAATCTTGCTAGTCTCTGTTCCTTCTACTTCGAGAATTGGGATTGCTACTTTGGAAGCCTTTGCTGATTCTTTTGATATTTCATATTTTGCAAATGCATATCCTGAAATAAATAATATAATGAAAAAAATTATTGAAATAATGATTTTAAACTTATTCTTTATATTCTCACATCCTGTCTTGTTTTTTTATACATTTTCATATTTTTATAATTTTAAAAAATGCTATTCTTTTATTGTGGTGTAACTTGTGTTCCTGTTACTACTACATCAAATGTATAATCTAAGTCTTTTGTTCCATCATCTGTGTCTATTTTGTCATTAGTAGAAATTTGATTGGCATCTCCTGTTTCATAATTCCAAAGCCAACTAATGGTTAAAGTTTTTTTCTTATTGTCCTCATTAGCATCAATTGTTCCTGTAAGGTTTTCTTGTAAATCTTGTAAACTACTAAACTCTTCATTTTCATATTTAAATTTTAAATTTGTAGGTTTATTCTTTTCGTTTAAAAACGCTACTGTGTAATCTACTCCTACTTCTGAGCCTGTAGCATCTATAATTATATCAAAAGTCCCTTGTGTTCCTGGTGCTATTTTCCCATTAGTTAATGTACTTTGATCATAGCTTTTATTAATTGCTATTGTTTGTATTGCAGAACTATTCCCATTTACATTAAACACCCACTTAGCTACATCTGCTATACCTTGTCCTTTGACTTGTGACTGATATTTTGCAAGTACGTTTCCTCCTATAAAAGCTAATACTATAACTGCTAAAACGCACAAACCTATTGCTATTTTTTTCTTAACTGGCAAACACATCCTTCCTTTCTTTATTTATTTTTGTTTTTGATTTTTTAAGATTTTAATAATTTGACTTTCAAATAGGAATGAAAATTGAAAAATAAAATATTATCTTTAAAAAATATTAATAAATTTTAAAATTATAAAAAATATGAAAATGTATTTATATTATACTTCCAAAAAATGGGTTTGTCAATATAGACTTTACAAAAAAATGGAAATTTTAAAAAAATTTCCATTTTTTCTACCATTTTTTCCCACCAAGTCCGAAAATGCCTTTCTTTTTATTGTTTTTAGTTCTTTTTATTTTAGCTCTCGCCGCTCTTTTTCTTCTATTTTTTAGTATAGTCTCTAAATCGTCATATACATCATAATCATCTGTATCATCATAAAAATCATCATCATCTTCTTCATAAAAAGTTTTATAAAAATTTTCTTCGAAGTCATCATCATCTTCTTCATTATCATCAAATTCCTCTTGTTCTGTCTCTTCGTCTAGGTTATCATAATATTTCATTATATCTTGACTTTCTTCTAATTCATCTTCAATTTTATTTGATTTTTCTTTGCTTACTCTTTTTGATTTTTGATTTCTAATTTTTTCATCTATTATATTATTCTTAAACTCTGGTTCATCTATTATTTGTAAATCTTCATCATCTTCTTCATCATTAAAGATATCATCAATTCTGTAATTTGATAAATCTCTTTGATACTCGTTTGTAACAATTTCTTCAAATGTTGAGTACATTTTTTCTATACTAATGATTCTCCAATTTAACGGGTTTAATATTTTTCCAACAAGATTAAGTTGTTTAAGTTTTCTTTCAAATTCATTTTCTTTTCTTTGTAAATCGGCTAAATACTCTACTTTGTATAATTCTTTATAATTCTTACTGTCAGTATCTCCACTAATTTCTGCAATTAGTAACTCATATAAATTTTTTATTTGCTCTGTATCTTTCTCAAAATCATCACAAGCTTCCTTCATTAGTTTTTTATGTTCTTTTTTGCCTAGTCCTATTGATAATCTTTCGTTGTCTAAAAATTGTGTTAAATATTCTTTTTCTGCATTTATAAATTCTATTATATTTTTAGAGTCTTTAGATAATTTTTTATATTTTTTTATTTTAACAGCATTGTCATTTATTTCATTTA
The DNA here is from genome assembly GCA_017533795.1 of Clostridia bacterium. Classification (GTDB taxonomy): domain Bacteria; phylum Bacillota; class Clostridia; order TANB77; family CAG-508; genus CAG-269. Next base: position 97,789 of record JAFWIH010000005.1, on the reverse strand, counting down.
GTATGCTATTAGTTTTATCATATACTTCTAGTAATATAGTTCCTTCTTGTTTATACATAAACTTTCCAAATGTAATCGCTTTTTCTATAACATCTTTATCAAATGGCTCTTTTTCTTTTTCACCATTTTTAAGCATTATATCTTTTAGTTCTTCATCTATATCAATATTTTCTGTTTTAATTATTCTTTTTATTGCTGTAATGTTTTTATCATCTGTTTGCTCTACATTCTTTTTAGTTTTTTCTAAAATATTTCTATATTCTTTTTCTATTCCTCTTCTTTTTTTACCACATTCAGACCTTATATCACTTTTTTCGTTAAATTTCTCGATTATATCTACAAATTCCTGATCTATTGGTCTCATTTTCGCATTGTTCTTATCAATCTCTTTTTCAATTTTGTCTAATTGCCTTCCCAATTCTAATGCTGTCTCATCTATGTTTTCAAAAAGCGAATTTCGTTCCTCTTGTAATTTTAATGTTTTTCTGTAAATGTTTCCTTGGTTTTTCTGGATTTGTTTTATTTGACTTGCAATATCTTCACATTCTCTAATTATCTTATCTTCTGCTTCTGATACATCTTGATATTTTTCAAGTACTTCTATCAACTTCCTAAAATTTTCACAATTATTTTTAAGTCTATTCTTTTCGCTATAATAGAAGCTCTCTGTAAAATATCTTTCAAGTACTACTGCGCTTCTCTCGTACATATTACTCCTCCAATTTATATTTGACTCCATTATATTAGTATTTTGTTAAAAAGTCCATAGTTAATTGGATTTTTAATAAAAAAAGATTCAAAATATTATTTATTTTGAATCTTTTTACTATATATCTATGCACTTTTTAATTCTAACCTTAATTTGTCTGCTATCATTGCTATAAACTCACTATTAGTTGGTTTTCCTTTACTTGCTGAAATAGTATATCCAAAAATGTTTTCAACAGTTTTTTGGTCTCCTCTTCCCCATGCAACTTCTATTGCATGACGAATTGCTCTTTCAACTCTAGATGGTGTTGTATTATATTTTGTTGCAATTTTAGGATATAGCGTTTTTGTAATCTGATTTATTACTTCTATATCATCTACTACCATCATAATTGCTTCTCTTAAATATTGATATCCCTTAATATGTGCTGGTACACCAACTTCATGTATAATATTTGTTACCAATGCTTCAATATTGTCATCTCCATTTTTATCTTTTGTTGGTACATCTATGTACTGTTGTTTTATCTCTCTTGTAATAAATGTTGTATTTTGATTTGGTCTATAGTTTTTTAGTTCTCTAATTCTGCTTATAAGCAAATCTATATCAAATGGTTTTACTATATAATATTCTGCACCAAGTGAAATTGCCCTTTGCGTTATTTTGTCTTGTCCTACTGCTGAGAGCATTATAAAAATCGGCTTTTTATTAAGTTTCAAAGCATTTACTCTTTCTAAGACACCTATCCCATCTAAGTGTGGCATTATAACATCTAAAATTGCAATATCAGGATTTGTGTTTGCTATAACTTCAACAGCTTCATTTCCATCTTTGCAAATTGCTATTACCTCCATATCGTCTTGTTTTTCTAAGTATGAGCAAAGATTCATACTAAACTCATGATTGTCGTCAGCTATTAATACTGTAAGTTTTTCTTTCATAATTACTCCTCCTAAAATATAATTGTAAATTTTTTACAGTTCGTATTTTAATACAATATTTTTATATTAGCAAGAGTTTTTTGGAAATTTTTTCCATTTATTTTATGAAAGTATTATTTTTCTACACTTTTGTTTATGAATTTTTTACATAAAACTTGTATATTATTAATAATTATATTTTTGTTATCAATTTCAATCATTAGTTTTTCTTTTTTATTACTATCTAACTCAATTTTACAACTAACAACATCTGAATACTGTATATCTATAATATTAATGTCATTTTTTTTGCAATAGTATTTAAAGTTTTCTATTGTTTTATACTCCATGTTTGCCTCAAGTAAATATCCTTCACATTTATAAATTTGTTCCGCAAATTCAATTGCTTTATTTGCAGCTTCTGTATAAGCTCTGGCTAATCCCCCTGTTCCAAGTAGAATTCCTCCAAAATATCTAGTTACAATTACTAATACATTACAAAGGTTTTTACCTTTTAAAATTTCAAGCATTGGATTTCCAGCAGTGCCAGAAGGTTCACCATCATCACTTTGCTTTTCTAATATTTTTTCATTGTCTAGTACTCTATATGCATAGCAATTATGTCTTGCATCATGATATTTTTTCTTTATTTCTTTTATTAATTCTTCTGCTTGCATTTTGTTTTCTACATAAAATAGATTTGCTATAAATTTAGATTTTTTTTCTGTTATTTCAGCTGAAGTACTTTTATTAATTGTATAAAATCCTTCCATTTATATCTCCTTTCCAGCTGTATATCCTGTAGAATATGCAATTTGCAGATTAAATCCTCCTGTGTATGCATCTACATCTATAACTTCACCTGCAAAATATAGTCCTTTTACTATTTTTGATTCCATTGTTTTTGGATTTATTTCCTTAATATTTATTCCTCCACTTGTTACTATTGCCTCATCTATTGTTCTAAATCTACTTATATGTAATTCAAAGTTTTTTAGTAATTTTACAAGTTTTGCTCTTTCTTGTTTTGTTATTTCATTTATCTTTTTTTCTGGATTTATTTCGCTTAAATTTATAACTATAGATATCATTTTTTGTGGCAATAACTTATCCAAGCTGTTTTTGAATTGCTTGTTTTTTTCTTTCTCAAAGTCTCTTAAAATCCTTTCATCCAGTTTTTCTTCAGTTAATGCTGGTTTTAAATCAATATGCAATTTTATATTTTTACTCTTTAATAACTCCTCTATATTTTTGTAACGTACCAAATGTGCTGAACTGCTTAGTATTGTTGGACCAGATACTCCAAAATGTGTAAATAGCATTTCGCCAAAATCTTCATATATCAGTTTATTTTTTTCTTCATCTTGAATTTTTATTTTCACATTTTTTAAACTTAGTCCTTGCATATTTTTACAAATATCTTTTTCGAAACATTCTAGTGGTACTAAAGAAGGTCTAATTGTAGTTATGGTATGCCCTAATTCTTGAGCAAATTTATATCCATCACCTGTTGAACCTGTTAATGGGTAGCTTTTTCCTCCTGTTGCTATAATTACTTTATCTGCTAATATTTCTTCTCCACTTTCTATTTTTACACCTTTAATAGACTTGCTTTCTTCATCATGCACAAGTATTTCTTTTACTTGTGTATTTAGCATAATTTTCACATCAAGTTCTTTTAATTTTTTTGTAAAGCACTTTAACACATCTACTGATTTATCTGTTACAGGAAATACTCTATTTCCTCTTTCAACTTTTGTTTCAAGCCCTTGTTTTTTTAACAATTCAATAATATCTTGATTTGTAAAATTTTGAAAACTACTATATAAAAACTTACCATTTCCAGGTATATTTTTTATAAATTCATCCATGTCTAAAGAAGATGTAATATTGCACCTTCCCTTTCCTGAAATTAAAAGTTTTCTTCCTAATGAATTCATTTTTTCAATTAAAATAACTTTGTTACCACTTTCTGCTGCAGCTATTGCTGCCATCATTCCAGCAGGTCCTCCACCTATTATTACAACTTTCATAGAATCCTCCAACGGAAAACAGAAGCGAAAAAACGGTCAAAGGGGACGGAGGATTTTGACAGAAAATCTGTCAAAATCCTCCGTCCCCTTTGACCGTTTTTCCGTCTCCGTTGACTTTTTATTAATCTTTAGCTGCATATGGTAATACAGCAATATGTCTTGCTCTTTTGATAGCTGTTGTTATATCTCTTTGATGTTTAGCACATGCACCTGTAGTTCTTCTTGGTAAGATTTTACCTTTTTCATTTATAAATTTTCTTAATTGTTCTGGATTTTTATAGTCTAGAACGAAGTTTTTATCACTACATAATGTACATACTTTCTTTCTTTGTTTTCTAAATCTTGGATTATAATCGCCATCATAGTTGTTCTTTTTTTGTTTTTTGTCTGCCATTTTTATACCCCCTTTGACTTATTAGAATGGTAGGTCATCATCTGAAGATACTTCAAAATCTGAACTTGTATCAGTTGAACCTGGCATTGTATCACCAAAGTTATTATTAAATGATTCTCCTGAATCATATGAATCTCTTTTGCTATCTGCAAAATATGCTTCTTCTGCAACAACCTCTGTTACATAATGTTTTGTACCTTGGTCGTCATCCCAAGTTCTTGTTTGTATTCTTCCTATAACTCCTACTTGTTGACCTTTTTTAAAGTATTTGCTACAAAATTCTCCTGTTTTAGCCCATGCTACTATATTAATAAAATCTGCCTGTCTTTCTTCTCCTTGTCTTGCAAATCTTCTATTTACTGCAAGAGAAAAAGATGCAACTAGCGTATTGTTTGTTTGTGTATATCTTACTTCTGGGTCTCTTGTTAATCTTCCCATTAATACTACTTTGTTCATTATATCACTTACCTTTCTTTAATAAAGGCCCCTTCTTTATATATTTTTTTAAAGCTTTATGCTTCTTTTTTTACAACGATGAATTTTAATATTTCATCTGTTATTCTGTAGTTTCTTTCAAGCTCTGCTATAAAACTTGGTTCAGCTTCGAAATTAACTAATAAATATGTAGCTTCTTTATTTTTCTTAATATCATAAGCTAATGTTTTTAACCCTTGATTTTCTACAGATTCTACTTTACCATGTTCGTTGATCATTTTTGTATATCTTTCTTCTAAAGTTTTTAATCCAGCTTCATCTACTTTTGGATCAACAATGATAACACTTTCGTATTTGTTCATTTGTCTTTCACCTCCCTTTGGATTTATAACCCATCCTTAACTTGGATGAGTAAGGATGTTAAAAAATTTTAACATTGCTATTATACTACACTTTTAGGCTTATTTCAAGTGATTTTTTGAGATTTTATTACATTTTATAAAGTTTTGATTACAAATTCGTTATAGATTCATCATACACTACTTTTCCAAATTTTAATTCATTTAGCTTCTTTTGTAATTCCATAATTGGAATTGGAAGTAACGAAATTGCTATTGTATATATCCATTGAGTGCTATTTAATGGAACTAGACTAAATATATTTGCAAAAATAGGTACAAGAACAACTATTACTTGTATTAGTGTTCCTAATATAAAACTTCCAATTAAATACTTATTATCAAAAATGCTTATTTTAAATATTGATTGTTCACTTTTTATATTAAAACAGTGGATAAGTTCTAGCAGTCCTAGCGACACAAATGCCATTGTTCTTCCAACTTCTAAACTATACATATTATTGCCTAAGCTAAATGCAAATAGTGTAAGCATTCCTATCATTATGCCTTCTAAAACTATTTTGCTCCATAATCCATCTGCAAATAGTCCTTTTCTTGAGTCACGTGGCTTTCTTTGCATTATTCCTGTTTCAGCAGGTTCTAACCCTAAAGCAATTGCTGGAATTGAATCTGTAACTAAATTTATCCATAAAAGCTGAATTGCAAGTAATGGTGCTTTTAGTCCTAATACTAATCCCATAAAAATTGTTACTATTTCTCCTATATTTGTTGCAATTAAAAAGTGTACTGCTTTTTTTATATTATCATATATGTTTCTTCCTTGTTTTACAGCTTCTACTATTGTTACAAAATTATCATCTGTTAGTATCATATCAGCTGCATTTTTTGCTACATCTGTTCCATTCTTTCCCATTGCAATTCCAATATCAGCATTTTTTAGTGCAGGGCTATCATTTACTCCATCGCCAGTCATTGCAACAACTGCGCCTGTACTTTGCCAAGCCTTTACTATTCGTACTTTATGTTCTGGCGTTACTCTTGCAAAAACTGAATAATATGTAATATCTCTTTCTAATTCTTTTTGACTCATTTTGTCTAATTCTGCACCTGTTATGCTTTTTTCCCCAATTTTAAGAATTCCAAGGTCTTTTGCAATTGCATTGGCAGTTGCTATATGGTCACCTGTTATCATTACTGTCTTTATGCCAGCCTTTTTACAAGTTCTTACCGCTTCTTTTACTCCCTCTCTTGGTGGGTCAATCATTCCTATTAAACCTACAAATATAAGCTCTTTTTCTATACTGTTTTCTGTGATTATACTTGGAAGTTCATCTAAATCTACGTAACTTACTGCAATTACTCTTAATGCTTCATTTGCCATTTTATCATTTGCATTTATAATTCTGTCTATATCACTATTTTCTATGTATTTGGCTTCTCCATGTTTATATATTTTGGTACATCTATTTAGAAGAACATCTGATGCACCTTTTGTAATTACTCTATACTTGTTTCCTACCTTATGAATTGTCGTCATCATTTTTCTATTTGAATCAAATGGAATATCCGCAACTCTTTCCATCCCAGCATATAACTCATTTTTATTAATATTTCTTTTTAGCCCCTCTTCTACAATTGCAGTTTCAGTTGGTTCCCCATCTACATATGTTTTTCCTTCTCTATAAGATACTATACAATCTGTACACATAGCTGCAAGTTCTATTGCAAATTTTGAATTCTCACTTTCAATTTTTACAACTTTCATTTTATTTTGTGTTAGTGTTCCTGTTTTGTCTGAACAAATTACACTACTACTCCCCAAAGTTTCTACTGCTGGTAACTTTCTTATTATACTATTTTTTCTTGCCATTTTTGTAACCCCAATTGAAAGCATTATAGTTACTATTGCAGGTAAGCCTTCTGGTATTGCAGCAACTGCTAATCCAACAGATGTCATAAACATTTCTATTGGTTCTATTTTTTTTAATAATCCAATCGTAAAAATCGCAAAGCATATTATTAAACATGTTATGCCAAGGATTTTTCCAACTTCACTAAGTTTTCTTTGAATTGGTGTCTCTGGTGATTTATCTTCTATTATCATGTTTGCAATTTTTCCAACTCTTGTGTCCATACCTGTTTTAGTAACTACTGCCTTACCATGTCCATTTACTACTACTGTTGCCATAAAAGCTAAATTTACCATATCTCCAATATTTGCATCTTGTTTTTTTATTACATCTGTACTTTTTTCTACAGGTATTGTTTCACCTGTAAGACTAGATTCCTCTATCTTAAGATTATTACTTTCTATTATTCTACAATCTGCAGGCACATTGTTTCCAGCTTCTAATATAACTACATCTCCTGGTACTAGTTCTTCTGCATTTATGTGTTCTACTTTTCCATCTCTTATTACTTTTGCAAGTTGTGGAGTCATTTGTTTTAATGCTTCAATTGATTTTTCTGCTTTTTCTTCTTGAATAAGTCCCATTATTGCATTAAATACTACTATTGCAATTATTATAATAGAATCGAAATAATCATTTTCTCCTTGCATAAAAGAAACTAATGCAGAAACCACAGATGCTATTATTAAAATAATTATCATAAAATCATTAAACTGTTTTATAAATCTAATTATAATACTATCTTTAGCCTTGTCTCTTAGTTTATTTTTTCCATACCTTTCTTGCCTATTTCTAACCTCTTCTTTTATTAATCCTTTTTTTATATTTGTACTAAAGCACCTTTCTGTTTCTTCTATATTTAAATTACTACACATAAAAAATCCTCCTTTGTACAAGCTTATGTACAAGTAAGGAGGATTATTACATTTTTCTTTTTATTTAAAAATCTTTTCAATTAAATTCTTTATCCAGCTTTGTTCTTCTGTTATAATTACTTTTTCGTTTGCAGATTTTACGTAATCTTTTTTAGGTAATTCAACATATACAGTTTGTCTATTGGTTAGTTTTTGCATTCCCAATTTTTCTTTTGCGACCTGCTCTATGTTGTTAAGATTTAGACTATTTTCTATGCTAACTTCCAATTGTTCATTTTCTTTTTCAATTTCAGAAAGCTGTGATTTTAAAGACTGTACCTTACTAAAACTTTCATTAATAGTAGAGTTTCTATAGCTTATGGCAACCAAAACAACAAACAATGCAAATACCGTAAATAATTGTTTTATTCTTTTACTTTTTTCCTTTTTATGTATCTTTGTATTTTTAGTTTGATTATTTTTTGGCTTTACATTTCTTACCGTTTTGTTTTTTCTTCTTTGTGGCCTATATTCTGGTTCAAGTTTTCTTGGACTTGTCTCATATTGATATCCACTTCTTGCCATATGCTACTCACCTCCTCTACTTAATATTAGTTTTTTTCAAATATTCTTAGTTTTGCACTTTTTGCTCTAGAGTTCTCTTCTTGTTCTATTTTACTTGCAATAATAGGTTTCTTATTAATAATCTTCCCTTTTTCTTCGCAGCCACATATGCAGTATGGTAAATCTTTTGGGCATGTACACACTCCTTGAGCTTGTATATATGCGTTTTTTACTGCTCTGTCTTCTAGAGAATGGAAAGTTATAATACATAACCTACCTCCAGGTTTTAAGCTATCTATACAATCCTCTATTGTTTTTCTTAATGGTTCTATCTCATTGTTAACCTCAATTCTTATTGCTTGAAAAGTTTTTTTTGCCGGATGTCCATTTTTCTTTGCAAAACTCGGAATTGATTTTTCTATTATTTCTACTAATTCTTTTGTTGTTTCTATCTGCTTTTTCTTTCTATATTCACAAATATTTTTTGCAATTTTTCTAGAAAATTTTTCCTCTCCATATTTGTAAATGATATTTGCTAAGTTTTCTTCAGAATATGTATTTACAATTTCTTTAGCTGTCAACTTTTGTTTTTTGTCCATCCTCATATCAAGTTCATTATCACCTAAATAGCTAAATCCTCGTTCTCTTTCATCTAGTTGATAAGATGAAACTCCTAAATCTAAAAGTATTCCATCTACTTTTTGAATATTTAATTCTTCTAGTATTCTTTTTATATCATCATGATTGCCATATACATATTCTACATTACTATATTCTTGCAGATTTTGTTTGGCAGCCCTTAGAGCCTCTTCATCTCTATCTATGCCAATTAACTTACCAGTTCCTTTTAATTCTTCTAAAATTATTTTGCTATGACCTGCACCACCTAATGTTCCATCAACATAAATTCCATCTTTTTTTATATTTAAGCCTTCTATACATTCTTTTAGTAGTACTGGTTTATGCTTAAACTCCACCATTTCACCTCTAATTGATTATATAAATTCATTACAGCTGGTACATGAATACCAGCTGCATAATTTTTCTTTGGTTTATTAAAATCTGGCGTTTTTTCAATGTTCTTCTTATGTTTTTTATCCTTTTATATTAAGAGTTTTATCTTTTGTACATTTTTCCTTAGTATCTTTTTTCTACTTTTGTATTTTTTTCTTATGTGTATCTATATAACTTTAAACAAGTTATATACCAAGTAATGACATATTTTCTGCAATTTCATCTGCAGAAATGTCTTCGTCGCATTTTTCCCAAGAAGCCTTATTCCATATTTCAAGTCTAGTTCCAACTCCAATAATAATTGATTCTTTTTCTAGTTTTGCTGCAGTTCTTAAGTTGTTTGGAATTAAAAACCTTCCTTGTTTGTCTATTTCACATTCCGTTGCGCCAGATAAAAAGAACCTTACAAAGTTTCTAGCGTTTTTATCTGAAAGTGGTAGTGTTTTAAGCTTAGTTTCAAAATTCTCCCATTCTTTTTGTGAAAACGCAAATAAACACCCATCTAAACCTTTGGTTACGATGAATCTTTCACCCATATCTAGTCTTAATTTTGCTGGCATTATTAGTCTGCCTTTTGTATCAAGCGAATGCTCATATTCACCTATTAACAAGAGAATTTCACCTCTTTTCTTTTCTCTCCACTTCGTACCACTTTGTACCACTTCGATACCATTTTAATATAATAATTAATTATTTGCAAGTCTTTTTTTAAAATTTTTTGTATTCTCCTACTATCAGTTTTACATTCTGTATATTGTAAGCCTGTTAGTTCGTTTTAATTTTACTATGTGATTGATATACTTTTATTTATAGGAGGAGGTTCTATGGGCAAAGAAAATTCTTTTAATAAAAGTATTGGTAAAAACATTAAATTAGCAAGAGTTAAAGCAAAATATACACAAGAAGAATTAGCAGAAGAAATAGGAATTTCTGCAAGATATGTCAGTCAGTTAGAAAGAGGATTAGCATTTGGAAGTGCAAATACTATTGTGAGTATATGTAAAGCGTTGAATATTGACTCAAACTTTTTATTTAATGATTTAATTAATCCTCAAAATTCCACTTCTATGAACAATTTAGTAAATACGAAATTTTTACAATCATATATACAGTTAAATACAGCTAATAAACAATTTGTAGACATTATTGTTAATCAGTTGTTAAAGCTACAAAATGATACTTCAAAACAAGCCTAGGTATATTTACTTAGGCTTGTTCTTATGATATAATTCAAACAAAAAGGAAGTGGTTTTAATGGAAAAACAAATTAAAGCAATTGTATGGGGATATTCAGGTCACATGGGAACAATCGTTAGTAATTTAATAAAAAATAATCATAGGTTTGAATATTTAGGTGGAATTGATAAAGATGATTATAATTTTTCTTACACTAATGCTGATGTTATTATTGACTTTTCTTCTCCAGAAGGTACTATGAAAATGTTAGATTTTGCAGTGAAAAACAAGTTACCAGCTGTAATTGCAACTACTGGTTTAAATGATGAACAAGAAAATAAAATTATAAATGCCTCTAAAAATATACCTATTTTTAAATCTGCAAATATGTCTTTTGAGGTAGCTTTAGTAAAAAATGTATTAAAGAATTTAGCATCTAAGCTTGAAGATAATGACATAGAAATATTAGAAACACACCATAATAGAAAAACTGATGCTCCAAGTGGTACTGCTAAATTGTTAGCAGACGCAATAAATTCTGGATTAACTAAGCCTAGAAGTATTATTTATGGCAGAGAAGGAAAACGAGATAAAGAAGAAATAGGAATAGCATCATTGCGTGGTGGAAATATTGTTGGTGAACATTCAGTTAAATTCTTTAATGATTATGAAACATTAGAAATAACACATATAGCTCATTCTAGAGAATTATTTGCTTCAGGAGCATTAAAAGCTGCAAGCTTTATCATTAATCAAAAGCCAGGCCTTTATAATATGGATGATTTATTCAATTAATTTTGACCAAGAGGGACTCAACCAACGGGGACGGGTTCGTTTGACAGATTTTCAGTCAAACGAACCCGTCCCCGTTGGTTGAGTCCCTCTTGATCGATTACACATGTTTAATTAATTGTAGTACTTGTTGCACCACTACCTACAACTGCTTCTTGTAAAGAACGCCACGTATTACAGCCAATAATTCCATCTACCACTAGTCCTCTTGAACTTTGGTATGACCTTACTGCACTCTCTGTTGTTGTTCCAAAGATTCCATCTAGTCCATTTGTTTTGAATCCAAGTGTATTTAAATCGTCCTGTGCAATACATACATAATTACTAATACTTCCTCTTCTTAAAACTGGATATCCTCCACTGCTACATGCAGGTCTTCCGGAAACGCTTATCAAAATGTACCCATGACGGAGTAAGCGAAAGTGGTTCTAGATAAGACCAAACTCCAGAATTATTTGCACTATTCCACAATATTCTTCTTCCGCTCAAATCCAAGTTTTGGCCAACATCAAACGCAACCCCTGCATAATGTTGACTTAGTATTCCATGACCGCCCTTCATAAGGTCTTTTAAATGCAAATCCAACATATATTGCCCTGCCATAAATATATCTTTGACTATTCCATGATTGCATAGTTCTTTTTGTAGTCCATAAAATATTACTTTTACTCGAACCTCTAAACTCTCTAACTCTTAGTGTACCATTTGTATTATACGGCATTGATTCATTTTCATTTCTATAATATATTTCCATACGGTCACTATCATTATTAAAAACCAGTATTTTTGCCATAATAAAACTCCTCTCATAATAAACATTATGTTATATTATGAAAGAAGTTTTATATTTGTGTTGCCTTAACAACTACTCTTTGTTTACTATCATTAGTACATGTAATTAATGTAACCTCTTTTTTACCACTTGTAAGTTGTGACGTACATTTTACATCTGTAGGATCTACAGTATATTTATCATATATTTTATATGTAATTGTTCTACCTGAAAGGTCTGTTAATTTTACCGTATCTCCCATTTCTAATGATGGCACCTTGCTAAAAAATTTTGAATTTCTATAGTTATGCCCTACAATACAAAAGTTACCAACTTCATTTGGCTCTGGTCCCCAAAATTTACAAGGTGAAATTTTTAAAAGTTCGTCAGAAGTTTCTGATAAAACTGGGTAACTTAAACTAAGCTTAGGTATATTTACAGTAGCAACTGTAGAATAAGATGATCCATCCTCAGTTGTAATTACTTGATTTTTAGTTTTGCTCTTTTTATCTTCTTGCTGTTCTTCTCTACTATTCTCAGGCACTCTATCTAAATAAGCTACCAATACATCATCATTTACTGTAGTATCATCATCCAAGTTAATCCCTGATAAAACCTGCTGTGAAACCGCCTCACTTTTATTTCTATCATATGCACCATAAAGATATGCAATGACTAAAATAGCAATTAAAAATAATGATGAAATAAAATGAACTTTATAAAATTTCTTTTTCTTTTTCAATTCTGGGGTTACATATAATTTTTGTGTAACTAAAATTTGATTCATATTACTCTCCCTAAAATTTACTCATATTATATTATAACATGAAATATGCTAAAATGAAAGAGTTATGGCTTAATTTTATTATATATTTTTTCAAAATCTTTTATTGATAAATTTTCTGCCCTAATGTTTAAATCAAATCCAAGTTCATTAAGGATTTTTTCTCCACTAGCTTTATCTTCAAAAATATGATTATTTGTTAAACTATTTAAAAGTGTCTTTCTTCTTTGTAAAAATCCACTTTTAATTATATTAAAAAATAATTTTTCATCTTTTATTTTTACAATTTTTTGTTTTCTTACCTTTAAATTTATAACTTCAGAAGTTACTTCTGGCTCTGGTATAAATGAAGTACTAGGTACCTCCATTATTTTTTTGGATTCGCAATAATAATAAACTGTATATGTTATAGCACCAGCATTTTTATCTCCTGGTATTGCAATTAATCTATCTGCAACTTCTTTTTGTATCATAATAGTAATACTTTCTATATCTAACTTTTCTTCTAATAATTTCATTATTATTGGCGTAGTTATATAATATGGCAAATTTGCTACTATTTTTACATTTTTTATTTGTCCCTTTCTTTTTTCATCTAAAATTATTTTGTTAAAATCTACTTTTAATACATCTTCATTAATAATATTTAGATTATCATACTTAAAAAATCTGTCCTCTAAAATTGAGATCATTTTTTTATCTAATTCAACACAAATAATCTTTCCAGCTTTGTCAAGTATATATTTGGTTAACGACCCAAGGCCTGGACCAATTTCAATAACTAAATCATCTTTACATATTTTTGCACTGTCAACTATTTTTTTTAATACTTCCTCATTAATCAAGAAATTTTGTCCTAAAGACTTGTTAGCTTTTATTCCATACTTTTTCATTATGAACTTAGTTTCATCTAATACACTCATTTTTTATACCTCTAGTTATTATTTTACTATGATTACTATTGTAATTCAAGTCTTTACTTATAGAATCTGAGGTATATGGTTTACTCTAGCCAGTCCTTTTTCTATATATACTTCTATCACATCAAATCTAACGAATCTATTTTCTAAGCCTTGTATATGTAAATAGTATTTTGCCACCTTATACATATGTTTTATTTTTGTTTTGTCAACAGCTTGTGCTGGTTTACCATATAATAAATTACTTCTTGTTTTTACTTCAATAAAAACTAAATAACCTTGTTTTTCTGCTATTATATCTATTTCACCTTGTCTACATGTAAAATTGCGATTTACTATTTTGTATCCTTTTTGCTTTAAGTATCTTGTAGCAACGTCTTCACCAAACTGTCCAATAACATGTCTTTTATACAATAATACACCTACTTTCTAATATAATACTTTCCTGGTAATTGGACAATATGTCCTTCTAATTCTAGCATTGTTAGTTTATATATTGCATCGCTTATAGAATTTTCAGTTTTTTTAGCAATATCATTTATATATTGTGGTTGATAACTTAAAAAATTATAAACATCTAAGAATTCATCTTCTATTAAATCATTTGATACTTTAAATTCTTTTCTTGTAAATTTTATTTCTGGAAATTCATTTAGAATATCTTCTATACATGTTACAAGTTTTGCACCTTCTTTTATTAACTTGTTACAAGTTATTCCTTTATAGTTTTCTAGACTACTTGGAACACAAAAAACTTTTTTCTTTTGCTCTTTAGTTAGCCTTGCAGTTACACTTGTCCCGCTTCTGTATCCTGCTTCTATAACCAATGTTCCTATACTTAATCCGGAAACTATTCTATTTCTTTCTAAAAATTTTTTAGAATCCGCTTGTACTTCACTATCATATTCCGATACCACAGCCCCTCCATGATTTAGAATTTCTTGAAATAACTCTGTATTCGATTTAGGATATATTCTATTTAATCCACAAGGAAGTACTGCAATTGTACTACCATTGTTTGCTATACATGTTTTATGAGCAATAGTATCTATACCTTCTGCCATACCACTTATAATAGTCAGTCCATATTTAACAAGTTCTCTAGTAAAGAATTCACACATCCTTTTTCCATAGCTAGTATTATGTCTCGAACCAATAACGGCAATGCCAACTGTTTTTAACAATTTTAAATTACCTTCTACATATACTTTTTCAGGACAATTAGATATTTTTTTTAAATTATTAGAAAAGTTAAAGTTATCCTTTTCTATTTTCATCAATATAAATCACCATACTTTCTGTCAAGGCTTCTATACTGAATAGCTTCTGCTAAATGCTTTTGACTAATATTAACCGAACATTCTAAATCAGCAATAGTTCTTGCAACTTTTAAAATTCTTTCATATGCTCTTGCACTCAATCCCATTTTTTTAAATGCATTTTCTAATAATTTTTTACCTTGTTCATCTAATTTACAATATCTTTCTATAAGCTTTGGTGTTAATCCAGAATTTGCATATATACCAAATTTTTCATATCTTTGAATTTGTAGTTTTCTTGCATTATTAACTCTTTGTTTTATTTGTTCTGATTTTTCCGGAGTATCATTTGAACTTATTTTTTTATATTCTACAGATTTAACTTCTATATGTATATCAATTCTATCCAATAATGGCCCACTTATTTTGCTTAAATATCTATTTATAGCTTGAGGTGTACAGATACATTCTTTTTCATCACTACCATAGTATCCACAAGGACAAGGATTCATACTTGCAATAAGCATAGTATCTGCTGGAAAAATAAAGCTTGCATTTACTCTACTTATATTGACTATTTTATCTTCTAATGGTCCTCGTAAAACCTCTAATGTGTTTCTGTTGAATTCTGGAAGTTCATCTAAAAACAGCACTCCAAAATGTGCTAAACTTATTTCTCCAGGCTTAGGATACTTTCCTCCTCCAATCATAGCAGGTCCAGTTGTTGTATGATGTGGAGCTCTAAATGGTCTTGTATTAATCAATGTAGAGTTCTCTGGCAATGTTCCTGTAACACTATGTATTTTCGTAATTTCTAATGCTTCTTCAAATGTTAAGTCAGGAAGTATTGTTGGCATTCGTCTAGCTAGCATTGTTTTTCCAGAGCCTGGGCTTCCTATCATAAGGCAATTATGTCCTCCTGCAGCAGCAACTTCTAAAGCTCTTTTTATGTTTTCTTGACCCTTAACATCAGAAAAGTCTATACCATATATATTATCTTTTTTTAGTAAACTTTCAATTTTAGTACTTTTTGCTTTTATTACTCTTTTTCCATTTAAAACTTCAATTATTTCTTCCAAGCTCTCTACCGGAATAACCTTTATTCCTTTAATAATAGAAGCTTCGTTTTGATTTTCTTTTGGTATAATAACCTTAGTTATTCCTAGTTTTTTCGCATCTGCACACATAGGAAGTATTCCTTTTACTTTGTTTATTTTCCCATTTAATGAAAGTTCTCCGATAAATATTGTGTTTAAAATATCTATCTTTACTTCTAATTGTCTCGTTGCAATTAGTATCCCTATAGCCATTGGTAAGTCTAAACCTGTACCCTCCTTTTTTGTTCCTGCAGGTGATAAATTAATCAAAATTCTTTTGCTTGGAAATTCAGTTTTCGAATTTTTAATTGCTACTCTTATTCTTTCTTTTGCTTCTCTTATACTTGTATTCGGAAGTCCAACAATATCAAAATCTGGAAGTCCACCTGTTACATCTGTTTGTACCTCTACTAGGTATCCATTTAATCCATTCAAAGCCATAGTTTTTATTATTGATAACATTTTAGTCTCCTTTCTTGTTTTTTTCTTGCTTTTTTTTGATACTTACTATAAAATATAATTGTTATAATTTAACTAAAGAATGGTGAATATATGAAAAAGAAAAATACCAATAATGATAAACGTGATAATAAAATCATTAAAATAAGTAGTGTTACTAGAAAAAAATCAAACTTAAAAATGAAGATTTTATTAGTATTTATAGTTTTTATTTTAGCAAGCCTATTAGGAAGAATTGCATGGCTACAATTTGTAGATGGTAATTTTTTAAGAGAACAAGCTTATTCACAACAAACAATAAACCAAATAATTAGTCCTAAAAGAGGCAATATATATGATTCTACAGGAAAAACTTTAGCAACAAGTGCTCAAGTAGATACAGTAACAATTAATCCCAAGAAAATTAAAGCAAATTCAGATGAAGCTACTACTGCCTTAAAGGAAAAAATAGCTCATGGATTATCTGATATTTTTGAATTAGACTATAATGAAACATTAACAAAAATAACAAGCAACTCCTCTGTTGAAACTATTGCTAAAAAGGTAGAACAAGCTAAAATCACGGAATTAAAAAAATGGATGGAAGATAATAAAATAACTATAGGAATTAATATTGATGAAGATTCTAAAAGATATTATCCATACAACAATGTAGCTTCTGGACTACTTGGTTTTTGTGGTAATGACAATCAAGGTTTAAGTGGAATTGAATATAGTTGGGATTCTACTCTAACTGGAACATCAGGAAAAATAGTAGCTTCCAAAGATGCAAGTCAAGGAGAAATACCTAACACCGAAGAAACATATATAGCTGCTGAAAACGGAAGTGACCTTACATTAACTATAGATTTAAATATACAAACTATAGTTGAAAAGTATTTAAAACAAGCAGTAGAATATAATTCTTGCTCACGTGGTGGAAATGTTATTGTAATGAATCCATCTAATGGAGATATTTTAGCAATGGCCTCATATCCAGATTATAATTTAAATACTCCATTTACACCAAATAGTGCTCTATCTAAAAATTGGGATTCTCTTAGTTCAGAAGAACAAAAAAATGCATTACAATCAATGTGGAATTGTCGATCTATATCTGAACCCTATGAACCCGGTTCTACATTTAAAGTAATAACTTCGTCTGTTGCTTTAGAAGAAAATATCACCGATACTGATATTGCCAATAACTTTGTATGTACTGGCTCTGAAAAATTTAGTGATGGAACAGAAATAAAATGTTGGAGAACTGTGCCTCATGGATATCAAACTTTAAGGCAAGCACTAATGAATTCATGCAATCCTGCGTTCATGCAATTAGGTAAAAAAATTGGTGCACAAACACTATATAAATATTATAAAGCTTTTGGATTATTTGATAAAACTGGAGTTGGATTATCTGGAGAAGCTTCTAGTTCTTTTTGGACAGAAGATAAAGTAGGTGCTGTGGAGCTTGCTACAATGTCATTTGGTCAACGTTTTACTGTAACTCCTCTACAAATGATTACAGCTATATCGGCTGTTGCAAATGACGGAGTATTAATGAAGCCAAGGATAGTAAAAGAAGTTAAAAACACCGAATCTGGAAGTGTTACAACTGTAGATCCTATAAAAGTTAGACAAGTCTTATCTAAAGAAACTTCTGAAAAAGTAAAGTCTATGATGGAATCTGTTGTAACTCAAGGTACTGGAAAGCATGGTGCCGTTAGTGGATACTCTATTGGTGGCAAAACAGGTACTTCAGAGCCACTTGCTAAAAATGTTAAAGAAGGATACGTTGCATCTTATGTTGCTATATCTCCAATTGAAGATACTCGTGTAGCTATACTTCTTGCATTATATGACCCTCAAGGTAAGAGTTATCAAGGAGGTCAGGTCGCAGGACCTGTTGTATCTCAAATGCTTTCAGAAATATTGCCTTATCTAGAAATACCATCATCAGCAGATAATACAGACGATAGTAATGGAAATACTATTACTCTTCCAAATGTAACAAATAAGACTATTACTGAAGCTAAAAAAATAATAGAATCAGCTGGATTCAAGCCAAAAATAAATGTATCTGGAGATGAAAACTCACTTCTTGTTAAAAGTCAAGTACCTGTAGCAGGTACACAGTTAATCAATGGTGCAACTATTTTATTGTATTCTGAAGAAAATGATACAAGAACATCAGTTACTGTACCTGATTTGCGTGGATTATCTGTAGAAGAAGCAATAGAAACTTTAAAAAACAAAAACTTAAACATTTCTATTTCTGGTAAAGGGTATGTTACAAGTCAGGATTACGCTAAAGATTCAACAGTAGAAGAAGGAACAGTAATTAGAGTTACTTTTAAAGAAACACTAAAAGATGCACACTAGTTCTATAAAGGTTGGGTAAAAACCCAGCCTTTTACACTATGTGTATATTACTCCTTCCCATTCCTTCATTTAGCACAACTCCCATCATAAGTATATCCTTGTTTTCTTTGTCTAAATATTTGTTCCACATTTCTAAACTATTACCCTTTCTTTTATGATTATTTATGTATTTTATAAAATCAATAAAATACACTTCTGTCCCATTTTCTAGTATTCCAGATTTATTGTCTTCAATTTCTAAAAAAACACTATTTTTATATCTTTCCATTCCAACTTCTGAAATTAATACATTATTTATAATAGTAGACATGTTCAAGTCCTGATTTGTTTCCTTTAGTATTTCTTCGTAGAGTAAACACCAATAGCAAAATAATGATTCTTTTATTTTATCATTTTTTATAATTTTAAAATATATTTCAACTTTATCCTCCATTCCTAAATCACACTTTGTTTTTACTAATGAAAACTCATATTCTGAAATAGTTTCAAATTTTTTTAAACATTCATATTCTATGTTTTCCACCTTTAATTCCAAAACTTCCGAAACTAAATCTTTTATCATAGGTATAGCATTCTTGTCTCTAAATATGTCTTTTAACATATCTGAATTATCACTTGATATTTTAATCAATTATACCTCCTTTTTTATTATTATAATTCTGGATTTTTATAAGAAAAAATCTAAGAAATAAAATTTAATGAGTTATAACTCTAAAAGAATGTAAAAATTTACATAAATTATATAATTTATAGTTAGTATAAAATCTTTTACATTATTTGTCAACATTTTCGAATATTTTTTTCTAATTTTTCATCGCAAAAATCGACAAATTTCAACAAAACTAAAATGATTTTAATTTTAATTATAAAAAAAAATCTTGAGGTTATACTATAAAAAAGGAGAATTTTTATGTTTACGCCAAAAACTATTTATTATGAAAAATCAATTGAAAAATATGAACTTGGAAAAAAACTGTTAGAAAAATATGCAAATGTGCCTAAAAGAATTATAGAAAATCATAATAATATCGAAGAAATGCGAAAAAAAGATAATAAAGAATTTTTAACTATGAAGCAAAACTTAATAATTGGAATAAGAAAAACGCACAAATTTGTTGAAAATCATAAAACATCTGATTTTTTAGTTCCATATACTTCATCAGGATGTACAGCATCATGCATGTACTGTTACCTAGTCTGTAATTATAATAAATGCGCATATTTACGTATTTTTGTAAACAGAGAAGAAATGCTAGAAAAAATAATTAAAGTTGCAAACAAATCTGAAAAAAATTTAACTTTTGAAATTGGAAGCAATAGTGATTTAATATTAGAAAACACCATAACAGAAAACTTACCATGGACAATAAAAAATTTTAATAATTCTTCCAAAGGATTCTTGACCTTTCCGACAAAATTTGAAATGGTAGATAATATTTTAGATATTGATCATAAAGGTAAAATAATAATAAGAATGAGTATTAACCCTAATGACATTATTAATCAGTTTGAAATTGGCACATCTAAATTACAAGGACGAATCGAGGCAATAAATAAACTAAAAGAAGCAGGATATAAAATAGGTATAATAATAGCACCTGTAATTATGGTTGAAAATTGGAAAACTCTTTATCTTGATTTAATAAAAATTCTAGATTCTAAACTATCTACTAAAGTAAAAAAAGATGTTTTCTTTGAAGTTATTTTTATGACATATAGTTTTATTCACACTAAAATAAATGAAGCTGTATTTCCAAATGCTAACATTTTGTTCAATAAAGAAATTATGACTGGAAGAGGCAAAGGCAAGTATATGTACAAAAAAGATCTCAGACGAGATGGTGAGATATTTTTCAGGGGCGCATTGCAAAAGTACTTTCCTAATAATAGAATAATGTATATAGTTTAAATGATTCAACCACCGTTTTCCCGTCCTCGGTGGTTGAATCATTATCTTGGAATAGTTTTTTTAATTTAATTCTTTATAACGTTTTATCTTCATAGTAGATGTTTTTTCAAATTCCCCTTCCTTTATTTCAAGGTCTTTTACTGCCTTGTATGAAGTAAGCTTTTTATTAACATCTTTTATACTATTCCAAATAATACTATAAATTTGTTTATCAGATAAATCTTTTCCATGTAATTTTTCTATTTCTTCTTTATTAGGTATAACTCTAGCAGTAATAATTAGCTCTTTGTCATCCTTTTTGCTTGCTTGCTTTCCTTCTGGAGATTTTCCATATACCATAACCTCTTTTATTTCAGGTACTTTACCAAGTAATGTCTCTATTTCTTCAGGATAAATATTTTTTCCATTTTGAGTTACAATTACATTTTTGCTTCTACCAGTTATATATACAAATTTGTCATCATCAACATATCCAATATCTCCAGATTTAAAATATCCATCTTCTGTCATTACAGCTTTTGTTGCTTCTTCATCTTCATAATATCCAAGCATAAGGGTTGGAGATTTTATTAGTAACTCTCCTTCACCATTTTCATTTGGATTATCCACCTTAATATCTGCTTGAACTATAGTTCTACCTGCAGAACCAACTTGTGTTTTATATTCTGGAGTAACTGCTGCAATAGGAGCAGTTTCTGTTAATCCATAGCCCTGTAAAAACATTATACCTAAATCTTCATACCACTTTCCAACTTTTTTGTCTACAGGTGCTGCAGCTGATACTATAATTCTTAAGTTTCCTCCTAAATTGTCATAGATTTCTTTAAATACTTTTTTCTTTATATCTACACCTACACCCTTAAGTACATTTGTGACATGCATCATTGATTGTACTAAAGCTTCCTTATGGCTCTTTCTTATACTTTCATTTATTTTTTTATAAATTGTTTCTACTAATAATGGAACAACGAGAACTGCAGTTGGTTTAGCTTCTTGCATATCTGATACAATATATCTTAAACCTTGACATACAGCAATACTTGCCCCTTGAGAAATTGGATATAGAAATCCTATTGTTGATTCATATGTATGATGCAATGGCAAAACTGAAAAAAGTCTGTCTGTAGGGTATAAACTTACATATGCAGTTACTGCATTAATGTTTTCTGCAAGATTTCTGTTGCTTATCATAACTCCTTTAGAATTTGACGTTGTTCCTGAAGTAAAAATTAGTACCTTGAATTCATCAGGATCGATTTCTATTTTACTAAAACTTGCATCACCTGATTTTATCATGATTTTTCCCGTTTCTACTAAATAATCAATGCCTACGTCTTTTCCTTCTAATGGTTTATTAGATTTCATTTCTATAAAGTATTCTACTTCTGGAATGTTTTCCTTTATTTTTTTTATGTCTTCTGCTTTTCGAGGAGAATAAATAACTGTTGTTGCTTTAGCCCTTTTTATTACATTTTCTAATTCATTTTCTGGTAATTCCCTATCTACTGGAACGGCAATTCCTACTCCACAAAGCATTGCCATATAAGACAAGTACCAACCATATTGTGTTTCGCCAACTATTATAACTCTTTTGTCCTTTTGATTTAATATGTTTATTAATGCAGTACCAAGTCCATTAACATCCTCATAAAAGTCTTTATATGTATATATTTTATATGGTTCTTTTTTATCTGGTTTTTCTAATATACAATCTTCTTCAGGATATAATTCACATGCTCTATAAAAAAATTCTTTTACAGTAGAATAATTGGTATGTTCATATGGTTCTGTTCTTTTTTTACCACTTTTTTTTGCTTTTTCTGGATCAATTTTTAATTCTTCTAGATTTTCTATAGAATCCATTTTTATTTTTCCAAATTTAATCTTTTTAAGTATTTTTAAATTAAGCTCCATCCTATTTTCCTCCAAATTACAACTATTATACATAATACCATATTTTTTTTAACATGTCAAAATAAAGGTTGTCAAAATCATCATTGACAACCTTGTTTTCATATATTATAACACTTCTTTTATCGCTTCTTTTTCAGTTAAACCTACAAATTTTTTTGTAATTTCTCCATTTTTAAAAACTATAATCGTTGGAATACTTATAATATCAAATTCTGTAGCTAATTCTCCATTATCATCTACATTGATTTTTCCAACCTTTATATTTGTATTTTCTTCTGCAATTTCGTCAATTATAGGTGACATTGCTTTACATGGTCCACACCAGTCTGCATAAAAATCAACTAAAACTGTTTCATTAGAATTTAATACCTCTTTTTCAAAGTTTTCTTCATTTAATACCTTAACACTCATTTTTCTTTTCTCCCTTCTCTTATATATTCTATAGCAGAAAGTCCAGCTATTGCTCCCTCATATACTGCTTTGCAAACCTGTAAAAGACCTCCCGTTATATTACCACAAGCATAAATACCATTTATATTGGTTTCCATTTTCTCGTTTACTTTTATATTATCTCCATCCTGAAATAATCCTAAAGTTTTTGCAAAATCACTTGCTCCAGCTTCCCCTAATGCTATAAATACACCATCTATTTCTAAATTACTTCCATCCTCAAATTCTATTTTTTCAACATTTGTGCTACCAGTAATCTGTTTAATTTTCTTTTTAATTATTTCATATTCAGTATTGGGTGCTTCTAATCCATTAGTTAATATTGTTACTTTTTTCACAATATGAGAAAGTTCATTTGCTTCACTTATTGCAAATTCTCCATTTCCTAATACAGCAACATTTTTGTTTCTAAAAAAGAAAGCATCACATATTGCACAATAGCTTATTCCTTTTCCTTCAAATTCATATATTCCAGGAATATTAGGCTTTATTTTTTTATTTCCTGTTGAAATAATTATTGTCTTAGTTTCAAAATTTCCTTTAACAGTTTTTACATTAAAATGTTTTCCTAAGTTTTCCACTCCAACAACTTGTACTTTTTTTACTTCTATTCCTAGCTGTTCTGCTTGTCTTATTCCTTTATTGTACAATTCTTTTCCTGTTATTCCCCCAGGAAATCCATAAAAATTATCAATTTGATGAGCTTGTTCAACATTTGACTCATTGTTATGTAAAACAAGCACTTCTAGATTAGCTCTCTTTGCATATAAACTTGCAGAAATTCCAGAGGGTCCTCCTCCAATTACTACTACATCATACATAAATTACTCCTTAGTTAGATCTAGTTCAAAATAGAACTCTACACCATTAATTTTATTATTAAATCCAAATCCCTTTTTGTAATTATTCATAATAGCTTTTACTATTGAAAGTCCAATTCCTGTACTTCCATCTTCTCTTTTTCTTGATTTATCACTTTTGTAAAATCTATTCCATAGACGTCTACTGTCTTCGTCTTTGATGTTTTCACCTGTATTAAAAACTTTTATTGATACAGTTTTATTGTCATTATCTATTTCGTTAAGTATTTTTATATATTTTTCTCCATTAATGTCCTTAGTATTCTTAATTGCATTTGTTACATAATTTGTAATTACTTGTTCAATATAAAAGTCATCAGCAAAAACATTTATTTCTTCATTTGTATCTAAGATAGCTTCAATTTTCTTATCTTGTATCATAACATCAAGTTTTCTTAATACTTCTTTCTCAAGTTCAACAATATTAAATGATTTATTATTGAATTCTCTTTCTCCATATTCAAGATTCATAAGTTCTAGTAATTGCTTTACTAGTTTATCCATTTTTTCTGCTTCATCTTGGATAACTTCTGCATAGAATTTTCTACTTTCTTCATCTTTATTTATGTTTTCAATCAGTCCTTCACTATATCCTTGTATCAAAGCAATTGGTGTTTTTAATTCATGTGATACATCAGAAATAAAGCTTTTTCTCATTTCATCAATTTTAGATTTTTCTTCAATATCTCTTTCAAGTTCTAGATTATTATTTCTCAATGTATTTATGGTTTTTTCTAGTTTGTCAGACATAATGTTTATACTTTTTCCAAGATTATTTATTTCATCACCTGTATCTGTTTCTTGATATTTTGTACTAAAATCTAAATTGGACATTTTTTTTGCAATAGTATCTAACTCTACTATAGGTTTTGTAAATTTTTTTGAAACAAAAGAAACTATAATCGCTGCAACAATTATAACAAAAAATGCCATTGTATATAAAAATCTATTTGATATTTCTACACTTTCACGTATAAATGAAATAGGTGTTCTAATATATAGTTCATTTTCATTATCAAGTTCTGCTGCTAAAAACAAATAGCTAATGTTTGTTTTATCTTCTGTCATAATTCTTATTATAGAATTATCCCCTAATTCTATAATATTTTTGTCCTTATTTGTATATATGCTTGCTCTTTTAGCCATTTGCTCAAAATTTGAAAAAAAATTTTTTTCTGATGTATATACTGTTCCTTCTTGTCCTTTAATTAAAATTTCATAGTTATTTGCAATTTCAATTTTATTTAATGAATCTTCTATTTGTGTTTGACTATAGTTGCTATTATATAGATTATTTATTTGTTCGCTCGCAATCTTTAGCGTCTTCTTTTTATTATATAAAAAGAATGTCTCCAATATAAAATTATTAACTATAATTAATAGTATTATTGTTATTATAACTGATATACACAAAGTAAAAAATAATTTTACTTGTATAGATTTAAAACTATTTTTTAGTTTCTCCATTTACATTCCTCTTATTTGGTTTCAAATTTATATCCTATGCCTCTCATAGTTTTTATGTGTTTTCCTTTTTTCCCAAGTTTTGATCTTATTTTTTTTATATGGCTATCAATAGTTCTTGAATCTCCGTAATAATCATAGTTCCATACGTTATTTAGTATTTTATCTCTTGATAATGCAATATTGCTATTTTCAAGCAAATATTTTAAAAGTTCATATTCTCTTAAGCTTAATTCAACATTTTTTCCATCTACAGTAACAGTTCTACCTTCTTGATCTATAACAATACCATCATAGTCTATAAATTCTTTTTTGTCTCCATTTACTCTTTTTAAAATAGCTTCAATTCTTGCAACTAGAATTTTAGGGCTAAATGGTTTAGAAATATATTCATCTACTCCAAGTTCAAATCCAAATAATTCATCTTGTTCTTCACCTCTTGCTGTAAGCATAATAACAGGCACTTTAGATTCTTGTCTTATTTTTCTTAAAACTGACCATCCATCAAGTTTTGGCATCATTACATCTAAAATTATTAATGAAATATGATTTTTATTTTCCTCAAAAATATTAATGGCTTCTTCACCATCTTCTGCTTCTAATACGCTGAATTGCTTAGCTAGCAAAAAATCTTTAACTAGTTTTCTTATTCTAGATTCATCATCAACTATTAAAATAGTATCATTCATATTTATCTACCCCATATAATCTTTAAGTTTCTTTGAACGAGATGGATGTCTTAGTTTTCTTAAAGCTTTAGCTTCAATTTGACGAATTCTCTCTCTTGTTACCTCAAATTCTCTCCCTACTTCTTCAAGTGTTCTCGCTTTACCATCTTCTAGACCAAATCTTAATTTCAAAACTTTTGCCTCTCTTGGTGTTAGTGTCCCCATAACTTCTTCTAATTGTTCTTTTAAAAGAGTATATGCTGCTGAATCATGAGGTGCAGGTGAATCATCGTCTGGAATAAAATCTCCTAAATGACTATCATCTTCTTCGCCAATAGGGGTTTCAAGTGAAACAGGATCTTGTGCTATTTTTTGTATTTCCATAACTTTTTCAACTGGTATTTCCATTTCTTCTGCAATTTCTTCCGGCAATGGTTCCCTACCTAATTGTTGTAATAAATGTCTTGAAGTTCTTATTAATTTATTAATAGTTTCTACCATGTGAACTGGTATTCTTATTGTTCTAGCCTGGTCTGCTATCGCTCTTGTAATTGCTTGTCTAATCCACCAAGTTGCATACGTACTAAATTTGAAACCTTTTGTATAATCAAATTTTTCAACAGCCTTAATTAGTCCCATATTTCCCTCTTGAATTAAATCTAAAAATAACATGCCTCTTCCAACATATTTTTTAGCTATACTCACCACTAATCTTAAGTTAGATTCTGCTAATTCTTGTCTAGCTTCTTCGTCCCCATCTAAAATTCTTTTTGCTAAATCTAGTTCTTGTTCATATGTTAATAATGGTATTCTACCAATTTCTCTTAAATACATTCTAACAGGATCATCAACATTTATTCCTTCATAATTATTATCATCTGTTATTTCATCTAATTTAAGATCCTCTACTTCTTTTAAGTCTTCTTCATCTGGTTCTTCTTCAAATTCATCTTTTAATAGATCCACACCAAGTTTTTCAAATTCATCAAAAACTTTGTCAATTTGGTCTGGATTTATATCATTTAGTTCTGTTGCAAGCTCCCCATATGTTATTTTTCCATTTTCTTTTGCCTTTTTTAATATTTTTTCAACTTTTATTTTTCTCTTTTCGTCATCTGTTAAATTTGATTTTTCATCATCAATACTTATTTCTTCTTTAACTATCTCTTCATCTTTTACTTGTTCTTCTTGTATTTCTTCTTTTTTGGTTTCTTTCTTTTTTGATTCAGGTTCTTTTTTGGGTTCTTTTTTGGGTTCCTTTTTTGCTACTTTCTTTTTTTGTTGAGGTTCTTTTGATTCAGTTTTTTTTGTTTCTTTCTTCTTTTCTTCCTTTTTTACTTCTTCCTTTTTTGTAATTTTTGTTTTCTTTTCTTCTTTTTTTTCTGTAGCTTCTTCTTTTTTTCTTGCCATTATATTCACACCCCTATTTTATTTTAGCTAATTCATTAATTATACTGCTTAGCTCTTTTTCTAAACTTTTTTTTGTATCAGCATCTAATTCTTGCTCTAGTTCCTCTATAATTTCTAATTTTCTATTATCAAGTTTTTCCCTTTTATATGAATTTAAAATGTCATTTATCGCTTTTTCTAAGTTATCTATTTCCAAGTCATATGCCATAATCATTGTTACATGATTTCTTGTTTCTTCTTCAAATGAATCTAAAACGTTGCTAATATTACTATTTCCTTTTTCTAACTCTTCATACAAACTATTAGCAATTATTCTGTTTAAGTCATACTTAAAATCTTCTGGCTTTATTTTGCTACTAATTAACTTATATGATTCTGGCTTATTAATTAAAATAGATAGAATTGTATTTTCTCTTTTTTTTATATTTTCAGGAATAGTGCTTTCTTCTTTCCTTTTTAAATGTGGAATTGGTTTTGATTTTTCCAGAATTTGTCCACCTTTTGAATTTACATACGAAAGCTTATTTACTTGTGCATATATAGCTTCTTTAGAAATATCATATGTCTTTGAAATCTTTTCAATGTATACTTCTTTTTCCATTGTATTATCTATTTTTGCAAGTAATTTTGCTATTTCATTTAGGAATTTTATTTTATCATTACTATTTTCTAAGTTTAATCCTTGCTTTAAATTTTTTACCTTAAATTCAAAAAGTGAAATTGCATTTTGCATAAGATTTTGGAATCTAACTACTCCATACTTTAAAATGTATTCATCTGGGTCTTTTGCACCTTCCATTTGTAAAACCCTCATATCACATCCCATATTTTGTAATATTTCTAGAGATCTTATTATAGCTGTTTGTCCAGCTCCATCAGAATCAAATCCTAGTATTACCTTTTCTGTATTCTTTCTAAGTAACCATCCCTGTTGCTGTGTTAGTGCTGTTCCCAGAGCAGCCACAACATTTGTTATTCCTCTTTGATGCAAAGATATTACATCCATATATCCTTCAACTATTAATAATGTTTTAGTATCTCCTTTTTTGGCTACATTTAGTCCAAATAAATGTCTTCCTTTACTATATACAATATTTTCAGGTGAATTAATATATTTAGGTTTTGAATTATCAAGTACTCGTCCTCCAAAAGCTATAACTCGTCCTCTAGTATCACAAATTGGAAACATAAGTCTATTACGATATCTATCAATAAATTTGCCATTATCATTTTTATTTACTAAACCTGATTCTAGTATTTCTTGTTCGCCAAAGCCTTCTTTTTTTAAGGCCTTATATAACTCATCAAACTTTCCAGAAAATCCTATTTGAAATGATTTTAATGTTTCATTATTTAGTTTTCTTTTTTTTATATATTCTTGAGCTATCTTTGAAGTAGGCTGATATAAGTTTTTGTGATAAAAATCTGCAGTAAATTTATTAACTTTATAAACTTTTGCTTTTAATTCTTCTTTATAGCTTTCTTTACTATTTTCAATCTTAGGCAATTGTATATTTGCTCTTTCTGCTAAAACTTCAACTGATTCTTTAAAACTTATACCTTCAATTTTGCTTATAAAAGTAAAAATATTGCCTCCTACTCCACATCCAAAACAATGGAATATTTGCTTATCTGGTGAAACAGAAAAAGAAGGTGATTTTTCGTTGTGAAAAGGACATAATCCGAAGAAATTTCTACCACTTCTTTTTAAACGAACATATTGTGAAATTACATCTACTATATCATTTGATTGTCTTATATCTTCTAATATATCTTCACTATATCGTGCCATTCCTGCCTCACTCTCTTTTAATTTTATGCTATTATAATATTCGACGAATTTTACATAAATCCCCCCAAATATAAAAAAATCTGTTTTAAAATTCTAGAATATTCCAAATAAATACAGAAACTATAACGCTTACTATATCAGCCGTTAAGGCTGCACATAATACAAATCTTGTTTTTTTAATTCCCACACTTCCAGTATAAATTGAAATTGTATACAGGGTAGTTTCTGTTGACCCCATTATTGTTGAAGTTATTAAACCTATTTTGCTATCTACGCCAAATTTTTTCATAATATCTGTTGCAACTGCCATTGATGCACTGCCTGAAATTGGTCTCAACATTGCAAGAGGCATAATTTCACTAGGAATCTTTAGAATAATTAATATTGGTTTTATAAAGTTAATTAATAAATCTATAATTCCAGACGTCCTAAGTGAACCTATTGCAACAAATAGCCCAACCAATGTAGGAAAAATTTTTACTACCATTTCTAATCCTTCTTTTGCACCAATTAAAAAATTATCAAAAACCTTGTTTTTTTCTAATACTCCATAAAAAACAATAAGTAAAATAATTATAGGCATTGCAGAACTAGAAAGATAATCTATAAATTTCAAATTAGCTGCTCCTTTTCGTAAATATTTTTGTAATAATTACAGCTGTCGCTGCTGCACAAACTGTAGCAATCCAAACAGGGATTAGTATTTTAGTTGGATTAGAAGATGCCATAGAGCTTCTTATTGCTATTACTGTTGTTGGTATTAGTTGAAGTGATGCTGTATTAATTACAATAAACATAATCATAGAGTTCGATATTTTTTCTTTATTTTTATTCTCATTTTGCAAAGACTTCATTACTTTTAATCCTGTTGGTGTTGCAGCATTGCCTAATCCAAGAATATTAGCAATAATATTTAAAGAGATTTCTTTATTTACTCTGTTTTCTTTTTCTATTTCCGGAAATAAAAAAGTAATTAAAGGTTGTAATCCTTTAGTTAACTTATCTATTATACTAGTTTTAGTAGCTATTTCCATAATTCCATTCCAGAAACACATTGTCCCAATTAAATTAATAGAAAGTTCAACTGCTGATTTAGTTGATTCAAATATAGAATTATTAACTTTATCTATGTTTCCTGTTAGGAAAGCATAAATAAAAGAAACACTTATAAATATTGGCCACAAAAAATTTAACATTATTTTCCTCACACTTTTATAAAATATATTCCACTTCTTGTAAAATATGTTACCATTTCTATTGACCAAAACATAAAAATGTGATAAGATTATATGTGAAAAAGAGATGTCGAATTTTGTAAAATTTAAGGGGGATTTATTATGAAGTCAACTGGTATTGTTAGAAGAATGGATGAATTAGGAAGAGTAGTTATTCCAATAGAAATCAGAAATAAATTTGATATTAAGGTAAAGGATCCTGTAGAAATATTTGTAGATGGATCAACAATAGTTTTAAAAAAATATGAACCAAATTGTGTTTTTTGTGGTAATACAAAAAATTTAGTAGAATATAATGATAAATTAGTTTGTAATAAATGTGCTAAAAAACTAGCTGCTTTAAGTGAAAAAGAAGAAGCAAAATCTAAAAAATAAAAAAAGCCCTATTAAATAATAGGGTTTTTTATTTTTTATCTACAAAAAACATATATATTTCATTTTTGCTTACATTTCTATCTTTTGCGATTTTCTTTATAATTTCTTTTTTATCATATCCCTTTTCTTCATAAAGCTTATAATGTTCATCTAAGCTTAGATTGTTTAGCTCATCCTTATTTTCATCTATACTTGACGTTCCTTCAATTATAATAATAAATTCACCTTTTAAGTTATCTAGTTTATTTAGTAATTCCTGAGCTGTTCCTCTTATGAATTCCTCATGAATTTTAGTAAGTTCTTTTGCAAGTACTATTTTTCTATTCTCCAAAACTTTGCATAAATCTCTTAATGTATTCTCCAGTTTATGTGGTGCTTCATATATAATTAATGTTTTTGTGCTGATTCTAATTTCTTCTAATTTCTGTTTCCTCAATTTTTTATTCAATGGCAAGAATCCTAAAAATATAAATTCCTTAGTATCCATACCTGAACATATTAATGCATTTACAAATGCACATGCTCCTGGAATAGGAATAATTTTAATATTTTCTTTTATTGCCTCCCTTATTATCCCTTCCCCTGGATCACATATTCCAGGAGTTCCCGCATCAGAAACAAGCGCAATGTTTTCCCCTTTTTTTAATTTTTCTACCAATACATCTTTTTTTGTTTCTTCATTATGTCTGTGATAACTTATTAGAGGCTTTGTTATTTCATAATGATTTAAAAGCTTTAGTGTGTGCCTTGTATCTTCTGCAGCTATTAAATCTACTTCTTTTAAAACACTTAATGCTCTTATTGTTATATCCTCTAAGTTTCCTATTGGTGTTGCAACAACATATAAATTTCCTTTCATTTTTTTATCTCCTTATTATATATTTTCAATATTTCATCTGTATAAGTTCCGTCCTCATTGTATACATACAAATTTTTTTCTACTTTCAAGAATTGCCCTCCGTTTTTTATTCCTTTTATTAATACTAGATTTGGAGATTTTTCGACATTTGGGCACACAAACTTAATTTGTTTTGGTTCTATTTTATGCTTTCTCATTAAATATAAAATATCTACTAATCTATCTGGCCTATGCACCATATAGAATTCCCCTTTATCTTTTAATAAATATTTAGTCATGTCTATAAAATCTTCTAAATTTGCTTTGACTTCATGCCTAGAAATATACTTCTTTTCTATTTCATTTTTTAATCCTGTATTTGACTTTTTATATGGTGGGTTTGTCACTACTACATCAAAGCTGTTAGGTTTAAACACATTTTTTAAATC
Source organism: Clostridia bacterium (assembly GCA_017533795.1). Classification (GTDB taxonomy): domain Bacteria; phylum Bacillota; class Clostridia; order TANB77; family CAG-508; genus CAG-269. Next base: position 65,613 of record JAFWIH010000005.1, on the reverse strand, counting down.
TTTTATATTTTTGTTTATTATTTTAAATCTATTTTCTAATTTGTTTAACTTAGCACTTCTTGTTGCCATATCATATACTTCTTTTTGCACCTCTACTCCAATGATTTCTCTTGCTTCAGTTTTTCCGCATAAAAGAATACTTATTATTCCGCTTCCTGTCCCTAAATCTATTACTTTAGCTCCTTTTTTTATTTTTTTTGCAAAATCCGAAAGTAATACGCTATCAATTCCAAAACAAAATCCATCTGAATTCTGAATTATCTTTAAATTTTTAAACTCTAAGTCATCTATTCTTTCATTTTCCTTTAATATATCTTTCATCAATATACCTCGTACTTTTTTTACTTTGTTTACATATTATATAATAAATTTCTTTTTATTGCAAAAATAAACTTTTTAGGAGTGATTGATTTGAACAATTTATATAGAGCAACTTCAAATTGTCAAAAAAATAGAGGCACTATGTCGCCTCATAAAAACAAAATAAATTTTATGAATTTAAAAAATAATACAATGTGCTCATTAAATGAAGTAGAATATTTTTTAAATAATTTTAGTCATTTTTTAAAATATGTAAAACTATATAAAATTATAAATAAACTATAATTTTATATATTCTTCATTAAACTCTTCGTTTGGCTCACCATTAACTAAGAACTTAACACTCTCAACTTCTGAAAGTTCTGTTAATGTATTTACTATGCTGTTAATCAATTTATTCTTTAGATCTTTATCTTCAGTATAATTCAATACTTCTATAGATAAGTCTACTATTACGCATCCTGAATTAAATTCAGTTTTTATTACTTTTACATCTTCTGGCATTAATTTCTTTAATTTCTCATTTTTAGGGCCATCTATTAACATTTGAACTAACTTGGTATATGGGTTTTCTAAAAGCTCTACAGCATCTATAAGTCTCGCTTCTGTATCAAGCTCTCCTGTTTCATTATTATAAAAATAAAGATTAACCATTGTTTTTCTCATTTGCTCATCTGTTATTTCTTCTTGTGGTATATATTCTTCTATGCCACTATTCACCTGACTTTCTTTTAAATAATTAACTCCAATGTATCCAATAATTGCAATTATTGCTGCTACAATAAAAAAAATAAAAATCAATTTGTTATCCTTCATATTTTTAATCCTCCTTAATATATTTTATTAAGACTTTGTCCAATTTAGAACCGTTTGACTGGGAGAAATTTACATCTTGTAACACATTGACAAAACTATAAATATAATATAAAATAAAATGTGAGATTTTGTTTAAATCTAGCATATTTATGCAATTTTTATTCATGGGAGTAATAAAATGGCTTTAGAAGAAAAAGAAAAGAAAGAAAACGAAGAATTAAATACAAATAATTCAAAAATCGAAGAAGTTCAAAGTTCTAATAATGAAACACCTTCAGAAACCTCTGAAACTTCTAAAAAAATCGAAAGCACTAAAAGTGATGAAAATCAAAAAGAATTATTAAGTCAGGAACAGCCAAAAGTTATAGAAGATGACACTAGCACTCCTAAAGATGAAATCAAAACAGAAGAATCTTCAGACTCTGAAACTACTGATAATGAAAAGAATTCTAGTCAAGTACAACCTGAAACAAGTATTGGCCATTTTGTTTTTAAAATTTGTGAAAATATTGTTTTTACTTTAATTGCTATTTTAGTTATAGCATTTACTATTTTTACAATTGTAAATACTAATAATTCTATAATCAGCTCTGGTATTTCTATACTTGGAATTGATGTTTCAGGTTTGGACAGAGAAGCTGCAACCGATAAAATTTCTACATATGTTCAAGATAAATTAGATAATAATGATATAATTCTAAAGCATAATGAATATGAAACTAACATTGCTCCTGAGCAAATAGAAACTAAAATAAATGTATTGTCAGCAATAGACGCTGCATTCGATATAGGTTCTGGAAATAATATTTTTGCCAATAGTTTTAAGAAGTTATCATTACTAATTAACCATGTAGATATAAAACCTACATTTACTATAAATACAGAACAATTAGATAAAACTTTAAGTGATATATCTACTCAACTTCCAGACGCTGTAAAACAAAGTGATTACTATATAGATGGTAATAATCTAGTTGTAACTGCTGGTAAATCAGGTGTTGTTATTGATAATTCTAAAATGATAGAAGCAATCAATTCACAATTAGGTAATTTATCCTATACTAACGGTGCTATAGAAATTGCAACAATAGAAAAAGAACCTGACAAGCTAAACATTGAAAAAATATATAATGAAGTACATAAAGATGCTGTTAATGCTCACTATGATGCAATAACTCACATTGTATATCCTGAAGAAAATGGATTAGATTTTAAAATATCTTTAGAAGAAGCAAAAGCCATGCTAAATGAAACGAAAGAAGAATATGTAATTCCTCTTCAAACATTAAAACCAAGTGTAACTACAAATATGATAGGTATGGAAGCTTTTCCCGATCTTTTATCTTCTTTTAGCACAAGGTATCCCGCATCAAACAGAGACAGAACAACAAATCTAAAACTGGCTGCAAGTAAAGTTAATGGTACTGTTGTTCTTCCAGGTCAGACATTTTCTTACAATGCTGTTGTTGGTGAAAGAACAATAGCTGCTGGATATAAAGAAGCTGCAGTATATCAAGATGGTCAGGTTGTTCAAGGTTTAGGTGGAGGCATTTGTCAAATTTCTACAACACTATACAATGCCGCTCTTTATGCTAATTTAGATATTGTAGAACGTAGGAATCACCAATTTGTTCCATCTTATATTGGAGCTGGTAGAGATGCCACAGTTGTTTATGGATCTCAAGATTTTAAGTTTAAAAATAATAGAAATTATGCAATAAAAATTACTTGTTCAGTTGACAAAGGAGTTGCAACATTTAATATATATGGTTTAAAAGAAGACAGTGATTGTGAAGTTACAATCACCTCTGGAATTACTAGTAGAGGTACCAATTCTTTTACCTCCGCAACATATAAAACCCTAAAAAGAAATGGGCAAGTAATTTCATCTACAACTATTTCAAGAGACACTTATAAAGTTCATCACTAAAAACACCAAATGGTTTTCAACCAACAGGGACGGAGGAAACGGTCAAAATCCTCCGTCCCCTTTGACCGTTTCCTCCGTCCCTGTTGGTTGAAAACCTTAATCAAATCAAATGCAAATCGTTCTTTACATAGTCAATGTTCCGTTAGGTGTATTCGTTATTATTAGTATATCCTCTTCTTTTCCATTTTCAGCATTTATATAAACTAAAAATTCCGTTTCTTTAATCTTTCCCTTAAATTCATAACACAATATTTCAGTCTGCCATTCCGTTGGGATTACAGCCAATCCTTCACTCATTATTTGCAAATCTTTATTTAATTTTGTTTTTGCCATTTCCTTTGTAATTTTAATCTTGGATATATCTCTTTCTTGGTGTGAATTCAGGTATCCTGTAGTTTCAATTCCTAATATTTCCCCATCATCTAATGCTACTTTAACTTTTATCAAATCTGGATACATTACTACTCCATCTTGATTATAGGCATAGTTTATTGTTACTATTCCCTCCTGTTTTAAAAAATATGTTTCTTTCATGTTTAAAAAACCATTTTTTTCTAAAAATTTCTTTCCTATTTCGTTTGCTTCCTCTTGTGTTATTGCTTCAGCCTCGACGTTTCTATCTGAATTCATAGAAATTATGTGACCACCTATTTGTGTAATTGCAACATTTATACTGTGTTCTTCATTATCTTTTATTGCAAAGTTATAGCCTGGTATATTTGAATTTTCTGATAATCCCAAACCTGTAATACTCTTTATTTTATTTTCTCCTAAAAGTTCTTTAGCTTTTCTTTCTGCTTCTTCTTCTGTAATCTCTGTTCCAATAACAGCCCTTTTTTCTCCATTTGCTAAATGTTCCGAATATGCACCATCATATATTAATCCAGAGTATTCTCTAAAGCTTTCCTGTAAGTTATTAAAACTATCTTTAGTTATATTACTAACCTCCTGTGCAAATGGTGAAGTTTTATTTGATGTTAAATCTTTCCATGATATTCTACCAGAGTTGAGATCTTCTGAAAGCTGATTTAATGTGTTTGTTAGTTCAACACTATAACCATGTAGCTCCTCTAAATTATTCAAATCTTCTTCTGTCAATTCTTCTCTTTTGATGTTTTTTCTAGAAAGAGAATAACTATAGTCACCTACCTGATTTATAAATTTTTGTGTATTCTCCAACTCTTGACTCTCTAATGGTAACATTGACAAGTAAACTTCAGTTAAATTTGCTTCTCGCCATACATTAGATAAAGTCTCTGCTCCATTTTCTGGTGATTTTGATATAAGTGACTTAGCCAAATAATTTTGAACATCCTGCATATGATTTACAACCTCGTAAAAAGCCATATTATAGTTATTTTGTGTTGATGTTTCAAATGTCTTTTCTTTTTGATATAAACTATATGCTAACAAAATGACAATAATAGTAATAGTAACTACTATTACTACCAAATTTTTTTTATTAATTATATCCTTCATTTATCTAACTCCCAAATTTTTATACTATTTTTATTTTGTACTAATTTTGAATAGTTTATTCCAATTTTGAGAAGTTTATGGTAAAATAAAGAAAATTAATAAAGGATTGATTTTATGAAAATATTGATTTTTTATGCCTCATATGGAGGTGGTCACTTATCTGCTGCAAAATCTATACAATCTTATATAAATGAAAACTACCCAGAAAATCAAACAGAGCTTATTGACTGTATGAAATATGTTAATAAACCTATAGAAAAAATGACAACTGCAGCATATAGAGAAATGGCCAAAAAAGCTCCATGGGTATGGGGGAAGATTTATGATAAATCCCAAAAAGGTGCATTAGCACATATTTCAACAAGGTCAAACACTATAATGGCTATTAAATTACTTAAACTATTAAGGGCAGAACAACCAGATTTGATCATATCTACACACCCTTTCTCTAGCCAAATGTGCAGTTATTTAAAAAGGAAGGGAAAAGTAACTGCTAAACTTGCAACTATTATGACTGATTTTGCTCCACATGACCAATGGCTTGTTGGGAAAGAATATACAGACTTCTTTTTTGTTGCAAATGACAAAATGAAAGAATATTTAACTAAGCAAAATATTAATGAAAAAAATGTATTTGTTACAGGAATTCCATTATCAAGTAAATTTTTAAAAAAATTTAATAAAATTGAAATTTTTAAATTATTTAATCTTAATCCATTAAAACAAACTATTTTATTTTTTGCTGGCGGAGAATTTGGATTAGGAAAGAGTCAAACACTAGATATTTTTAAATGTATTGTTAAAAACTTTAACAATATTCAAATGATAGCAATAGCTGGTAAAAATGAAAAAATGCAAGAAATGTTTAAAGAATATGTAAAGAAATTTAATAAAGAGGACTCTATTAAGATTCTTCCTTTTACAGATAAGGTACCAGAACTTATGGCAATATCTGACTTGGTTATTACTAAGCCAGGTGGTCTTACAATAACGGAAAGTTTAGCTTCTAGCTTACCTATAATTGTAATTAGCCCTATTCCTGGACAAGAAGAAGAAAATGCTGAGTATCTTGAAGAAAAAGGGATTGCCGTTTGGATACGTAAACATGATGATGCATATACTATACTTCAAAAGATTCTTAATGACCAAGAAAAATTAGAAAGAATGAAAAAAAATACTAGTTTGCTAGCTAATAAAAATTCTACAAGAGACATATGTGAAATTTTACTAAAGTAAAAAAAGACGTGTCATTATAGACACGTCTTAATTTTTTATATTTCTCTTCTTCCTTCTAATGCCTTTGTTAGTGTTATTTCATCTGTATATTCTAGATCCCCGCCAACAGGTATTCCATGAGCTATTCTTGTAACAGTAATTCCTAATGGTTTAATAAGTTTTGATAAATAAATAGCTGTTGCCTCTCCTTCAACTCTAGGATTTGTAGCAAGTATAACTTCTTTTACCTCTCCATCCATAAGTCTTGAAAGTAGCTCTTTAATTTTTATATCATCTGGTCCTATTCCATTCATTGGCGATATTGAACCATGTAAAACATGGTATGTTCCTTTAAATTCATGTGTTTTTTCCATTGCAATTATATCTTTTACATCCTCCACAACACATATAATGCTTTGGTCTCTTTTAGCATTAGAACATATTGGACATGGATCTGTATCTGAAATATTATAACATTTGCTACAATATTTAAGGTTCTTTTTCGCATTGATAATAGAAGAAACAAACTCATTTGTTTCTTCTTCTGAACAATTCAAGACATAAAATGCAAGTCTTGCTGCTGTTTTATGTCCTATACTTGGTAGTCTTTCAAAACTTTCTATTAATTTCTCTATTGATGGTGAATAATACGACATTTTTTATACATCCTTCTTTAATTACATAAGTCCTGGAATATTATATTTTCCCATTGAAGACGCTTGTGCTTCATCTACTTGCCTTAATGCTTCATTTACACAAGTAATTATTAAGTCTTGAAGCATTTCTACATCATCAGGATCTACTACATCTTTTTGTATTTTTATTTCTTTTATTTTTTTGTCTCCTGAAACTTTTACGCTTACTGCTCCTCCTCCGGCAGAACTCTCAAATTCTCTTTCTGATAATTCTGCTTGGCTTTTTTCTAAATCAGCTTGCATTTTTTTAGCTTCTTTCATTAAATTATTGATATTCATTCCGCCAAAGCCTCCCATGCCTCCTGGGAATCCTCCTCTTTTTGACATTTTAAAATTCCTCCTTTAATCTATTACGTTAAATGGTAAATCCATACCATTTGCAAAATTTTCTATTGTTTCCACATTGTTTTGTGAATCAAGGGTATTATTTCCACCTTCTATGTACTTAATGTGCATTTCTTTTCCCTTAGCTATTGATACCATATCTGATATAATTTTTATACTTTCTGGTTTTTCCAATACTGTTTTTCCAAAAGCAGACATACCATTTGGAAATTCTATTCCTATTGTCATATCATTTAGTTCTGTAGCAACTGTCCCTATGAGATTAGTATATAACCCCATCTTTCCTTGTGTTTTTATGTTATTTACTATTTCTGGCCAAAACTTTTGTGTCTCTTTTGAAAAACTAGGGTTAGCCTGTTGTTGCTTTGTTTGTGATTTTTGCTGTCTATTTAACTGATTTGATATGTTTGTTGATGTTCCAGTATTTCTTGACCCTCCAGCTCTTATAGTACTTCCCGATCTTAAATAGTTTTCTATTTTTGCAACTCTTTCCTCTAATTCACTGTTACTTCCATTTTGAGTGTTTTCCCTGTTGCCTTCTTTCTCTTTATTACATAGCTTTATAATTCCAGCTTGAAACATTATTAGTTTTTGTGTTGACCATTTCATACTATTTTCTAGCTCTGATAAATCATAAATTAAATTTATCAATCGGTCTTTTGTAGTTTTTTCAGAAAGATTTTTTATTTCTTGTAGCTCATTTTCATCATATATACTAAGTTTTCCATTTGTCTTATCAATTAAAATATCTTTAATATATTTTATAATTTCCCAAAGAAAGTTATTAATGTCTTTTCCTTCATTAATTACACTTTGTATTGTTTGTAAGCATTCTTCTATATCATAGTTTATAATACCACTTACTATTCTATTTACATATTCCAATTTTGGAATTCCTATAAGCTCTCTAATTTTTTCTTGAGAAATTTTTGTCTCTCCATTTTGCACACATCTTTCTAAAATGGAAAGAGCATCTCTCATTGCTCCCTCTGAAAGCTCAGCTATCATGTTTAAGCTATTTTCATCTGCCTCAATGTTGCTTTCTTTACACACAATCTTTAATCTTTTTACAATATCTGAATTTGAAATTCTTTTAAAGTCAAATCTCTGACATCTCGAAAGTATTGTTGCCGGCAATTTTTGTGGTTCTGTTGTAGCTAGAATAAATTTGACATGTTCTGGTGGTTCTTCTAATGTTTTTAGTAAAGCATTAAATGCTCCTGTAGATAGCATATGAACCTCATCTATAATATATACTCTGTATTTTGCTTTTGTAGGTAAGAAGTTAACTTCTTCTTTAATGCTTCTAATATCTTCTACACTATTATTTGATGCAGCATCCATTTCTACAATATCTGTAAGACTTCCATTTAGTGCTTCTTTACATATTTCACATTCATTACAAGGTTCTCCATCATGTGGATGCAAGCAGTTTATTGCTCTTGATAGAATCTTTGCAGCTGAAGTTTTTCCTGTTCCTCTGCCACCACTAAAAAGATAAGCATGCCCTACTCTTCCTGATATAATTTGATTTCTTATAGTTTTTGTTATATGTTCTTGTCCAACCATCTCGCTAAAAGTAGCTGGCCTAAATTTTCTATAAAGAGCTGTGTACCCCATATTATCACATCCTTTATATCAATTTCAAAAGCTTAAGTCTCTCTATGGAAAACAAATTCCACATAAATAAACACTATTTATTGCTGCTTCCTTCCGGACCTGACAAGGTTCATAGGTATCTATTGGATTTGTTTTCCATACAAAGACCTAAGCTTCATACCTTTTTTATTATATACTGTATTTATACTTTTATCAAGTATATTTTTAATTATTTTCTATCCTTTTAAATATAAATTCTTTTGTATCTGTTATTTCTTTACTAGATGTTCCTTTTTCTACTATTTCATTTATTGGAACATCTATATGCAGATTTGTTCTATATGATTTTCCTGACTTAAGTTTTATAGTTAAATCCATATTGACTATAGCTTTTAAGTCCTCATATGTTGTCTTTGTTGATTGTAATAATTTACTATAATCTACTTGTTCCCAATCATTTGAAATAAATGTAGCCACTTTATCATTAGCTATTCTAAAAACAACTAATCCACCTTGATTAGAAATTTTAAGTTTTTTTATATTAGATTCCATGTCTCCAGTATATATTATTTGATTTGTAATACTATCTTCTGAATTTTCGAATATATTCGTTCCTTTTTCAGTTGGTTTATAGATATTAATTTGTCCTTTCTCTGTTTCCTTATTAAATGTAATGTTATCTACTATAATACTATCTATAATTTCGGTCTTATTATAGCTGTTATTTTTGTCTATATAAATATATATGTCATTGTTTTGATTTACAGTAATGTTCCATTTGTTTACATCATCCTTATTATCTTTACCATCAACAGAACTTATAATTGAGATTTTTGAAATATTAAAAGGTAAATTTGTTTCACCTTCTACTTGGTATCGTATTATTAAAATTCCAACTCCAAACAGTATTACTGCAATTATCACTATTATCATACATATATGAAATAATTTTTTACTTAAGTTTTGTTCCATATTTGCCTCCTATTATTTTATTATTATATAAAGGTTTGACTAAAAAGTCAACTTAATGTATAATAGTAAAGATGATATGTGCTCATAGCTCAACAGGATAGAGCAGTCGCCTCCTAAGCGACCGATAGAGGTTCGAGTCCCCTTGGGCACACCATAAAATTTTTGAGGAATAGTTATGCAAGAAAAATTTATGAAAGAAGCTTTAAAAGAAGCAAAAAAAGCTTATAACAAATTAGAAGTACCAGTAGGATGTATAATAGTAAAAGACAACAAAATCATTGCTCGTGCCCACAACCTAAAAGAAACAAAATTTGATACTACCAAACATGCTGAAATAATAGCAATACAAAAAGCAAGCAAAAAGCTAAAATCATGGAGATTATTAGATTGTGATATGTACGTTACTTTAGAGCCCTGCTCTATGTGTGCAGGTGCAATTATTAATTCACGAATTAGTAATCTATATATTGGCACTATGGATGAAAAAACAGGTGCAGCAGGTTCTATACTAAATCTTTTTGAAGACTATACTTTTAATCACAAGGTTAATGTAGAAAAAGGAATATTAAATAAAGATTGCCAAAAAATTTTAAAAGATTTTTTTAAAGAATTAAGGAACGAAAAAAGCAAAAAAAGAGAATAACACAGACATATAAATCTGTATTATTCTCTTTTTTTCTCCTTTATTCTCTTTCTTTCTTTATTTTTTCTCTTCTTCTATCTATTCGTTCACTGTTCTTTTCATCTGTTTTTTCTATATCGTCATCCAAATCTATATCAAATTCTTTCATCATTTTTTCTAAAGCAAGCCCTGCATTATAATCATCATCTTTATTTGTAAGTAATCCCATGTTTTGCACCTCCTATTTGAATTATACAATACTTTTTCTCTATTGACAAGCCATGATATAATATTATAGGTGATAATAATGCAACGAATATTAAGTTATATGAGAAAAGCAATAGAAGATTATAAAATGATTGAAGATGGTGACAAAATTGCAGTGTGCTTATCTGGTGGAAAAGACTCTATTACTATGCTACACGGCTTTAAAGCCTTACAAAGATTTTACCCTAAAAAGTTTAGTATAATTGCAATTAGCATACATCCTGGATTTGAATTTTTTGACACACGTTTATTGCAAAATATATGTGATAAATTAGAAGTTCCTCTATATATAGAAAATAGCAATATTAAAGAAATTGTATTTGATATAAGAAATGAAAAAAATCCCTGCTCTTTATGTGCAAATTTGCGAAGAGGAATTATAAATTCTGTAGCTATTAGAGAAGGATGCAACAAAATAGCTTTAGGTCATAATAAAGACGATGTTTTAGAAACTTTTATGCTTAACTTATTATATACAGGAAGTGTAAATACATTTGCTCCTGTAAGCTACATGGATAGAACTAAAATAACTTTAATTAGACCACTTATTTATGCAAAAGAAAAAGACACAAATAGATTTGTTAAGCAAAATAATATTCAAGTTATGCCTAAAGCTTGTCCAATGGATGGTAATTCCAAAAGAGAAGATATGAAAAATATGATTTATAACATAAAAAGAGATATACCCAAAGTTGAAGCAAATTTATTTGGCGCAATTACAAGAAACATCAAAGGATGGCAAAAAGAAGACTTACTTAAGTAAGTCTTCTTTTTCTTTGTTCGTAAGGTATCTCCACATTCCAATCTCCAAATCTTTTACTCCAATATCACCAATCTTACTTCTATGTAAAGCAAGTACTTTTTTACCTATAGCTTCACACATTTTTCTTACTTGCCTATTTTTACCTTCATGGATTGTAATCTCCAATCTAGATTGATTTTTATCTTTATCTGTTTTTAGTATTTTAACTTTTGCAGGTCTTGTTGTATAATTCTCTATTTCTACTCCATTTCTTAATTTTTGCACTTCTTCAGCCGTTATTATTCCTTTTACAGTTACCGTATAAGTTTTGTTTATTTCATGTTTTGGATGAGTTACTTTATATATAAAGTCTCCATCATTTGAAAGTATCAATGCTCCAGATGTATACATATCCAAGCGTCCTACAGGCACAATTCTTTCTTTAGCTTTCACTAAATCTAAAACTGTATCTCTGTTAAATTGATCATGACTTGTAGTAACATAGCCTATTGGCTTGTTTAATAGAATATAAACTTTTTTTTCATTTTGTTTCACAATTTGCCCATTATATTCTACCTGGTCAACCCCTGGCTCGATTTTTGTGCCAAGTTCAGTAACTATTTTACCATTTACTTTTACTTTTCCAGCCATTATTAGTTCTTCACACTTTCTTCTAGAAGCAATTCCCGAATTTGCTAGAAATTTTTGAAGTCTTTCCACTATGATTCCTCCTTTTGTACATAACCTATTTCTCTAATTCCTTAATAATATTCTTAAAATATTCTGGTAGCTCCGCTTCTAAATGCATCTCTTTTCCTGTTATAGGATGCTTAAAATCAAGTGATTTAGCGTGTAAGCATTGACCCACTATTCCAAATCTATTTTTACCATTAGAATATACAGTGTCTCCTACAACTGGATAGCCAATTTCAGATAAATGCACTCTAATCTGATGAGTTCTACCTGTTTCAATTCTCACTTCAAGTAAAGTGTATTCATCATATCTTCTTAGTACTTTGATGTGTGTTATTGCATTTTTACCTTTTTTATCTACTGCCATCTTCTTTCTGTCTCTAGTGCTTCTTCCTATAGGCATATCTATTGTTGCTTCGTTTTCTTTTACAACACCTCTAACTAATGCTAAATATACCTTTTTCACATTTCTATTTTTTATTTGTTCACTTAAGTTGATATGTGCTTCATCATTTTTAGCAACAATTAAAATACCACTTGTATCTTTATCCAGTCTGTGAACTATTCCTGGTCTAATTTCACCACCAATTCCAGAAAGTGAATCTTTGCAAAGAGCCATTATTGCATTAACTAATGTTCCATCTGGATTTCCATTTGCAGGATGCACAACTAATCCTTTTGGTTTATTTATAACAATTATATCATTATCTTCATATATAACTTCTAAAGGAATACTTTGTGCTTTAAGTTCAATTTCTTTAGCCGGTACTTCATCTAAAGTAATTTCATCATCTAGCTGTACTTTATATGAGGCCTTTGCCCTTTTATTGTTGATTTTTACCTTTTCTTCATCTATTAATCTTTGTACAGCACTTCTAGAAAGTTTTTCATTTTTTTCTGACAAAAATATATCTAATCTTTTATTTATGTCTTCATCATCTACTATAAATTTTTTCATTTAATACCTCTTTTATTTTATTATGTTCTATCTATTGCATATATTATAAAATAGTTATCTGAATATAACTCTTTATATTTTTTATCATTTCTATTATTTATTAGCATTGCTAATTTAGAATATTTTGTTGTTATAACATGTGTCATTTGATAATTATCAAAAACAGTATCATAATATGTTGCAATACTTGACACATTCATAAAATCCATAAAAATATCTTTTCCATCTTCTACTTTGCCTGTAGGTGTATTAAATTCTGGCGCATATAAATCTGCTCTTGAATCTATAAAAACTGGGATTCCTCTATATAACATATAACTCCCATAGTTGTAATCATTGTAGAATTTCGCCTTGTTTATGTCTATATTTTTTAAAATATAATCACATGCAGCTACAGGATATGATTTTTCGTCTACTATTTGATCATCTTTTTTTACATCTATAAAGTGTAAACTAATGCCCAAAACAAGTGCACTAATAATACAAATACAAGTTTTTGTTGTCATTTTTTTTATTACTATTTTCTCTACATCTTTTTTTAAGTTTGTTTCTATAGCTTCAAGCATCATTCTATTTATAACAACTGAACCAATTAAAACAAACATAGTTACTTGTCTTCTTGAAGCTAACATTAAATATGCTAGACCACAAATCATAAGCAAATCCTTTAACTCAATTTTTGCTGTAGTAAATGTTAATAATGCTATATAAGCTATTAATAAGCAAAATACATATTCATGTTCTATAATTGTCATAGGTAGATGTTCATTTATATTTTTTGTTGTATTTCCTTGCATTGTTTTTGCTAAATAAGTATATGGCGTATCTCCAAGTGGAGTAAGTAGCCCTGTTAACACACATATTATTAAAATAACTATTAGCCATCTTGTTGTCTTATTTTTATTTATCTTAATCTTATAAGGATTTTTCTTAGATTCTTTTCTTTTAGTTTTAATTGCTTCCACTTTAATATTTAATTTGCTTAGCTTAATCTGCATTTTTGCAATTTTTTCTTCATTTCCAGGTTTTTTTGATAGCTTTTCTATTCTTTTTTTCAATATATACTTTGTGTATTTTTTCTCTATAATAGTATCTGCTACAACTGAAAATATATATTCACCTAAGTAAGGCATGAATAATATAAAATAAAAAGGCCAAACAGCAACATGAACATTTGCTATAATAATAGAAATTATAACTAAACTTGCTGCATAATATTTTTTCTTAGTTTCTAAAAACATCTCTATACAATAAATTGTTAAAATAAACAGTATAAACGTTACAAGCTGAGCTCTGGCTGCAATATAGTCTTTAAGTAAAAACATTGATATCATAGTTATTAGAAATGATATTACATGATTCTTTGCGAGTTTACAATTTACTCCATATATTGCTAATCCTAAAATTGAAGAAAGAAAGCATGTTGCAATGTATATTCCTACCATTCCAAACCACGAATATATTATATATATCAACACGTCATAACCCCAATGTGGATAAGTATAGGGTATATTATGCCATGAAAATGGGTCATGCATATCAATTCCATTTTTTAAGATATGTTCACCTATTGAAATTGTATAATAAGTGTCATTTTGTAATGTTATAGGTGTAATTGACACACAAAAAATAATTATTAATACTACTGCTAATATATTAAATTTAAAGACTGTTTTATCCTTTTTCAATCTTCTCTCTCCTTTACAACCAAAAATAACTATCTCCTTTGGTTGATATTATAGCAAAAAAAGTTTGAAAAGACTATACCTTTCAAACTTTTTATAATATATACTATAAACATCTTTTATTTAAACTGCTGCTTCGTCTTTGTCAACTTCGTTTTCAGGTTTTTCTTCTTGAATTACTTCTAAGCTACCAACTGAAACTTCATAAGCAACTCTTATTTCAGATGTTCCATCTTCAAATTTCTTCTCATATTGTCTAGATTGAACTCTTCCTACAATTTTGACTTGTGTTCCAACTTCAAGGTTCTGACAAAATCTTGCATTTCTTCCCCATGCTATTGTTGGTATATAGTCTGATTTATTATACGCCCTATTAACAGCTAATAATAAATCTGCAATTTCCCTACCAAATGGTGTTTGTCTATAAATAGGTTTTTTACATACAAACCCTATTAATACAACTTCATTTGTTATTGTATCTTTTGATACCATATCATTTTCTTCTTCAATTTCTGGTTCTTTAACTTCTGCAATATCTTTTGCAAATACAGTTAATATTAATTTGTTTTTTTCGTTTTCATAACTATTATAAGACCTAAATTGACCTTTTACCATTAGCTTTCTGCCTTCTTCAAGCATACTATCTGTTATTAGTCTTTCTGAAACTGTTACAGGAATTACATCTGCATTTCCACTTAAACGTGCTATTGATAAGTCAAATATGTAAAATCTTTCACCATATATTTCATGGCTAAATCTTTTTTCTCCTGTAACTTTTCCTACCAATGTTAAGTAGTTATTTTCTAAATAATTTGTATCCAATTCTATTCCTCCCTATTTTTTTATTTATCTATTGTATCTTTGTCTTGATGCGTCAAAAAATTCTACATTACCTATTATAACACGTTTTTTTGGTTTTGTCTACATAAAAAGTTAAATTTGTTTAATTTTGTAAATTTTTTTCAATTATATAATAATTCTAGTATAAAAACAACTAATAAATTATAGATATTATTGAAATCAATGTTATTTTTTCTCTTCAATTCTTGCATTTCTACCTTTTTTCCATTAATCTTTTCTATATTTCTTTGTAAGCAAATCAGCACCTCATCATCTTTTATTGAAGAAGCTGTAACTGTTGCTTTTTGATTCATTCCATATGTTATTACTTGTATATTTTTATTTTCTAAATCAAAATCTGTAATATTATTATCTATGTTCAAAATCAAGTATTTACTATTCTCTATTAATTTATTGAGAAGAACTTTTTGTCTTTTTAATTCTTTTAAGTCATTACATACCACCATTAATTCAAATCTTATGTTTTTCATATTTTCTATATTATTCTTATTAATATTAATTAATTCTGTTTTTCTTATATTGCCATTATTCACAAATTTACTCTTTATAAGTTTATATTCCTCAATATTTGAAATAATACCTACAAAAGACATTGCATTCTCCTTTTTGTTTTTAGTATACCCCATGTTTGGAAATTTATTCATTTCTCATAATTTGTGTACCATTACTATTAATTAAATAATTATTTTTATAGATTAAATCTGATACAGGAACAATTTCATATCCCTTTAATTTTATATTTTTTATAATCTTGTCTAAACTATCTGCAGTATGTTCCGTCCCATTATGGCTGAGTATTATTGACCCTCTTGCTATCTTTTCATTTATCCTTTTCCACATTTCTTCACCTGTAAGTGAATTATAATCTAAAGTATCTATATTCCATTGTATTGGTATATACCCTTTTTCTTGAGCAGCTGATATTACAGTATCATTGTATTCTCCATATGGTGTCCTATATAAATAAGTTTTTTTCCCTGTTATTTCTTCAATTTTATTGCTACACTTTTCTATTTCTTCAATATTTTTTTCATATGTTAAATTGTTTACATGTGGATGTGTATTACTATGAACCCCTATTTCATTTCCACTTTCTGCTATTTTTTTTGCAGCATCAGGATATTTATCTACCCAATTTCCAACTAAAAAAAATGTTATTTTTATATTGTTTTTTTCCAAAATATCCAAAATTAAATCTATATCATCTGCATTCCATGCACAATTTATTGTATATGCTATTTTGTTTTCATTTGTTTCTACATTATATATTGGAAGTTTTTTTTGTACATCTGCACTTGTTTCTATTGTATTGACTTTTGGTGTTACTTTACTTGCCATAACAAATAAAACTAAGACTGTAGTTATTAAAACAATATAGCTACTTAGTTTTTCCTTATTGATTACAAAAAACATATAAATACCCCCAATTATAAGCTATTTAATTTATATGCTTATAATTGGAGGGTTATTCTTAAAATGTATTATTGATTAAAAATTGCTTCAAATTCATCCGCTTCGATTTTTTCTTTTTCTAGTAATACACCTGCAACTAAATGTAATTTATCTACATGTTGTGTTAAAATCTCTCTTGCACGATTGTATCCTTTGTCTATTATTGCCTTTACCTCTTCATCTATAATTCCTGCAGTTTCTTCAGAATAATTTTTAGCTTGGGCAAAGTCTCTTCCTAAAAATACTTCTTCTTGCCCTGAGCCAAACATTATAGCACCAATTCTGTCACTCATACCATATTTAGTAACCATGTCTCTTGCAATTTTTGTTGCTCTTTCTATGTCATTACTTGCACCAGTAGAAATATCATGTAATATAAGACTCTCTGCAACTCTTCCACCAAGTAATGAAACTATATTCTCTTCCATTTCTGTTTTAGACATAAATGATTTGTCCTCTGTAGGTCTATACATTGTATATCCACCAGCCATACCTCTTGGTACAATTGAAATTTGATGAACAGGATCTTGTGTCTCTAAAAATCTACTAACAACAGCATGACCAGCCTCATGATATGCAGTCAAAGTGTTTTCTTTTTCACTTCTAACTCTTGTTTTCTTTTCTGGTCCCATTGTTACTTTTACCATTGCATCTTCTATTTCTTTCATGCCTATCTCATTCATGTTTCTTCTTGCTGCTAACAATGCCGCTTCATTTAAAACATTTTCTAGATCTGCTCCTGCAAATCCTGATGTATTTTTTGCAATAACTCTTAAGTCTACATCATCTGCTAATCTTTTTCTTCTAGCATGAACTTCTAATATTTGTTCTCTTGCTTTAACATCTGGACTTCCAACAACTATTTGTCTGTCAAATCTACCTGGTCTTAAAAGCGCTTTATCTAATACATCTGGTCTATTTGTAGCTGCTAAAACAATAACTCCCTCGTTTTCAGCAAATCCATCCATTTCAACTAATAGCTGATTAAGTGTTTGTTCTCTCTCGTCATGTCCTCCACCAAGTCCAGCTCCTCTTTGACGACCCACTGCATCTATTTCATCTATAAAAACTATACATGGAGCACTTCTTTTTGCTTGCTCAAACAAATCTCTAACTCTTGAAGCACCAACTCCAACAAACATTTCAACAAAATCAGAACCACTAATTATAAAAAATGGTACTCCAGCTTCTCCAGCAACTGCTTTTGCCAAAAGTGTTTTACCAGTACCTGGGCTTCCAACAAGTAGCACTCCTTTTGGTATACGTGCTCCCATATCTGTAAATTTTTTAGGATTTTTTAAAAACTCTACAATTTCTTGTAATTCTTCTTTTTCTTCGTCAACACCTGCAACATCATCAAAATTAACTTTAGTTTTATCTGTTGAGTTAATAAGTCTTGCTTTACTTTTTCCAAATGTCATAGTCTTAGTTCCACCCTGATTATTGCTGCTCATCATAAAATACCAAAAAATCAAGAAGATAACTAAAAGTCCAAGTGGTGTAAGTAAACTAAATAGCGTTATAAATATTGATTCCGACTTTCCATCTAATACAAGTGTTCCATCTTTAAGATAATCTTTTGAAAAATCCATAAAACTGTCTACACTTGGAATATTGACTTCTTTTAGTGTTTTTTCACCTCTTAATTGAACTGTAGCAGTTTTACCATTAGATGACATTTCTATTTTATCAACCTCACCTGCTTCAATACTAGATACTAAGTCTGAATATGTCATTTTAGTTTGTTGGTTTTGCCATAAACCAGAAACTACTCCTATAAATATTATGCCTATTATTAACCATATAGCTAGTGTTTTTATTCCATTTTTCATCTGTTTTCCTCCCTTTACCTTTGCAATATAACATATACCATATTTTGCCTACTTTTTCAATAGTTTTTTGTAACAATAAAAAAAACTTTTCCTTTATTTACTAAAATTTTTATATTCTTATTTGGGGTTAAATACTTATTTCCTATATTCTTTTCACATAGTTTTAAGACATCTTCTATATGTATCTTTTCAATTCCGTTATTTGAACCAAATAGATTATTTATAGTATATAAAATAATTCTTTTTTTTATTACTCTATCTTGCTTATTTAGTTCTTTCAAATTTAAGATAATTTGGTTTTTCTTTTCTTCTATAATTATATTCTTATATATTTCTTTTGTATAAGCATTTAAAAAGTCGTCTTCTTCTGTTGCAATTTGTGATAATCTATTTATTGATTCTACAATACTTGGATTAAACTCTTTTTGTATATATGGAATTACAACATTACGTATTTTATTTCTAGTATAAATATTTTCAAAATTTGTTTTGTCTATTCTTGGATTTAAATTATTATCCCTACAGTATTTTTCTATGTCTTTTCGTTCTATTTCAATTATAGGTCTTATATACTTATTATCTCTTATAGGTTCTATTCCTTTTAATCCTTGTATTCCTGTGCCTCGTAGTATATTCATTAAAATCGTTTCTACTTTATCATTTTTGTTATGTGCTAGAGCAATTTTATTTGAATGTGTCTTTTTTAGAATTTCCTCAAAGAATTCATATCTAACAATTCTTCCTGCCTCTTCAGTTCCAATTTTGTTATTATTGGCATATTCTCTAACATCTATTCTTTTAATAAAACATTCAATATTGTACTTTGCACAAAAATTCTTAACAAAGATTTCATCAGCTTCTGCTTCTTTCCTTATCATATGATTAATATGGCAAACTACAATGTTATAATTTATTTTTTTTCTTAGTTTAATTAAAATATCAAGCATAAAAATAGAATCTGGCCCGCCTGATACTGCTAGTACTATTTTGTCGCCAGATTTTATTAATTCATATTTATTTATAGTTTTTAAAATTTGTTCATCCATAATTAATCCTTTTGCTGCAGAATTTATTTATAAAACTCCTCTAATTCTAAAGCTAATCCATACAATTAAAGATGTAGCAGCTAATGCTGCAACTACTGCAATAAAAACTGTAGTTCCTAAACTAATATTTACATCTTCACTGTGTTTATTATTGTTTTCTTCCATATATATTTTCCTCCTTTGTTATATTTTTATTCTATCACAAATACAAAACTGTTGTAAATAGTATTTTAAATTTTATTCAAATCTCTTTTCTAAATTAACAAATTTGGTATAATTTCCAAGCCACAATAATTCTACAGTTCCTGTAGAACCCGCTCTATGTTTTGCAATTATAACTTCTGCAATGTCCTTTTTTTCGCTATCTTCATTATAATAATCATCTCTATATAAAAACATAACTATATCAGCATCTTGCTCTATAGCTCCAGATTCACGAAGGTCCGAAAGCATCGGTCTATGATCTGGTCTTTGTTCAACTGCTCTTGATAATTGTGATAATGCTATTACTGGTACATCCAATTCTTTTGCTAAAACCTTTAAAGACCTACTTATTTCAGAAATCTCCTGTTCACGACTGCCAAATCTTTTACTACTTGCTTGAACAAGTTGTAAATAATCTATCACAACCATTCCTATGTTCTTTTCAAGTTTTAGTTTTCTACATTTAGCTCTTATTTCCATAACTGAAATACCAGGAGTATCGTCTATATATATTTCTGCCTCAGAAAGAGGCCCTATAGTTTCTGCAAGTTTTACCCAATCATCTTCTTCAAGTTTTCCTGTTCTAACTTTGTTACTATCTACCATTGCTTCACTACATAACATTCTGTTTACCATTTGTTCTTTAGACATTTCCAAGCTAAATATTGCTACTGGAACGTTTGCTTTTGTTGCTGCATTTGTTGCAATGTTTAACGCAAAAGCAGATTTACCCATTGCAGGTCTTGCCGCAATTAATATTAAATCTGATCCATGAAATCCTGCTGTTTTATAATCTAGTTCTGAAAAACCAGTTGGCACACCAGTTATATGTTGTTTTCTATTATATAATTCTTCTAATTGGTTAAAGCTTTCTACTAAAACATCCTTTATTGGTGTATATCCTTTTTGATTCTTATTTTGCATAATATTGAATATTTTCTTTTCAGCATTATCCATTATGTCTTCTACATCTTCTGTAGGATCATATCCTAAATTTATTATTTCATTTGCAGTCCTTATTAAATTTCTTAATATGCCTTTTTCTTCTACTATATTTATATATTTTTGAACATTAGCAGTTGTAGGAACTTTATCTGGAAGGCTTGCCAAATACTCTAGTCCCCCAACTTGTTCAAATTTTCCAATTGATTCTAATTCAGATTTTATTGTAATAATATCTATTGGTTCAGAATTATTGTATAAATTTAACATTGCTTCATATATTAGTCTATTATCTTCTCTATAAAAGCTTTCTGGTTTTAATGTCTCTATACTTGCTATAACAGCATCTTTATCTGTTAGCATACTGCCTAGCACTGCCTGTTCAGCTTCTAAGTCATGTGGAGGTATTTTCCCTAGTTCCATAATTATTCTCCTAATACTTCAACTTTTAAATTTCCAATTACACCTTCATATAATTTTATTTCTATTGTTCTTATTCCTAAAGTTTTGATTGTTTCTTTTAGGTTAATTTTCTTTTTGTCTACTTTTATATTGTGTTGTTTTTCTAAACATTCAGCTATCTCTTTAGATGAAACTCCACCAAATATTTTTCCATTTTCTCCTGCCTTTACTTGCATTTTTAAAGATATTTGTTCTAGTTTCTTAGCTATTTCTTTTGCAGCTTCTTTTTCTTGATCTTTTCTAAATTGATTTGCATCATTTTTAGATTTTAATTTGCTCATGTTTGTATTGTTTGCTTCTACTGCTAAGTTCTTTGGAAATAAAAAGTTACGTGCATATCCATCTGATGCATTTATAACATCATCCTTTTTTCCAACACCTTTTATGTCTGCCTTTAAGATTACTTTCATAGCTAATCACTCCTATTCTATAGTTTCATCACAATATTCATTTATTTTTTCTATTAACATTGTTTTAGCTTGTTCTAATGTAACACCTTCAATTTGAGCTCCTGCTAATGTAATATGGCCACCACCACCAAGTTTTTCAAGTATTACTTGAACATTTATGTCTCCTATTGAACGACCACTAATTGTTACTTTATCTCCCATTTCTGCCATTACAAATGAAGCTGTTATATCACTTATAGTAAGAAGTTCATCCGCTGCTTTAGCACACATTAAACTAGCATTTTTATCCTTTTTGTCATAAACTGCTATACCTATTGTATCTCTGATAACCTCTGTATTTTTAACTATTTCCGCAATTTTATTAAAACTTTCTAAATCACTTTGGAACCATTTTTTTACTCTAATAATATCTACACCACATTTTCTCAAATATGCTGCTGCTTCAAAAGTTCTTACACCTGTTTTAAATGTAAAGTTTTTTGTATCCATCATAATTCCAGCATATAAGCTTTCTGCTTCTGTTGTTGTTAATTGTGGTCTTATTTTTACATATTGAATTAGCTCAGTAACTAGTTCTGCTGCTGAAGAAGCATACACTTCTTGGAATGTCAACATACTATTTTCTATATAATCTGCACTTCTTCTATGATGATCTATTATTACAATTTTATCAGTTAAATCTAAAATTTCTGGTGCTTCTACCATAGTTTTTTTATGTGTGTCTACTATTACTACTAATGAATTCTTTGTAATATCATATACTGCTGTATCTTTATCTATAAATGCATTTTTATATTCTTCTTGTTTACTTATATCTTGCATAAAATTGTGAAGGGTTAGTCCTTCTGTACTTGTTATAATGTATGCATTTTTGTCTAGATTTTTAACTATTCTATAAATACCTAAAGCAGACCCCATAGCATCAATATCTGGATTTGCATGTCCCATTATATATACATCTTTTGATTCTTTTATTAAATCCTCTAGTGCATGTGCTACAACTCTAGCTTTAACCTTTGTTCTCTTTTCTACTTCTTCTACATGTCCTCCATAGAATAAGTAATTTCCATTATCCCTTATTGCTGCCTGATCTCCACCTCTACCTAATACAATATTCATTGTTTCTTGCGCTGTCTGATATTTTTCTTTGTCAGTATCTCCATCATTAGATACTGCAATACTTAATGTTAATTGACCTGTTACATCATTTGCATATATTTCTTTTATTGTATCAAGCAAACTAAATTTATCTTCTTTTATTTTATTAAGATATTTTTGCTCAAATATATAAATATATGAATTTCTTTCTGTATCAGATTTTATTAAAATACCATCTGTATCGTTTGTCCATTCATATATTTGTTTTTCTATTTCAGCAACAATTTGAATTTTTTTGTCACTATCTATGTTTTGCATTGTTTCTTCATAATTATCAACTGTAATTATCGCTACACAACTTTTTGAATTTTCATATTCTTCTTGTAACTTCATGCTCTCCGTAACATCTAAAAAATATAATATTATCATGTATTCATGTTTTCTTTTTGCATTTTTAGATTTTACAAATTCACCTAAAATTTTATATTCATTCTTACCTATCTTTTCCTGTCTTACTATAGACTTGTCTTTTTTGTTTTCTCTTTTTTCAATTTCATCTTTTATATCCACTACAAGATTTTCAAGATGAGTGTTTATGTCTATGTTTGCAAATTCAGTTGTAAATTTAACACTCCTCCAAATAATATTGCCATCTGTTTCAAGTATTACTAAAGGAAATGGTGAATTAATTAAGCTGCTTTTTGCTGCTGAATCTACTGATAAAGTTAAATCTTGTAACTGTTCTGATATTTCACTTTTTCTCTTATTATTTGCATAATAAGAATATGACAAAACAACTAAATACACAACTATTGATGGTACAATAAACTTGGTATTTAGAGCACATAAAACAATTAATAAAATTAAAATTATTATTAAATATATTTTTGTTCTTGATATTAATTTATCAAGAACTTTTCTACTACTTGACATATTTTTCTCCTTTTATAATAGTCGTTAATATTTTACCTCTAAAAGCCTAATTTGTCAAGAAAAGAGCTTATAATGTAAACAAAAGAAAGTCAAACAAAGGTTGACTTTCTTTAACATTTCTATTTTATATTTATATCTAATTATACTTGCCAAAATGCTTTATATGTTCTATAAGCTTCATATATATCAAATTTACTTGAAACTTCATATGGAGAATGCATACTAAGTACAGGTACACCGCAGTCTATTACATCTACTCCTTTATTTGCTAGGATATATGCAATAGTTCCGCCTCCACCAACATCTACCTTTCCCATCTCTGCTACTTGATATTTAATGTTGTTTGTTTCTAACATATTTCTCATCCATGCAACATATTCTGCATTTGCATCAGAAGCACCAGATTTTCCTCTTGCTCCGGTATATTTTGCCATTGCTATACCATTTCCTACAAAAGAATTGTTTGTTTTATCATGAACTCCAGCATAAATCGGATCTACTCCGGCATCAACATCTGATGATAGCATTTTAGAATAACAAAAAACTTTGTCTAAAAGATTAGGTCTATTTTCTCCAGTTTTATTAAGTAATTCAGAAATGAAATAATCAAACACATGAGATTCCATGCCTGTATTTCCCATACTACCTATTTCTTCTTTGTCAGACAAAATACAAACAGCTGTATTTTTTACATTTTCTAATTCCATCATTGCTGTAAATGATGTATATGCACATGCACTATCGTCTTGTCCATATCCTGCTACCATCCCCCAATCGAACCCTAACGTTCTTGCCTTAAATGCTGGAACTAATTCTAGTTCACTACTTTGAAAATCTGATTCTGTTATTCCATATTTTTGATTTAATATATTTAATAAATTAAGCTTAACTTTTTCTGAACAATCTTTATCATTATATGGGATACTTCCAACTAATAGATTTAAGTTTTCAGCCTCTATTCCTTGTGCTAATGTTTTTTTCATTTGGTCTTGTGCTAAGTGTGGCAATAAATCTGTAATTGTAAAAATTGGATCGCTTTCATCTTCACCAATATTTACTGTAATTTTTTCCCCATTTGGTTTTACTATAACTCCGTGGATGCTTAATGGAATTGTTGTCCATTGATATTTTTTTACACCACCATAATAATGTGTCTTAAAGTATGCAAACTCTGTATCTTCATATAATGGTGTTGGTTTTAGGTCTAGTCTTGGTGAATCTATATGTGAGCCAATAATGTGAAGTCCATTTTCCATTTTCTCTGTTCCTATAATTGCCAAATAAACACTTTTTTCTCTGTTTATATAATAAACTTTGTCTCCAGGTTCTAATTTTTCTACTGTATTTACATCTCTGTAACCATGCTCTTCTGCAACTTTTCTAACATGTGCTACTGCTTCTCTTTCAGTTTTTGCAATATTTAAATAGTTAATATAACCATCACTAAATCTAAATATTTTTTCTCTTTCTTCATCGTTTACACTTAGCCAGCCTTTTTCTTTTTTCATCATAAGTTTTTCTTTTAAATTTTCTTCCATAATAACCTCCTCGTTCTATCTATAGAAAGTATAACACTTTATTTATTATTTTTCCATAGTTTTGGTAAATTATTCTGTATTTATCTTTTCCTTTTGGTAACAATAATAAAAAAGGAGGAGATTACTTGAATTCTTATTGGATTGAAAGTACTGAAGTAGATGTAAACTTTTTTACTCTTGCTGAAAACTTATCATGTGATGTCTGTATTATTGGTGCAGGACTTTTTGGTCTTACTACCGCCTACTATCTTTCTAAGAAAGGCCTTAATGTTATTGTATTAGATAAATCCGAAATTGGAGAAAAAGTAAGTGGACATACTACTGCAAAAATAACAAGTCAACATGGCATTATTTATAATTATTTAATTCAGTCTTTTGGAACTGATATTGCTAAAAAATATCTTTTTGCTAATGAAGAAGCAATAAAGAATATAAAAGAAATTGTAAGCACAGAAAACATTAATTGTGACTTGATTAACCAAAGCAACTATGTTTATACAACAAATAATGACGAAATAGATATATTAAAAAAAGAAGTACAAGCAGTAAAATCTCTAGGTTTTAATTGCCAATTCGTAGAAAAAACAAGCTTACCATTTGAAGTATGTGGTGCTATAATGTTTCCCAATCAATCATCATTCCATCCACGAAAATATATGATAGGCTTGTGCAACTGTATTTTAAACAATTCTGGGCAAATTTTTACCAACACACTTGTATATGATGTAAAAAAAGAAGATAACTATTATAAAACAATTACGTCTAATCACTGTATAAAATCAAAATATGTCGTTCTTGCAACGCACTACCCCTTTATAAACTTTCCAGGATTCTATTTTACAAAAATGTATCAAGAAACCTCATATATTATAGGAATTGATACCAAGGAAGATTTTCTTGATGGTATGTATATTACAGCTCAAGCTCCTACTTATTCTTTTAGGGCTGTAAAGGACGGTAATAAAAACATACTATTAATTGGTGGTGGAAATCACAAAACAGGTGCAGATAATATATCATATAATTCAACTTATGCCTTATTAGAGAAAAAAGCAAAAGAATTATATCCAAATTGTGAATTGTTGTATAAATGGAATACACGTGATTGTATAACCCTGGACAAAGTCCCTTATATAGGAGAATTTTCAAGTCTTTTGCCAAATATGTATGTGGGAACTGGCTTCAATAAATGGGGAATGACATCTTCAAATGTTGCTGCAAATATAGTTACAGATAATATTCTTGGAATAAAAAACAAATATGAAAAAGCTTTTACTTCAACTCGTTTAAAACCTATTAAAAACATAGGTGAAGTTAAAAACATGCTAAAACAGACAGCTTCTTCTCTTGTGGTAAAAAAAATTAAAATTCCTGATAGTAATATACAAGATTTAAAAAATGGTGATGGAAAAATTATAGAAATCGATGGCAATAAAATAGGTATATATAAAGACTCCTCTGGCAATATGCATGCTGTAAAACCAACTTGTACACATCTTGGATGCACTCTGTCATGGAATAATATAGATAAAACGTGGGACTGTCCATGTCATGGCTCACGTTTTGACTATAATGGTATAAATATATATGATCCTGCAATAAAAAACCTAGAAATATATAATTTATAATTTTTTTTACTAAATTTGTTGACTTCCTTTCTTCTGTTTGCTACAATTACAATATCATATAAATATTTATATATTTTATATTTTTTGTTTATTGAACTAGATTACTTCTTTAGCAGTTATCTAGTTCTTTTTATAGGAGGATTTATGGCTAGTTTACCTTTATTTATAAAATACGCAATAGTATTTGTTGTTAGTATGGTACCTATTATTGAACTAAGAGGTGCAATACCTATTGCTGAAGCTTTAAATTTAAATATTGGAATATATTATCCATTGGCAATTATAGGAAATTTACTTCCAGTTCCAATAATTTATCTTTTTGCAAGAAAAGTCCTTGAATGGGGTAAAGATAAAAAATTTACAAAAAAATTTTTCACGTGGTGTATTGAAAAAGGAGAAAAAGGTGGTAAAAAATTAAAAGAATCAGCAGGAAACAACGGAATCTTTATTGCTCTACTTCTTTTTGTTGGAATACCTATTCCAGGAACTGGTGCATGGACTGGTACTTTAGCCGCAAGTTTTTTAAATCTTGATTTTAAGACAAGTATTTTAGCTGCAACTTTAGGTGTGGTACTTGCAGGAATTATAATGTCTTCTGGAAGTAAACTAGTTTCAACTTTAGGTTGGCTTGGTTTAATTGCACTAATATTTGCTATAATTTTTATCATTTGTATAACTATTATACTAAAAAAAATGAGATTAAAAAGAAAAGAAACAGTTTAAACTGTTTCTTTTTTTGCTTTTTTTTGTCTTAATCTATAATCAATATAATCCATAATAACAATTTTTAGAGCTGCTGCAACAGGAACAGCTAAAAACATTCCTACAACTCCAAAATATGCTCCGCCAATAGTTACAGCTGCTATTATAATTAGTGGGCTTACCTTTAATGAATTACCAAGTATTTTCGGATTAATGATATTTGCATCAACCTGTTGAATAACAACTGATACAATTATCATCCATATCATTTGTGATAAACCACCTGATATCAAAGTAATTAAACTACTTATTGCTATTGCAATTATTGATCCAAAATATGGAATCATATTAAATAAACCAATTATAAATCCAAGTAAAGGAGCATATTTAATTCCCATTATGCTAAACCCAATTGTAATTAGTATTCCAACAACTATAGCATCTAATAACTGACTTGCTA
The DNA here is from genome assembly GCA_017533795.1 of Clostridia bacterium. GTDB lineage: Bacteria > Bacillota > Clostridia > TANB77 > CAG-508 > CAG-269. The sequence continues at coordinate 37,706 of JAFWIH010000005.1, read as the reverse complement.
AAAATCTAAAAAATATTTGATTAGTACTATTAAAGTATTTTCCCAAATTTCTAGATATTTTTTGATTAAACATTGCAGCTGAAACTTTTTTTATAAAAATTAATATTTCTTTTCTTTCTGCTAAAATATAAATTGAAACAACTAATGCAACAAAAATATTAAATATTGAATTTGCCACACTTAGTATTCCTTTAGCGTAATTAGTTATATCACTAGCATTAATATACTGTGTTAAGTCTATGTTTCTTAGTGAATCAACTGCTCCTGTTAATACATCTCCTCTAAGAGGTGAATTTTCAGGTAATGTGTTTAGCTTTTCAACTGCTTTAGTATAATATCCTTGTAAGTTGCTTGTTAAGTCCATAACGCTATTTAGTATAACAGGTAATATCACATTTACAGTAATTATTATAAGTATTAGTGCTATTACATATACAACAAATATACTTAATCCTCTTGCCTTATTAGTTATGATATTTACTTTACATTTTCTTATCCATCCCTCTATATTTCTAGATGGAATATAAAAAAGATATGCAATTAATGTTCCTGCTAAAAATGGCGCTAGTATTTCTAAAAATTTTTTTATAAAATCTAATATTTCTCCAAAGCTGTCTAAAGTTTTGTATACGGCAATAACAGCAACTGCAAATACAAACCAATATAACCATTTTGTCCAATGTCTTTTTACTTCATTCATTTCTACTTCCTCCAATAATAATTTATAATTTTATTTCAAGTCCTACTGGGCAATGATCACTTCCCATTACTTCTGGGTATATTTTTGCATCATTTATTTTTTTATTTATATCATTAGAAACTATAAAATAATCTATTCTCCAGCCAATATTCTTTTCTCTTGCTCTCCCCATATATGACCACCAGCTATATGCATTTTCTTTTTTAGGATATAAATATCTAAATGTATCTGTAAATCCAGAATTTAAAAGTTGAGTCATCTTATTTCTTTCTTCATCTGTAAACCCTGCATTTTTTCTATTTGTCTTTGGATTTTTTAAGTCTATTTCCTCATGCGCAACATTTAAGTCTCCACATACTATAACTGGTTTTGTTTGGTTTAAATTTGTTAAATATTTTCTAATTTCATCTTCCCATATCATTCTATAATCTAATCTTTCCAGTTCTCTTTTAGAATTTGGAGTATATATGTTTACCATATAAAACTTTTCAAATTCAAGTGTTATAACTCTTCCTTCTTTATCATGTTCATCAATTCCTATACCGTAGCTAACACTTAATGGCTTTTTCTTAGTAAAAATTGCAGTTCCAGAATATCCTTTTTTCTCTGCACTATTCCAAAAGCTATGATACCCTTCAAATTCAAGATTAACTTGTCCATCTTGGCATTTTGTTTCTTGAATGCAAAAAATATCAGCATCACTTAAAATAAAAAAATTTTCAAAACCTTTTTTTATACAAGCTCTTATTCCATTTACATTCCATGAAATTAACTTCATATTGTATTATTCCTCTCTAACACTTCTTTTAAATCATTTATAAAATCTATTTTTTTAGTTTCATCTCTTAGTAATGCAGCTGGGTGCCATGTTGGCATATACAGTATTCCTTTTTGTTCTATCCACTTTCCTCTACTAGCAGTAATCTTATATTCTTTTCCTAAAATATTCTGTAATGCTATACTCCCAAGTAAAACTATTATTTTAGGTTTAACTAATATTACTTGAGCACGCAAGTAATTTAAACATGCACTAGCTTCATCAAATTCAGGATTTCTGTTTAAAGGTGGTCTACACTTTACAATATTTGCAATATATACATCTTCTCTTTTTAATCCAATTGCATCAAATGCCATATTCATAAGTTTGCCTGCTTTACCAATAAATGGCTCTCCTAATCTATCTTCATCTGCTCCAGGTCCCTCTCCTACAAACATTATATCTGCATTTTTGTTTCCTATACCAAATACTATATTTGTTCTTCCTTTGGCCAACCTACATTTTTGACAATTAACTATTGATTTTTCTAGTTCTTCCCAAGTATCAACCAACTCTATGCACCTCCATAAAGCTTAAAATGTAAAAAAGCAAAAAGCACAAGTAGAGTTATTCTTAACACTACTGTGCTTTATCTGGCTTGGTGCAGCTGGAGGGATTCGAACCCCCGACCTTCCGGTTCGTAGCCGAACGCTCTATCCAGCTAAGCTACAGCTGCGTACTTTCTTATTATACATTGATTTACTGAATAATTCAATAGTAAAACAACAAAAAGATAAATTTTTTTTCAAAAAATTATTGCAAATCTTTTTAAAATATGCTATTATATATAAGCAGTTTATATATCGAGGCGTAGCGCAGTTGGTAGCGCGCGTGGTTTGGGACCATGAGGTCGCAGGTTCGATCCCTGTCGCCTCGACCATAAAAACAACCTGAAATCTATTAATTTCAGGTTGTTTTTTATTAATCTGTCACATAATCAGCAAGTTCAATTGCAATATCAAAATGTCTTATATCATGTTGAGTTCCAGCATATTCTCCTTCTACGAATCTTTTGTCCCATTCTGGAGCATCCAATAAATCTCCACTTGTTAAAAAATAATATAATTGTAATCCTCTGAAGTTGCATACTGCCTGCATTCCAGAGCATTCCATTTCTACTGATATGCAACCCTCAGCTTTCCTTTTTACCATATTGTTTTCAGTTTCACGATAGGATGCATCTGTTGTCCATGTTTTTCCTAGTATGTATGGTAATTTTTTGGCTTTCATAAAATCTGCAACTTTATTAGCATTTTTAATTGTTATATAATCTGATGCTGGTACATAATGGTAGCTTGTTCCTTCATCTCTATAAGCTTCAGTCGGAATCATTATTGCTCCATGTACTATCTCTTTTTCTAAGCAACCAGAACCACCAAATACTATAAATTTACTCGTGTCTATAACTTTTGTTACTTCTTCTAGTATTCTAACTGATGCCGGGGCACCTAAAATTGTTCTATAAAATGCAAATATTTTGCCTTTATAATTAATTTTATAAATTGGATAAGGTTTTGTAACCATTTTATAAGTAGAACATTCTTCTACATTATAATTCTTTAGAACATACTCTTCTATTATATGTGAAAAAGTAACTATGCAAGCATCACATTTTAATCTATTTTTTTCTTGTATAGGATTTATCTTTGCTTTAGATTTATCATCAAAACTATCTATAATCATTATTATTCCCCCTTATAACACTTTATTTTAATAATTATCTGTATATTTCTTACAAACTAATCCAGTATATTTGAATTATTCTTTCATCTGGTATTACACTATCTCCGATATGTCCTCCATAATTTAATAGTTTTTCATTCAAAAAATGTCTTATTTGCAAATTTCCTACTATTTTCTTATCAGACTTTCTTATGGTTAAATATAATGTTGCTGGAATTCTATCTTTGTCTATTGTATCAACAGATAAGTCATTTTGAATTTTTTCTAACCACTTGTCAAAATCTCTAATTCTGTTAAGTCCTCCATCTCCTGTAATTTCATCACTCCATTCTGTACTTGCTATTTATTTTGCTAGCCAATTTGCTATATCATATATTTGTATTCCTTCATATTGATAATCATCATGTTTTGTTCTAGCTATTATTACCTTTGGATATGCATCCTTTATTTGTAATAATGGTTCTACCTCTCTTTTTAATGTATCATCACTATCAATATTATCTGATACTTGAATGTATATTTTTTCATTTCTTTTCATAGCCACAAAATCTATTTCTTTATTATATAATGTTCCTACATAAACTTCATATCCTCTTCTCAATAATTCTATAGCTACAATATTTTCATATACTCTACCATAATTTATATTTTTTGTTCCTAATCTTGCATATTTAAAAGTATGGTCTACTAAATAGTATTTATCTATAGTTGATAGGTATTTCTTTCCTTGAATATCATATCTTCTTATTTTGTAAAAAGCAAAAGCATCACATAAATACTTTATATAACTTGCTATGGTTTTATCATTTGTATTTAGATTGTTCTCATTTAATTTATTTGCAATGTTTCTGTACGATGTTAAATTTGAAATATTATCCATCATAAATTCTGTCAAACTATTCATTAATCCAATATTTTGAATATTATACTTCTGCTGTATATCTCTAACTATTAGAGAATTATATACATCATTTATATAATTATATTTTTGGTTATATTCATTATAAACATATGAGCCTGACATTCCACCTTCCATAACGTAATTCTTGAAAGCATCATCTATGTCTTTATATTTGAAGTACCTTAAATACTCTTTAAACGAAAATGGATATATTTCTATTTCGTAAGTTCTACCTGTAAACAGTGTTGCTAAGTCACTACTCAATAAAAACGCATTTGATCCAGTTATATATATATCATATCTTTCTTCTGCATGAAGACTATTTATTGTTCTTTCAAATCCATCACACATTTGAACTTCGTCAATTAGCACAAAATTTCTTTTATCTTCAATATATTTTTTTTGAACATAATCATTAAGAGCATGATATTCTCTAAGTTTATCAAATTTAACTAAATTGAAATTGATATTTATTATGTTCGCATTTTCAACATTTTCATTTATATATTTTCTAAACATCTCTAATAGTTTTGATTTTCCACTACGTCTAACTCCTGTTATGACCTTTATATCCGGAGTGCCAATCACTTTGACAAGTTCTTGTAGATAGTTTCTGTTTATTAATTTCATAATTTACTTTCACCTCATAAACATTATATCATCTCATTTCGCAAAAATCAATATTTTTATTATTTGCGAAATGAAAGTTTTTATTCAAATATTTCTCGTTCTTTCTCAGTCTCTTTCAAACTTCAAAGACTAGCTGCTTACACATTGCTTGACAGAAAATTTTCGAGTTCAGTAATATCTTATGTTTTAGTAATTTTGCTATGGTCTCCTCGATCAATATCTAAAAGAGATTGCTTATATATAGCAATCTCTTTATTTTATGTTCTTATTTCTAATATAATCTCCATCAAATTCGTATTCAAGTATATCCATATGTAACTTATCATAATATTTTCCATTTAAAAATATTGCTTCTCTACTTTTTCCGGTATCTTTAAATCCACAATTTAAATAACACTTATGTGCCCTTTCATTTATGGCAATAAGCTCTAATCTTATGCTATGCAAGTTTAAGTATTTAAATCCATATTCTAATAAAATTTTTATTGACTCTGTTCCATATCCATTATTTCTATAGTCTTCATCTCCAATAAATATTCCAAGTACAGCACTTCTTTCAATCCAATCAAAGTGTTCCAGTCCAATTGTTCCAACTAATTTATTATTATTTAAATCAATAATATCAAAAACTCTGTTTTCACTATTTTTTGCTGAATTTTCAAGCCAATCTTTCTCTCCAATTAATGTTGTAATTTGTCCACTTTTTCCTGTATAATCTGTTACTTGGAAATCATTCATCCATTCTGTAAATTTCTTAATTTCTTCATCAGATACACCTTTGGGAGATAAATAAATTCTATCTCCTATTAATTTTTTAAAATAATTCATATTTTGTTTTTCCTCCTTATTATACAAAGTTCCTACATATACTTCATATCTTCTTCTTAATAAATCAAATATTTATCTACAACTTGTAATTTATTAGTGTCCTTGTCTTAAAAAGCCTATTACTGCAATCCCAAGAACATAAAATGTAATAACAGATATTATAACAGAAATAATAATTGCAATTATTATTCTTGTAACTAGTCTCATATTTGTTTTATATTCATCTTCTGTATCTATTGTTCTATTTGCTTTCTTTTTCCTTATGTGCATAATTAGAATAAAAACTATTTGAATAGTCAATGAAACTAAAAAAGCAATCACTGAATATAATATTATCTCCACATTTTTCTCCTTACCAAATTAATATATATTTTTTAAATTATATCATATTTTTTTGATAATTATAATTATTTATAAAAAGAGATTGCTGGCATTAAGCAATCTCTTTTTTTGGTTAAGCTTTAGAAATTTTACAAGGCAATACCTCAAACTAATTATTTTTATAACTCTGTAATTTTATTAAGTCTGTATTTGTTTAATTTTAATATATCTTTAATGTCTAGTTTTTCATCTTCATTTACATTTCCCGCCATATAGAATTCATTTTCTAGTTTTACTTTGTTTAGTCTATGCTTATTTAATTGTAATATGTCTTTTATATCTACTTTTCCGTCTCCATTTGTGTCTCCACTTACAACTAATTTATATGTTCTATTTTCTACTACTATTTCCTGTCCTGTCTTTATTATGTCTTGTCCTCCTAATTCTTTTCCTTCATCTTCAATAGTGTATTCTAGATTTGTTTCTATATTTTTTATTAAATCTTTATATTGAGTGTTTGGCTTTATTCTTTCTACAAAGTTACCTTCTACCTTATATTCTTTAATGTTAAATATTTTTTCACTCCAATTTGCTGTGTATTCTCTATTTCCAATGCTTCCCTTTGCTATTGTTACTGTTTTTGTTGCTTCTTCCAAATCTGTTCCTGTCCAGCCTTCAAATATATAACCTTCTCTTGTTGGTGTTGGCAATACATAGGTTTTTGTGTTTACCTGGTACAATGTTTTTTCTCCTTGTATATTTCCTTCATTTAAATTATATGTTATTGTATAAGTTATTATATTCCAATTTGCTGTATATTCTCTGTCTCCTGTACTTCCTTTTGTTACTTTTACAGTTTTAGTTGCTTCTGATAATCCTGTTCCTGTCCAGCCTTCAAATGTATAACCCTTTCTTGTTGGCGTTGGCAAAGTAAATGTTTCTGTATCAGCTTCATATGTCTCTTTTTGTCCTGTTATTTCTCCTTCATTTAAATTGTAGGTTATTTTATAAGTACCCTTACTCCAATTTGCTGTGTATACTCTATTTCCCATACTTCCTTTTGCTATTGTTACTGTTTTTGCAGACTCTGTTAAGCCTGTTCCTGTCCAGCCTGTAAATACATAGCCTTCTTTTGTTGGTATTGGTAATGTAAATGTTTTTGTTTCTATATTATATGATGTCTTTTGGCCTGTTATTGTTCCTCCGTTTAAATTATATTTTATAGAATAACTAATTCTGCTCCAATTTGCTGTATATTCTCTATTTCCTGTACTTCCTTTTGCTATTGTCACTGTTTCTGTTGGCTCTGTCAATCCTGTACCTGTCCAGCCTGCAAATGTATAACCTTCTTTGGTTGGTGTTGGTAATGTAAATGTTTCCGTATCCATTTGGTATCCCGTTCTTTGTCCACTTATTGTTCCATTGTTTAAATTATATGTAATTGTATATACTTCTTTTTGCCAGTTTGCTATATATTCTCTATTTCCTATGCTTCCTTTTGCTATTGTTACGGTTTCTGTTGCTTCTTCCAAATCTGTTCCTGTCCAGCCTATAAATACATATCCTGTTTTGGTTGGTGTTGGTAATATAAATGTTGCTGTATCTACCTGATACGTGTCATTTTGTTCCGTTATTTCTCCACCATCTAAACTATAAGTTATTGTATAGGTATTTTTGCTCCAGTTGGCTTTGTAACTTCTATTTCCTGTACTTCCTTTTGTTATTGTTACTGTTTTCGTAGCTTCTTCCAAATCCGTTCCTGTCCAACCTGTAAATGTATATCCCTTTCTTGTAGGTGTTGGTAATGTAAATGTCGCTGTGCTTATATTATATGTGGTTTTTTGACCTGTTATTTTTCCTCCATTTAAGTTATATGTTATTGTATATGATGTAGCTGTACTCCAATTTGCTGTATATTCTCTATCTCCTGTACTTCCTTTTGATATTGTTACTGCCTTAGTTGGTTCTGTTAACCCTGTTCCTGTCCAGCCTTCAAATGTATAACCTTCTTTTGTTGGAGTTGGTAATGTAAATGACTCCGTATCTATTTGATATCCAGTTCTTTGTCCCGTTATTTCTCCATCATTTAAATTATATGTAATTGTATATACTTCTTTTATCCAGTTTGCTGTATATGCTCTATTTCCTATACTTCCTTTTGCTATTGTTACTGTTGCTGTTGCTTCTTCCAAATCCGTTCCTGTCCAGCCTATAAATACATATCCTGTTTTGGTTGGTGTTGGTAATATAAATGTTGCTGTATCTACTTGATATGTGTCATTTTGTTCCGTTATTTCTCCACCATCTAAACTATAAGTTATTGTATAGGTATTTTTACTCCAATTTGCTTTGTAGCTTCTATTTCCTGTACTTCCTTTTGCTACTGTTACTGTCTTTGTTGGTTCTGTTAACCCTGTTCCTGTCCAGCCTGTAAATGTGTATCCCTTTCTTGTAGGTGTCGGTAATGTGAATGTCTCCGTATCTACATTATACGAAGTTTTTTGGCCTGTTATTTTTCCTCCATTTAAGTTATATGTTATTGTATATGATGTAGCTGAACTCCAATTGGCTGTATATTCTCTATCTCCTGTACTTCCTTTTGCTATTGTTACAGCATTAGTTGGTTCTTCTAAGTCTGTTCCTGTCCAACCTATAAATGTATATCCTGTTTTAGTTGGAGTTGGTAATGTAAATGTCGCTGTATCTATATCATATGAATTTTTCTGTCCTGATATTTCTCCTCCATCAAGGTTGTATACTATTTCATATGTTTCTTTTTCCCAATTTGCTGTATATTCTTTATTTCCTATACTTCCTTTTGTTACTTTTACAGTTCTAGTTGGTGTTGTTAGGCCCGTTCCTGTCCAACCTTTAAATGTATATCCTGTTTTAGTTGGTATTGGTAATGTAAATGTCGCTGTTGTTACATTATATGATGTTTTTTGACCTGTTATTGTTCCTCCGTCTAAATTATATTTTATTGTATATGTTTCAATTTTCCAATTTGCTGTATATGTTCTCTTTCCTGTACTTCCTTTTGCTATTGTTACTGTTTCTGTCGGTTCTGCTAAGCCTGTTCCTGTCCAACCTGTAAATATATAGCCTTTCTTTGTTGGAGTTGGCAATGTAAATGTTGCTGTTGTTATATTATATGAAGTTTTTTGGCCTGTTATTGTTCCTCCATCTAAGTTATATGTTATTGAATATGATGTAGGTGCGCTCCAATTTGCCGTATATTCTCTATCTCCTGTGCTTCCTTTTGCTATTGTTACTGTCTTTGTTGGTTCTTCTAAGTCTGTTCCTGTCCAGCCTATAAATGTATATCCTGTTTTAGTTGGTGTTGGTAATGTGAATGACTCTGTAACTACATCATATGTTGTTTTTTGACCTGTTATTTCTCCTCCATCTAAATTGTACTCTATTACATATGTTTGTTTTTCCCAGTTAGCTGTGTATTCTTTGTTTCCAATGCTTCCTTTTGTTACTTTTACAGTTTTAGTTGGTGTTGTTATGCCTGTTCCTGTCCAACCTGTAAATGTATATCCTGTTTTAGTTGGTATTGGTAATGTAAATGTCGCAGTAGTTACGTTATATGATGTTTTTTGGCCTGCTATTTCTCCTCCACCTAAATTATATGTTATTGTATATGTTTCTATTTTCCAGTTTGCTGTATATGTTCTCTTTCCTGTACTTCCTTTTGGTATTGTTACCGTTTCTGTTGGTTCTGTTAATCCTGTTCCTGTCCAACCTGTAAATATATATCCTTTTTTTGTTGGTTTTGGTAATGTAAATGTTGCTGTTGTTATGTTATATGAGGTTTTTTGTCCTGTTATTGTTCCTCCATCTAAATTATATGTTATTGCGTATGAACTTAAGCTCCAATTAGCTACATATTCTCTATGTCCTGTACTTCCTTTTGCTATTGTTACTTCCTGTGTTTCTTCTGTTAAGTCTGTTCCTGTCCAGCCCATAAATGTATATCCTTTTTTGGTTGGTGTTGGTAATGTGAATGTCTCAGTATCTACTTGGTATACTGTTGTTAATTCTTCACTTGTTGTTCCACCATTTAATGTATATGTTATTGTATATTCATCTTTACTCCAATTTGCTTTATATGTTCTATCTCCTGTGCTTCCTTTTGGTATTGTTACTTCTTGAGTCACTTTTGATAATCCTGTTCCTGTCCAGCCTCTAAATGTATATCCTTTTCTTGTTGGTGTTGGTAATGTAAATGTTGCTGTGCTTTCTTTATATGTTATTTGGCTTTCTGATACTGTTCCTCCATTTGCATTTAAATTTATTGTATATGTTTCTTCTTCATAACTTGCATTACCTGTAAATGCAAATGCAAACCTACCTCCTGGTGCTGCATCTCCATCTGTATATACATTCATTATATCTGCTGTTGTACCATTTTCATCTGTTACATTATTATCTATCCATTTAAAATTAAATTTAACATTTTCTGAGGTTAATCCTAAATATTTTCTTGGTATTTTTACTTGCAATACATTATTTCCATGTCCTTCACTGTCTGCAGTTGTATACTCAACCTGTCCTACTTCTTCCCAGTTCCATCCTCCTTTACTTCTTTCTAGTTTTAATGTATTTTCTGTTGCATTATTTCTGTTTAATATATATTCATATTCTTCCCAATTTTTTGTTGAGGTACTATTTTCTGAATCTATTGTATCTATTAAAAGTCTTGTTCTGTCTATTCCATAATCTCTAAAAGGAGTATTACATTCTATATAAAAATATACATTTGTTTTATCATATGAAACTTTTGCTTTTTTTAAGTCATTTCCTTCAATTGATGTATAATTTGAATAATACTCTGCATTTGTATCTGGAGATCCCCAAGCCTTAGTTGATCTATATATTGTTAAATCATCGAAAGTATAATGATTATAATTAATTATATTTGCATCATTCCATTGATTAATATCTCCATCTAGATCTATAGTCTTTGTTTCTGTCTGATTAGGTAATTTATTAGTTCCTTTAAACTTTCTGATATTTTCAACCATTTGATAATAATAATGGTCTTTTAATTTTCCAGCACTTGGTTCAATATCACGAGATTTTAAATCATTAAATTCATCAACAAATTTGTTTACATTATCTTCATGAGGATTTCTTACGACAACCCATTCATTCCAACCTGTTAGAAGTATAACTTTAGGATCAAGGCTTATTGCTCTATCCCATTGTTGTTGAAAATTTCTTCCATATAAGTATGAATTATTAGTACTACTATTTACATTAACTTCTTTACCTTTATATAAGTATGTATAATCTCCTGTAAAATTGCTATGTTTTTTTTCAAAGCTTGATAATCTACTCAAGAAGTTATCATCTCTTGGCATGTCTCTTCCTCTACTATTGTCAAAATTCATTGGAGTTCCTACATAATTACCATTTTCATCATATCCAACATTTTGTGCTGGAGATACTGGTACCTCTTCTATAACACTTCCAGATTTTCCATAGAATTGAGGATACATACTTTCCCATGCCCATCCATTTTGCTTTGGAGCAACATCTAATACAGAACCTACATTATTGTCTCCAGGATTTCTAAATGTAAACATATTTTTTATACTTTTCAATTCATTAATATCAGCTGCACTAAAGTCTTTTTTAAATGTTGCGTCATTTTCATTTATAACTGGTTCATAAGACATTAAAAAAGGTTTATTATCTCTATAATACCATAAGTCTTTATACTTTTCTGGCTTATATAAATTATCATATAGACATAGTAGCATTTCATTATTACCTTTTTGGCCTCCATGAGGTGATGGAGCATATTTATCCTGATCTGTAAAAGATAACATAAATCCAATTTTAGGAACATTTATACCGTCTTTTTTAGCTTCAGAAAATACTTCAAACAATGGTCTCCAGTCCCAACAATAACTAAATCTGTTTTCCCAATATGGTTTTCTAGATCCTGTTTCTTCACTTTTTACATAACAGCCATTACTATCTCTTTGATTTTTAAAGCTTTCACCTGTACCAGAAGTGTTAGTATAGTCCAATAAAATAAAGTCTATTCCCGCATCTGCAAGTAGTTCAACTTGTCTTCTTAATACCCATTTGTCACTATTTCTATAGTATCCATATATTGGCTTATTCCACCACATATATCCTTGATGGTTTTCCCACATTTTACTATTAATATTTAATGGATTTTCATTTGGATATTTATCAATTGCATTTTGTATATTATATGGTTCTACATTTTCAAATGTATTAAAAGCTGTATTAGGATCTTTTGTACTTGCTTTATCTCTTCTATACATTACAGTTTCAGTATCATGCCAGTTCCAGAAGAAAATTCCTACCTCCTTATCACTTTTTATATCGCCTGTTTCTTCATTAGTATCTAAAGTTCTACCTAAACCATCTACTGCAACCCATTGTGTTGGATCAACAACATCTGTGTTTGTAGCTGCTTCCTTGTTATTAAAAGTATTTTTTAAAACACTCTTAATTTGAGGATTTATATTTGAAGCAATCATTACTATTATAAAAATTATTAATATTACAGATATTAAACTAAATATTATTTTATTATAGTTTCTTTTCATGAGTATACCTCCAAATTATTGATTATAATTCCGGATCAATTTTTTTCTTTTCTGCTCCTGTTTCTAGTAATTCTGGATGTGTTAAATATCTTGCTAAATTTCTAAATGAAGATGCATAATAATGTCCATCACATATTCTTTCGTCTCCAACGAATGCAACATTTACTGTTCTTTCTTTTGTTAATTCATCATCATTAAATACATATGACTTTTTCTTTTTTCCTATCGCAAAAAACATACTTGTTGTGCCAAAGTTATATACATGATGGTATATTGAGTCTATTCCAAGAGATCCAACATTGGTTACTACTGCACTTGTATGAAAAGGGCTAACCTCTATTATACTTGCTGGTAAATGCCCATGTTTATCTAAAAATTTTAATAATCCAACTGCAACTTTTAATATAGATGTTGGAATTTTAGATAATACTCCAGCAATTTTGTCTGTACCATTTTCTGCTTCTAAGTCTTTATTCTCTACAATAAGTTTTTGGAGTTTTTCTCTTACTTCAAATAAATTTTCTGTGCCTTCAAAATCTACTTTAACCGTTGTTTCGTCTCCATCTTCTGTTAAAGCTTTTTTTATGGTAATTGCAAGAGTGATTTTATTTCGCGCATATATTCTTCCATTTATAGCAAATCTATTTAATTTTGGCTTTTCAGCAAATATTCTTACAATTGCTGCAAACATTATATCTAACAGAGATATCTTTATCCCTTCTTGTGCTTTTAAACTAATATATTCATCAATTTTTTTGATTGCAATATCTTGATTAAAATATACCTGTGAGTCGTCTCTTTCTTTCATTATACATGGCATTATCCTAAAAAAAGGCATGACATGTTTTAATTCCTTACCATCGCTTCTTTTTCCAAACATAATTAATCCCCTTTTATTTTTTAAGGTGCTATTATTTCATTAATAGCACCTTTATTTTAGTTTTTAAAGAACTTATATTGATTTTGTAATTCGTTTTGCATTCCATACATATATCCACTATAAATTGTTTTGTTTTCATTACTTAGTGGAATATCTATTCCAACACTACACGCAAAATTTTGGTCTAAATTGTTTTTCATGTGTATGTCGAAACTTAGCGAACAAGAAATATCTGCAAGATTTATCCCTACACTTTGAAGTATACTTCCATCGAATTTAATTTGTGTATCTTCTGCAGATACTGAATATCCAGTTACGATATCTCTGTTCATATAATTTAATGTTATTGGGTTTGAACAATCTGCATAAAACGTAGGTTTAGTATAATCATTTCTTTCATTATCAACATTATTTGATATTATTTCAAAATCGATTCTTTCAGGTTGTTCTTCAAATACTAAACCTTGGTTGTTTTTTTGCTCATCTACTTGTTTGTTTTCTTCATTATTCTCTGGAGTTTTTTCACCTGATAATGTTTCTTTTTCAGCAGACACTTCTTCATTATTATTTTTAGATTCTTCATCAGCAGTTTTAAATTTGCCAAATCTTAGAGGGCTTTTATAGGTAAGTGTTTTTATACCTCTTGCTGATGAATTTTCTATTTTTATATTATCTATATATAATTCTTTTATTGTATGCTCTTTAATTTTTCTTGAAGCTTCATCGTTTGTTTCCTCTGTACTAACACCCATCGCATCAGATTCTTTTACTAAAGCATTAATGTCTACCATATTGTCTATGTAAATTGCTAAATCTGTAAATTGACAAATATTAAGGTCTTGCATTGTTTGCCCTTCGCTATTGTCTATTGCATTGGCACTACTGTACATTACAATTTTATCTATACAGAAAATTGGATTTTCATTTTTTGTATATAAATTTTCCATTTCGTTGGCAAACATGTAATATTGCAATTGTTTGTATGAAACATATATAAATGAAGATATAACAATTATTGCAATTATTACAAGTGCTACAACATCTCTTTTGTTTAACTTTATTTTTTTCATATGAATTCTTTCCTATTTTAATTTATTATATAATAATTCCATATAAGTATATACTTTTTTAGCCCAATCTGTATCACTAGCATATCTCATATTTACTGCCGCAATTGTTGGTCCATTATAGTATTTTCCAGATGCCATTTCATCTCCATATATTTTAGTACCTGCTGGATTCAAATAATATTTTGCCATTACTTTTGTAACTAAATCTATTCCATCTTCATAAGTTTCGAATGTATATGAAGAATTATATGGATCCCTATCATATGCACCATATCCAAATAGGTTTTTCTTTGTTGATGCTATATTTGATGTACCCCATGCACTCTCATTTATTCCTATAGCTGCTATAAATAATCCATTTACATTGTATTTTTGCTCTGCATTGAAAAATGCTTCTGCATTATTTTCAAAAATTTTATTTACATCTTTTGGATTATTAGAAAGAGCTTTTTTAAAGTCTTCTAATGTTAATCCACTAGCTTTATTTACACTCATGCTTTCACCAGCACTTGCAAATATTTTTTGTTTCCTATTTTGTTCTAGAATTCCTGGTGTGTAACTTGATGAAGTTACTGCAGTATTCTTAATATATCCATCATGTCCATTAAAAGAAACTTTGCACCAATCACCTGCTAATTCAACTAGTTTTACATCATAGTATTGTGGTATTTTAACAATTTCTTTTGCACTATCACTTGCTTTTTCTCTTAAAGCTACTTCTGATGTAACATATAATATATCTCCTAAATGAACTTTGTATGTACTTAAAAATTCTGATGTTCCTGTATGTACAACTGATTTAATTGGTTCTAATATTACTGTTCTTTCTATTATATTTTCTTCTATAAATTCTCCATTATGATATGTTTTTATAGCAGTTACTTCTTCCTTACCTTTTGAACCTTCTTGGGTAACTACTTTTTCATCTTTTTGTAAAGAAGTGTCTTCAATATAGACAGTTTCAAAGTCTACTTCCCTTTCTTCTTTTACATAGTCTTTTGCTTCAACCATGCTGGCATTTTCTGATACAATTTGAGTTAAATTAATTGCATTGTCATTTGCTTCAAAGTCAACATAGCTTGTCTCTATAATAGGTTCTTCCTCGTTGTTTCCTGCAAATATATAATTTTTAGATACTACTGTAAGAACTATTGCACATATTCCCATAGTAACTATTGCTGCTTTTTTTACACTAAAATTTAAAACTTCTGTAGTAGAATGTTCATTCCACATGTTACGATATGCAGCTTCTTTCTTTTGTGATATTTTTTCTTTTACTTTCTTTCTTTTTTCAGATGTTTTAACCATTTTAGCTTTATTAATATTCAATTTTGTATTTAATTCTTGTTCAAATCTTGATTGCTGTAATTCTTTAAAAACATCCGGAAGCTGTCTTGGCATATCACTGTTATTCATATATTTGCTCTCCTTTCTATATCTCTTATTTAAATATTTTTACAATATATTACTACATATTACATTATACAACAATTAAGGTCTTATGTCTATACTTAAACCGCAAAAAAGTTTAGCAAAATATGCTAAACTTTTTTATTTACAACTTACCTTTTCTTTAAGGTTATTTCTGTAAAATTGGGCTATAAGTTCATCTAGTTCCACACTAATTTTATAGGTTACACTATAGTCATCGCCTGAGGCAATACTGTCATTTAATTTATCTCTTAATATACATATTTCATCATTTAACATTATTCATCTCTCCTTTTTTATTATTTATCCTACGTATATTTATAAATTAACATATTCTTACATTTAAGTCAAGCAATTTTTGCAAATTTTTGTAACTTTCGTTCGCCCATTTTCAGCTATTTTTACACTATTAAGACATTATTCGACATACTGTTTATAGAATTTACAAATTAACTAAAAATTTTAATTTATTATAAATTAAGAGAGTAGCAATTTTTATTAAAAAACTAATAATAATTGCTACTCTCTTTAAACTACCAAAAACAAATATATAGGAACTCTATATATGCCTCTGAACTTTCCTCAACAGCCTCCTGATAAAGCTCATCCTCAAGTTCCTGCATTGTTTCTCTTGGCATGTGCCATGATGTGTTACGCATTCTAGTATGATGTTTGTCTTCAAATCCTCTTTTGATTTCTTTAATTTTTGTCTCATTGTCGCACATGGTAGTTCCTCTCTGTTTTATTGTTGCTTTCTTATTTTAAAAAGCAATTTAACAATGATATATATATTATATCATATTTTCTAGTTTTTTACAACAGAGAGTACCATTCTATCTTCATTAAACACCTCATCTAAAACTTGTTTAGCATAATCTAAATTTACACTATCAATTTCTTCTAAATAATCAAAACTATTAATTCCTTTAAAATAATCAGCTAAGAACATTCTTGCTATATCTTGAGGTCCATCATACTCTTTAATGTAACTACCATAAATCATTTTTTTTATACGTGTAAAATCAGATTCTTTAATTCCCTTTTCTTTTAATACTTTTACCTCATTTATAAATTCTTCAAATACTATTTCAGGATTCTTTGCTTGTCCTGTAATTAGCACATGTGCATATCCTTTAGCAAATTCATATTCTAACATTGGCGAAGAATATATCACTCCATCATTGTATAACTTTTTATATAATCTAGAGCTTTGTCCAAATAGTATATTTAATAATATTTCTATAGCAATATGTTTCTTTACAATTTCTTCTGAACCAGTTTCTTTATCTTTTATTCCTATAACATATAGTGGTGTATTTACTTCCATTTTTTGTTCTACTTTTTGTTGTACAATGCTCTCTGGTTCCTCCGGATATATTCTTTTAATCTCTCCATTTGCGTTTTTGGGTATTAATCTTTTCTTTACTTCTTTTAAAATTTCTTCTGGTTCAAAGTCTCCGCAGATAACCATTGCCATATTTGATGGATTATAAAAAGTATTGTAACACTTATATAATATATCTTTGTCAATTGGGGCTATTGATTCAATTGTTCCAGCTGTATCAATTTTTATAGGATTTTCATGGTACATTGCGTTCATAGCATTCATATATACCTTCCATTCTGGATAGTCATCATACATCATTATTTCTTGCCCAATTATTCCCTTTTCTTTTTCTACATTTTCGTCGGTAAAATATGGATGTTGAACATAATCCATAAATTCGTCAAGAGCCTCATAAAATTTATCTGTACATTCATATAAATATGCTGTATGATTATTGGTAGTGTATGCATTCGCATTTACTCCTAAGGAGGATAATACATCTAAACTATTTGCTCCATTTTCTTGTTCAAATAATTTATGTTCCAAATAATGCGCTACTCCATCAGGTACTTCTGTTACTTCTTTTTCTCCCGGTACAATAAATTTGCTATCATTTGAACCATAGTTTGTTCCCCATATTATATATTTTTTTTGAATTCCCTTTTTGGGTATAATCATAACTGTTAAACCGTTTTCTAACTTTTCAGTATATAATTTTTCTTTAACTTTTAAATTTTCAATAACTTGCATTTAATAATTCCTTTCTAATCTTTTAAAAAATAAATTGTATTAATATTTGTATTATTTGCTATATTGATAATATCTTCTCTTTTTACTTTTTCAATTTTCTGTATATATTCTTCAAGATTTGTTTCATTACCTGTAAGTTCTTGTCCAAAGAAATAAGTTATTTCTGTATCTTGTTCATCATCTATGCTTTTAATCGTAGATATTATAACTTTTTTAGAATTATCTATATCTTCATCTGTAAAATTGCCATTTTTCATATCTTCTAATTGTTCTTTTATTTTATTTAAAGCTTTTTCATAATTCTTAATTTCTATTCCACAGTTAATAATTATATTGCTTTTGTATCTTAAATAACTTGAACTTGCAACATAAGCTAAACTTTCCTTTTCTCTCACATTTTGAAACAATTTTGAATTTGCAGTTCCACCCAATATACTGTTATACATTAATGCATTATACTTTTCTTGATCATTCTTTAGGTTCAAATCTAATCCGATTATTAGTTTTCCTTGTGTTACGTCCATTGACTCATGTATAATATTAGGCTCTTTTATTTCTTTTTCTTCCAAGGTAGACTGATTAAAATTAGGTGTTCTTGCATTTAGGCTTTTAATATTTTCATTTTGTAAAAGGTATTCATTTGTATCCTCTCCTATTTCACCCGAAACAAAGATATCTATTTTACATTCATTTATTAATTCTTTATAATAATCATATAAATTTTCTTCATTAATATCATTTAAATCTTCAACATAGCCAAACTTAAACAATCCAAATGGCTTATCTTTATACATTTCTTCTATACATCTTGTCATTGCATATTTGGCTCTATTGTCTTTTTTTCCTTCAATTATTTGTTTAATGTTTTCCTTCTCTTGTTCAACATATTCTTTTTTAAATCCATTATTCTCTACTAATGGATTACATACTATATCTAATAGTTTTTCGATACTAGTTTTCAACATTTTTTCATCACTTTGTGGAAGAAAGTTGTCATTTATTGATTCTAAGTAGAACTTTATTATATGGTTATCTCCAGTTTTGTCCAATCCACAATCAAAAGAAGCACCATACATTTCTTCTAATTCTTTGCTAATTTGTTCTTGTGTTGGCATTGTTTTGCTTCCTCTTCTTAATACAGAAGACAATACTGCATTTTTTGTTACTGTTTCTCTGCTAATAGGCATAGTTAAAAAAACAGCAATAATGTTGGTTTTAAATTTGTTTGTGTTTATTGTATGAAGTTTAATTCCCTTTTTTATATCTGTAACTTTATATTCCATAATGTGTTTCCTCCTTTATCTTATATAGTATACAATATTTTGGAAATATTATACAAGTGTTTACTAAAAAAAACAACCAAAAGATATCCCTCCTTTTGGTTGTTTAATATATTATATTTTTCTTTTCCTTGCGGCTTCTGATTTTTTCTTTCTCTTTACACTAGGTTTTTCATAATGTTCTCTTTTACGTACCTCTTGAAGTACACCATTTCTTGCGCATTGTCTTTTAAATCTTTTAAGCGCATCTTCTATATTACCATTATTAACTTTTATCTCTGACATTATTATTTCCCCTCCTTCCGATGTCCATATGTTGTCTTCTTATGCATGTATTATTATACATTATATTACATTATATTGTCAATACTTATCCAATTAAAAAATCACTCTAGTTTTTACTAGAGTGATTTTTTATTAATTATTTCTTTAGGTATTTTCTAATTCCATAAATTCCAGAACCTAATACTGCTAAGCTTATTACACTAATTACTGCATAAGTTATAATATGACTAGTTTCTCCTGTAGGAGGTATAATAGCTACTGCTTTTGCCATTGCTTCATCATCTTCCTCTGGCATAGCATTTACATCAGATGCTAATCTACTAGCATAATTTCCTGGTATTACACTTAAACGTTGAATTCCACCTTGTTGTTCAACTTTTACAACTTCAACATTGTTATTAAATTCAGCATCATCAGATGAAGATAATATTTTTTCAACTGAAATTGTTTTGCTTTCAATTTCATCAATAGCAAGAGGTTTTGTTGTATCAGTTACTGCAACTGTGCTAAAGTTTGCCATTAAGTTATCTTTAGCTGTATCAGTTAATTCAAGGTACGCTTTATTTTTAAGATCATCCTTATTACTTATAGATGTCCATCCTTCATTACCTTGTGATTTTAGTAATACATCTTTATCTACATAATCTGCTATTGTTACTTTGTCAAATTTTATTGGATTGTCTGTAGCAGTTGATGTACCATAGTAATAATATGTTTCATTTGCATAATCTTTTTCACTATTATTCTCAACTTTTATCTCATAGTCTATGTCTATTTTTGAACCATATATTAGTTCATTATCTATTGTTACATATATTCCTGTATCTGTAATTGTTACATATTTTGGAGCATTTCCTTCATTTATATCACTATCTACTAATACTTGTTCATCAGGCAATGTAACTTTAATATGTTTTACTGGTTTTGTAAGTTTAATAGATTGTATTGGTCTTTTTGCTATACCAAAATCTATATCTGCTACTTTATATTCATATGAATCTCCTGTAGACGCTGTGTATGTTGTTTCATATTCAATACCTAAGTCAAATCTTGGTGTTGTAGCATCTAGATTATCTATTGCTTCACCTTTATCTATTTTTTGTCTAGTATCATAGTTATCTCTAGCTTTTGAATATCTTGTTTCGTTTTCTTTGTACCATAGTCGGTTGCTTTCGTTATTCTCAAAAGCTTCTTTTATTGTATTTGAAGTTATTATTGTTGATTTATAGTCTTGTACTGTAACCTTGTCTTCTAGTTCATGACCACTTATATCAACTAGTTTTGTAGCTCCATTTTTATATGTGTATTTTATGTAGTATACTCCTGGCTCTATTCCTCTAAAAGTATAGTATCCGTTTTTATCTGTTGTTGTTCCTGCTGCTTTTCCATCTGTAGCTTTTATATCTCCTTCTGGAGGATATACTGTTACTACATTTCCAGTATTTGCATCTATAAGCTCTACTGTTACTCCACTTACCTTATTTTCTTTGCTTGCATCGTATATACCGTCGCCTTTTCTTTCTCTGTTTTCAAGCGTTGTTTCGTCTTCAAATACTGTACCTTCTATTGTTCTTGCTCCTTTTGCTTCTAGTATTAGAGATGGTGCACTATCTGTATCTGCTTCAAATGTTTCTTTATTATTTGGCGTTGCATTTCCTGGTGCAGAAGCATTATCTACAGCTGCATATATGTCGTTTTCTGTACATCCTTCATCTGCTGCTATATAATATGATGAGTAAGCATTTATTTCAAACACATTATTTAATGTTGCTTTTTGGTTAAGTAAATCTAATACCGCTTCATCATTTACTTCATATGTTGTATATAATGTTATAACTTCTCCTGGTTGTAACTTTCTTCCTGCTAATGATTGTGTATATGATCCTACAAATCCACTATTATCATATTTTTGTCCATATTTACTTGCTTCACTCCAATTAATAGCTGTTCTATTTCCGTCATCTATCCATGATTCTACAATTCTGTATCTACTGTCATGATAATTTACAATTTCATTAGCAGCCATAGATACAGTACCTGTATTTGACCTATTGGCTATTTTAGTTTGATATGTTACACGTACTTTTAATTTGCTTGAATCTTCTGTTGCTGATGCACTTTGTTTAATATCTGATGGATATATAGCTCTTGTATATTCACCTGGCCAATTGTTATCTCCAAATTTTACACCTACGTTAAAGCTATTATTATCTTGTGTTGGTTTTTGACCATAACTATATGTGTGTGAATATCCATTTATATCTACTTGAGCAGACTGAATATCTGTAAGTAATGATATTTGTGGCATTACTCTGTCTTTAATACCAAGGTTAACGTTTAATAATTCAACAGAACCATCAGAGTTTTCTTTATAATGACCTTTATCATTATTTTGATTATTTTTATATTCATTATATAAATCTGCTAATTTATAACTATCCCCTGTAGTTGCTAAAATGCTAGTATTTGTAGTAGTAGATTTAAGTGTAGCAATATGATTTAAAAGTTCATACCCTAAGTTTCCTGTTACATTTCCGTTAGAATCTCTAGAGAATCCACTATCTCTCTTTTCAATGTCTCCTTGATTTGTTACTTCCGCAAATCTGTTATTTACAGCTTTTCTATTCTCAACAATTTCTGTTGCTTTAGAGTTTACTGTATCGTCATTTCCAACTTTTTCTTTTACAGATGTGTATTTTAAGCCATCATATTCAAACTCTACATGGTAGTTTGAAAGTTCAGATATTAACACATTTTCAAATTTATATTCTCCCTTTTCATTGGTTGTTGCCTCGTTTATTGTATTTCCGTTGCTATCTTTTAGGTATACTTTTATTCCTTCTAATAGCACATCTCCATCAGCATAAATATCTTCGCCTGCATACGCTCTGTTATTATCTTTTCCTCCAATTACATCTTTCCATACATATCCTGTAATATCTACATATTTTTTCTCGTTGTATATATATAAGTTTACGTATTCGTCTCCACCTTTGTTAACATTTACTTGTATTTTTCCATCTTTTACAGCCTGTTTTTCTCCACTTATATTAAGATTATAGAAAATCTTATCTGTATCCACGTCACCTGTTGAACCACCATATGGTTTATTTGGGTTCTTAATTTCTGATACTGTATATGTTCCTATTTTTAATTTATTTATCTCTACTTCACCATTATCATTAGTGCTAAATAATGTTGCATCCTTTTCATCTACATATGATATTTTTCCGTCTTTATCTTGTTTTACATATTTTCCATCTTTATCTTGTAATTTAAATGTAACCTTAGAAATATTTTTGCTATTATCATAGTCTTTTTTGGTTATTTTTAAGTTTCCAAATAGTTGAAGCTCTGGATTCCATGGAATGCTTGCTGGCTCCTCTTCTTTATCTGGAGTAAATTGAATTTGGTTTTGTGAGTGACGGCCACTTTGAGCTCCATCACTATGACTCCAGAATACAATATCAGCAGAATATACTGTTCTAACAACTGTTGCATTAATATTTGTTATCTCAGTTAATTCAGTATTATCTGGAATAGTAATGTAAAACTCTTGCCCTGATGCTATTGTTTCTAATGCAACCTCTTTTAAAGTTTTCTTATCATAAACTACATATTTTATATCACTTAAACTTTGTGTTTTTCCATCACTTAGTTTTCCTGATACTTCAATTGTCTTAAACTTCGCATCATTATTAAAAGTATATTTAAGTGGTCCTATTTTAATTCTTCCATTATCTATGTTTTCTGCTTTAATATTATTCTTTGCTGCGTCATCAAGTTTAATCTCTAGAAGTCTAATACCATCCTCTTTAGAATAAGTTTCTAGAGCAAAATCGTATAAAGGATTAGCATAATCTTTATCTACCCAATCAGGTTTAGCAATAGTAAAATTATAAAGTGCTGTAATTTTATGTCCTGGCACTTCATCCGTACCATCTCTACCAACACAATTCATCCATCCACTGGTAGAATCATCTCCATACATCACACGCCATGCAGCTCTTTGTAGATAACTGTCCTCACTCCATCTACGATCTTTTGCTTCAGCTCTTTCTGGGTTTAAAATACATGCTAGATACTGATTCCAAGTACTTATTACTTTATCTTTGCCAGATTTAGTACCTGCTGTCACAGTTGATTCAAATCCTCTTATATGTACTTTTGCTACAGCTTTATATTTAACACCAGCTCCTGCGCCACCATATAAATCAAGTCCCGTTTGTTGGCCTGCCTCAACACAAAGAAAATCAAAATTTTCATTTGCTCTAGTTATAAAGCTTTGTTTTTCATTATCTGTTAAATAGTCATTATCTCCATTTCTCCAATGAAGATATCTTGACCATATTGTTACTTCATCTCCAACATTAACATCTTTAGCTTTAAAACTATCATCTGTAATGGTCCAAGTCTTGTTTGCTGCATTACTTATACTTATTAATGTAGCTCCTACTAGAATTGCTGCTATTATGAAAATTAATACTCTTTTAATATTAGACATTGTTTTACCTCCTTTCTTAGAAATTCACCTCTATGTGTGTGTCTTTATCAAATTTTTTATTAATAAAGTATGCTGTAACTCCTATCATTGTTATAACTAGAAGTATTAGGCTTATGTAAGTAATCATAGCACCTGTTTTTACACCTATAATTACATCTGCAGAACCCATATCGTCTTCACCTTGTGTTTTATTTCCTGCAGTAGAATCTAAATCCTTTATTCCAGCTTCATTATAGCTTTCAGCAATTTCTGCTTTGTTGTTTACAAGTCCAGTATTTTCTTCTGTCATAGTTTTTGTTAATGTTAATGTTACTGTTTTTGTTTCTCCAGCTTCTAGCTTAGTATTTGTTAAACTTGTATTGAATAAATTATTTCCTGATTGATACCAGTCTTTGTTTAGTTCTGAACTAAACTTTAAGCTAGATGGTGCATAGTCAACAATATTCTTAACATATCCTGCAACTTCACCTGCATTTTTTACTTCTATTTGATATTCTATAATTACATTTGCTCCTTGTAACTGTTTCGCTGCTATTTCTGCTTTTGCAAGTGTTGCTTTGTCATAATTATATGTTTTTGTTTCTTTTTTAGTTTGTACTACGATTTTACTTATATATTTGTTTAATTCTAAGTCAAATTTTGTAGCATTCATTAAACCTAAATCTAAATTAGAAATATTACTATTGTTTAATGAAACTGTATCTGTTACTCCACAATTTTTTTCTTGTCCATTAATACTTAACTTTTTAGTAATAACATCTGAATTTCTATTATTTGATACTCCTGATTTTTGGTAAGCTGTTGTTATATATGTTGAAGTATCATATTCAAATACTACTAGGTAATCTCCTTTTGGAACATTACTTAAAATATATACACCTTTATTATTAGTTGTTGCAACAATATCATTACCTTCTGCATTTTTAACTATGTTTCCATTTTTGTCTACTAAGTCTACTCTTATTCCTTCTAATAGCTTTTCTTCATTATCTCTTTGTCCATTTTGATTTTCATCAAGCCATGCTGTACCACTTATTAATCCTGTATCTGTTTTCTGTCCATTATTTCCGCCATTTCCACCACTATTAGGATTTTCACCAGGTATATCTCCTGATTCTTGGCTATCAGCTTGAATAATATGTGTAATTTCTTCTGATGTAGCCATTGCAGGTGTTGTTGCACCAATTGTAGCAACGTTTGATATTATTTCAGGCTCTGTTCTTAATTCACTATAATTAACAACAGCATTTACTTTTGCTTCTATTGCACTATTTGCTTTAATCTTTCTTGAAAATAGTACAAAATTGTTTTCGTTTGGTTCTTCTTCTCCATTTACAGTTACTGATTGTACTGTAAGTTGTCCTGGTATTACATCAGCAATATCTACATATGTAGAATCAACATTTGTAGTATTTTCTATTTTAATAGTATATTCTACTATATCTCCCGTCTTAATATATCCATCTTCATGGTTAGATGATAATGATATATTTAATTTATAATCTTTTACTGTTTCCATATATTCATTAGATTTTACTTCATCGGTATTTTTTGCCTTTACTGTAGCTGAAATACCTATTTGTTTTGAATCTGTATTGTCTAATGATTTTATTTTAACTACTACATATATGTATTTTATTTCTCCTGAATTTAAATCACCTAGCTCAACAGTCTTACTATCTCCAATAATGTCCTCATCATTAATTGAAACTGTTGTACTTAAAAGTTCATATTCATTTGGTAAATTTAAGTTTACAATAACATTCTTTTTAGTTTCATTTGATATGTTTTCTACACCTACAAAGTAAGCAAGACTTCCACCCGCATATGTATCTATTTTTAAATCTGAAGCACGATTTACTGTAACACTTAATCCTCCTTCTGAAACTATATATTTTACAGTCTCAGATTCAGCTGTAGCTTCACCATATTTTATTGTTGCCTTATTTTCTATTTCTTCTCCAATTTGTGCGTTTTTAGTTACTTTGACTTCATAAGATTTCGTAACCTTTTCTCCTGCTGGTATGCTTTCTACTTCAAATATTACTTCTTTTTTATCCTGAATTTCATTATAGTATCCTGCTTCATATACATAGTTTTCTTTTGGTTCTACATATACTGTTCCTTCTGGTACTGTACCTGATATAACAACATTTGTTGCTTCTTCTGTACCAGTATTTTCAGCAGTTATTTCATATTTTACAACCTCACCTTGTGCAACCTTTTGTCCATTAGCTAATTCATTATTTCCATTTTTCACTTTCATTGTAGTTGTTAATTCTGGACCTTTACCTGTTGATAATCCAAGTGTAGCTGCTACAACTTCATTAGCTGTATTTGCGTTGTTATATGTAACTTTGTATCCTTCATATGTTTGCTCATTATATTGTAATCCTGCTGGAATATTTAATCCATATGATGCTGATATTCCTTGTGATTGTTCCATACTATCTAGTGCTATCATGTATTTTTTTACTTTTGAATTATCTGTAATTTCTGTGTTCCATCCATTAGTATTATCTTCTAAGTTGTCTGTAGCATTTTCGTTTTCTGTGTAATATACTTTAGCATCCATTCCTGATACTTCAATTCCACTTACAGATGTCTCTATTGTGTTTGTTTCATTTTTTGTTGGGAAGTTACCCATTACTTTAACACCATTAACTTTTTCTTCATTATTATTAATAACTTCTATATTTACTTGAGTTTGTTTTGCGCCTGTTCCTAATTCAAGCTTAGAAGTTTGATTATCTTCTCCTATTACTGTCATTCCATAATCATTAATGCTGTTTACTGTAACCATTCCTCTAGGTGAAACAACTTCTATAGGTTGTTTCTTTTCTATTTGAGCACCTGTATTACCATTTACACATGTCATGCTTATTGTTTCATTACTGTTAGTTGCTTTTTTATTTAATGTTAAGTTTGCATTTATTATTATTGTTGTTTCTTGTACATTACCTGCTTTATGTTTTGTTTGTTCTCCTTCTAAGTTTATTTCTATTACCTTTGCTCCATTTTCGTCATGTGTATTAGCAGATGATATTTTTAGTTCATCTTCATATAATAAGTTAATACCATTTACAGTAACATTTTCTACTTGAGAAGGTAATGCAATTTTTATAGTAGGGTTTTTGTATAGTTCATTTTGTTCATTGCTTGTTTTTAGAATTGTTGTTATTTCTACTCCAGTATTTTCTACTAATGTAGATAAATTTGATTTACTTACTTGTAATAATGCATCTTCTGAAGTTTCATGTAATTCTATTTTACTTTCACTACCTGATATTTTTTCTTTAATTGCCACATATTTTGCTTTTATTTCTCTACTATTACCATCTTGTTTTATAACTTTCATGTTGCTTAATGATATTGTACCAGTATTTTTAGCATTTGAAGTTTCAACTTTTACTGATGTTGTTCCTTCTGGGTATTTTACTAAAACATTACCATTTTCGTCTGTTTGTGTAGCATTGTTAATTTCTGCTATATAGCTTCCTGTAGATGATAAAATTCTTAAAGTTCCGTCTTCTCCTAAAACTCTTAAAACTTGTGACTTATTAATTATTGTATTTGATAATTGAATATTTGCTGATAGTTCTCCTTCTGATGTTTCATATGTTGTAGGTAGTAATTCTATATTTGCATTTTTTCCTGTTTCTGCTTCATTTACATATATATTAGTAGTTAGATTATAAATTCTGTCTTCTCCTGAGTAAATTTTTCCTTTATAAATGTTGCTTTCCCCAGGTTTAATCTCACTTGTAATAATACCATCTTTTTCTTCTGATATTGTAGCTGCTGATGTAGATTCCTTTACTGTAGAATTTACATCATATAGTATTATTCTAGTTTTTGCATTAATATTTGTATTATTAATATTTGTGTTAGCATCCATTATATATGTTACTATTAATTGGTCTTTTTCATTTTTTGTCCATTTTATTGTTTTATTACTTTCTAGATTTTTTATAGCTATTTCTATTTTTTGTTCTTCTTTTGAATAATTCCAATCATTTGAATTGAACTCAGTTTCATTTTTTCCATTAGTTAAAAAAGTTCCTCTTGATATTACATCGACTTTTTCTACTTGATTTGGAACATTCAATTCTATATTTGTTTCTTTTATAGGATATTGGCTTCCAACAAGACCACTTTCTACTAGAACTTGTACTATTCTTTTGTTTTCTCCATTTACATTATATACTTTGTTAGTGATAATGTTAGTACTAAATTCTACTCCTTCATTTTCAGCATATGGATTAGAAAGTGTTAACTGTACATTTCTCGTTGCTTTTATTTCTATATCTTTTTCTTTATTGTTTCTATAAATACCATTTATTGAAACATCACTTAACATGTTTAAAAACCCTGAATTAATTGTATCATTTTTAATAGGGTCTATTCCTATTTCAAATTCTACAACTTCCCCAGCGTTTACCTGATTTAAAGTTATTGTGTTTCCTTCTATTTTATTTATACTGTCACTTAGTATTTCATTCTTTAGTTTAAAGTTACTTTCTCCAAGTGTTACACTTCCCACAAAGTATCCATCATTTTTTACTGAAACTTGGCCATATAACTTAATACTATTATTATTTATGGCTTCAGTTTTTTCAGTAATTGCTTCTCCATTTACTCCTTTAAAGTAGCAATCAAATGTTACATTTTTATTGTTTGTTGCTGTTCCAGTTGTTAAACTATCAGCAGCATAGCTTACAGCTTCTACGCCAATAAAAATAAAGTCTACCATTGTTAGTGCAATGATTAATAAAATTGCTACTAATTTTTTAGCAATGTTGTCTTTTCTTGTTTGAAATCCTTTTGTTCCCATAAAATTCCCTCCATTACATATAATTTACAAACTCTCAGTTTCTATTATATCTTATAATTATATATTTTTCAAGGATTTACAACAAAAAATTTGTAATTTTGTGTAATTTTTTTTTGTAACTTTTATAATTCTTTTTAATATAATATCTATATAGTTAATATCATATAATTAAAAGAGGTGGTATTTTGGATAATTTAGATTTAAACAAACTTGTAGGGTTACTTGGTAATATAAATAAAAATGATTTAGAAAAAGCACTATCACAAGCGAATAAAATAATGAATTCAGAAAGTAAAGACCAGATTATTGCTGAGCTAAAAAAGAAGATGAAATAACTACGAAAGGAATGATTTTATGTCTGAAGATTTATCTGATCTTATAAATAATGTTAAAAGCATGATGGATAATGGCAATATTCCTGATAACATGAAAGATATATTAAACAGTATTAGCAGTTCTAATCCTAAAGGCTCAAATACTAGTACTAGCTTTACATCATCTTCAGGCAAAAATCAAAGCAGTTTAAACATTGATGTTGAAACTATTATCAAGCTAAAAGGCATAATAGATAATATCAACTCAAAAGATGATCCTAGAGCTAACTTGCTATATTCTTTAAAACCATATTTACGAGATAGTAGAAAAGCTAAATTAGATCAATATGTAAATTTATTAAACATGACAAAAATAGTAGATTTACTAAATAATGAAAAAAAGGAGAATAATGGCAATGTATAGTTTTCCATATATTCTCCCTGAAAATAATAATCATTTTTTGTTTGAAATTTTTGGCTTAAAAATTTTCTTAGATGACTTAATAATAGTGTGTTTGCTCTTTTTTCTATACCAAGAAAACGTAAAAGACAATGAATTATTTATTGTGCTAATATTACTATTGCTAACATAGTTAAACTAGGTGTTTATTCAATAATTATTTCATCATTTTCTATGTATACATATGATTGTTTATGTAATGGCTCCTCATCTCTGTCTATCTCTTTAACAATATTGGCAATTCTTATCTGCACAGTATCTATAAGTCCAGCAGCAATAATTGCTTGTTTGTTTCCTTTGGCTCCGGCATGTGCTAGTCCCCTAAGGCTTCCTAGAATAACTATATTGTCTGCAGCTACAACTTCTGCCCCAGAATTGACATCTCCTAAAATAACCAAGCTTCCTTCAGATTCCATTTTTTGTCCAGACCTTAGCGAACCTCTAAAATACCTTGTTTCTGAAATTTCTGTTTTTTGACTAAAGGTTCTTTTTATACTATGTAGTCCTAATGTTTTTGGAGTATCAAATTCTATTTCTACATCTATTTTATCTTTTATTAAAACTTGTATTTCATCTATTTCTTTATTTTTTAAAACTTTTCCTGTAACCTTTATTGGTGTTTTTTCGTCTCTATATAATTTTTTTAACTCAGGTAATTTTTTTTTCAAATTTTCTATAATTTCTTTTTGCTCAGAATCTTCACTAATTTTAATTACTATTTCATCTTTTTTTAAATTTATACTAACACAATTTTTCATTTTTACTTCCTTTCTAGTGCATGCTTTCTGTATAAGGAGATGCACTAACATCCTCTTGAATTTGTTGTATATTCATTCCAAAATATTCTGCCATAATGTCTCTAACAACTTCAGCAGTATAGTTTCCATGTCCACCATTTTCTACCATTATTACAATTGCTATTTCCGGATTCTCAAATGGAGCAAAGCCAACAAACCATGCATTTACATCACCTGTTGAAGTTTCAGCCGAACCAGTTTTTCCACCTACTTCTATATTAAAGTCTTTAAATATATTATAAGCTGTTCCCCCTGTTTCACTTGTAACAGATCTCATTCCTTCAAGTACAGCATTTAAATTCTCTTGTTTAATTGGTAACTCCTCATTGCTATCTTCATTAATACCTAATTTTTCATTTGTAAATTTTCTTATTTCTTCTTTACTAATTTCACTTCCATCTGCATTTCTGACTGTTTTAATAATTGTTGGTTGTATATTATGTCCTCCATTTGCAAGCATACTGATATACTTTGCCATTTGTAATGGTGAAAAACTGTTATAACTTTGACCTATTGCCGCAGAAGTTGTCTCACCAGCATACCAATCTTCCCCAGTTTTTTCTTTTTTAGTTTCTCTCGATGCAAGAGTACCTGATGTTTCGCTCGGAAGCTCTATTCCTGTTTTTTTACCTAATCCAAAATACCTAGCATATTTAGCTAAATTATCTATTCCCATTCTATCTCCAGTTTCATAGAAAAAATAGTTACATGAATGCTTAATTGCATCAGATACATTTAAGTATCCATGACCTCTATGAAATGACGTATAATACCAACAAACAGGATTAGTATATTTAGGATAAATTCCAGTATCATTTATTTTGGTTCTAGTATCTATTACGCCGCTTTCAAGCCCCGCAATTGCTGTAATCATTTTAAAAGTCGATCCAGGTGCATAAGATCCACTTATTGTTCTATTAAATAAGCCTTGAGAAGATTTATATTCATTATATTTAGCTGAGCTTATTCCTCCAACAAACTGTTGTGGCTCAAAATCTGGATTACTCGCCATTGCTAAAACTTCTCCTGTTTTAACATTCATTACAACTACTGATCCAGACTTAGTATGATATGCTTGGCTAAATCCTCCATTTGTTATTTTAGCCATATTCTCCTTTAATGCGTTTTCCGTAATTCTTTGTAAATTTGAGTCTATTGTAAGAACAATATCTGACCCTCCTGTTGCTTCTTCTGAAACATACTCTGCAGCAACAGTTCCATCAACTGACATATCTATTTGCTTGATACCATCTTTTCCTCTTAAATACTTTTCAAAAATTGATTCAATACCAGTTTTTCCTGTTATATCATCATTATCATATATGTCTTTGTTATTATTATATTCTTCCTCACTTATCTTACCTATATAACCTAATATGTGTGATGCAAGACTTCCAGATGTATATGTTCTAATAGATTCTGTCACAATATTAATTCCTGGGAACTTCTCACTTTTTTCACTTAATATTGACACAACTTGTGGATTAATATCTTTTGCAATATTTATAGGTCTTGTACTGCTATAACCCTTTGTTGTTATTTCATATCTTATAGCTAATATTTTTTTTACATCTTTTGGATTTTCGTGAGTTATTTTGTACTTCTTTTTAAAATAATTAAAGCAGTCTTCTGCCGATGCATCTTCCTTTAATTTATTCTTTGCTTTCCAATTTGAAAGTTCCTGATCTTTTAAAGTAAACTCGTATGGATCAGGTTTTATCGGAAATGAATCTACATATGATTGTTTATGCTGTTCTAAAACATTAATTAATTCTAATATTGAATTATTTAATGTTTCATCGTCTATTTTTGTTTTATATAGTTCCAAACTAAACCCCATTTTTGACGTTGCCAAAACATTTCCAGAGCTATCTAATATATCTCCTCTTGCAGCTTGTAATTCACTTTCTCTAGATAGTCTTGTATTAGATTGTTCTCTGTATGTTTCACCATTAACTATTTGTAAATTAAATAATTGTATAATAAGTGCTATTCCAACAAGGTATCCTAGCAAAGACAATATGTTAAATCGTAAATTGATGTTTTCTTTTTTGATTTTTTTACTCAATTTTTCACCTTCTTTATTTTAAAAATATCTTGTTAGAATTTTGCTTCCTTTATATTCATTTTCTATACTATGTCCCGTTTTTTGAATTAGTGGATAAAGAATTATAGTAATAAAAACATTAAATACAACTTCAGCTAAAAGGATTTTGCAAAAACTTATTAATTCTATACTACTATGTAATATTGCATATCTTAAAACATACATACCTACTTCATAAATTATAGTACTTCCTACAACCATTATTAATATTGTTATCCTACTATCTTTAGAAAAATTTTTGTCCAACACTCCACCTATTATGCCAGTAATTCCTAGCATTATTGCTGTCATACCAACATTTTCTCCTACTAATAAATCTAAAACAATACCAAATAAGATTCCATAGGTAAGTCCCATGCTTCTTCCAGAAAATAAGCCAATATAAAAAACAAGTATAACAAACAAGTTAGGCATCGCACCTGCTATTTTAAACCATGAAAAAAAGTTTAACTGAAGAAAATATATAATTAAAAAAGTTATTAATATAAAGATATTTATTATAATTTTTTTCAAAGTTTTTCCTCCATTTAATGATTTGTTACAACTAGTACAGATTCTAATTTTTGAAAGTTAACTGCTGTTTCTATTATTGCATATCTATCTATTGAGTTGTTTGTGTTCACAACTCTTTGTACATTTCCAATATGTATTCCTTTTGGGTATATTCCTCCAATACCTGAAGTTTCAATACTGTCTCCTTGTATTATTTGAGCTTCGGTTGGTATATACATTGCTTTTAGTGTTGAAGAACCATCTAAAGTTCCCTTGCAAACAATTGGATCTCTTGAAGTGCTCATCAAACTTGATACTGAGCTGGCTGTGTCAACAATTGTTTGTACCTTTGCTGTGTTATCTGTAGCAGAAATAATATACCCTACTAAACCTTTATCTCCAACAACTGTCATACCTTCTTTTACTTCATTTTTTGTTCCTACATTGATAACTATTGTTTTGGAATAATTGCTTATGTCTCTATTAATTACATCAGCTGGTAAAGTTTTATAGTCTGCATATTTTTCAGTTAAACTCAAATACTCCTTTAAACTTTGATTCTCTGTTTTAATAGTTTCTAGCTTTCTTAATTCCTGCTCAAGTTCACTGTTTTTCTTTTTCAACTCTTCATTTTCTGTTTGAAGATTATTTATATCTGTAAAAAAAGAATTATTACCATTTACTTTATTCTTTAAATAAGTCAAACCGTTTTGTATAGGAGTAGCCAACCTTGATGCGGCATTTTCAAAAGCTGTTAAATTGTTATTTTCTGTATTAGTTAATAACACTAAAATAATTAATATTACAACTGTTACAAATATACCTAAAATTCCACTTTTCTTATCTTTATACATGTGTTTTACACTAACATTCCTTTCCTATCTTCTTTTTCTCGCATCTATAAGAATGCTTCTAAGTTTTTCAATGTTTTCTAATGTTTTTCCAGTTCCTCTAACTACACAATCTAATGGTTCTTCTGCTACATATACCATCATTCCTGTTTCTTCACTTAATAATTTATCTATGTTTTTTATTAGTGCTCCTCCACCAGCAAGAACAATTCCCTTTTCCATAATGTCTGATGCTAATTCGGGTGGTGTTTTTTCTAGGGCACTTTTGACAGTATCTACTATTTTTTGTATCGATTCGCTCATAGCCTCCTGTATTTGTGCCGAAGTAATTTCTATATTTCTTGGAAGTCCAGTAGTTAAATCTCTTCCTCTTATTTCTTTACTTAAATCACTCATTAATGGTGCAGCACATCCAATTTCTTTTTTTATTTCTTCTGCTGTAGTTTCTCCTATTGCTAAGTTAAGTTCTTTTTTTATATAATTAACAATATCTTCATCTAATTCATCTCCTGCTATTCTAAGAGAATGACTTACAACTATACCTCCTAATGAAATTACTGCTACCTCTGTTGTTCCTCCTCCAATGTCTACTATCATATTTCCACTCGGTTCTCCAACTTCTAGTGCCGAACCTATCGCTGCAGCCATAGGCTCTTCAATAAGATATACTTCTTTAGCTCCGGCTTGCATTACTGATTCTTCAACAGCTCTTTTTTCTACTTCTGTTATTCCAGAAGGCACTCCTACTACAGCTCTTGGTCTTCCTAATTTATACCTTTTATTCACTTTTTTTAATATATTTTTTAATAATAGTTCTGTTGCCGTAAAATCAGCAATAACACCATCTTTCATAGGTCGAATTGCTCTAATTTTCTCTGGAGTTTTTCCGAAGCATTTCTTTAGCTTCTAATCCCGTTGCAACTATTTCTCCAGTTCTTATATCAATTGCAACAACTGATGGTTCATTTAATATTATTCCCCTTCCTTTTAATGTTACTAAAATGTTTGCCGTTCCTAAGTCAATTCCTATATCTTTAGAACCTAACCAAAAAAAATTCATATATTTCTCTATCCTTTCATATTTTTAACATCTTGTTCAAATATACTTGTAAAATTCATATTGCCTATTACTATGTGGTCTACAAGTTCTATGCCCATTATTTTTGATACTTCATACAGTTTATTTGTAAAACTAACATCTTGCTTGCTTGGCTTTGAATCTCCGCTCGGATGATTGTGTACAATTATAAACTTTGGTGCCTGCATTTTTATTACTTCGTTTAATACATCCCTTATAGATATACTTGCAAAATTTGAACCTCCTAAAGAAACATCAACAACCTTTTCAATATAATTTTTACTATTTAGTATTATTACTTTTGCTACTTCTCTTTTTGTAAGTTTTAAATCAGGCATAAGCAATGTTGCTATATCTTTAGGCTTTTTTACTTGTATTTGTCTATAATCAGCTGGTCTACTCATTCTTGTACATATTTCACATACAGCCTTTATTTGGATAGCTTTAATCTTTCCAATTCCTTTAATTTGCATAAGTTCTTTTATAGATATGTTTCTTAAAAAGTTTAAATTGTCTTCAGCTTGTTCATCATTATTAAGCCTAAGTATTCTTTGCGCAACTGTAACAGATGTTTCTTCTTTTGTTCCTGTTTTTATTATTATAGCTAATAATTCAGCATTAGATAACGCTTTTTCACCATATAACTCTAATTTTTCATATGGTCTTTCTGTACATGGTAATTCTTTTATTCTCACTAGACAAAATCACAATCCCTTCTTTTAGAATTGCCCCACTTTGTCCCCCTTATATCTTATACTTTTCTATATATGAATATAGCCATAGCCATACCTATAATACTTGCAATGTTAATTCTTAACATTAATGCGAAAGTTATTGTTACAACGCTCAAATTCAAAGTTATTGGATTTTCAAGACCAAATTCCTGACCAAATCCAAGCCACCAAAGCCAGTCTATATTTTTTGCAAGTTCTCCAAGTAGTCCTCCTACTACTAATCCTGATAGAATAAATAAAACTAAAATCCATATATTTTTATCTCTTGTAGCCATCTGTTTACCTCCATAGTTTTCCGCTTTTTTCTTACGGATAGTTTGTTTTTTAACCATAGTTATTATATACGGTACTATAATTTTTTTCAAGTGTTAATGAAAGTTTTTTTCAAAATATGATTGCCAAATTTTACATCTTTAAATATAATATTATTAGTAGTATAATATTATTAAGACATATCTACTTCGAAAGGAATTGATTTAATGAAAATTGAAAAAATAACTGACAACAAGATTAGAATTATTCTTAATCTTGATGATTTAGAAGCTAAAAATATTGACCTACATTCTTTTATGTCTAATTCTATTGAATCTCAAAGTCTATTTGTTGACATGTTAGATGAGGCCGAAAGAACTGTTGGCTTTTATACTAAAGATTCTAAAATTTTGATAGAAGCTCTTGCTTCTTCGGAAGGACTTTTTATTTTTACTATAACAAAAGTTGAAGAAGAATCTTCTAAAAGAAAGAACCTACGTATTAAAAGAAAAAACACAAATATTAATTATAAAAAAGTTATATATAAATTCGAATCATTTGATGAATTCTGTAATTTTTGTACATATATAAGTAATAGTAATTTTGGAAATTTAAATAGTTTGGCAAAAAACAATTCTTTATATTTCTATGATAATAAATATTATTTAATTATTACGGATATAAATCTAAACTATACTCACGTAAAAGGTTTTTTTGCAACTATTTCTGAATTTGCTAAGCCTATTAATCACCCTGAAACTTTTGAAACAAAGCTTTCAGAATATGGTACACCAATTATGAAACGTAATTCAATAAAAAGATGTAATGAATATTTTGGTTAGTAACAGCGCTCCTATGAATGTGTTATGTTTTCCAGCACATCCATAGGAGCGTCATCATTGACAAAATAAGAAATTACGTATACAATATAAAAATATATTTATATTATATAATAATAAAATAAGGAGATTTTTTCATGCAAGATACATTACATGTAGGACTTGATGTTGGTTCTACTACAGTAAAAATAGTTGTTATGGATAAAAATGAACAAACTATATATAAAGACTACAAAAGGCACTTTTCAGACACAAAAAATACAGTTTGTAATGTCTTAGAAGATTTATGTAATAGGTATCCAAATAATACTTTTACATTAGCACTAACTGGCTCTGGTGCTATGTCTGCAGCAAAATTTTTAGGTGTTAGATTTATTCAAGAAGTAATTTCATGTAAAAGATCAGTTGAAAAATACATACCTAAAACCGATGTTGTAATAGAACTTGGCGGTGAAGATGCTAAAATTATTTATTTTGATAAGTCAATTGAACAACGTATGAACGGAACATGTGCTGGAGGTACAGGTGCATTTATAGATCAGATGGCATCACTATTGCACACAGATACTGCCGGCCTAAATGAACTTGCTAAAAATTATAAAACTATATACCCTATTGCTTCACGCTGTGGGGTTTTTGCTAAAACTGATGTACAACCCCTAATAAATGATGGTGCAGCAAAAGAAGACATTGCTGTGTCTATTTTTCAAGCGGTTGTAAATCAAACTATAAGTGGTCTAGCATGTGGTAGGCCGATTAGAGGTAATGTTGCATTTTTAGGCGGACCTCTTAACTATCTTTCAGAATTACGTGAAAGATTTATTAAAACTTTAAACCTAACTGAAGAGCAAATTATTATTCCAGAAGAAGCTCATTTATTAGTTGCAAAAGGAGCAGCACTAGATTCACTACACGCTAAGCCAATTACCGTAGGAGAATTAAAAG
>JAFWIH010000016.1 GCA_017533795.1 Clostridia bacterium | reverse complement strand
TGAAATTTGGTTTCCACTTGCTGTTGCTCCTTGTATTTTAGCAGCTACTTCACTTGCAACATATCCATTTTGTTCAGTCATGCTTTCCATTACAATTAATTGTAATTCTTCTTGTACCTGCGCTTTGTTTTGTGAATCTCTTGATTCAGATGCACGGCTTAAGACGCCATTTTCTCCTATTAAACTTGCTATTGTAATTCCCACAAGAATCAGAAGTACAATGATTGTAATAACAAGTGCTATTAAGGTAATACCCTTATTTTTTCTAAAAAGATTTTTCATTTAAAAATTTTCCTCCTTAGTATTCTAATATTATTAAATTATCACTGTTTTATTTATCTGTCAATAACATTTTTATTACATTTTCTTTACGTTTTTATTATTATACTTTGTCTCTAATCCTTTGTATTCTTTCATTTATTTCATCTACATTAATTCCATTAAACTCACATGTGTCAGAAATTGCATACTTTTCTTTTACTTTAAGTATTCTTTTCACACTTGTATTTACTCTACCTTCTTTAATTAATCCATATTTTGCCATTCTATATGCTTGTAGTATTGCATTTTTTTCATCTTTATGGTCAAATCTAAACATTATAATATCACTGCCTGATGTAAAAGCTTGTCTTACTGCCAATTTATATCCATACACAAATCTGATAGCTCGCATTTTTAAATCATCTGTTATAACTAAACCATTAAACTTGAGTTTTTTACGTATATATTTTCCAATAAATTTTCTAGATAAAGAAGCGGGCAAGGTTTTTGACATAGCATTTATAATTATATGCCCTACCATTATTGCATCAGCCCCTTGTTCAATTGCTTTTTTAAATGGAAGAATATCTTCTTTTTCTATCTCATCCATACTCTTTTTTACAACAGGTAAGAAAAAATGAGTATCTTTACTTGTAAGTCCATGACCTGGAAAATGCTTTATAACAGATATTACTTTATTGTTTGTAATCTCTTTCATTGTTTCTAATCCATATTTTATTACATCGTCTTTATTATCACTATAGCATCTGTCTCCAATTGCATGTTTATTTTTAAAACGTTTTATGTCTAAAACAGGTGCAAAATTCATATTTATGCCAGAATTATATAACATCTCTCCAGTTATTTTAGCCGCTTCTTTTATTAAATCTAAATTACCTGTTTGAGCCATGTTATATGCAGAAGGAAGATTTTTTATTTCTTGAGGCATTCTATTTACCCTCCCTCCTTCTTGGTCTATAGCAATAAAAAGAGGTATCTTATTTGTGGAGTTTATTTCTTTCAATTCTCTTATAATTTGTAGCATTTGTTCATAAGAGTCAAAATTCTTTTTGTATAAAATAAATCCACCAACTTTATATTTTAATACTAGATCTTTTACTCTATCATTTATTTTATTTCCATTAAAGCCTACCATCATCATTTGTCCTAGTTTTTCTTCTAAGGTTAAATCATTTATGTTTACCATAACTTTCACCTCTTTTGTATTTAAATATTGTGTTTTCTATATTCTTCAAGAAGTGCTTTTAAAGCATCTATTTGATTTCTAAGATCTTTTCCTATATCAGTATCTGCAACAGTCTTTCGTTCTAATGTTCTTGCATCTACAATTATTTCAGATTGTAAATCTTCACCATATCTAACAGCATCTTTTATAGAAGGTGGTGTATTATTAGCATTTAGAACTAGCCCTCTAGAATTGTATGCTAACGTATATCCTGCTTTTCCTGTTTTTTCTCTGTATGCTTTTGCAAACCCACCATCTATAACAAGTAATTTTCCTTCTGCACGTACAGGGCTTTCTCCTTCTGACGATTTTACAGGGGTATGACCATTAATTATATGTGAAAATTCCTCTTCAATGCCAAATGACTTTAATACTTTTTCACAGTTTTCTTTTTTTGTTATAAATGTATAATATGGTATTTTCTTTTCCTTATGAGTTTCTTTGTCATCAATGAAATAGCGTTCAAATGTTGTCATTTTTTCTTTACCAAAAAATGGAGAATCTTTTCCACACCATAAATACCACATATAATCTTTTGCTTCTATATTTCCCGAATAATAAGCTTTAGCTATTACATTGTCTAAATAGTCTAGCAATTCTTTTCCTTCTAATTCTTTATCTAAAACTTTAACTCTAGTAAATGAGCCATCTTCGTTTACTGGTATACAAGCATGTATTAATAAATTAGAATTAAAAATTTTATACGTTGAGCCTACATCATATAAAAACTTTACATGTTCTTTTAGTTTACTACTACTTGTAAATGATGTATGCAATCTTTCTACTATTTCTTTTTCTTCATCAGTTAATCTATATGGATGCTTAGGATCTATCGTTGGAAAGTATTTATCATTAAGTTTATACTTGTTTCCGTTTAGCTTTATAGTTCCACTCTTATAATCTATTTTATCCAGCAATAATCTGTGTTCCATTTTATATTCTGGGTGCTTTTTTATTAATTGACCTTCAAGTTTAAACTGTATTATTGTCATAGCCTTATTAATTTTAGAAAGAAGTCTATTGTCTGTATCTGCATATTTATTATAGTCATATATTTTAGGCAAAAACTTTTTCCCCGGATCTTCTTTGTAGGTTTGTAGAGCAAAAATAGAAAGTGGTCTAATGTTTATTCCATATCTATCTTCTAACACTCGTATATTATCATATCTTGCACATATTCTAACTAAATTTGCAATGCATGCATCATTACCACATGCTGCAGCCATCCATAAGATATCATGGTTTCCCCATTGTATGTCTAAATATTTTAGTTTCATAAGCCTATCTATTATTAAATCTGGATATTGCCCTCTGTCAAAAATATCTCCTACTACATGCAGATAATCTATTGCTAGTCTTTTAATAGTTTTAGATATTGCTTTTATTAAGTCATCAGCAGCTCCTAATTCTACAATATTATCTAATATAGACTGATAATAGTTTTCTTTATCTGTTTTACTAGATGCTGCATGTAAAAGTTCATCTATTATATATGCGAAATTATTTGGTAGTGTTTTTCTTACTTTTGATCTAGAATACTTTGTACCAACTTCTCTACATACCTCTACCAGCCTTCTAAGATTCATAATATACCATTCTGGAGTATTTTCGTTTCTGGATTTTATAATACTTAATCTTTCTTCTGGATAATATATTAATGTTGCTAAATCATCCATATCTTTTTTGTATAATTCTGTTTTGTATAAGTCATTAATTTTTGCTTTTATTCTTCCTGCTCCGTTATTTAAAATGTGCACAAACGGTTCATATTCGCCGTGTAGATCACTTAAAAATATCTCTGTCCCTTTTGGTAACTTTAAAATTGCTTCAAGGTTTATTATCTCTTCTGTAACTTCTTTTGCATTTGTAAATTCTCTGCTTAGCAATTGCAAATATGCATTTTTGTCATATTCCATATATTTCACCTCGATAAAGACATTATATACTATAAGTTATAAAAATACTAGTTTTTTACAATAAATAATAGTATAATACATATTATAAAAAATTTCTGGAGGTACATTATGGCATTCGATGGATTAACATTAAAAGCAATTACATGTGAATTAAAAAATCTGATTGGTTATAAAATAGATAAAGTTTTTGAACCTACAACAAATGATATCGTTTTAGGTTTATATGGTGAAAGAAGCAGATATGCTCTTAGCATATGTATTGATAGCAAGTTTTATAGAATTAATTTAACTACACATCCTAAGCCTAATCCAACTAAATCTCTAAATTTTTGTATGTTACTTAGAAAACATATAATTGGATATAAATTAAAAAGAATTCAAACTTTTGGATTAGAAAGACTATTAATTTTAGAATTAGAACCATTTTCTTCTTTTGAAGAAAGCACAAAATATCTAATTATTGAGCTTATGGGTAAACATAGTAATATCATTTTAGCTGATAAAGATATGGTTATTATTGATAGTATTAGACATACAAACATGTCCAATAATTCTTACAGAAATATTTTTCCAAAAGAACAATATGTCTTTCCAAAATCTAATAAACACAACATAGAAAATATAAAAAGTTTTAATGAATTTTATGAGATTATTATGCAGCAATTAAAAAATGGCTCAGCAGAAAATGCAATATCAAATTCATTCATAGGAATTTCATTAAATCATATTAACTTTTTTAAACAAAAACTTAATATTGATACAAATTCTAAAACTGACATTGAAAAATTATATAATATGATTTTAAACATATTAGCGGAAGCGGAAAATTGCAAGCTATCTTTTGAACAAATAGATAATAAAGATTACGGATTAATCATTAAAGACGATACATCTCTCCCTTTTAATTGCAATTTCTTTATAGATGATTTTTACTATAAAAAAGAAAATAATGCTATTTTCATAAGTTATAGAAATAATGTTTTGAAGCTAATTTTAAATGTACTAAAAAAATACAACAAACGATTATTAAACATAAATGACAAATTAAACGATTGTAACAATATGGATACATATAAACTTTATGGCGAACTTATTACAGCTAATTTGTATAAATATAATAATGAACACTTGGATAATTTAGAAGTTCTAAATTATCATACCGGAAAGAATATTTTAATACCTTTAAATAAGAAATATTCTGTAAACGAAAACATGAAAATATACTATAAAAAATACAATAAACTAAAAAATGCTTTTGCTATTGTTCAAATACAAAAGAAAGAAACAGAACAAGAATTAAAATATATAGAAAGTATTGTATATGAATTAGAAAATGCAACAACTATCGAAGAAATACAGATTATTCATGATGAAATTTCTGAAAATATTATTTTTAAAGCTAATGTAAGCCACTCTAAAATTCAAAAGAAGAAAAATAAAAAGAAAAATGTAAATAACTCATTTAATCCATTGTCTTTTGACATTGGTGGTTATACTATTCTAGTTGGAAGAAACAATAAAGAAAATGATTGGTTAACAACAAAATGCGCCTCACCTACTGATTTATGGTTCCATACTAAAGATATTCATGGAAGTCATGTAATACTTAAAACTAAAGGAAATAATACAATAAATAGTGATATTTTATATAAATGTGCATTGCTTGCTGCAAAACATAGTAAAGGAAGTAGTTCTGCTAATGTACCTGTTGATTATACTCAGATTAAATTTGTAAAAAAACCTAATGGAGCAAAACCAGGAATGGTTATTTATACTCATAATAAGACACTATATGTTAATCCATAAAAAAAAGGCACTTTCAAAAAGTGCCTTTTTTTATACTCCAAGTATAGCTAAAACAACTAAGAAGTAGAATAATTCTGCATTAGTTAACTTTCTATCCATAAATTCAGTGTTAATTTTAAAGTTTTTAATTCCCTTAATTCCTTTGTCTATAAAGTCATCAGCTTTTTCTTCTATTTTATCTACAAAAGATATATCATAATGGTCAACATCTTGTGCCTTAAAAAATAATTCAAAATCATCTGATGCGCCTTTTTCTAAGTTGCTTATTTCCATATATTTTGTTCCAAGAAGTACATCTCTTGGAGAATATAAATCTACCTTCATGTATTTTCCATTTAAGTCTTCTTCCCCATCATTTTTTATTTTACCTTTAATTCTACCATTTACAAGGGTGGCTTCTGCTTGTTCAATTTCAACCTGTGATGGAGTATTGCTATTAGAAGATGTATTAATTTTTTCGTAATTTGCATTTAACCCAAAAAATATTAGTACATCAGTAAAAATCCAAAATAATACTATCCAAATAATATACTTGGCAAATTTTTTTAAAGTATCCATTTTTTTCTCCCTTTCATCTATGTATAATTATATCAATAATTTACATAAAAATCAAGATTTTACTTCAATTGCCTTATTTAAATATGTTGAGTAAATATATGTTTTATATGTTTTTCTATTAAATGCTTGTTCTAGTGCTCTCCCATATAGTTTAAGTTGTTCTTTATATTTATCAATAAGTTCATCTTCATTTCCATAAGAAACATAATCTGTTTTATAGTCAACTAAAATCAAATTATCATTTTTATCGATATAGTATAAATCAATAATACCTTGTACTAAAACTTTTTCATCAATATCTTGTTTGTAAATTTCCTTTGCTGGCATATTTATATAAAATGGCTCTTCTTGGTATACTTTCTTGGCATCCCTTAAGTGTTTCCATATATTAGATTGAGTAAACTTATATACCTTTTCAGGATTAATAGCTTCTGCCTCTTGCATAGTAATAATTTTTTTTGCTAAAAGATTTTGTATTAAATCTTTTATGTCATTAATAGAATATTCTTTTTTGTAATCTAATCTTTGCATACACATGTGTATTAACGTACCTTTTTGAGATGCTGATATTTTCTCTTTTGTTTCTTCTCTTAAAAATTTCG
This sequence comes from Clostridia bacterium, assembly GCA_017533795.1. GTDB lineage: Bacteria > Bacillota > Clostridia > TANB77 > CAG-508 > CAG-269. Next base: position 66,663 of record JAFWIH010000016.1, on the reverse strand, counting down.
GTTTTGCAAATGTTACGTCTTGTTCTTTCTGTTCCATTTGTTTTATCTTAGTTACAGATGATTTTGTAGGAATTGTTTCTGATATTTTATATGCATATTTATATTCTAATAATTCTGTTACATTTTTTATTTTTTCTTTGTTTTCCTTAGCTTCATCCAATAAGTTAATCACATCTATGTTTACTATTTCTTTTTCATCTTTATTTAGTATTTCATTTTTATTTATGATACACTTCTTAACTAAAATTTCAAATTTTTCTTTATCATAAATGCCAGTAAGAATTATCCAGTCAATAAATCTACGATATTTTTTTACTAAAACAGGATTTATTTTATTACCTATCTTGTAGTACATTTCCGCTGACTCATTTAAATTGCTTATCTCTTTTTTGGCATCTTTCATAGTAGCAGAAATAATAAGTTTTTCTTTTGCTCTAGTTAATGCTACATATAATATTCTCATTTCCTCAGAAAGAGTTTCTTGTAAAGCTAAAACTCTCATTGCAGATTTAGACAAAGTGTCATATTCTATCTGTCTTTCGTAATTAATATACTTAACCCCAAACCCCATATTATGATGAAGCAAAACACTATTATTTAAGTCCATCATATTAAATTGTTTACTTGTTCCTGCAAGAAAAACTATAGGAAATTCAAGTCCTTTACTTTTATGTATACTCATAATTCTTACTACATTTTCGTTTTCTCCTATTAGTTTAGCAGAGCCTAGGTCACCACTACTTAATTGTATTTTTTCAACAAAATTTATAAAATTAAATAATCCTTTAAAACTTGCAGTTTCATACTGCTTTGCTCTTTCAAATAATTTCTTTAAATTTGCTTGTCTTAATTCTCCATTAGGCATAAGCCCTACATAATTATAATAGCCAGTATCCTGATATATTTTCCAGATTAGTTCATCTAGAGAAAGATACTCCTGCTCTTTTCTCCATATTTCTATTTTATTTAGGAAAGAATCTATTTTTTGCTTTAATTCATCTTTTACATTTATTTTTGCTTTAAGAATAGTATTATAAAAATTATCGTATTTATCAGATAATCGTATCTCTACTAAATCATCATCAGTAAATCCTCCAATTGCTGACCTCATAGTTGTAACAAGTGCAATATCATTTATAGGATTATCAATAACCTTAAGTAAAGACATAATCGTTTGTATTTCTATAGAGTCTAAATATTCTGCAGATGTATCAGAAAAGACTGGTATATTAAACTTTAGTAGTTCTTTTTCATACGTAGGTGCTATATCTTTTGTTGAACGTAGTAGAATTACTATATCTTTATATGTTACATCTCTAAGTGTTTTCTTTTTAGTATCATATACTTGTTTTTTATTATTTATAATTTCTTGAATTCTATTTGCAACAAACCTTGCTTCTATATCTATATTAGTAATGTCATTGGTTTCATTTTCTGTGTTATCTTCCTTTAAATCTATGATATTAATTTCGGTTTTTTCTTCCCCATCAGGTAACTCTTTATAATCTGCTCCTAGATTAAGGTATTCATCTTCATTATATTCTATATCCCCTAGTACATTGCTCATAATGTTTTCAAATATAGTATTTGTAAATGCTAAAATATTACTTCTGCTTCTAAAATTTTTAAATAGTTTTATTTTTAAATTCTCATCATTTTTTTTGTTTTCTTTTAATTTATAAGTTGCATATTTATGTAAAAAAAGTTCTGGCATTGCTTGTCTAAATCTGTAAATGCTTTGTTTTACATCTCCAACCATAAATATATTATTATTTTTTTGTATTGCGTTTAAAATATATTCTTGAACCAAATTACTATCTTGATATTCATCTATTGCTATTTCGTAGAATTTTTCTTGATAAATTTTTGCAACATCACTAGGCACTATGTTATTTTCATTGTCTTCTTTAAGAAGGATTTGTAAAGCAATATGTTCAATATCATTAAAGTCTAATATATTTTTTTCTCTTTTAGCTTTTATAAAATTCTCGCCAAAATCAAGAATTAAATTTTTAAGCATGTCTAAAATTTCATACATGTCATAAATATCTTGATTAGCTTCAAAAGAATTAAAATTTAGTATGTTTTGTATTTTTTTATTTACTTTTTTCTTAACATTATCTCTAAATTGTTTTGCAATTTCTTTCTCTTCAGAATTTATATTCTTATCTCTAGGCCAAACTTTAAATTTTAAATTATTTGCTATTTCATATGCTTTATCCCAAGAGTCTAAATTTATTTTAAGAAATTGTAGTTTTTCTATGTCATCATCTATTGTTCTTTCATATTTATCAAGAGTTGGTTCTTTAGAAAGATTCATTTTAATCTTTTGAAGTAAAACAATATCATCTATCAATTCTTCTTCGAGTTCTTGCAAAAGTTTTTCTCCCCATATTGTATTTGAAAAGTCATTATTTAATTTATCTTTTAAATTGAACATCTCTACTTTTTCTTTAAGCCATTTAGTAGGAAATGGGTTACTTTGCATATAATCATATATTTTAAGCACTAAATCTTTTAGTGGTGTGTCATCTCTATAGCTTGTATAAGTTGTTACCAGTTTTATAAAATCATTATCTTGTAATTCATATTTTGTTTCGAACAATTCTTCCAAAATATCCTGTTTTAGAAGACTTATTTCTGCAGTATCTGCAATTCTAAAGTTGGGTGAAATATCTGTTACATAAAAGTTGTTTTTTATTACATCTAAACAGAAAGAATCTATAGTACATATACTTGCTTTGTTAATAAGCGTTATTTGTCTTTGTAGTTTTACATCTCCCGGATTCTCTTCTAATTTATTATAAATAGCATCTAGAACTCTTTCTCTCATTTCAGATGCTGCTGCATTAGTAAATGTTACAACTAATAGCTTATCTATGTCTATATTGTCATTTATTATTTTATTTATTATTCTTTCTACAAGAACCGCCGTTTTACCACTTCCGTGCTGCAGCTGCTACTAATATATTTGATCCTTTTTCATATATAGCTTGTTCCTGTTCCTTAGTCCATTTTATATCTGGCATTTTTCCCTCCAATTATTGTTTTAGTATATTGTATATCAATTAATTAAATTATGCAATGAAAAAAAACATCTGAGAAATACATTCTCAGATGTTTTGGTGGAATTAAGGCTAATTTTGTTTAACGCTCAGCAGCTGCTACGACCATTGGAATTCCAGAATGTTTCAGGTACTCCAAAGTATCTTCCCATACTGCTGGATTTTTTGCTATATACCTTAGAAGGTATATAAGCTCATAATTAATTTTGTTGTCCTCACTTTCTACTTCATTATTGTATTGTTCAAGGAAGCGATGAGCATACAAATCTAATTTATTACCGCTAAGCTTTGGATTTTGGAGGATAACACAAAATGCATATGGATACATTCCTCCATCATCAACATAACACAGTTCATCTGCCAATCTATTGGCTAGTTCAGAAGGTATATTGGGATTATACGCAAGATCTCTCTTGTCGTACTCCTCTGTGGCGATTGCAAACAAAATTTCTTCGTCGCCACAATTCCTAAGGATATATCTCTTCAGCGCCTGACTTATATCATATTTGTTGATTATGCGGAATCCATTAATACGAATTCCGTTTTCTATAGCCAAATCCCCTTCAAAAGTCCTTTCTCCAAGAGTTGCTACAATCTTAAGCTTTACTTCCAAATTTTTGTCACTCATATTGTACCTCTCTCTTTAGAAATATTACGCCTTCTCCACCGTTCTACTATTAGAACTTCTAATATTATAACATGAATTTACATAATTGTAAATTTTTTTTTAATTAATGTATTATTTTTTAAAATTTACAAATAATATATAAAGTATATTATTTTAGGAGGTATATTATGGAAGACGATAATAATAATGTTAATGTATTAGATGAAATTAATAAAGGAACAACAATGGGGATGGATGCTATAGAATACGTTTCAGAAAAAGTTGGTGATCCACAATTTAGAGATGTTTTAAACATCGAATATAATAAATATAGTGATATTTCTAAAAGAATAAATGAAATATACCACAAATATGCAACTAAAGAGCCTCATGAAACAAGCAAAATGAATAAAATGATGACTTGGTATGGAATACAAATGAATACAATTAACGATAAGAGTAATTCTAAAATTTCTGAACTCTTAATGCAAGGAACAAATATGGGCATTATTGAAGGTAGACGCTTAATTAACCAAAATCAAAATGGAAATATAAACGAAGAAGTTAAACAATTATTATGTGATTTTGTTACTATGCAAAAAGACAGTGTTGAAACTTTAAAAAAATATTTATAACTAAAAATAAAAATCCAAAAGTAAATATTCACTTTTGGATTTTTAATGATTTATTATTATTTACACTCTGTTAAGACAAATTTTATACCTGATTCTTTCGTCCATTTTATTGTTTTTTCTTTTAAGAATTTTATTATATCCTTTTCAAAAGATAACATATCTTTATTAGAGTTTTCTTTTTGCATCATCTTCTGCACTGAACTTTTTAGTCCTACATATCCTAAAGTAAGAGTTGACTCACCATCTTTTAATAATTTATCTATTGTTTCTCCCTGTTCTAATCTTGCTATAGCACCATATCTCCAATGAATTGGGCTCATATCAGCAGCGGTTCCAAGTAATGCATAATGTCTATACATTAGTGCTTCCCTACAAAGTTCTGCTCTTTCATCCAGTAATTTCCAAAACTCTTTACTATTTTTTTCAGCTAGAGTTCCTATTTGAGATAAATTAATACTTACCATTCCCTGATCAAATTTATTATCTTTAATTTCATGTATTCTTTTAGGTTCTGTTATCATTTTAGGTAATTCTATAGGCTCATATTTTCCATTTTTATTTTTCATTCCTTGATTTATTTGGTGAATTAGTTCTTCTAAAATTAAGTTATTTTCTTTATTATATTGACTATCTTCCTCAGAATTCAAAAGGAGTACTACCTGTGGTGGTTTACCTTTAGTTGTCATTGCTGTATTTATTTGATATATAATTGTTTGTATTCCACTTTGCAATTCGTGTTTTATATTATTGTCTGCAATTTCTTGTATTAATTCCAATGATAGTTTATCACTATATGTTTCTTTTAGATGTTTTTTATATTTATTATAACTTTTCCTTAAATATTTACCAAGGCAATTAATATCTACATATTCTATCCCATATTGACTGCTTGCAACGGCTAGAATAATTTGTGTTATAATAATACATGCTACTTGAAAAGAAGTTGGAGAATCTATCATCTTTCCGTTAATGACTGTACCATTTTCTAGCATATCTTCTATATTTATTAAGCATGAATTAATTATAGGTTGGATAAAATATTCAGAATTATGAAATTTTATAATTTTTTCATTATGTGCTTTACTAATTTTTTCAGGTAGTAGAATTCTTCTTGTTAAATCTTTTGACACCTCTCCTGCAATTAAGTCTCTTTGGTTTGATGCAATAATAGAATTATTATTTATATCTTCATTCACTACTTGTCTACTTGTGTTTTTTATAATTCCTAAAATTGATTCATCAGTAGTATTTTGTTTTCTAACTAATGCTCTAGTATACCTATAAACAATATACTTTTTTGCAAGGTTGTATTTTTTTATCTCCATTAATTTTTGTTCAATAATATCTTGTATATCTTCTACTAATACCCTTTTTTTATCTATATCTTCTATAAATTCTATTATGTTCTCTATTTCTTGCTTTGAAGCTTTTTCTTTGCCTTTTACTTCAGTATTTGCTTTTTCTATTGCAACAGCAATTTTATTTCTATCAAATTCAACTGCTCTTCCATCTCTTTTTATTACTTTCATTTTTTCCTCTTTTTATATTTTGTTTTAATATTGTAATTATATATTTATTCTTGTTTTTTTCTGTTGCATATGCAACAGTTTTACTATATAATAAAAACGTAATAAAAGTGTAATTTTTTTGTAATATGTTTATATGTGGAGGATTATTATGCAATATAACTTTAACAAGACTTTATTTATAGAAAAACTCAAATCAAGCTGTTCAAAAACTCATGTTAGAAATTTTAAAAAAGGAGAAACCATTACAACATATATTGAAAAAAGAAATCAAATCTGTTTTGTTTTAAAAGGAGAGGCTGATTTAATTCGTTATGATTTAAATGGTAATAAAACTATTATTGGTCATTTTACTTTAGGTGATGTTTTTGGAGAAGTATTTTATCCTGCAAATACCAATAATGAGTTATTTGTAGAGGCTAAAAAAAATGCAGAGATCCTATTTTTGCTCTACGATGATATCCAAGAGAAATGTAAAAAAGGATGCCAATTTCATGAAGAATTAAAAGAAAGTTTATCTGACATCATTTTAGAAAAAGTAATTGAACTAAATACTCGCATAGAGCTTCTTACTAAAAGAAATACAAGAGATAAACTTCTTTCTTATTTTGATATACTTTCATCAAATCGAATGAACAAAACAATAACCATCCCATTTTCTTATACAGACTTAGCAGACTATTTGAGTGTAGATAGAAGTGCTATGACGCGTGAATTAAGCCACCTTATAGAAGATGGCTTTATAAAAAAATATGGTAACAAAATTACTTTGCTGTATTAATTGTTTTTAATATAGAGCTGCCTGATGCTCTTTCAGCACGTACTCTCCCAAGTCCTGTTAAATCTAATGTGTTACTTTTATTTACTGTTCCATATTTTGTTTGAACTTGTACTTCAAATCCTGCTTCTTTTAGCCATTTAATTGTGTTAGTAGAACTATCACCTGCAGGATATGCCATTATTTTTTGCACCTTAGCGCCTAATTTTTCTTCAATCATTTGATGTGTATGATTGTAATCTTCTATTAGTTTTTCTTTGCTATATCCTGTTGCAGATACATGTTTTCTACCATGCACATGTATTTTAACTAAACCAGAATCATACATTTCTTTTGCTTGTTCCCATGTAAAGTATCCCTGTGTTCCGACTAAGTTTTCTACAATGAAAATGGTTGCTGGCACATTATGCTTCTTTATTAAATCAAAAGCTTCAGTATAATTTCCTTCCCATCCATCATCCATAGTTATAGCAACAGTTTTTTCTGGAAGGCCAATTTTACCATTTTTATATTTATATAAATCTTCTAATGTTATAAATGTAAAACCTGCATCCTTAAGTGTTAAAATTTGTCCTTCAAAATTATCCTTTGTACACATTAATTTATAAATATCCCCTTCTGGTAAAGGTGTACTAAAGCCATGATAAATTAAGATTGGTAATTTTAAATTTTTTTCTCCTATTTTGTATGTTGGCTCATCTAAATCTCCAAAAGATGCTTCATCTTCTGCTAAATTATTTAGATGCTGTTCTTTTGTTTCAACTTCTTTATTTTCTTTTTCAGATATTTCATCTAATTTATCTGTTTCATCATCTTGTGTAAGCTCTGTGTTTTCTTGTGTTTGAGAGGAAATTTGTTTTTCTTCTCTTTGCTGTTTATTTTTATTAATTAGCCATATTGAACATATTATTATTATAAAGGCTAATAGTATTACTATCATTCTGCTTTTACTATTATTCTTTTTTTTCATAAACATTTCCTCCATTATGATTATTATTATAACAATACCCATATTATATCATATTAATAAAAACGGTCAATAGGAGCATCCCTTTTTGACCGTTTTTTATTAAAGTGCCATATCCATTATCATCATTAACACAAATCCTATTGTTACACCAATTACACCAAGTACAGATTTTTTTGATCTATGCATTTCTGGAATTAATTCTTCCATTACAACATATATCATTGCACCTGCTGCAAAAGATAATAAGTATGGTAATAGTGGCACTATAATGTTTAATAATAGTATGGTAACTATTGCAGCAATAGGTTCAACTATACCAGATAGCATTCCATATAGTAGTGACTTTCTTTTACTCATTCCTTGTAGTTTTAATGGTATAGATATTATTGCTCCTTCAGGAATATTTTGAAGTGCAATTCCTATAGATAAAGCCATTGCTGCCATTAAAGCTATTCCTGTGTTTCCTGCTAAGAATCCTGCAAAGCAAACACCTACAGCCATTCCTTCTGGAATATTATGTAGTGTAACAGAAAACATTAGCATATTTATTTTTTTCCCTTTTCTTTTTTCGGCTACATTATCAGCAAAATAATTAGTAAGAATTAAAAATATTATTCCAAGTATAAATCCTATAGTTGCAGGAATCCAGTTTATTATTCCTTGTTCTTCAGCAAGTTCAGCTGATGGCAAAATCAATGACCAAATACTTGCAGCAATCATTACTCCTGCCGCAAAACCTACAATAAGCTTTTGTAACTTTTCATTAAGATTTTTTTTTAATAATAATACAAATCCACTTCCAAATACTGTGCCAATAAATGGTATGGTTATTCCAATAATACTATATAATGTGTTATTCAATTTTTCTTCATCCTCCCATTATATAGTATGCAAATTTTAAAAAAGTGGTCAATGGTCAAAGGGGACGGAGGATTTTGACCGTTTTTCTGTCAAAATCCTCCGTCCCCTTTGACCATTGACCACTTTTATTTTAATACAATTTTATTAGTCTCTATTGATTTTTGTACGTCAATTACTCTTTGATTTCCAGAACCTTTCCATTTAAGTTTAGGATTTTTTTCTGCTTGTACAAATTGTCCATCAACAACTACATCTAAATATTTACAAATGTCTTTATCTTTAATATATTCATCAAATTTATATCCAGACCATGCCCATAAATCTTTATTCGGAAATCTTTCTTTAAAAGCTTTTGCTAATTTTGTAGTTCCTTCAATATTTTTTGGATGCATTGGTTCTCCTCCCAAAATTGAAAGGCCTTCGATGTTTTCATTTTCACATAAATCTAATATTTTATTCATTGTTTCATCTGTAAATTCTTTTCCAGCAGTAAAGTCATGTGTTTCCGGGTTAAAGCAGTTTGGGCAGTTAAATGCGCATCCTTGTGTAAATATAGACACTCTAACTCCTGGCCCATTTGATATATCCATTTTTCTAATTTTGTTGTATCTCATAGTTATTCCTCTTATTCATCTAAATCTTTATTATCTAAGTGTAAAACTCTTTCTTTTATTTCTTGTGTTCTTCCCTTATTCCAGAAATTGCTTCCAATATAACCACATGTTCTTCTTGCTACATTTAATGTATTATGATCTCTATTACCGCAATTTGGGCAATACCATTCCATGTTTTCATCTATTAAGATTTCTCCATCAAATCCACATTTTTGGCAGTAGTCTGATTTTGTATTCAATTCTGCATACATAATATTGTTATATATAAATTGAATAACTTGTAATACAGAATCTAAGTTGTTTTGTAGATTTGGAGTCTCGATATATGAAATAGCTCCTCCAGGTGCCAATTGTTGGAATTCACTTTCTAATTTTAATTTAGTAAACGCATCTATTTCTTCAAACACTGGAACGTGATATGAATTTGTAATGTAATCTCTATCTGTAACACCTTTTACAACGCCAAATCTTTCTCTTAAGCATTTTGCAAATTTATATGTTGTAGATTCTATTGGAGTACCATATACTGAATAATCAATATCTTCTTCTGCTTTCCATTTTTTAGCTGCATCATTTAAACGTTGCATAACTTCTAATCCAAACTCTTTACCTTTTCCATTGTCTGTGTGGCTATGTCCTGTCATGTATTTAACACATTCATATAGTCCTGCAAATCCAAGTGAAATTGTAGAATATCCATGATGTAATAGTTCATGTATTGATTCACCTTTTTCAAGTCTAGCTAGAGCTCCATGTTGCCATAGAATTGGAGCTACATCACTTGTAACATTACTTAATCTCTTATGTCTGATTTTTAATGCTTTATGGCATAATTCTAGTCTTTCATCTAATATTTCCCAGAATTTATCCATATCTTTATCTGCGCTTAGTGCAACATCTGGAAGATTAATTGTAACAACGCCTTGGTTAAATCTACCATAGTATTTTCCCTTGCCTTCAACATAATTTTTAGCTTTAGCAATGTTTCCTAAGCTCATTGTTCTATCAGGTGTTAAGAATGATCTACATCCCATACATGGATAGCAGTCTCCTTCTCCCATTTCATTTTTCTTTAATTCTAGCATCATTTTCTCAGAAATATAATCTGGAACCATTCTCTTTGCTGTACATTTAGCTGCTAGTTCTGTTAAATACCAATACTTACTATCTTCATGAATATTGTCTTCTTCAAGTACATATAGAAGTTTTGGGAATGCAGGTGTAATATATACACCTTTTTCATTTTTAAATCCAAGAATTCTTTGTTTTAAGAATTCTTCAATAATCATCGCAAGTTCTTCTTTATATTCATCTGTTTCTCCAAGATACATGTTTACAGATAAGAAAGGCGCTTGGCCATTTGTATTTGTCATTGAGTTTACTTGATAATTAAAAGTTTGGACTCCATCTTCTATCTCTTTTTTCATGTCTTGCTTAGCAAATCTTTTACAATCTGCATCGCTAAGTTTTCTTTCTTTGTATTTTTTATAATACTTTTCATAACTCAATCTTGCAAAAGGAGCTAAATGTGTAAGTGATATTGTGGCTCCACCATAACTTGATGAAGAAACTGCTAATATTATTTGTGTTGCAATTGTTGCTGCTGTTAAAAATCTATGTGGTTTTTCTATCATTACTCCATTTATTATAGTTCCATTTTGAAGCATATCATCTAAGTTAATTAATTCGCAGTTATGTAATGCATTTTGAGCAAAGTAATCTGCATCATGAAAATGAATTATACCTTCATCATGTGCTTTTACAATGTCTTCTGGAAGTAAGAATCTTCTTGTTATATCTGTACTTGTTATACCAGCTAAATAATCTCTTTGTGTTGTTATTACAGTTGCATTTTTATTAGAGTTTTCACTATTCCAATATTCACTTTCACCTTCAATTAATTCTTTAATTGTTTGATCTGTAGTATTAGCTTTTCTAACTAATGCTCTAGTATATCTATATGTAATATAAGCCTTTGCTAATTGATATTTTTGAAATTCCATTAGTTTTTCTTCAATAATATCTTGGATATCTTCAACTAACATTCTTGACTTATTAAGTTCTTTTATATACTTAATAATTTCTTCAATTTTCTCCTTTGAAATTTTTTCTCTTCCGTTTACCTCACCATTTGCTTTTTGAATTGCTGTTCTTATTTTATCAGCATTAAAATCAACTATTGTCCCATCTCTTTTTATAATTTTCATGGTACATTTCCTCCTCTCAAGTTCGATTTGATTATAGCTATCCAATTCCATAAAAACTGTTGCAATTGCAACAAGTTTTTGCCTTGGTTTTTGAGTTCCTTGTTTAAAAAGTGTTTCCGGATTATATTACATTTTTGTTACAAAAATATTACAATATTTTTTCTTTATTAAATGTTGACAAAAGCGCAAAAAAGCTATATAATTTTGTAGTGATTAAAATGTTAAAAATAAATAAGATATACATTCATATCTATTACAAGGAGGGATAATCATGGCACAACCAAAAAGAAGATGGTCAAAAGCAAGAACACATAAAAGAAGATCAACATGGAAATTAGAAGAAGGCACACTTGGAACTTGTCCACGTTGCCACGAACCAATAATGCCACATAGAGTTTGTTCAAACTGTGGATATTATAACGGAAAAGAAATAGTAGCAAAAAAAGAAAATGAAAGTGCATAACGAGCTGTCTTTGGGGACGGACTAAAAAAGCAGGTCAATGTGACCTGCTTTTTTAGTCCGTCCCCAAAGACAGCTTTTATTTTTCAGTTATATTTATATTTTGAATTTCCACATTTATTTCTCTTGAAATAACATTTTGTATTTGTGCAACTTGATTTTCTGCTAAACCTCCATCAACTTTAACTACAACACTTACACTATCTCCATTTACAAAAACCACATTTTTATCTAGCCCTTTTGTACCTAAAATATTTTCACAAATCATTATCGCATTTTTATTATTATTAATTTTCGTGATTTCTTGAGTAGCAATAGCCTTTTGTTCTTCAGAAACTGTACTACTATTTACAATGTTTTGATACGTCTCAATCATTTGAGAATACATATTATCTCTTTCTAACTTTGACTTAGAAAAATATTCATCTGTATTCTCAGTGTCAACTTCATTACTATTTACTAAAGTTGCATCACCGATATCTGCAATATTTTCATTATATGTAACTTCCGGGTCAGCATTGGCTTCGATAGATTTATCTCCTGCGGTGTAATTTAAATATCCGGCTGCAACCATCATTAATGCTATGACATAAATAACCACCTGATTCCTTTTTAAACTCTTTAACATAAAAAAACCTCCTTTATTATTTTAATATGTATTATTCATTTTAAACACTTGAATCTTATGAGGAGCTAATCCTGTAGCTGCAGAAACAGCACTTATAATATTAGCTTTAACATCAGAATTATTGGCACCCTCAGCAGTAATTATCGCTCCTTCAATGGTAGGATTTGTAACTTTTTGTGTAACAGGTGTTTTATTTCCACTTTCTTCAGAATAAATAACATCTTTTTGTGTATCAGTTTGTTGAATTGTTCTAACCCCACCAGAAGTATCAGTTTCTTCCGTAGAGCTTTCTTTGGTTGTTTCATTATACATAGCTTCAACTGTACTACTTTCCGAATAATTTATAAACACCTTAGACTTTCCTACTCCATTCATACTAGATAAAATAGCTTCTAAACTTTCTTCTAGATTATTACTATTATATGTTTCATTTGAATTTACTACATTTGATGAATTAGCAAGTTTTTTATTTGTAGTATTAGTAGCTCCGTTACTAGGTTCTTTATCATTATTCCAAATGCTATTAATAGCAATAATTGTTATAACAAGAACAATTACAAATACAACCAAACTTTCAATTTTTTTCTTATTATTGGTCTCTTTTTCTTTTTCTATTAATCCGCCAATTTTCTCTTTAATCATTTTTTCCTCCAATCTTACTTTATAGCAATATTTATTTTTTTTACATCAATTTCATAGTATGAACTCAATATATTTTTTAAACTTTGCACCTCATTATTATCGACTTGCATTTGGTCATCATTATTGCTTTTTAAAATTTTTTCTAAGCCTATATTTATTTCGACTTTGTTTATCTCTTTTATATTTGATTCTTCTATAATTTTTTCTGTACCTGTTTTTTTAGAAACAGTTAAGTTGATTTTTTTTATTTCTTGATTTTTTTCGCCATACAATGTGGCATCAACATCACAAGAAATTACATTATATCCTTCCTGTTCAGTCCTGGTTTTTATATTCTTTTCTAATTCTTTTATATATAACTCTTGCAACCTTTCATCCATTGATTCTTGGTTAACTTTTTCTTCATTTAATGATTTATCATTAGCAATAGAATCAACATAATTTTCTATATAAGAAGCGTCAGCACTTAATAAATCTTTTTTTCCCGTTATAGGAGATATAATAGTAAATAATATATATATTCCAATTATCATTTTTATATATTTTTTATTTTTATTATTTGGTAAAATCATCTCAATAAGTGAACCTACAACTATAGCAATTATTATCTGCTCGGCCCAAGAACTAAAAAAATCTATCATTTTCTACCTACCTATACATCATACCAGTATCCGAAATTTTTATAACAAGTGTTATTCCTACAATAAACATTACAGAAATACCACTAATTATAGCAAGTAACAATTTAAAAACATTTCCCATTTCTTCTAATAGTTTTATAATTTTAGGTTCAGCTATAGGCTGTATAATAGCCGCTGCTATATTATAACAAATAGTAATTACACCGAAGTTTTATTGTTGGAATAATACATATACCAATTACTATTAGTATCCCTACCATTCCGCACAGCATTTTTCAATATTACGCCACACCCTAAAACTGTATCAACCGCGTCTCCGAAGTATTTTTCCAACAACAGGAATTACGTTTGATACGGCTGCTTTTGCAGTTTTTGCGCTTATGCCATCGACACTACTACTAAGCGATCCCTCTAGTGAAATAGTTGAAACAAACACTGTGAGTATAATTCCTAGTATCCATATAACACTAGAATTAAGTAATTTAGACAATTTGTCAATTTGTACATTATCTGAGATTTTAGATATTATAGAAAGTACAGTAATTATTAAGACAGCTGGTATTAGGATTATATTAATGCTATTGCCTAAAAGATTTATCATAAATATAATAATTGGTTCTAGAATACTACTAGTTACAATACTACCTGTAAAAAGCATTAATGAAAACAATAAAGGAATTAGACAATTCATAAATCCAACTAATTTGTCAGCTGTATCTTTAACTAATTGTATTGTATCAGCAAAATTTGCAGTAATTAACGTTACAATTAAAATATATTGTACATAATAAATAATTTTTGATACATTACTGCTTTCTAAATTGTCACTTATAGATTTTAAAACACTATGTAATATTATTATAATTAATAAACTTGCTAGTACCTTTATACATCCAATTGTTTCTTTTCCAAAGAGATTAATAATTTTTTTAAAAATTGAAGTATTATCTACCTTTCCTATAATTGCTGAGTTTAGTAAGTCAGTAATATTCGTACCTTCAAAAAATTCTCCTGAATACTTTTCTGCTTCTCTTACAAAATTTGATATTCCAAAGTTTTCTTTTTGTTCTTCTAAAATATCACTAGATACTGCATATGTATTATGTCCTATAAAAATAGCTATTAAAAAAATTATCATAAATACTTTTTCTTTCATCTGCATCCCCTAATTTTAAGGTAAAATTTTTGTTATAATTTCTAACAAATTTGAAATTATTGGTATAGATAAATATATAATAATAATTTTACTCCCTATTTCAATTTTACTTGCAATTGCACTTTCACCAGAATCTTTACATACACTAACCCCAAATTCAGTTAAAAATGCAATTCCTGTTATTTTTAATAATATAGCTAAAAATTGATTGTTAATACCTGACTTATCTGAAATAGACTGCATTAACTCAATTATATTTATAAGCTTGTCCATTATGAAAAGTAGTATTAATATTCCACATGCTAAAGATATGTAAACGGCAAATTCTGGCCTGTATTGTTTAACTATAATTATTATAATTAATCCAACTAAGCCGTATCCCCATTATTTTTATAATTTCATCCATAGTTACCTCTTTATAATCCGAAAGCTGTTCTAACTGTATCAAACAAATTGCTTATCTCTTTTATTACCATTGTAAGCACAATAACAAGACCAGCAAGAGTTGTCATCATTGCCTGATCCTCTCTTCCTGCTCTTACTAAAACTTGGTATAATACAGCAACTAGAATACCTATTGCAGCAATTTTAAACAACAAACTTATATCCATAATACCTCCAACTATATTTACAATATTAAGTTTTAAATAAGAAGAATTACAAGTGCAAGTCCTATGGTAATTCCTAATGTTTTATATAGTTTTTCATTCTTTCTACGTTCTTCTTCAGCTTTATTAATTTGCATATCTATAAAAGCTTTTGTAACTTCTATTTGACTAACCTGTCCATCTATATCTGTTTGCCCGAAGCAAGTTTCCTAATTCTTTTAAAACTTTTTTATCTTCTTTGTTAATATTAAGCTTAGATATGTCTACAGAACTTTTCCATGCTTCTTTTACAGATACTGTTTTCATTTGATTATTCGCATTTTTAAAAATTTCTGCTATATTACTAGAAAGAGTATTTGATATTTGCTCAAAAATTTCCGGAAGCGGTTCATATGTAAATTTAATTTTTGTTTCTAACATATTTAATGCAGTTTTTATTTGTTTTAGTTCTTCTGTTCTATTTATATAAACTTTTGAAATTAATACCCCTATATAAGACGAACCACCTAAAATTAAAAATAATAAAATAAACTTAAATACTTGCATATAATATGTATATGCAAGTATTCTATCTTTAGAACTAATTTATAAAATTTTATATTCCTTATTTTTAATATCTAGTCCATAAACCTTTGATGTCATGCCTTTTTTTATTGTGTCTAAAAATATGATTCTTTCAAGCATATTATTTTTTAATAACTCTGATAAATCATTATTAAGATTTATATCTTCTATGTTGCCTCCATGAGCAGTAAATATTCCTTTAACTCCAGAACACATAGCATAATTAATGGCTTGTATATCTTCATAACTACCAATCTCATCACAAGAAATTATTTCCGGTGACATAGAGCGAACTAACATGTGCATACCCTTATCTTTAGAAATATTATCAATTACGTCAGTTCTTATTCCCACATCATTTTGAGGAATTCCTTTATACATTGCTGCAATTTCTCCTCTCTCATCTACCAGTCCTACAGTTCTCCCTCTAAAATTTATTTCCTTTATTCCATTACTAACTTTTCTAACTATATCTCTAAGAATTGTTGTTTTACCACAACCTGGTGGTGAAACAATTAAAGTGTTATAAATATTGTTATTTTCTATATTTATAATGTATTTTAAAATTTCATTGCTACATTCCAATTTTTGTCTAGCTATTCTAAAATTCAAACTAGAAATGTAATTAATATTTATAACTTTATCATTTTCCATAGCAACATTACCTGTTATTCCAATCCTATGTCCACCTTTTATAGTAATAAAGCCCTCACAAATTTGCTTCTTATATGAATAAATTGAACCTTCACATATTTTTTCAAAAATTCTAAGGGTCTCCTCTTGTGTTACTTTATGTCTTAATATTCGATTAGAATTATCAATTTTTAAGGCAACCGGCTTATTTGTACGAATACGAATTTCTTGAATATTATCAGCAATCTCCTTATTCTCTTCTATTAGCTTAGTAATTTGTAAATATATTTCTATAGGAAAGTACTGCAAAACTTGATTTATTTCTTCCATACTTGTCCCTCCTACTCTAAAATAAAAAAGCATATACTAATAATTAGTATATGCTTTTTTATTTACATTTATTACATTCTATTCTTCCCAGTTATGATAAACATTCATTACGTCATCTAATTCGTCAAGTCTATCTATTAATCTTTCCATTTTTTCTTGACCTTTTTCATCTAACACAACAGTAGTTGTAGGAACCATTTGAACTTCTGCTTCTAAAAAGCTTAATCCAGCTTCTTCTAATTTTTCTCTTACAGGAGTAAAATCGCTAGGTTCTGTTGTTATTTCATATATGTCACCCTCTGCTTCAAAATCTTCTGCACCTGCATCTAGTGCTAACATCATTATATCGTCTTCTTCCATTTCTGTACTAGCTTTTTCTATAACTATAACACCTTTTTTATTAAACATATATGATACACATCCTGTTGTTCCTAAGTTTCCTCCTGCTTTATCAAATACATGCCTAACATCTGCAGCAGTTCTATTTTTATTGTCTGTACTTGCTTCTACAATTACTGCTACTCCATTAGGTCCGTATCCTTCATATGTAATTTCTTCGTAATTTGCAGTGCTGCCTTCTCCAGATGCCTTTTTTATTGCTTTGTTTATTGTATCATTAGGCATATTAGCTGCTTTACATTTCGCAATTATATCTTTTAATTTTGCATTTGAATCAGGGTCAGGTCCTCCTGATTTTACTGCTACTAATAATTCTCTTCCTAGTTTTGTAAACACTTTACCCCTTGCTGCATCTACTTTACTTTTTCTTGCTTGTATGTTATGCCATTTGCTATGTCCTGACATGTACATCTCCTCCTATCAATTTTATCACTTAAATATTATAGCACATTTCTATATATAAAATCAACTAATATTGAATCATTTCGACTATTCAAGGTGTTTTTTAATCTCTTCTTCGTCCCATTATAGATAACAGTCTAATAAATATATTTATAAAATCTAGGTATAGTTCCATAGCTCCATAAACATATAGTTTTTCCGAATCATATTCAATTTCTTGCCCCATATTTTTTATTTTGTTCATATCGTATATTGTTAATCCACAAAATACAAAAAGCATTACCCAGTCTAACGCAATATCTATTACGCTATTTCCTATAAACAAATTAATAATTGAAACAATAAGTCCCACTATTAATGTAACTGTAAATATCGAACCAAATCTTGACATGTCCTTTTTAGTTACATAACCATAAGCAGAAAGTCCTGCAAATAATAATGATGTGGTAAAAAAAGCATAAAATATTGTCGCCATATCAAATACAGCAAAAATAACACTTAGTGTTACACCATTTATAAAAGAATACAAGTAAAATAATACTGTTACTGCAATTGGTGATAATTTTCTAAACATCCATGAAAAAATTAATACAATTGCAATTTCTAAAATTGCAATAACTGCATATGACACTCCTGATAATATTGTTATATATAGTCCAGATTTATATGTGTAGTATGCTGATATTCCTGTAGCTAAAAGTCCCAAAAACATTCTAAAAAATACCTTAATAAGAGTATTATTTGTTTCTTCTACATATTGTTCATCTTGAATTTCATCCATAATTATTTCTCTCCTTTATTAAATTTTTATTAGCCTCAAGCTGTTTAATACAACAGCCAGACTACTTAATGTCATTGCAATAGCTGCAAGCATAGGATTTAGTATTATTCCAAATTTGCTTAATAATCCCATTGCTATTGGTATCATACATATATTATAAAAAAATGCCCAAAACAAATTCTGTTTTATATTTTTAATTGTCTTATTACTTATATTTATCAAATCATTTATTCTATCTAGATTATCATTGATTAAAACTACATCTGCTGAATCTATTGCAACATCTGTACCATTTGAAATGGAAACACCTATGTCAGAGGCAACTAAGCTTATACTATCATTAATACCATCGCCACACATCATAGTTAATCCATTTTGTTTTATTCTAGATATTTTTTCAGCTTTCTCATTAGGTTTAACATTAGAAATTACATTTTCTATTCCAATTTCTTTAGCTATAGATTCCGCTGTTTTTTTGTTGTCTCCTGTGAGCATTATAACTTCTATATTCTTTTTCATTAGATTCTTGATAACATCTTTTATATTATTGCGAACAACATCCTTAACTCCTATTAATGAAATTAATTTCTTATTTTTGCTAACATACAATATGCTATTACCTTTTTCAACTAATTCTATTTCATCAGACATATTATTAACATCTACGAAATTTTCATTCATCAAATCTTTGTTACCAATATAGTACTCATTAGCGTCTATTTTTGCATACACTCCCATGCCAGATATTGCTTTAAAGTCTTGTACTTTTTTTAATTCAATATCATATTGCTCTGCATAATTTACAATTGCTTTTCCTATAGGATGCTCACTATTTTTTTCTATACTTGCAACTTGAGCAATTATATTTTCTTCTGTTTCATCACAGTAATTATAAATTTTAGAAATAGTTAAGGTTCCTGTTGTTAATGTTCCTGTTTTATCAAATACAACAGTTTTTACTTTATGAGCATATTCCAATGCCTCACTTGACTTAACAAGTATACCTTTTTTACTACATAATCCTGATGCTATTACAATTGCCAGTGGTGTTGCTAGTCCCAAACTACAAGGACACGCTATAACTAATACTGAAACAAATCTATTAATAGCTGTGTTGAAGTCTTTTGTAATAAAATACCACACAATAAAACTAACAACTGCTAAAACTGAAACAATTGGTACAAAAAAACTACTAACCTTATCTGCAATTTTAGCAATTGGTGCTTTAGTATTTGTAGCTTCTACAACAAGTTTTACTATCTCTGACACAGTTGATTCTTTTCCTATTTTTTCTGCTCTATATTTTATTGCTCCTTCAAAATTTATACTTCCTGCAATAACCTTTGAGCCAACTTCTCTTTTTACAGGAATGCTTTCTCCTGTAATAAAAGACTCATCTATATGTGTTGTACCATCAATTATAGTTCCATCAACTGCTATTTTTTCTCCAGGTTTACAAATTACTATATCACCTTTTTGTATTTCGTCAAGTGTAACTTTCCACTCTGCTCCTTGTCTTATAATTGTTGCAGATTTAGGAGTAATTGTAACTAATGATTTTAGTGCCTCTTTTGTTTTCTTTATACTCTTATTTTCTATATATTTTCCTATTTGTATAAAGAACAAAACCATAGAAGCAGAATCATAGTATAAACTTTCAACATAATTTATATTTCCTTTTAGTATCATATATGTTCCATATAAGCTATACCAATAACTTGCAACAACTCCTAAAGTTACTAATGTATCCATATTCGGAGATCTGTGTAATAAATTTTTTATTCCACTTATTAAAATATGGCTTCCTAATATAAGAACAATGCTAGTTAAGATCATTAAGTATAATGAGTAATTACTATGTGACATTGAAAGAAACATTATTAAAAGTGATAAAACTCCAGTTATAACTAATTTGAATTTTTGCTTTTTATTTTCCTTTTCTTCAAATTCTAAATTATCTTGTCCTAAGCTTTTAAAACCAGCCTCTTTTACAAACCTATCTAAATCAGCTAACTTTAATATTTTTTCGTCATATTCTATACTTGCATTATTCATTACAAGATTAACTGTAGCATTATTTATTCCGTCTTGTTTGTTTAGGTATTTTTCTAAACTATTTGAACATGCAGAACAAGTCATTCCTTCAATTGATAAAATAATCTTTTTCATTATATTCCTCTTATAATAATTCCTTAATTGACTTTTCTATTTTTTCTGGCTCATCTGTTGGAGAATATCTTCCAACTACATTTCCTTGTCTATCTACTAAAAATTTCGTAAAATTCCACTTTACATCATTTTCTTTCTTTGCAGTAGAACTAATCTTTTCTATTGCTTTCATAGTCATTTTATTTTTAAATCCAGAAACCTCTTCTGCTGGAGCAGATTCTTTAAGATAAGTAAATAAAGGAGATTCATTTTCTCCATTTACATCTATTTTAGCAAATTGGTCAAATGTAGTATTATATTTAAGGGTGCAAAACTCATGAATTTCATCATTACTTCCTGGTGCCTGATTTCCAAATTGATTACAAGGGAAGTCTAATATTTCTAACCCTTTATCATGGTATTCTTTGTATAATTTTTCTAGTCCCTCATATTGTGGAGTAAATCCACATCCTGTAGCTGTATTAACAATTAACATTACCTTTCCCTTAAATTCTGAAATAGAAATCTCGTTTTCCTTTCTGTCTTTTACAGAAAAATCATAAATTGACATTTTTCTTTTCCTCCTTTTTGTCCATTTTTAATCCCCTAATTATCATGTAGATACCTATCACACTGGTTAATCCTCCAAAAAGTATCCCCACTATACCGTTGTACGCAGATACATCGATATTCAATGTAAATGATAGTATAGCTGTTTGAGTAAGCGCTATGCCTATAAACGCAGATGATAAATTAGCAAATTTTATCATTTCTGTTTCTATGTCATCATTCTTCTTAGCTTGTATTAAACCAATACTTGATACAATTAAGTCTGTAAAAGCAATAGCAGCAATTAAAATTGCTAAATACATATTAAATTGTAACTGTCTTTTGGTTATTATTACATATATAGAATATAAAGTATATGCAAAACTTGATGTCATAATTAAAACTCCAATTTCCATATACTTTTTATATGGATTATCATGTTCTGAAACTGCTCTATGCTTGGTTGCACTAATGCTAAAATTATAAAATGATGATATCAATAGTATTATTGATTTTGAAATAACAGCAAGAAAAACCTTTATTAATCCAGTAGTTAAACTGATTATAAAGGTATATTTCCTTATTTCATTTAAAATGTTAATGTGTTTTTTTTTCATTATGCAATACTCCCGTATTATTTATCAATACTTACCATTTCATAAAAAGTTGTTCCTAAACCTAAAGTAACTGCATGTTCTATTGTATGCGCACCATGTCTTGTCTCAACTCTCTCTAAAAAGTGTTCTCTACCTGGATCATTTGATTTATAAATTAAATCTAACGATGCTCTATCTATTGCAACAGGATCCAAAGATGCAACAATCCCAATATCTTTCATACATGGTTCTTCTGGATTAGAATCACAGTCGCAATCTACTGAAAGATTATTTATAACATTAATATATACAATTCCGCCCTTATTATCATAATAGTCCATTACAGCACTACATGCTTCCGCCATAGATTCTAAAAAATCATCTTGCGCAGGTAAATGTGACCAAACATATTCTTGTTCTTGATTTTCAGCTCCTGCAGAGTGAATATTTAGCTTTCCTTTAGTAGAAGCAACGCCAATAGACATATTTTTAAGAGCTCCTCCAAAGCCACCCATCATATGTCCTTTAAAATGTGAAAGCATTAAAATTGAATCATAATTTTCTAAGTGGGAACCAACAATATCTTCTCTTAAATGTATACTTCCAGTTTTAGTTGGTATTGAAAACTCACCTTCACTATCTAATATATCAACCTTAGCTATTTTAGTAAAGCCATGATCTTCTACGCATTTTAAGTGGTCCTCTAGTCTTTGTCTTTTTCCTCCATAAGCTGTACAGTTTTCAACTATAGTTCCATTTAACTTACTCACTATGTCTTTTATTAACTCAGGTTTTAGGTAATTATGTCCACCAGGTTCACCTGTAGAAATTTTTATTCCCACATTTCCTGGCAAACTTTTTCCAACTGCTTCATATATTTTGACTAAACTTTCTGGAGTTATTTCCTTTGTAAAATATACTTTTACTTTTTCTTTCATCTTTTAAAACTCCCTTTCTTTAAATTATATATAGAATATCATAATTCCAAATAAAATTAAAGTATTTCCAATAATCTTTTTTATTGTAATTTTTTCTTTTAAAATCAATCTGCTTAGAATAATAACAAATACATATCCTAAAGATTCTATTATTGGTCCATTTTTATAGTCTAGTCCCTTAAACGCAAGAATTGTTAATATTGTAGATATTACAAGCATAGTATATCCTAAAATAACTCTCCAATTCAAATATTCTTTTATTTTAGAACCATACTCTTTTGTACTACTTATTTTTAAAATAATCTGTGAGCATGATGCTATAAAAACTGAACTTAAAAGTATTAAAATATATTTATTCATCATAATTAATTAAAATTGTACCTATTATTACAATTATTACTCCTATTATATTTTTTATTGTTATTTTTTCGCTAAACAACAGCGCTGCCCAAAGCAAAGACCATAAAAGAGATATTGCTCTATTGGCATATGCAACAGAAATCTCAAATTTTTTTATTATTTGTTGCCAAAAGATTGCATATATTCCTAAAATTGCAATTTCTATTCCATATAGTAAAATAAAATTAAAACTTAAAAAGTCTTCACCAGAAGCATATTTTGCCACAACAGATGCTAAAGTATAAATAAAAATTATAAGTTGCAAAAATATTATATTTTTAATTGTTGTTTTTTTCTTCTTTGTTAATGATGTATTGTTGTTTTTTTCTTCTTTGTTATCATAAAAAAGCCATTTTATATCATCCATATTGTTTAATGACATAATGTAAAATCCGAACCTAGTAGAGCTATCTACTACTTTTCTACTACCAACTTCTTCAATATTACTTTGTCTATATATAATTTCTGGTCTTTCTTTTTTTATCTTATTAAAATTATCTAAGTCTTCTTGATTTAGTATAAATTTAATCGCTGATATCTTAGGTATATGGGTTATTTTAAATATAGGTTTATTTCCCATTGCAACATCTATTACCATTTTTAAATAATCATACCCTGTAGATAATTCTACTAAATCTGAGCCAATGCAATCTCCTCCCATTCTTGCGCCTATTTCAATAATTCTAATATTTCCTTTTGCATCAATTTTAAATTCAGAATGAGTTGCACTATTAGTAATTTCTAAGGCTGTTAAGGCTTTTTTTAGTTCATTATATACCTTTTGTTTCATTTCTTCTGATATTTCTGCTGGTTCGTAATGCCCTATTTCTATGAAATTTGGAGCACCTGTAGTTGCTTTTTGTGTAATTGTTAAGAATCTGTGTTCACCATTAAAGGTTATGCCTTCTGCACTATATTCTTGTCCTTCAATAAATTCTTCAACAATAGCAGCTTTTTCAAAAGAATTTTCAATTGCTTTATTTATAGCGTCTTTTAGTTGACTCTTATTTGTAATTTTAGTTATAGCTCTACTTCCTGATCTATCTGTTGGCTTAACAATTAAAGGATATTTCATGTTTGATAGCAAATTAAGCTGGCTAGAATCAGTTACTCTCTCAAATCTTAAAGTAGGAACTTCATTTTCTTTAAAAGCTTTTCTCATCTCATATTTATTAGTTGACTTTATATTGCATTCAATAGAATTTCCTGGAAGTCCCATTTCTTTTGCAACATAATTTACTGTAACAGTTGCAAGGTCAGACGCAATTGTTGTTATACCATCTATTCCAATTTCCTTACATTTTTCTAAAATTTTATCTTTTTCAACTATACTTATAGGATAAAAGTAATCAGCTGTTTTTTCACCTATACTTCCATCTTGCCATGCAAATACATGTGTTTCATATCCAAGTTCTTTTGCTTTTAATATTAACGGATTTTGAAAATCGTTTGCACCAATTATTGCAAGTTTTTTCATTTTATAAATTCCCCTTTTGATTTAATTTTTATAAAAGCTTTTTATTGTTTTAACTATTTTTTCTTTTTTATCTTGCGTTAATCCATAATACATTGGAAGCCTTAATAATCTATTACTTTCTTTTGTTGTATATTTATCTTCACCATTAAATCTACCAAAGGTTTTTCCTGCAGGTGCACTATGTAATGGTACATAATGAAATACTGCTTCTATATCATTTTGTTTTAAATACTTTATAAGTTGAGTTCTTTCTTCTAAGTCCTTTGCTTTTATATAATACATATGCGCATTATGTTTGCATTCTGAAGGAATAAATGGTCTTTTAATAAAACCTTGATCTTCTAATTCTTTTAAATTCTCATTATAGAAATTCCATGTAGATAGTCTGTCCTCATTAATTTTGTCAGCAACTTGTAATTGTGCCCACAAATATGCTGCATTAATATCACTAGGTAGATATGATGACCCGTAATTAACCCATGTGTATTTATCAATCTGTCCTTTATAAAATTTACTTCTATTTGTTCCCTTTTCTCTTATAATTTCTGCATTATCTATATACTCATCATTTTTAAATACAATTGCTCCACCTTCACCCATACTATAATTTTTAGTTTCGTGAAAGCTATAGCAGCCAATATCTCCAATTGTTCCTAAGTATTTGTCCTTATATTTTGCCATAACCCCTTGTGCTGCATCTTCAACTACTTTTAAATTGTGCTTTTTTGCAAATTTCATAATTGTGTCCATCTCACAACTAACCCCTGCATAATGTACAGGAACAATTGCTTTTGTTTTTTGAGTAATAGCATCTTCTATTAAATTTTCGTCAATATTCATAGTATCTGGTCTTATATCTACAAATACAACTTTTGCTCCTCTTAATACAAAAGCATTAGCTGTAGAAACAAATGTAAAAGAAGGCATAATAACCTCATCACCTGGTTTAATGTCTATTAGTAATGCAGCCATTTCTAATGCTGAAGTACATGATGTGGTTAGCAATACCTCTTTTGCTAAAAATCTTTCTTTCATCCATTCACTACATTTTTTTGTAAAAATTCCATCACCACAAATCTGATGGCTTAATATTGATTCTTTTAAAAACTTTTCTTCTGTTCCTACAATTGGTGGTACATTAAATTCTATCATTTTATTCCCCTCTTTTTTTAAATGTATACTTTTATAAACGTAATTAATGTATTTATTGTAACAAGTATTATTAATAAATATATAGACAGTTTTATTATATTTTTATATTTATTTTTAATCTTAAGCTTATTTTCAAGTATATTATGTATTCCATATGTTATGAAATACATAATTGGAATTAACATAGGCATTAAATATCTTCCTTGTGCTTGAAAATCACTATAATATGAATAATATAAGCTAAGTATCACAGGTATTATAATATTTAGTATGAAAATTATTTCTAATAAATTTTTCTCTTTAGTTTGATTCTTAAAATGCTTTAGTTTGTAATAATCTATTATATAACCAGTACATCCAGCCAAAAATAATAACAAATATATAAAATAGCAATATGAAGGTAGCAAAACATCCATATGTCCAAATACACCAATAAAACTTTTAAACGAATCTTTAATCCAGTCTTGTTTAATAAGCATATATGGTAAACTTGCATTTGTACTAGAAGGTGTTATCCTTTTAGAAGGTTTTAATCTATCAACTGCGTATTTTTCTCCATATTCATCTGTAATATTAAGTCCTAGAAAATCTCCATCATATAAAATATAGCTCCTAACAAACCACCATCCGCAAATAGCAAGACTAATACAGAAAATAACTATTCCCTTTTTAAATAATTCTTTGTAATTTTTCTTAGCCACAAAATATGCTATAAACAGTAACATGCTTGTTAATATGTATCCATACGCATTGTAATAAGATAAAGCACAAAGTCCTAGTCCACATGCAAGCATTATACATATTTTATAATTCCAATTCGACTCTAATCCTCTTAGCCAAGAATAAATAATAATTGCAATAGACATTAAAGCAAGAGAATCATTATTTATATATGAACCTATAAATACTACTTGAGGTATAATTGTTGCAAATAATATAAAAAGCCATTTATAATATGTATTTTTAAACAGTTTTTCAGCTATTTTTAAAACAAATATTGACATTATGCAATAAAAGATAACACTTGGCAATCTAGCTAAAACATATTGAAAATGTATATCTTGTGAAAAAATTCCACCTATTCTCATAAATAAGCCGCCACAAATATATGACAATATAGGTGTAAATCCATATGAAATTCCCCATGCTGGGTCTCTAACAGCTTCATCTGTTCCACTTGGCAAATTGTTATTTTCAGCAATATATTTACAAATGTACATTTTCATTTTTTCATCTGGTGCAATATCTATGGGCTGAATAATAGCAAGTATTAGTGCAAAAATTGTAATAGTTATTATAAATAATATTTTTACTTTTTTTTCATCTATTTTTTTCAATTAAATTCACCCTTCTTCAAGTCACATTTTACTACTTCTATTATAAAAAGTCAATTTTGTATATTTCTAATATTTTAGTGCTATTTTTGTCGTTTTATGCTATAATAATTCTAGTATTTAAATAAGGAGCATTATTATGAAAAAAATATCAATAATTATACCTGTTTATTTTAATGAGGATAGTCTTTTAGATTTATACACTAATTTAAAGGAAAAAGTAATTGATGAACTTCCAAAATATGATTTAGATTATGAGATAATAATGGTAGATGATGGCTCAAAAGATAAGTCATATGAAATTATGAAAAATCTATCAAAATTAGATAATAAGATTATATTAGTAAAGCTTTCTCGAAACTTTGGAGAACATGCTGCAATCTTAGCAGGTTTGTCAAAATCTACAGGTGATTTTGCAGTCCGCAAGGCTGCAGATTTACAAGAACCTTCAGAATTAATTATTGACATGATAAAAAAATACAATGAGGGAAACAGTGTAGTATTAGCTACAAGGGCTGACAGAGATGAACCATTATTACAGCGAACTCTTTCTTCTTTATATGCATGGATGATGAGAAAATTTGCTTTGCCAAATATGCCTAAAGGTGGTTTTGATAGTTTTCTTATTGATAGAAATGTAATTGATGTTTTAGTACAAATGCAAGAAAAAAACACATCTTTAATGAGCCAAATATTATGGAGTGGATTTAAAACTGATACTGTTCCATATACTCGTTTAAAAAGAGAAAAAGGAAAATCAAGATGGACTTTTTCGAAAAAAATAAAACTTACAATTGATTCATTACTTGGTTTTTCATATCTACCAATTAGGATGATTTCTGCTATTGGGTTGCTATTTGCACTTACATCTTTTATAAGTTTATGTATAGTATTATATAGAAAAATTATTGGTTCAATTGATGTTGAAGGATATACATCTTTAATAATTTTGATGCTTTTTGGATTTGGAATAGTTATATTCTCTTTAGGAATTTTGGGTGAATATATATGGAGAATGTTCGATGCTACAAGAAACAGACCGCCATTTATTATAGATGAAAGTTTTAAAGAAAAAGATGACTCTAGGTAATTATTACCTAAGTCATCTTCTTTATTTATTCTACATCTTTTTTCCATAGTCCATGAGTGTTGCAATATGCGTAAATTGTTGAGCCTGGCACATATTTACAATGTGCTACTGGTTCATCTCCAGGTTTAAAATATGTTGTTACTTCTTTTTTATCAAAAACTATACTAATCCATTCTATGTAATGATCTTCTTCCATCACATGATTTACTTTTACTAATATTTTTCCATCTTTTATTTCATATGTTGGTACATGTTTTTCTACAGCTGCATCTACCGAATTTGGTACTAATGTTTTCATTTCTTCTCCGCAACATTGAAACCCACATGCACAATTACAATCATCTAAAACTTTTATTACGGCACCACATTTAAAACATTTTTTTATAGTAAGTTCATTACTCATCTTTACACTCTCCTGATTATTCTATCTCATAATTTATAATATTCTTACAAATTCACAAACTAATGTGTCTTGTCCATCCATATAGAAGTTTATATCATATGTTTTAGTAAATTCACTTTTATCCATACCCATTTCTTTGTACTCTTCATCTGTAAAATGTTCATCTTCTACGACATATCTTGCACTATACAATTCCTTATTTTCATAGATGCTTTCTGAATATGAACTCTTTTCTTCGCTTATGCTTACTTCATTTGGTTCTTTCTCTAAATCCATTAAGCCCATATTAGATTTACACTCCATTTGAAAATCTCTCATCATTTCTTCTACTTGCATCACTTCTGGAGTTTCTTCATTATGTGTTAGTTGATATTTTAATTGTACTACATTTAGATTTGTATTTTTTTCTCTAATATATATTGGTTTAGCCATTTTACCATCCAAATACATATCAACATTAGCGTCAAAAGTATATGCTTCTTTACCTACTTTGTACTTTGAAGCAATTTTAAAATCTTTTATTTTGCTCATAGACGAAACATATAAACTTGTATCTAAATTTTCTATATCTATTACTTGATGTGTATATAGTAATAAGCTTGGTTCTTTATTTTGATTTGCTTTTACTCCACTTCCTATTACTTTAAATAGTGCAAATGCAATTGCAATTACTATTGCAATACATACTCCTATAATAATTATTAATTTTTTGTCAATTTTTTTCATATGTTTACCCCTCCAATTTCATTTGTCTATATTGTTGTTATACCACACAACAATTTTAATGTCAATTATTTTAACCGAAACTTTTGAAACTTTTGGGGACGCGTACCAAAAGTTTTGAATATATATAAAAGCCTAACAAAATTGCATTTATATTGCTGATTTGTTAGGCTATATTGTTTATCAATAAACTTTATAACGAATCACAAAAAAGTTGTTAATTTTAAATCAAGACTTTGGAATCGAAACTAGAGGGCGAAACCCAATGTCGGAGCCACGCACAAGGCTGCTGTTAACATAACCACTATGGACCATAATCTTCACATGTCTAGTATCGTTAGACGACGGAGAAGCCAGCCAGTATCCATTTGCTTTTGTTTGTCCTTTTATAACCCACATATTTGTTGATGTTCCAAAAAAGTTACCAGCTATTTCTGGACTTTGCACAATATATCCTGTTGTATTCGAATTGCTAGTTGATAGTGTTGTATAATCTGTCATTTGTGTATGTCCTGATACTGCATTCCATGATAATGATAGCATTTCTATTGTTGGTCCACCTATAGCATATGCTTCACTCACTCCATCTGCAAAACTAGACCACTTATTCGTATCCATCATATATGCTACTGAACATATATTATTATTTGTACTTGTTTTATTTGAGTCAATTGTCGCCCATTTTAAATATGTGTTAGTTAACGAATTACTTGTTATTGCTGTAGACGCTGCCCCATTTTTGTATATTGTTCCAGCTGTTAATACTCCATCATTATATGAAATACTACTTGCGAATTTAGCACAATATGTTGCATATTGTGCTTCTGTACTTGTTGATTTTACCAAGTCTGTTTCTGTATATGTTACCCCATTTACAGTGCTTCCATTACAAGGAAGTTCTGCATTTGGCACATAATCGCTTGCTATTAAATAGTAATTGCTGCTATCCGCATAAAAAAGTTGCCAATCTATGTTTGGGTGGCTTGTTGATTTATAGTTTGTTGTTTGTCCATACATTGTGCTAATATCAGTTACTGTACTTAAATCTGTATCTCCTACTTTTATTACAGTTGGTTCTTTTTTAGTTACATTACCATCTGTATCTACGTCATATTTACTGCCACTTTTAAATGTCACTTGTAAATTATTATTGCTTTTTATTGATACTGATTCTATACTTTCTCCAAAATTTGTCTCTAACTCTGTTTTTAGCTCTGTTGCATCAAGCTCACCATATCTATTATTATTCATAGCTTGATATACTGCTTTATCTATAATATCTTTTTCATTTTGAATTTCTGCATTTTCCTTTGCTCTTCCAGCGTTTTGTAATAAACCATTATCTCCAGTAAGAGCTGTAACACTTATAGCAGCTAAAATAAGCATAATTATAATAGTAATAACAAGTGCAAGTAAAGTAAACCCCTTATTATTTGACATGTTTATTTCCCCCTATTCTTTTGTATTACATATTCGCTAACCTTTCTTCTACTGTAGCCAACATTTCTTTATATTTTGCAAGTTTAGCTTTTTCTTCATTAACTTTAACCTCTGGTGCTTTATTTACAAATCCAGGATTTGATAGCATTTTTGTTGCTCTTTCTACTTCCGCTACTAGTTTTTCTTTTTCTAAATTTAATCTTTGTTTTTCTTCCTCTATATCAACTAAATCCTCAAAAGGAATATATAGTTCAATTCCATCTGCTAAAACACTTATTGCATTTTGTGGAATACCATCTTTATTTGCTTGTATTTTTAAATTTTCTGCAAAGCCAAGTTTTTTTATAAAATCTTCTGACTCATTAATTACAGACTCATAATCAGTTGTAACAAATATTAAATCTGATTTTTTAGATGGATGTACATTCATATTATTTCGTACATTACGTATTCCAACTATTATTTCCTTTAGTTTTTCAAGTTCTGCTTCTTCTTTATCAAAGTTTAGTTCTTCAGTATATTCTGGAAATTTAGATATCATTATACTTTCGTCATTATTATATAATTTTGTATATATTGTATCTGTTATAAATGGCATAATTGGATGTAACATTTTTAAACTATTTTGTAGTACAGTATTCAATGTAAATTGTGCTTCTTTTCTAGTTTTACAATTTTTATCATATAATCTAGTTTTAACAATTTCAATATACCAGTCACAAAATTCATTCCAAATAAAGTCATATATTTTTTGTGTTGCAACACCTAAATCAAAGTTGTCTATGTTTGTGCTCATTTCTTTTGCTAGCTTATTTACTTTTGATAAAATCCACTTATCTTCTAAACATAGTTTTTCTATATTGTAGTTTTCATCGTAGTCTTCTAAATTACTTAAAACAAATTTAGAAGCATTCCATATTTTATTTGCAAAGTTTGCTCCTTGCTCTACTTTTGCTGGAATATATCTTATATCATTTCCAAATGTTATTCCTAAAACAAGAGAAAATCTTAAAGCATCACAGCCATATTGCTCTATTACATCTAGTGGGTCAACTCCATTTCCTAATGTTTTGCTCATTTTTCTTCCTTGGTCGTCTCTTACCATTCCATGAATTATAACATCTTTAAATGGTATATCTCCTACATATTCCAACCCAGAAAAAATCATTCTAGATACCCATAGAGATATTATTTCGTATCCTGTAACTAATGTATTTGTTGGGTAAAATGTTTTTAAGTCTTCTGTTTGATTTGGCCAACCAAGTGTAGAGAATGGCCATAATGCAGAACTAAACCATGTGTCTAATGTGTCTGGATCTTGTGTTAACTTTGTGTGTCCACATTTGTTACATTTTTCTGGCATTTTACTTGCAACATGAATTTCACCACAGTTATCACAATAATATGCAGGTATTCTGTGTCCCCAATATAGTTGTCTTGATATACACCAGTCTTGTAGATTTTCCATCCAATTAAAATATGTTTTATCATATTTTGATGGTATAAATCTAACTTTATTACTTCTTACAGCTTCTATTGCTGGCTTTGCAAGTTCATCCATTCTTACAAACCATTGGTCAGAAATTGTAGGTTCTATTGTTGTTTTGCATCTTTCACATTTAGCAACATTGTGAGTATAGTCCTCAATTTTTAATAAGTATCCTTGTTCTTTTAACATATTTACTATAACTTCACGAGCATCTATAGATTTCATTCCAGCAACTTCCGGAATTAAGTCATGCATTATAGAATTACTATCAAATACTTCAACAAATTCTAAGTTATTTTTCTTACCTGCTTGGTAGTCATTCATATCATGACAAGGAGTAAGTTTTACACAACCTGTACCAAATTCCATGTCTACAAATGGATCCGCTACAATTGGTATTTCTTTATTCATTAAAGGAAGTATACATTTTTCACCTATTAAATATCTAAATCTGTTATCTTTAGGGTTTACTGCAACGCCAGTATCTCCAAGCATTGTTTCTGGCCTTGTTGTTGCAACTGTAAGGTATTCGCCTTCTCTTCCTTTAATAGGATATTTTATGTACCATAAATGTGATTGTTCTTCTTTGTACTCAACCTCAGCATCAGAAATAGATGTTTTGCAATTTGGGCACCAGTTTATCATTCTTTTACCCTTATATATGTATCCTTTTTCATATAGCTTTAAAAATACAGTTTCAACAGCTTTTGATAAACCTTCATCAAGGGTAAATCTACTTCTTGACCAATCACAAGAGCATCCTAATTTTCGTTGTTGTTTTTGTATTGTTCCACCATATTCATGTGTCCAATCCCATGCCTTTTCTAAAAACTCTTCACGTGTTAAATCAGATTTTTTTATTCCTTGATTTCGAAGGCTCTCTACGACCTTCATTTCTGTAGAAATTGCTGCATGGTCAGTACCTGGAAGCCATAACGTATTAAAGCCTTTCATTCTTTTATATCTAATTAAAAAGTCTTGAATAGATGCATCTAATGCATGTCCCATATGTAATTTACCTGTTACATTTGGAGGTGGCATCATAATACAATAGCTTTCTTTACTAGTATCCATACTTGGTTTAAAATAACCTTTTTCTTCCCATTCCTCATATAGTTTTTCTTCAAAATCTTTTGGATTATATTTTCCTTCTAATTCATGTTTGATTTCTTTAGGCATTATATCAACTCCTCCATGTTCTTATTCAGTTGGTCTTATATCGTTTTGATTTTCATAGCTTGCTTCAGTATAGTCTGATGGTATTTCAAATAATTCATCTGGTACTGAATATGTAATTTTTATTTCTAAAAGTTCATCTTCTTGACCTTCTACCATAGTTTTTATATAAACTAAATTATTACCTTTAAAGTAGAATCTTGTTGACACATGTTCTTCATCTGTTTCTAATCCAGTAGATGTCATGAATCCTTCGAATCCATGGTATTCTTCATACTTGTATGTTTTTCCATTGATTTTTTCTTTTCCAGTACTATCTGCTTTTCCTAAATCTTTTAGTGTATCTGTTACTATAGCCTGTTCTGTTTCGCTATTATAAGCATAATATTCTCTTTGTTCATGTAGTATTAAGTACTCTACACCATCTTTTATAACTGTAGTTACTCTTTCTCCATTATTATTCATATCTATAGCTGTTTGATTATTTTTTTCTGATATTACAATTTCATAATTACTTTCATCCTTCATTTCCAGCTTATACTCATGACTTTTCTCTATTTTTTTAGATAGTTTAGCAACTTTTGTACCTTTGTTTAGCCCTGCAAAAATAGCTGATATTATTAAAACTAGAATTATTACAAATATTGCTATAGCAGCTGCTACCTTTTTCTTGTTTAACATATTTTTTCTCTCTTTCTTTCAACCAACGGGGACGGGTTCGTTTTGGTTGACTTTAATCTCCTAGACATATTCCTATACTTCTAGCAGTTTTTACCAAATCATCATCCATTGTTACTTTTCTTAAATTACTTTTTTCTGTATTACCAGATGCTGCACCAATTTCTTTATTTCTTCCTACAACCTTTTCAAGAGGAACTGAATCTAGTTTTCCATTTTTTATTACTGTTAAAACTCCAAATTGTCCCTCTAAAGCAAGTTGCATTGCTTTTGCTCCATATTTTGTAGAAAGAACTCTATCATATGCTGTAGGAGTTCCACCTCTTTGCATATATCCTAAAGTTGTGTTTCTAGCTTCAAGACCTGTTAGTTCTTGTAATTCTTTTGCAACTATTTCTCCTACTCCACCAAGTTTAGTATTGTCTACTCCTGCACCATTGTCTCTTGTTTCTTTTATTGCAAATGTTCCTCCCTTTGGAGCTGCACCTTCTGCAACTACAACAACACTAAATGGCTTTCCAGCTTCTTTTCTTTGTTTTATTTTTTCTGCCGCTTTGTTTATGTCGTATGGTATTTCTGGAATTAAGGCAATGTCTGCTCCTCCAGCTATTGCTGACTCTAAAGCAATCCATCCAGCATATCTGCCCATAACTTCTAATACCATTATTCTGTGATGAGTTTCTCCTGTTGTGTGAAGTCTGTCTAGTGCTTCCATTGCAACAGAAACAGCTGTATTATATCCAAATGTAATATCTGTACATGCTACATCATTGTCTATTGTTTTTGGAACTCCTATAATATTTACGCCTCTTTTATAAAAGTCTCTTGCTGATTTTTGGGTTCCGTCTCCACCTAATGTAAATACACAGTCAAATTCATTTTTCTTTATGTTTTCTATACATTGCTCTGATAGGTCTTTATATTTTACTTCTCCATTTTCTTCTACTTTAAAATTAAATACATTATAATTTGTTGATGAACCTATTATAGAACCTCCTTTAGATAATATTCCAGATGATATTTCTTGATTATCTAAACGAACTATATTGTTTTCTAATAATCCTTTATATCCTTCTATAAATCCATAGCATTCTATTCCTTGCATTTCACATGTTTTCTTTATTCCACGGATTACTGCATTAAATCCTGCAACATCTCCTCCATTTGCTAATATTGCTACTTTTTTTAACATTTGTTTTTCTCCTCCTATGTACTGTTTTTATTTTACGTTCTTATTATACCAAATTTATTGATTTTTACAACTATTTTGAGGCATTTTTTTGAAGTTTTTGCAGTTACAGACTCTTTTTATTTTCTTTTTCAAGTTGTTTTAAACTTTTTTTAGGTGTTGGCATATCCTCTGGCATTGTTCCTCCAAGTTCTTTTATTGTTTTACGAATCTTTTTCCCAACTTCATAATGCGTGTTATTTGCTTCATTTTCTGTTTGTATATTATCTTTTCTTAATTTTTGTTCTGTCTGCGATATTCTAAAAAGATTTGCAATTAATTCATCACTTCCCATATTGTCTAAAATGTCTTCTCTATATCTTAATCCTTTTCTTTTAGCGATATCATCTGCAGTTTCTCCGTTATAAAGTCCTTTATAACCTGCATTATGAAACTTGTCAAAGTTCTTTACTCCTGAATTTTTAGCAGTTTGATTTAATGAGTAATTTCCTTTTCTTGTTAATTCTCTATTATAAAATCTCTTTTCATCTTCTGTTAACATGTTATATTCTTTTTCACTTAATTCTTGCTTTCTCGTTTGAATTGCAAAATATGTTTGTCCTAAAGCAATTATTTTCTTTCTTGGATCTCCATTTTGTACTATTAAGTAACATGCATATCTAGAAAGCTCATAATCCATAAGTTCTCTTATAGTATTACTACCTATTTCAACCATTTTCCTGACGTCAGGAAAATGGTCAGTAATAACTTGATTACTATTTAAGCAAGCAGACTTTGCTCTTTCAATTACCTTCATAAAATTTTCCCATTTCTTATACTGTAATACCTCACTTAATTCTCTTGCATACCAGAATTCTGTTCCATCATCTCTTGTTCTTTTAATCTCCTCAAATTTTTTGTACTCTTTTATTTCTAAATCGTTCATAAAAACACTCCTTTTAAATATTCTATATTTTTCCATCTTTTGTTTCTTTATTTTTCGTGGGTACAACAAATAAAAGGTAGCATCCCTCCTTTAACACTTTTAATATTCTTTACGATAACATTAGAGCTAACTTAAAGATAATAACTCTTGTGATTTAAATATTATGTCTGTCCTAAGTTGTACAACATATAAACTTATGTTCGAGTACAGCATATCATATAGTTTTAATACATGTCAATATTGTTTCGTATAAAAAATGGTAGAAAATGCAATAGTTAAATTACATTTTCTACCTTTTCACGTGCCTTTTGGGGACGTGCCCCCAAAAGCATCCAAAAGCATTATTTAGTGCAAGAAATGTCATTCAAGGTTTTATCCACAAGGCTATTCTCTCTTTTTTCAATTATTCTTTTTCTAGTTCAAAGCTGGATGGCAATTCAATAATTGGGCGAACATTCCTCGTGATAGATGCTGAACCACCATTCCAAGTCCAATCATGAACAGCATCTGAATCACCAGACACCAATGATTCGTCTGATGAATAAATACCCCCATACCCGACAAAAGCTAAAGAAAACCATGCTCTATTGTTGTAAACCCACAAGGTTGGTGTTGCAACAGCATAATGAAATTCACTAGAATCACCAACAACATATTTTAAACTTTCTAAATTTATATTATCAGTAATTTCATCATTTGTATGTTCAACGCCTAAAATTGTACAGGTAACGCGAGGCCCATGCCAATCTGAAGCATCCCTATATTCATAATCAGGTGTGACAAAAGATTCTGGAGAAGATGTTGGACTTTTCCAATATTCCGCTGATGTTTTACTTGGATAACATAAATTATATTGATTATGTTCAGAATCATTTTCTCCGCTCTTAAAGTAATACGTTGTATATGCACTAGATTCTACTTTTGAAAATCCTGTTACCCTACTTATATCTGCTAGAGTAATACTTCTAGCCTTTGTTGCACCATCTCCAATATATAAAGAACATGCAGCATTTAATGTATCTTCAAGTTTTATCCATCCCTCTGCTGTTCTATTTATTGTACATGCATCACTTATTGGTTGTGATGTTGTTAAATATTGATTTATTCCATCTGTTCCGAAATATATCCAATTTACTCCAGAAGGTAATGCTGTGTTAGATGTATAATTTGTTATTGCATCTCCAATCTTTAAAGTTGTTCCTCCTGATACACTTCCATTATATATTTCAGACACTTTTATTTTATGTGTTCCATATTTATCTAATGTTATTAATTCTAAATTTGACAATTCTTCTCCATTTGGTAGTTCTGTTGGTACATCTTTAAAATAAATGTCTAAAACAGCTTTTAATTGTGTTTTTTCTAAATATCCACCTCTATTATCTGCTTGATAACCTAATATATCAGTTCTTGCTTGTTCAATGACACTTGCTCTTCCTGTTTCATTCTTTGCAGTTACTGCACGCTCAAGTAATCCATTTTCCCCAGTTAAACTTGCTATTGCAATTCCTGCTAAAATAAGAAGTACAATAATAGTTATAACAAGCGCAATAAGTGTAATACCTTTGTTTTGTCTTAAGTTATTTTTCATAAGTATATCTCCTCTCATTTGTATAGTTTTACTTCAAGCATAAATTATCACACTTTAATTCTGAAGTCAATTAACATAGTCTAGTATATATTGTATTCATATACACTGCCACAATGTTTTCTAGGTTTTATTACATTTGTATAACATTTGTATAACATTTTTATTTCATTTTCGTTTCATAATCAGTATTTTCTCTTCATATAATAGAACAGTGATATTTTAAAATTTTAGGAGGTTCTTTATGATGTGTGGAATTGCTGGCTTTGTAAATTTCAAAAGAGATGTGTCAAGTCAAAAAAACATATTAATAAATATGAATAATACTCTTTCTAAACGAGGTCCAGATGAAGATGGTTTTTACATTAAAGAGCATGTTGCACTTAGCCACAAAAGATTAATAGTAATTGACCCCGATGGTGGAAAACAACCAATGGTAAATACATATCAAGATAATGAATATGCCATGGTTTATAATGGTCAAATTTATAACACTAAAGAATTAAGAAGTACTTTAGAAGGAAATGGTTTTGAATTTGATAGTTATTCTGATACAGAAGTTCTTTTAAAGAGCTATATTCACTATGGCAAAGACGTTGTTAATCATCTAAATGGAATCTTTGCATTTGCTATTTGGAATAGTAAAAAGCAAGAATTATTTCTAGCTAGAGACCATTTTGGAGTTAAACCACTTTTTTATACAATTCATGATGGAACTTTTATTTTTGCTTCAGAAATTAAAGCTTTATTTGAATATCCAGGAATAGAAAAAATCCTTGATAAACAAGGAATATCAGAATTATTAGGTATAGGTCCTGCTCATACTCCTGGAAATACTGTGTTTAAGAATGTTTTTGAAATAAAACCTGCACATTTTGCAGTTTATAATGAATCTGGTCTTCATTTGGATAGATATTGGAAGTTGCAAAGCAAACCTCATACAGATAGTTTTGGAACAACATGTGAAAAGGTTTCTTACCTTTTAGATGATAGTATTAAAAGACAACTTGTTTCTGACATGCCACTTTGTGTAATGCTTTCTGGTGGTTTGGACTCTAGTATTATCACAGCTTATGCAAGTAATTATTGCAATAATAATGGCCTTCCACCTCTAGATACATTCTCTGTAGACTATGTTGATAATGACAAAAACTTTGTTAAAAGTGAATTTCAACCAAATTCAGATAATTACTATATAGATTTAATGGTAAACAAATTTAAAACAAATCACCACAAAGTAGTAATAGATACTCCTGAGCTTGCAGAAAGTTTAGAAGCTGCAATGATTGCAAGAGACTGTCCAGGTATGGCTGATGTTGATTCATCATTTTTGTTATTCTGTAAAAATATAAAAAAAGAATTTACAGTATGTTTGTCTGGTGAGTGTTCTGATGAAATTTTTGCAGGCTATCCATGGTTTTTTAGAGAAGATAGTTTAAATTCTGGAACATTCCCTTGGTCAATTGCTATTCAAGAAAGACAAAATTTGCTTAACTCTGACATTTCTAAACATATTAACTTAAAGGAATATATAGATTACAGATATAATGAAAGTTTAAGTGAAATAGATATTTTAGATAGTGATGATGATGATACAACAGAAAAGAAAAAAATTTCACATCTTACTGTTAATTGGTTTATGCAAACACTTTTAGATAGAGCTGATCGAGCTTCAATGTATAATGGATTAGAAATTCGTGTTCCTTTCTGTGATTATAGGCTAGTTGAATACATGTGGAATATTCCTTGGAACATAAAAGCATTAGCTGGTAGAGAAAAAGGATTACTTAGATATGTTGTTCGTGACCTACTGCCTGATGAAATTGTAGATAGAAAGAAAAGCCCATATCCTAAAACTCACAATCCAACATATTTAGCAAAAGTTAAAGAAATGCTTACAAAAATTATGAATGAACCAAATGCTCCTATTAATAATTTACTTAATAGAAATTATATATTAGATATATTAAATACAGATGGAAAATCATTTACACGTCCATGGTTTGGCCAATTAATGACTGGTCCACAGCTTATGGCATATCTTGTTCAAGTAAATATGTGGCTTGAAAAATATCAACCAAAAATTGAATTATAAAAGAGGTGCAAAAAATTGCACCCCTTTTTATAATTCTACTTTCCACATAACATTCCTAAAGTAATTATAGCATCTCTATTTTCAATTTTTAAAACTTTTTTGAATTCATCGTCAAATAATCCTCCAAGTTCAACCCCATAAAGTTTTTCATGTGAAATTCTTAATGATAAATTTTGTAAATATTGTCCAGATTCGATTAGTAAAAATCTTCCACCTCTTTCACCATATTTAGAAGTTATCCTATTAGGAAAAGCCACAAATACAAATAATATTGAAGGCTTGCCCTCTATAACTCCTTCCGCACCTGTCATTATTTTATATTTTTCCCATTGGTCACATTCCCCAACAATTGATAAACAGTTTTTTTCGTAATTATAATATACTACTTTTCCAGTTAATCCTTCTACATTAAAACATAATGCATAAACTTCTATTGGATATTTAGCACCACCTGAAGGTAATAATCTATGTCCGATTTACACTTGCAAAGCATGAAAACAGTGATGATAACTCTTTTAAGTTTAATTGATAGTTATTATATGTTCTTTCACTATGCCTATTACACATATCTTTAAATAATTTATCCTTTGGTAATTTTAGATTAACATCACACGTAGGATATTTTATTCTTTCTATATCGGTTTCTTCATTTTTAAAGCCTGATAAAAACTTCAAAAAGTTTTTATCATTAAGTTTACTGTTTTCCCAAAACATGTCAAATATTGGTGTTTTTCTTTCATTTTCCATTGTCTTTATCTCCTCAAGCCCAAGGCAATTCTATTTTTGGATTTTCTTTGTTTTCATTGCATATAGGGCACCATGGTAGTTTATGAATTATATCTAAACTAGATTTAAATTCATTAAAATTAAAATTCCACACACCATTAATTAAATCTGGGCAATTTCCAAGATTTAAAAATTCATCAATTCTCTCTATAGTAAGAAGTGCTATTAAGTCATGTTTCTTTATTACTTGAGGTTCTTCAGGTGGAACCATGTCTCCCCAGTGTTTTGCTAATCTTCCAATATAACACCCTAAACATGCAGTATCACTTTTATAAACGAGCGGCCCTATAGATATAGTATTAGCATAAGCAATATCTACAAATAAATGTGGTACATCAATTTTATCATAATCTTGTAAAACATCTTTTAATTGACTATTAGTTCTAATCATTAATAGCAAATCACAATTCTCTAGTTTATCAGTTACTGTAATATCACTCTTTTTAGATATATAATTCATAATACAGTTATGTATATCTTCTGTGTTTGTACCATAGTATTTAATACAAATTTTCAATTCATTTGTAGGAGTTTTTAGGATATTTTTATATATAACTCCTACTTTTTCCAATTTTTTTAATACATTTTCATCTATATTTTCAAACATATCATCAGAATATGCTTTGTAAATATTATTAGCATCTTCTTCATTAATATCATCTAGAAAATATATTTCATCTGCTCCTTTAGCTATAAATAATTTATTTTCTTCAACAAACATATTCCAATTCTTATTTTTTTTATATTCACTCATTGTTTATAGCTCCTATCTATCCTAATGGATGTGGAAATGGATTTGGAAAAATTCCTTCCTTAAGATCTTTATATCTCCATTTTACATCATTAGTTCTTCCCCCTAAAAATGGTGCATTCTCATCTCCATGTATTAAAGATAATTCTGGTGATATTACTCTAACAACATATGCACCAATATCTTTTACGTCAACAGATGTAAGATTCTTGTAATACAACCTTATATTTTCTTTTTTTAATTTTTCAAGTAAAAACTCTATTTTTTCTTCCGTAGATTTATTTTTTAAATCTTGATTACGTTCTGTATATTTATAATTTACTTTGTTTTTTATAAGTGGTACATCATTCCATTTATCTGGATACTTAGTATAATACACTGCATGTAGGTCAAAATCTACTATATCACTATTGTCTTCTATTTCAATTTCATCATTATATTCATCAAAATATCTTGCAAATGTACAACCTTGAATCCATTCTAAGTACGCCTTTTCTATTGCTTGTTCATAGTTTTCTCTACAAGCTACACCCATAGAAATAATCTTTTGATTTTCCTTTAATAAGTATCCACATACCATTACAACAGCAAATGGATTCCAGTCTTGTGTTATGTCAAAACAATATACTTTTCCTTTTTTTTGTCTAACCTCTTTTAAATATTTTTCAGATAGAGGTATTTCTCTTCCACCAAGAGAATTCATCCAATATACAGTTAGAGCATCTCTTTCTAAAATTTCTTGAATGGCTGAAAGCAATGCTTTATTTATTGATGTGTGAGCTGCTATTCCTGTAGAAGTAGACGGAATTGTTACAGTATCTACACGAGATCCAAGTCCAATTAATTCCTGTGGCACATAAACTTCTCTATTGTCATATAAAGAAAAAACTTTCCCATAATATTGATCTTCTGGATTAGGTCTATTCCATTTAAAGTCAGGGTTATTATATTGTTCATTACTAAAAAGTGCAAATTCTGTATAAGGAATAACAGTCTTTCCTTTTAAGTCTGATATCTTTTTTAGTTCAAATTTACATATAGCACCAGAGTATCTTTCTAAAGCTTCGCCAATTGCTCCCATTATTGCTTTATTCTCGTCGAAACTAATTGAACCACTTGCTGTTCTCCATGTTTCTATTGAATCTTCAGGTACAGAATAATTATATATATCTGGAATATCGCAAAAATTAGTATTAACTTTGCGAATAGGTAATGAAATTCCACATCTGAAGTTACATGATTGTTCAAATAATAGTTGATTTATTGTTTTCATTTTTACTCCTACTTATTATTCTTACTTCATAAAATTAATAATTAAAAAGAAACAAATAATAAATTCAATTATTGCTGTTAAACACCAAAATACTCCTATACTAAGTATTTTCCAAAATGTATTACTAGATGTTTCATATTTTTTATTAAAAAAGTTGGTCCATAGTATAGAAACAATAAATATAGGCATTCCTATCATTATTATCAAGTTAATTATATAATTGTTAAAAATATTCTGTATAGAACTTGAAAGTGTCAATATTATCCATAAAATTACTGCAAATAAAAGTGTTATTGGATATACAAATCCGATTTTCTTTGCGGATTTGATTTTTTTATTGTCTTCAGGTTGTTTTTCCTTTACTAATTTTCCAAAATTTCTTGCACTTATACTTGCAGTTGCTATTGTAGATACAAGACAACAACAAGAGCAACAGCAACAACCTCCGCAACATGTTGGAGTAGCAAGAGATATTCTTGATTTTTCATTATCAAATTGTGATACTAATTTAATCATTTTAAACCCCTTTTTATATTATTTATACTAATTACTAATATATCATAAAAAAATTTCTAAAGTCAACTTTATCTATAAATATCAACTAAATATTATATTATAAAAGTAGGAGGCCACACATCGTGTGACCTCCAGTTGTTGCTGCCAGGACTTGTCGCTAAAACACAAGTCCTATAAAGAGGCCGATAATAAAAGCTAACACCGTTACTATGGGCATACAAATTTTCAGATTTCTGATTTGCAGCTCATAATCGTACCTCTCCTGCATTGCGTATCGTCTCCAAGCCCTGTTAGACATGTTTCCTCCTTAATCAATTGATTCTTATAATGCTACATTTAATGCCATAAGGAGGTATTAAATGTTTACAATTATATTGTATCACTTATTTGTTGAAAAATCAACACTTTTATGGTATAATATATATATGTACTTATTAGTACCTGTATTATTGTGCATACGAGAAAGGAAAAAACATGGATATTTTACGTCATGCACAAGAGCTTGTCCTTCCACGCGATCCTTTGGATTTTGCATGGAAGCTTCGTAGTTGGGGTATGGATACCTCTCACGAAGGAATTTCACTTGTATTGGATAGCAGCGTTTTGGACTATATGAAAGATTGGAGTTTTGGTTATCTATATGATAACTTCCGGTTAATTGTATGTCTCTATAATATGG
Organism: Clostridia bacterium; assembly: GCA_017533795.1. Taxonomy (GTDB): domain Bacteria; phylum Bacillota; class Clostridia; order TANB77; family CAG-508; genus CAG-269. Next base: position 22,762 of record JAFWIH010000016.1, on the reverse strand, counting down.
CTCTGATTGGTACCAGACTTCAAATTGGTTCTAGTCAGCATGTTGTAGTTGATGAGCTTTTGCTCCAGACTACGCAATGCCATAAGATTATTTACAGGAGGAAGGAAGGAGTCTTAATTAGTCCTGCCAAACTCCATTACGCTGTTATGTCCAACTAAGAAAGAAAGGATGGAATAGCCTATTTGGCTATTCCATCCTTTCTTTTTATTTAGCATAATCAACTACTCGTGTTTCTCTAATAATATTTACTTTTATCTGACCTGGATAATCCATTTCATTTTCTACTCTTTGGGCTACATCTCTTGCTAAAACTGTCATTTGGTCATCTGTTATTTTGTCTGGTTTTACTATAATTCTAACTTCACGTCCTGCTTGTATTGCAAAAGATTTTTCCACTCCCTCAAATGAGTCTGCAATAGCTTCTAAGCTTTCTAATCTCTTAATGTAAGCTTCTAATGTTTCGCGTCTTGCTCCTGGTCTAGATGCTGAAATTGCATCAGCAGCTTGTACTAAAACTGCTTCAGTTGTTTGTGGCTCTACATCACCATGGTGAGCTTCTACAGCATTTATAACTAATGGATCTTCCTTATACTTCTTAAGAATTTCCACACCAATTTCTACATGTGTACCTTCCATGTCATGGTCTAATGCTTTTCCTAAATCATGTAGTAAACCAGCACGTCTAGCTCTTTTAGCATCTAATCCTAATTCTTCTGCCATAATTCTTGCTAAATTAGAAACCTCTATAGAATGGTTAAGAACATTTTGACCATAACTTGTTCTATATTTAAGTTTACCAATTAGTTTTACTACATCTGGATGTAATCCATTTACGCCAGTTTCTAGTACTGCTCTTTCACCTTCTGCTTTAATAGTTTGTTCTAGTTCTTCTTTTGCCTTTTCAACCATTTCTTCTATTTTGGCTGGATGAATTCTTCCATCTTCAATTAATTTTTCAAGAGCAATTCTTGCAACTTCCCTTCTTAGTGGGTCAAATCCTGATAAAATTACTGCTTCAGGTGTATCATCTATTATTAGATCAATTCCTGTTAATGTTTCTAATGCTCTTATGTTTCTACCTTCTCTACCTATAATTCTACCTTTCATATCATCACTAGGAAGTGCTACAATAGAAACTGTAGTTTCTTGTGAGTGATCTGCTGCACATTTTGATATTGCATAACTTATTATGTTTTTTGCATTCTTAGCAGATTCCTCTTTCGCTTTTTGTTCTTGTTCTCTGATGATTGCAGCTTTTTCTGCTGTTATTTGTTTTTCAACTTCTCTTAAAAGTTGCGATTTTGCTTCGTCTTTGCTCAGACCAGCAATTTTTTGAAGTTTGTCAACTTGTTCTTGATATACTTCGTCAAGTTTGCCTTTTTGCTTTTCTAAATCTTGAAATTCTAATTCTAAATCTTTTTCTTTCTTTTCAAATCTTTCAGAACGTTTTTCAAGATTTTCTTCTTTTTGAATGATTCTAGTCTCTTGCTTTTGAATTTCGCCTCTTCTCTCTTTAATCTCTTGATCTAATTCTTTACGGCTTGCCATTATTTCTTCTTTTGCTTTGAAAATTTCTTCTTTTTTCATATTATCTGCTTCTACTTTGGCTAAGTCAACTAGTCTTTTAGCTTCTTGTTCAGCACCTTCAATTTTAGATTCTGCAATTTTTTTTCTAAGTATCATTCCAATTATCATGCCAATTGCAAGTGAGATTAAGACAGCGGCGATTGTGATTATTCCATTCATAATCAATCATACACCTCTTTCTTATTAAATTTTCAATGTTCGAATAAATATATAAATTAAACTCATTATTAAAATATATTTTTCTACCTATTCTATTTTATCCTTATTATTGTAAACTGTCAAGAGGTAATTCAAGCAAAAGTAATTTTTTGTAATTTTTATTCGTCAATAAGCCCAATTCCTGTTGAGATAAAACGAGTTTTATGTGCCCCTGTACTATCAATTGGATCGTTTATTAATTCGTAATTAACTACCATTGCAGTTGAAGTTCCGCCATCTAGATTAGCTGCATTAACGGCTCCATAGTTTTGCATTATCTCTATTAAGTCATCCATATCTGCACCTTGTCTGCCTATTTTTCTTCCATCTATAACCAAAAACAAAACTATTCCATCTTTTCTTTGACCTATTGCAGTACGTGGTGCTGTGCCCCATCCACCATTTCCCACAACAGTAGATGCTTTACCATTAACTATTAAAAATGGTCCACAAGTTACACAGTCCCTAATATTTAAGTCTTTTGCTGATTGTACATTACATTTCGATGATAATATTAGTTTATCATTATAATCAAAACCTATTATACCTCCAGGTCCAGAATACGATTTTGAAGTATATTGTTTTCCCTTAGAATATGTAATTCCTAATGGATTAGCTCCATTACTATTATAGTTTGGGTCATAAAATCCACCACCATTAATAGCAATAATAGCTTTATTATTTTTAGCCATTGTTGTTAAATATTGACCACTAGTCCCAATTTTAGCTGTTACTAGAGTATGTATTTTTGATGGATCATATACTGCTGCTAAATATCCTGAATAGCCATTACCAGAGATTTCTATTACTTTGTATTTATCATCAGGATTTTTCTTCTCTAAGATTGCCTTTTCGTATTCATTTTCGTACTGTTCCGTTTTTTCTCCTATATTTATTGCATCAGTATTAGTATCTTCGTCTATTTCTTCTACTTTATTATTTTTCATAACTTCATTTATGATATCATCACTATAAAAAAGATGTGCTATCCATTGATGTCTCATAGTTGTCATAGCTGTAGTTATTAGCCAATCTCTAAAAGTGTGGTTTGGCCCATATAAAAGAGCAGCTAAAGCTCCTGCTCCAATAAATACCAATATAAAAAATGCTATTATTAGTTTTTTCAAAATACCTTTTTTCTTTTTTCTTCTTTTGTTTGAATTTCTATTTGATTTATTATCTGAATTTTCAACTTTATACTCTTTTTCCATTAATTGATTCATATATACACAACCTTTTACTTTATTTCTTTTATCTTACTACATTATAATATTTTTTTCAACCTATTCAAAAAAAATCGCTTTATATTTTATGTGATTTGTGATATAATAGCTTATTGTTAGGAGAAATTATGGAAATATTAGATTTTAAAAATAGTATAGAATATAGCAAATTAGAAAAAGCGTCAAAAGTTTTAAAAAAAGGTGGACTTGTTTTATTTCCCACAGAAACTGTATATGGAATAGGTGCAAATGGCTTAGACATACATGCTGTTAAAAAAATTTTTTTAGCTAAAGGAAGAAAGCAAGATAATCCTCTTATTTTACATGTATCAGATTTTGATATGATTAGTGTAATTGCGTGTAATATAACAGAAATAGAAAAAAAACTAATGCATGCATTTTGGCCAGGACCATTTACTATAATCTTAAATAAGACTAGCATTGTTCCAAATATTGTTACCGGTGGCTTAGATACAGTTGCAGTACGTATGCCAAGTAACAAAATTGCTCAAGCACTTATTAAATATTCAGAAGTTCCTGTTGCTGCACCAAGTGCTAACATATCTGGAAAACCAAGTGGTACTTTGCTAGATGATATTTTAGACGAATTACAAGATAAAGTTGATTATATTATTGATGGTGGTCCATGTGATGTCGGCTTAGAATCCACTGTTGTTAGAGTTATCAATAATGTACCACATATATTAAGACCTGGTAAAATTACACCAGAACAAATAAAGCAAGTAGCAGGAGATGTTGTAATAGACAAACACATTCTACACAAATTTAATTCTGAAAAGCCTGTGTTATCTCCTGGTATGAAATATCGCCATTATGCCCCAGATTCAAAATGTGTTTTGGTATACAGCGTAGATAATAATAAAATGGTTGATAAAATAAATGAACTATCAAAGAATTATAAAAATTCATTAGTAATTTGTTGTAATGAAAATTCTAAGTATTATAGCTATGCTAAGACTTTAACATATGGTATAAAAAGTAATTTAGAAAGCATATCCAAAAATATATTTTCTAGTTTAAGAAAAGTTGATAATTACAATCCAGATATTGTTTTTATTGAAGGAGTTGAATCAAGTGGATTAGGTTTAGCTATAATGAACAGACTTATACGTGCTTGTGAATATAATTATATAGAAATTTAAGACAGGCTTGCAACAAAGGGCGGTCAAAGAGGACGGAGGATTTTGACAGAAATCTGTCAAAATCCTCCGTCCCCTTTGACCGCCCTTTGACCGTTTTCACGTCCCCCTTAGCCAAAATTGACTCCAGTCATCTTGACTAAACGCGAACTACACCGCCAAGTGCTTTACTTTGACTGTGTCCTGTAAGTATTCTATTTGGTCCTCCAGAAAGTAAAATTGTATCTCCTTTTTCTAATATACCTTTTTGTTTTAATGTTCTAACTCCTATATGAAGTGTTTCTTCAGCTGTTTCCTCTCCCTCAATTAAAATTGGATATACATTCCAAGAAACAGCCATTTGATAATATCGTTTTCTAGAATCAGTAACCGCAATTATTGGGCATTTTGGTCTTAATCCTGCTATTCTTGTAACAGATGCTCCTGAATGTGTATATGCTGCAATTGCATCTGCATTTATTTGTAAAGCTGTAACACATGTTGTTCTTGCTATACTAGATTCCAAATCTGTTGATACTATATTAGGATTTAAAATTCCTCTTTCTTGTGCTCTTCTAGTAAATCTTTTCCATAAGTTCATATCATTATCTACTGCTGTTGCTATTTTATCCATAGTTTTTACACATTCTACAGGATAAGAGCCAATTGCACATTCACCTGATAACATTATTGCATTAGTTTCATCATATACAGCATTTGCAACATCACTAACTTCTGCTCTTGTAGGTCTTGGATTACTCATCATAGTTTCTAGCATTTGAGTTGCTATAATTACTGGTTTTCCAACTCTATTACATTTTTTTACAAAAGATTTTTGAACTAATGGAACTCTTTCAAATGGTATTTCTACAGCCATGTCTCCACGTGCTACCATAATTCCATCAGATACTTCTATTATTTCATCTATATTGTCAATTCCCTCTTGACTTTCTATTTTAGAAATTATTTTTATCTCTTCTCCACCATTTTCATCAAGAAGTTTTCTAATTTCTTGTACATCTGATGCTCTTCTTACGAATGATGCAGCTATAAAGTCAAAATCTGCTTTAATTCCATTTAATATATCTATTCTATCTTTTTCAGAAACTGCAGGAAGTTCTAGACTTAATCCCGGTACATTAACTGTTTTTCTGCTACCTAAAAGACCTGTATTTATTGCTTCACATACAATATCTTTGTCTTTAACTTCTATTACTTTAAATTCAATAGCTCCATCATCTACAAGTATTCTTGATCCTGGTTTTACTTCGTTATAAAGATTTTTATAAGAAATAGATGTTTTTGTTTCATCACCAATTATTTCATCATATACAAAAGTAAATTTTGTTCCTTCTTTTATTTCTACTTTTTCATCTCCTGATTCTTGTTTGCCAGTTCTAATTTCTGGTCCTTTTGTATCTAGCATTAGCGCTACAGGCAAGTCCAATTCTTCTCTTACTGCTTTGATGTTATCAATTTTTTCTTTGTTTTCTTCATATCCTCCATGTGAAAAATTTATTCTTGCAACATTTAAACCTGACTTCATAAGTTCTCTTAATATTTCCTTACTTTCACTTGCAGGTCCTATTGTTCCTACTATTTTTGTTTTTCTTGTATTAATATCTTTCATTTTATTACCCCCATGTTTTATATTATTACCACATTTCAACAGTTGAATGCAGCGTTTTTCCATCTTTGCTTCGTATAACTACTACGTGTTTATTCTCTAGCTTTTTATACATACATTTGATTTCACTATCTTTTTTTATTTCTCTTTTATATGTTATTCTTATATTATTAAATTCGTTTTCAGTTTCATAAACTTCCTCTGGTAGTGCTTCATATGCTAAATCCAAATAGTACAAATTGTGCATATGATTATATAAATCAATATCTCTACGAGAAAGCTTATATTCTAAAACAGAATCATAATCATCTGGTATTTTTAATTTATCTAGTTCTTCATCTTTGTACGCATTGCATGTTGTTTCTGATTCATAAGCTTCTGCTATATAATCTTCAACTTTTGTAACTTTTCTATCCTTAGTATTTATTAGAATCCATTTTGAAGTAGCAACAGCAAGCAAATTCCCCTTCTCATCATGGACTTCAAAATCTCTATAAGCATAGTACTTTTCAATCTTTCTTGACCATGTTTTTATATAAACCATATCTTCAATTTGTGGTCTTGAAAATACTTTCAACTTCCATCCAAGTAATAGCCACGTTAAATTGGTTTTGGGTATATCATATATCCCAAAACCAACCTTACTTGAATGTAGTGACGCAATATCTTCCATAAGTCCTAAAAAACCTTTGTTGGTTGCTTTAGTGCTTTTTCTTGTATCACGCACTTGTATCCTATATTTTTGTTCAAAAAACATCTTTTATTACTTCCTTTTAATATCCTGGTTTTTCTAATAGTTTGAACATGTTTGTTTTATATTTTTCTACACCTGGCTGATTAAACGGATTAACTCCAAGGATTCCCCCAGATATAGCACACGCTTTTTCAAAGAAATAAATCAAGTGACCAATTGTCTCCTCATTTATTTTTTCTATATTTACAATTATATTTGGCACGTCTCCTGACGTATGTGCTTCTACAACACCTTCCATTGCTTTTTTATTAATATAGTTTAAGTCTTTTCCTGATAAGTAATTAATTCCATCTAAATTATCTTCATCTACATTTATTTTTAAACTTGAAGAAGGTTTATTTATATTAATAACAGTTTCAAATAATTCTCTTCTTCCTTCTTGAATATACTGTCCCATAGAATGTAAATCAGTTGTATTGTCTACTCCAGCTGGGAAAATACCTTTTAAGTCTTTCCCTTCGCTTTCTCCATATAATTGTTTCCACCATTCTGTAAAGTAATGCATTTTTGGTTCATAGTTTACTAAAATTTCTATATTTTTTTTGTTTGATTTATGTAGAATATTTCTTGCTACTGCATATTTATAACAATCATTATACTTTAGGTTGCTATCTGCATATTTTTCTTGTGCAACTCTAGCACCTGCCATTAATCTGTCTATATCCACACCTGCAGAAGCTATTGGAAGTAGTCCCACCGCAGTTAATACTGAATACCTTCCACCAACATTATCTGGTATAACAAATTGTTCATATCCTTCCTTATCTGCTAATTGCTTTAAAGCTCCTCTTTCTTTATCTGTTGTAACATATATTCTACTTCTAGCTTCTTCAATACCATATTTGCTTTCAAGTATTTCTCTAAATATTCTAAAAGCAATTGCAGGTTCTGTTGTTGTACCAGACTTTGAAATTACATTAACAGAAAAATCGCTGTCTCCTATAGCTTCTATTAAATCATTAATGTAGTCTGCACTTAAATTGTTTCCTGCATATAAAATTTTAGGGAACTTACGAACTTTATTAGGTAGCATATTATAAAAGTTACTGGTCAATGCATCTATTACTGCTCTTGCTCCTAAATAAGATCCACCAATTCCTATTACTACAAGTATATCAGAATCTTTTCTTATTCTTTTAGCAGCAGCCTTTATTCTTGCGAACTCTTTTTTATCATAGTTTGTTGGAAGTTCAAGCCATCCCACAAAGTCTTTTTCATCGTTTGCACGTCTATTTAAATCTTTATGAATTATTTCAATTTGTTCTTTATATTTTAATAAATCCTTTAAATCAATTCCGCTTTTACTTAAGTCTATGTTTACTGTCATAAAATCACCTCTTCTCTCTAGACGTATACTATTATACATAATCTTTGTTCAATATTCAAGTGTTTTTTATTGAAAATTTAAAATATGTAAATCACTTTACTACCTCATTAAGCACTTTAGACAAATATTTCATAGAACTCATGCATTGTTCCAATGTATTCCCTGTGGCTCCAACTTCTATTATTGTAGCTGCTTTTGAAACATGTTGATTATACCTTGAATTTCTAACTATTATTGGTTTAAACAACCCTGGGTATAATTCTTCTGCTTTTTGCTGTACTTTTACAGCAAATTTTAGATTTTGTTGCCAATTTGGATGCCATAAACCTCCTCCATCTGTACCAATAACAAACATAAGCTGTGCTGCATAATCCTCTCCTATTCTGATGGTTGGTGCATAGTCACTGTTACTTCCAATTGCATCTCTGTGCAAATCAATAATAACATCAGCATTATTACTTTGTTTTAAAGCCTCTACAGTCTTCAATGAACGAGCATAAGAACCTGTATATGCCGGGTAATCGTGAAAAGATTTGTCATGAACAACATTATATCCATAGCTAGATAAGTAATTGGTAAGTTCATCTCCAACTCTGGCTACAGAATGAGTTAAATCAATAGTCCTATATGTACCGCTTGCTTCATATTGATTTTGTTCTGTTGGAGTATAACTTTCACATGTGTGTGTATGAAAAATTATTATGTTAGATGCATTTACTTCTATATTGGGATTTAGTATATCTTCATTTAAAACATATCCTGTTTGATTTCTTATTTGAACTTTACCATATATATCTGTTGGATTTGCAACTATAGGATTTTGTGTTACTACTTCTGTTCCTATATTTGTTTTAGCTTCTTCTAAGTTTTCATTTTGTGCAACCTCTACATCACTTTCTTCTTTATTGTTTTCTTCGTTGTCATTTTTAGGATTTACAGTTTCATTTGCAAGTTCTACTTCTAAATATTTTTTAAATAAGTGTTCACTTGCAATTTTTTCTTCTAATACTTCTTCTTTCTCATTTTGACTTAGCTCTTTTATAGCAGGAACAATTTTATTTATAGCTTCTTTATAGTTGTTTTGTAAAACTGATTGTATTTTACTTTTTAACTCAATGTTTTCTACATTATATGTTTTATTTTTATCTATAGAAAAATACCTAGTAAGCCATATAAGCAGTAAAACAACTGCTACTAATCCTACTAGGTATTTTATTAAATCTTTTACATTTACAACAGCTATGTTAAACATATAAATCTCCTTATCTTAAGTTCTCTATAATATTATATGTTTACACGCTTTGTAATAGACCTTTATCTTTTCTTTCTTTTTACTTCATAGACACTCTCAACCTGCCTAATTAACTTAATTACCTTATTAAGTTCATCTAAGCTATCTACTTCCATTGTAATTTCTATAATTGCAATTCTCTCTTTTGTTGTTTTTGTATTTACACCCATAATATGTGCTTTTGTCTCACCAATTTTACGTAATATATCTGCTAGCAATCCGTCTCTGTCATTTGAAAATACTTCTACTTCAACATTATAAGATGTCTTTTCGTTCTTAAACCATTCTACATCAATCATTCTGTTTTCTTCATTTAGCAATTCCTTTATGTTTTGGCAATCTTTTCTATGTACAGAAACTCCTCTTCCTTTTGTAATATATCCAACAATCTCATCTCCAGGTAACGGATTACAACATTTTGCCAATCTTACTAAGCAATTGTCTATGCCCTTAACAACTATTCCAGAATTTGAAGACTTTGGTACATTTGATTTTGCCTTAGATAATTCTTCAATTTTTTCTTCAATACTATCTTCTTCATGCTCTTTTCTATATTCCATTAACATTCTTGCTATAATTTTAACCGGTGACATTCCTCCAAAGCCAACTGCAGCATACATTTCATCTAAGCTTTTATAACCGTATCTATCTAGCATAGAATTTACATAGTTATCTTTAAACAGTTCTGAATGAGGTATTTTTATTCTTTTAACTTCTTTATCTATTAAATCTTTTCCTCTTTCTATGTTTTGAGCTTTTTCTGTTTTCTTAAACCATTGCTGAATCTTATTTTTTGCACTTGTACTTTTTACAAATTTTAACCAATCTCTGCTAGGTCCTTTTGAATTATCTGATGTGATTATTTCTACAATATCTCCGTTTTTTAAAGGTGTCAATATTGGCATCATTTTGCTATTTATCTTACATCCTGTCATATGATGTCCAATTTCCGCATGTATTGAATATGCAAAATCAATAGAAGTTGCTCCTCTTGGCAAAGTTTTTATCATTCCCTTTGGAGTAAATACATAGACTTCGTCTTCAAATAGCTCTGTTTTTAAAGTATCTAAAAATTCCTGTGGGTCTTGCATATCTCTTTGCCATTCTAAGCTCTCGCGAAGCCATGCAAGTTTGTCATCTTCAACCTTTACAACTTGTTTCCCTTTTCCCATAAAATTAGCTTCTTTATATGCCCAATGTGCAGCAATACCATATTCAGCAACTTTGTGCATTTCCCATGTACGTATTTGAACTTCAAAAGGAGTTCCTTTTTCTCCTAAAAGAGTTGTATGTATAGATTGATACATATTTGGTTTAGGTACAGATATATAGTCTTTAAATCTTCCAGGCATAGGACTATACATTTCGTGTACAATTCCAAGTGCTACATAACAATCTTTTACATTATTAACTAAAATTCGTAGTGCAAATAAATCATATATTTGGTCTAACGTTTTATTGTCTCTTTTCATTTTTCTATATATACTGTATAAGTGTTTTGCCCTTCCTGTTACTTCAGCATTAACTCTTGATTTTTTAAGTTGTGTTCTAATATCATCCATAATTTTTTCTATGAATTTTAATCTTTCATCTCTTTTTTTGTCAATTCCCTCTACTAATTCATGGTATTCTTCTGGGTATAGATATTTAAAAGACAAATCTTCTAGTTCCCATTTTAATGAATATAGTCCCAGTCTATTTGCAAGTGGTGCATATATTTCCATTGTTTCTTTTGCATTTGCTATTTGTCTCTCTCTTTTCAAAAATTTTAATGTTCTCATATTATGAAGTCTATCTGCAAGCTTTATTATAATTACTCTAATATCTTTTCCCATAGCTAAAAACATTTTTCTATAGTCTTCAACTTGCTGTTCTTCAATTGTATCAAATGGCATTGTACTAAGTTTTGTAACTCCTTCAACCATCTCTGCAATTTCTTGTCCAAATTCTTTAACTAAATCATCATGAGTTACATCCGTATCTTCTATAACGTCATGCAATAATGCTGCACAAATAGTTGCATCATCTAAGCCTACCTCAGCTAATATATATGCAACATTAAGAGGGTGAATAATATATGGTTCACCTGATCTTCTTTTTTGATTTTTATGTTTGCTATCTGCATAATTATATGCTCTTAAAATAAGTCTATTATCTACTCTTTTTGTTACTGCCTTTTTTTTGTTAATTACATCTTGTATAGTTATTTCTCTATCTTGCGTCATGTTACTACTCCTTATTTATAATGATTTCATAATATCCTTTATATTAATCTGTATATTTTGGACTCCATTAAAAGTATTAATTTCTAAAACACCTACAACATCAACTTTATCACCAATTCTATACTCATCTGCAAGTTCTCCCATATTAAACCCTATGGCATTAATCATGTTATTATTATCTTGGAGTGTTAATTTAATATGCTTTCCTTCTGATAAGGATCTTATAGAATCAATTTTTAAGTTTTTAAATGCAAAAAGTGGCATTTTGTTTCCTTCTCCAAATGGTTCTAACATTTTTAGACTTTCTACATACTCTTTTTTTACTTCATTTAAGCTAAATTCTGCATCTATATTAATAATTGGTACAATATCTTTTATATTTTTTTGTTCTGCATATTCTTCAAACTTGGACCTAAAATCTTCCAATTTATCTCTTGTTACTGTAACTCCGACAGCCATAGCATGTCCACCAAATTTATCTAATGTGTCACTGCAATATACTAATGCATCATGTAAATCAAATCCTGGTATGCTTCTTCCTGAGCCTTTGCCTATGTCATCATCAAAGCTTAACAATATACATGGTTTAAAATATAGTTCACTTATTTTTGAAGCAACTATACCTATTACTCCGTGATGCCAATTATTACCTGCAACTACTATAACACTATTTTCTGCCAAATTTTCTTTTTCAATTTTCTTTAAAGCTTCATTGTATATTTCCTTTTCTATTTCTTGTCTTGTTGTATTATATTCATTTAACTTTTGAGTAAGAGTAGTTGCTTCTTTAATATCATTAGATAAAAATAAATCTAATGCATCTTCTTGATATCCCATTCTTCCTGAAGCATTTATTCTAGGTGCAACACCAAAAGATATTGTTGTTGAATCAACGTTTTTATATCCTGATGCAATTAATAAAGACTTTAATCCAATGTTTCTTGTTTGTTCTACAAGTTTAAGCCCTAACTTTGCTATTACTCGATTTTCATCTACCAAAGGAACAATATCTGAAATTGTTCCAACACATATAATGTCTAAGTATTTTAAATATTCTTTTTCATCTAGTTCAAGTTTTTGTCCTAAAGCTTGAATAAGTTTAAATACTACACCTACGCCTGCTAAATCTCTACATGGATACTTGTTATCCTTTCTTTTTGCATCTACAACAGCAATTGCATTTGGTATTTTTTCAGATGGTTCATGATGATCTGTAATTATTGTATCAATACCAAGACTATTTGCGTAATCTATTTCTTCTGATGCTGTAATTCCACAGTCTACTGTAATCATTAAATTATATCCTTGCTTAGCAATTGTATCTATTGCATTTTTGTTTAGTCCATAACCCTCATTTAATCTGTTTGGAATATAAGAGTCAACATGCAGACCTCTTTCTTCTAAGAATTTTTTTAAGACTGTTGTACTAGTTATTCCATCAACATCATAATCGCCATAAATAATTGTTTTTTCTTGTGTTTTAATAGCCTTTAATAATCTTTCTATTGCAATTGGCATATCTGGCATATCTAAAGGATTATGAAAATTGTTTCTTGTAGGATTTAAAAATACATTAATTTTTTCTTCATCTATAATATCTCTGTTTACTAATATTGTAGCCAGTAACTTATTAATATTATATTTTTCTGATATCATTCTCACTTTTTCTTTATCTGTACTATAAAATTGCCACTTTTTTTTCATATTTAACTCCTAATTTTTATTTCTTCTATTTTATATCAACTATTTACTTTTTACAATAAATTCTGTAATCTCTTAATATTTTTCGCACATAATTGTTTGTTTCATTAAAAGGTATGTTTTCTATATCTGAGCCATCTGATTGTATTACACCATTTGCAATCCAATTGTCTACATTGCCACTGCCTGCATTATATGCAGCTAGTGCTACTTCAATATTATTATATTTATTAATTAATATAGATATATATTTTGTTCCAATGTTTATATTTGTATCCGGTTCTAGTATTTTTTCTTCATTAATTTCTATTCCTATTGTGTTTGCAATATCTACAGCTGTATCATACATAAGTTGCATTAATCCTTTTGCATTTTTTCTAGAAACCGCATTCTTATCAAAATTGCTTTCTGCTTTTATAACTGCATATATTAAGTTTTCATCTACTGAATACTCTTTTGCATATTTTTCGACTTCGTAACTATACTTCTTAGGATAAATATTATTATATATAATTTTTTTTATATTTGTACTATTAATTATTATAACTATTATAACTATTAAGCTTATAAAAACTAATATTTTCTTTTTTAATAGCCTTTTCAAACTGTTTCTTTCCTTCCTTTTAATGTGCATCATACCAATTAGTTGCTTCTACAACATCAGCGACTAATGGGACCTTAAGTTTTATCACATTTTCCATATTTCTCTTTAGTAATTCTTTTACGTCCTCAACTTCATCTATTGGTGCTTCTATCATCATTTCATCATGTACTTGTAAAACAATTTTAGATTTCATATTTCTTTGTTTTAATTCATTCATAACTTTAATCATAGCAATCTTCATAATATCAGCTGCCGTTCCTTGGATTGGTGTATTCATTGCAACCCTTTTTCCAAAGCTTCTAACCATAAAATTATTAGATTGTAGTTCTGGAACATATCTACGTCGATGGTATAGTGTTTCTACATAGCCTTTTTGTTTTGCTTCTTCACATATCTTTTCCATAAAATTTTTTATACCATCATATTTTTCTAAGTATTGCTCTATATACATTTTAGCTTTTTTTTGAGGTATGCCAAGCTGCATTCCAAGTCCATATTCACTTATACCATATACAATTCCAAAATTAACTGCTTTTGCATCACTTCTTTGTTCTTTTGTGACTTTATCCATAGGTATTCCAAATACCTTTGATGCAGCTTGCTTATGTATATCTTCGCCATTATTAAATGCTTCTATCATGTTACTATCTCCGGAAATATGTGCAAGTACTCTTAGCTCTATTTGAGAATAGTCCGCATCTATATATACATAGCCCTGTGAAGGTTTAAATACTTTTCTTACCTTTTTTCCTATTTCCATTCTGACAGGTATATTTTGAAGATTAGGCTCTGTTGAACTAATTCTTCCTGTTGCTGTTATTGTTTGATTAAAAAATGAATGTATCCTTTTAGTTTTAGGATTTACATATGGTTTTAATCCTTCAACATATGTTGAATTTAATTTCATTACTTGCCTATAATCCAATATTTTTTTTATTACAGGATGTTTTGTTTTTAATCTTTCTAATACTTCTTCTGCTGTTGAATAGCCACTTTTTGTCTTTTTTATTACAGGTAACTCTAGCTTTTCAAACAAAACTTCCCCTAATTGCTTTGGAGAATTAATATTAAATTCTATACCACACATATCATATATTTCTTGTGTTAGTGTATCAATTTTTTCTTTTATCTCTACACCATATTGTTCTAATTCTTCAACATTTAAGTACATTCCGTTCCATTGCATATTTGATAGGACTTCGACTGTAGGCATATCAATAGTTTCGAATAACTCAAATGTATTAGTTTCTTTGAGTTTTTGTGTAACAATATCAATAATTTTTTTCATACAATAAACATTCAATGCGTTTTGTCTTATTTGATTCTCATTTTCTATATTGTTATTTAATTCTCCTTCAAATAAAGTTAGTTGCTCTTGACTTTTTGTATTATTTGTTTCTGTAAAATCTGTAAGTTCTATGTTAAGATATTCTTTTGCTAGCATTTCTATATTATACTTATTGTTGGTAGAGTTTAAAATATAACTTGCTACTTCTAAATCAAATTTTATGTTATTAAATTCTATTCCCATTTGTTTTAAAATAATATAATCTCTTGAAATTTTAAAGCCATATTTTTCAACTTTTTCATTTTCAAATATATCTTTTAAAAAAGTATCAAAATTAGGGATTAGACTATCTACAACATATACAGTATTTTCATTCTCATTATATATATTTATATACAATATTTTCTCTTTTATTATGTTACCTATTGTGTTGTCATCCTCTGTTGTAAAATAGTATATGATCTTCTTTTCTTGAAGTGTTTTTCTTTTTATTTCTTCTAATATATTTTTTAAAGATTCGTCATCTAATTGATTATTTACTTTATTAATTATAAATAGATCCTCTATATTTTTACTTGTATTGTTTTCTTCTTCTAGATTAAATCTCTCTATATATCTATTAAAATTCAAGTCTTTAAATAGCGATAAAACCTTAGGTTTATCCCATTTCTCAACTTTTAAATTTTGTAAATTGTCTTCTATTGGCACTTCAAGATTAATTGTCCCAAGAGTTCGAGATAAGTAGGCTAATTCTTTATTGTCTATTATTTTTTCTCTTTGCTTTCCTTTTAAGTCATCCTTACCATCTTCTATCATTTTATATAAATTGTCGATTGTCTTATACTTTTTTATTAAAGAGAGTGCAGTTTTCTCTCCTATTCCTGGAACTCCTGGAATATTATCAGATGTATCACCTTGCAAGCCTTTAACTTCTATTAATTGCTTAGGTTCAACCCCATATGTTTCTATAACTTTTTTTCTGTTAAAATCTTCTGTTTCAGTTTTTCCTGCCTTAGTTCTAGGAATCTTAATTGTTGTTTTATCTGTAGCAAGCTGAAATGTATCTCTATCTCCAGAAACAATTATTACTTCTAACCCTTGTTTTTCTCCATATCTAGATAGAGTTCCCATAATGTCATCCGCTTCGAATCCTTCTTTTTCAATTATATCAATATTCATTGCGCGAAGTATTTCTTTAATAATAGGCATCTGTTCTGCAAGTTCATTTGGCATGCCTTTTCTGTTTGCTTTATAGCCTTCATACATTATATGTCTTGCTGTTGGCGCCTTTAAATCAAATGTTACAGCCAAGTATTCTGGATTTATCTCTTCTAGAATTTTAAATAATATTGCTAAAAATCCATATACTGCATTTGTGTATTTTCCATCACTGGTCATTAACATTTTACTTCCCATGATTCCATAAAAAGCTCTATTTAATATATTATTTCCATCTATAACTACTAATTTTGCCAATAATTTTCTCTCCTTATCTAGAAAAAGTTTCGTTTATATCTAAATTACCTTCATATTTGTTTAAATCATTTAAAGTTATTTCTCTTACCGTAGATTTACCAAGAAATTCGTTTAAACGAGATAATTCTTTACCAGGTATTTCTAATTTAAACACTGCTTCTCCAGAATTTAAATCAAAACTTATCAAATCTACTACTTTTTCATTTTCTTTATTATACACAGTTGAATTGTGTTCATCAAGTATCCAATCCGAAACTAACTGTACTATCTGATTATCCTCTATTTTTTTATTATTAATCTGCTCATAATATACACCTAATCTCTCACATATGCTTACATATAAATTCCTTAAATTATATAAATCATCTGTTGTATATTCTTCCTTGTGTATTTCTAGAAGTATATGATTCATATCATTTAGCAAATTAAAAATTTCTACATCTACCTCTTCATGATTTCTTCCTGTAGTTTCTACAACCTTGTTAGTTAAACTTTGTTGCAAATTGTATCCATAGTATCCTTCTTTAATTGTATCTATTCCAAAAGTTTCAATCATAAGCAGATTCATTAATCTATCTGGTTTGTATACTTTGTTATCTATTCCAGGTGTTGATAGTTCAGTAAAGCCTTCAGATAATAAACTGTTTTTATAGTATTCATACCCACCATTAATATGATTAAGTTCGTGATTAAATGTCTCTTTATTTTTTCATTTGATACAAGTTCTTCAAACGAGTTTACCTGATATACTGTTATTATACTACTCTTATTATTAATGCTTTTTTCATATTCTTCTCTTGTATTTGTTATTGTTCCATTATAATTATGTCTCCCTAAGATACGTCCTGGAAATAGTGAATTAGAGTTTCCTTCACTAGCATATACTATTTCCAGATTTCTCATTCTCGTAGCTATTTCATATATATTAATAAATTCTTCATTACTTTGCCATATAGGAAGGAATAATTCAATAATATATTTTTTTTCTTCTTCTGTAATTTTAGGGTTACTGTTTATAGCATCAATAATGAATTGAACATTATCTGATATTTCTTGTTCATCCGCTTCTACTAGATCATCTACTTCTCTTTCCATCTTTACAACTTGAGGTAGTTTTCCATTTTTTAGTTGATTCCAACCTGCAAATACTGCGGACACAGATACAGCTATTCCTGCTATCCCCAATACTATTTTATAAGCTGCTGTTTTTGTACTTTTTGAACTATAGTTTTGAGTAATAGTTGTAGTTTTAGGAAAAGCACTATATTCTTGCTTACTAGTATTTTCCTGTTCTATGGAAAAACATGTTTGCAACCCATTATACTTTTCATATAGATTTCTATAATCCTCATATGCACATTCTTTTAGATTTCCATTTTCTCCTTTTTTTGCAAAATAACTTTTTTGAGTATACTTATTCTGAAATCTTATTAATTTTTCACCATTAAAAACAACTTTATCCCTATGTACGTATTTTTTATTTAATTGATTTATTATTTGATTTAACAAATATAATTCTTTTTCGTTTTTTACTGCGTACTTTTTACCATTGTCATAACAAATTGAATTCATTTCTTTTTCACTTATCATAAATAGATGGTATTTTTTTTCTTTAATTTGTACTTCTAGTAATGTTTTTTTCTCCACTCAAAACCCTCCGGTAAATTTAAATTGTCCTTTTTCTTTTTTAAATATCTATCTTCTTCACTATATATACATCCACAATACTTTTGCATATATAGGCCTGCTTCAATTGCTTTATCATGTCCTTCCCAAAAGCCATATCTAAAGTCTCTGTATAAAAATTCTATGTCATATTCCTTACTTAAATCTTCACAAAGTTTTTTTATATATTCATGTTTTTGATATATACTATATAATAACGTTGTTGTAACAGCATCATATCCATTATTTTTTGCATATTCAAATGTTTCTTTAAGTCTAACTGGATAACAATAATCTATACATCTTGAATCTATATTATTAGCAACATTTTTACAAAAATCGTCTAACCCATATTCGTCTTTTACTATGCATTGAATGTTTATACTCTTAGTATATTCTATTAAGCAATCTCTCCTAGCTTGATATTCCTTATATGGATGAATATTAGGATTATACCAAAAGATAGTTGGTTCTATTTTTTCTTGTCTAAGCGACTCTATACAAAACACGCTGCAAGGTGCACAGCATGCATGCATTAATAATTTCATTTTGACTAAAACTCCTTATCCTTGTAATTTAATCTTGTATATTATATACTATAAAAGAACTTTTTTAAAGATATTTTTAAAATTAAATTAATAAAAGGAGTTAATAAGCTGTGAATTTTAAACAATTTTTTAAAAAACATTATAAATTATTTAATTGGTGTATTTTTATTTTCTATGCAATTATTAACTTTGTCTTAATGGTACTACATGAGCCTTGGCGAGATGAAATACATGCATGGCTTATGGCAAAAGAGCTTTCTATTCCAAATTTATTTTTCGAAAGTAAATTTGACGGTCATCCTATCCTATGGCATTTAATCCTTATGCCGTTTGCTAAATTGAATTTCCCAATTATTACTTTAAATATGCTAAGCTACGCTATTATGTTAATAAGTTGTTGGTTGTTTATATTTAAAACTAAAATTCCACTTGGAATAAAATTATTTGCAGTTTTTACTATTCCATATACATATACATTTAGCGCTTTTTCTAGAAATTATACTTTAATAATACTTCTTTTAACTATTATTGGTATAATTTATAATAAACGAAATCAATCCCCAATTATATATAGCATACTAATATGTTTATTAATTCATACTCACTCTTTAGCTTGGGGAATTGTAGCAGGACTAACTTTAACATTTCATTTTTATGAGATTTGGCTATACTTTAAGAAAAAGAATAATACAAATATAAAAAGTATAATTCTTGGTCTTTGTTTAATAGTAGCAAACACTTTATTAGTAGTATATGAACTATTTGGAACTTCTAATAGTAATTATGTTGCAGTAAATAGTCCTGCCATAATAAAGACCTCTTTGACAATTTGCATATTTTTGTTATTATTAGCATTGTATACATTATTTGTTTTGAAAGATAAATATAGAGAATTTATTATAATTTTATGTTGCTATGGTTTTCAAATTATTATTTATAATTTTGTATACTCATCAATACTTTATCAACGTTTTGTATTAATATTCTCGTTTATGTTATTCTATTTAGTATTTTTATATAGTGATGAAGAACATTTAAATAATATAAAGTACTTCATACTTAATTTAGTTTTTTTATTTACTACTATTATTTGTGGCTTTCAAAATTATATATTTACAATGTTCCAGGACATACAAATGCCGTATTCTTCTGCAAAAGAAATGGCAGAATATATTAATAGCAACATTCCTCATAATACAAATATCCTTATAGATGCCTCTGTTATAGGTCAGTCTATTATGCCTTACCTTAATAACAACTATACATTATATGACATTGGATACAATGAAATTGTAACATGTGCAAATGTTGCTTTTGATTCGCAATTAATAGAAAATGCTTTGCAAAATTTAAATGCCTTTTCTGGAAATTATTTAATAATTTCCAACAATGCTTATGAATTAAATAATTGTACTCTCTTATATAATACAGAAAATTCTATAATAAATGAAAGTTTTTCATTATATTACATTCCATAAAGCAAGACACGAACTCAAGAACTGAGTTCGTGTCTTGTGTTTTACTACCACTCTGTACCTGTAAAAGCCTCAGGGTGAGCCTCTGCCCACTGCATAGAGCGAGCATGAGCTTCCGTTGTCCACTGGCCTTCGCCAATGTACACGTTATACTCAAGCGGCTCGTACTCCTGAGTTGCCTGATGCTTTTGGAAGCATACCAGGCTGCCAATAATTATTATGACCAAAATTGCAAAAGCAATTATGACCTTTTTGTTGGCAGTGCTTTCCGCAGCACGCTTTGCGCGGTTGCGGCGGCGATTCCGAGAGTTAGCTCGACATATTGCCTCACGGCATGCGCGAGCCTTCTCAACGTTTGAGTGGCTGGGAGTCATGGACTCCCCCAGGGGATTGCAAGTGATGCTGGTGGCGTTGGTGCGGTTGTTCTTCATGTCAACCACCCTTTCTGTCCGAATACGGACAATAAATTCCCAATTTGGGAACAACCAATAGATACATATATTATACCATATTTATCCTAAAAATTCAAATCCTAAATGCTTATAGGCTTCTGGCATTGGCATTCTCCCTCTAGGTGTTCTTGCTACAAAGCCTATTTGTAACAAATAGGGTTCATATACATCTTCTATTGTATCTACTTCTTCTCCTAATGAAGAAGCTAAAGCATCTATTCCAACAGGTTTTCCCCTGTATTGAGTGATCATAATTTCTAGCAATTTTCTATCGGTTTCGTCTAAACCTAATTCATCTATTTCTAATTGATTCAAGGCATGTTTTGTAACTTTTAAATCTATATTTCCATCACCTAAAACAAGTGCATAATCACTAACTCTTTTAAGCAACCTATTTGCAATTCTAGGTGTTCCTCTTGACCTTCTTGCAATTTCAACAGCTGCATCATTATTTATTTTAACATTTAATATGTTACTTGATCTTTTTACAATTGTAGTTAAATCTTCTGTACTATATAGTTCTAATTTATGTACTATTCCAAATCTATCCCTAAGTGGTGTTGTAAGAGCTCCTGCTTTTGTAGTTGCTCCAATTAAAGTAAATTTAGGTAAATCTATTCTAATGCTTCTAGCTGCTTGTCCAGTTCCTACCATTATATCTAAAGAAAAATCTTCTAATGCAGGATATAAGATTTCTTCTACACTTTTACTTAATCTATGTATTTCATCTATAAACAAAACATCAAATTCTGATAATCCAGTTAAAATAGCCGCTAAATCACCAGGTTTTTCAATTGCTGGTCCTGATGTTATTTTTATATTAGAATTCATTTCATTTGAAATAATATTAGAAAGCGTTGTTTTTCCAAGGCCTGGAGGGCCATATAATAGGCAATGGTCTAATGGTTCTCCCCTTTTTTTTGCGGCTTCTATGTAAATTTTCATGTTCTCTTTGACTTTGGTTTGTCCAATATATTCTTCTAGTGTTTTGGGTCTTAAAGAATTTTCAAATTTTTCTTCTCTTCCGCCTTCTAATTCTGGGTTTATTATTCTTTCATCTTCCATGAATATGTTTCTACTCCTTATTTTTCTTTTTATGTATATCATTTTGAATAAAATCATCAATAATTTTTACTATTTTGTTTTCTTGTGAGCTTTTTAGGTTCGTCCCCATAAGATTTCTCACATCAATTAATGCTTGTGATAATTCGCTTACATCGTTAATTCCAATAATTATTCCTTGTTTTCTGAATGTATCTATAATTTCTAATTGATGGTCATTAACATGTTCATTGTATTTTTTAAGTCGTGGTACTGCAATTACTCTTTTTCCCATCCTTACTGCTGACATAATAGAACCTACTCCGCCATGTGTAATTATTATATCTGCTTCTTCTATTAATTTATTTAATTCATCCTGAGATACCATATCAAATATTTGCATTTTATCAGATTTGTATTTTGTAAAACCAGCTTGTACAACTACCTTTTCGTTTATATTACCAGCTTCTATATTTTTTTCTATTTCTTCTAGTAATCTATAAAAACTATTATTTTGTGTTCCTAATAATACTAATATCATGAATAAATCGAACCTCCATATACAGCATTAGGATATAGCTGCAACATTTCTTCCCACTGCACAATGAATAAATCGGCAATTGGATATATAAGTCTACCTGTTACTGTTTTTGTATTTCTATTTGCAAATGTTTCAATATATATTATTTTACTTCCAAATATTTTTCCTAAATAGCACATTGGCCCAGCTGTATGTGTACCTGTTGTAATAATATATTTGGGTCTTACTTTTATATATAATGCAATTGTTTTTAAACATAGATAAAAATATTTAAAAATATAACTAAATATCTTGCTTCTTGTTCCATATGGTAAATAAGATATTCTTTTCCCATATTTTTCTTTTAAGTTTATATTTGTTTTATCTTTTTCGGTTATTAAATGGTAATCATATTTTTCAAATAATGGTGATAGTTGCATTAGTTCATTTAAGTGTCCACCTGTACTTGATATAAATAAAACCTTTTTCATATTTAACTTTCTCCAATCTTTGTTCTATTATATGTAATATTTTCTATAAAATCAAGTTTATTCCTTCTTTTAAGCTCAAAAATAAAAAATGCAATTTTAAATTGCATTTTTTATTTTTAAAAATTTATTT
>JAFWIH010000004.1 GCA_017533795.1 Clostridia bacterium | reverse complement strand
GGAATATATTTGTTGATGTTTATATTAGGCTATTATATTTTTTCAAATGATAAAGTTATTAAAAAATTAGAAAGTATCTCAACACTATTAGGAATAGCAACATTTATTATTGGAATTATATTTACAATAATAAACTATGGAGTCAACTTTGGATCTAATGAATTTTTAACTAACATATCTACAAATATTTATATATGGTTAGTAATTTTATCAGCATTTGGTATTAGTAAAAAGTATTTGGATTTTAAAAATAAATTCACTGAATATATGAATAAGAATAATTTTAGTTTTTATGTTTGGCATTATACAATACAAATAGTTATAGCATTTATCCTTGTTGAATATATTAAACTTAATAATTTTATATTTAATTATATAATTTTAATTATAGGAACAATAATTGTATTACCTTTAATAACTGAAATTTTAAAAAGAATTCCAATTGTAAATAGATTATTACTTGGTATAGTAAATCAACAGAAGAGTTCGTAATAGATACTTTAACAAATTACAAATGCTCGAAAGATTAAGATATTGCGATTATTAAATAGATTTTTTAGATACGCTTTTAGGTAAGTTAAACTGCGATGTTAGAAAAACAGACATAACTTTTTTGCAATTTATGAGTAAGTTATTAAAATATATGAGTAAGAAAGCCCAATTTTCAAACAAAAAATTACTCAAAAATTGTAACCCTTCGCCATGTGGCAGTGGTACAAAATACTATAAAGGTGTAATATTAAAAAATAATAAAAAATTAATAATTATGAATAAGGGGGATTTATATGCCAGTACATTTCAATTCATTTATACCAGATAAAGAGGAAAAATTGAAAACTAATCTATTTGCAAATATGACACAAAAATATACAGAAGATGCAGATGACATTTTTGTTAGTGATGATAAAAAGAATATTCACATGGGATCATATTTTAAAGATATAAAGACAGGAAAAAATATAGGAAAAGTTGTTATAACATTAGTTGTAAATAATGAAGAGAAACAATTACAAATTGTTGATACGGATATTACGTTATTAACAGATAATAAGGTAAAACTACATTTTGAAAGAAAATTAAAGGAATCATCTGAAGCTAATGAATATTATGAAGTATATCCAACTGAAGATGAAAGGCATTTTGATATTGAAACAGTTAACAGATATTCATTAAAACAAGATAAAATAGAAGGAACGGATCAAGATGTATTTGTATCAATTTTTCCGTTTCAATTAGAGATATTTGATAATGAAGAAGAATTAAATAAAAGATTTGGATTTGATGACAAAGAAATAAATATACCAGGAATAGGAAAAAAGAAACTTGGAATGGATCCTTATATGATGGCAGTTGGAGGGATGTTTACTGGAGCAGAAGAACCGTGTTCACTTATAAATGGAACAATAAATGATTTTAGAGATGTTCAAGTAGATATTGCAGGAGTTGTTGTTAATTTTACAATAATTGATTTAAATACAGCAGTTGGTAATGTTCCTGTGGCAGTTAGTAAAGAAAACTTTGATTTAAGTAAAATAGCAAAAGATAAAATTGCTTGTATGGTTGCTGATGTAAAGGCAGATTTTAAGTAAAAATAAAACCCCAGGGAGTTAATTCCTTGGGGTATTTTGTTGTTTAATAAATTGAATTAATGCTTCTCTAATTCCACAGGTTGGACATATATTGGTTTTGTTAGCTACTCTAGAAATAGCAGAATGCTGAGTATATTTTTGATTACATTTAGGACATATCTTATATTGATCCATACAATCACCTAAGACAGCCTGAAATTAATTCTACGGCATCACAGAAACCATTTCTATAATACTTTTCAAACCAATAATGCATGTATTCCATAATATTATCATCGAGTTTTTCTAATCGAGATTTTACATATTCAATGTTATTACCAGAAACATTATTTAAAATATCTTCTGAGATTTCTTCAAAATAAATAAAATGTTCTTTATCTTCTTGACAAGTAAGGGAACCAAGTTCTTCTTCTCTAAAATCCAACCATTCTTTTAGAATATCATCGCCAACTTTTCTATAACTTCCCATAAGCTACCTCCTAAAAAATTGTTGTTATTAATCACTTAAAAATCTTTAAAAGTCAAGTCATTTATGAAAAATATTTCCGTCAACGTTTCGTCTACGAGTCGTCCACGCAATGTATACAATTTGTATACAAATGATTTCCACTTGGTTGACATCTGGTATACCATTGGTCGACCAGAAAGAATAGGGAAAATATTTCCGTCAACGATCCGTCGACGTGCCGTATACGGAATGTATACATGATGTATCCAAGTTGTATACATCTAGAAGTGATTTTGGTATACCAAATGACAACCATTGGTCAACCAAAAAAAAGCGGAAAAAGTTTTCATATATAGCTTGAAAGTACCAATTTATTCCATAAAAATAAACGGCGGAAAAGCGGCGAAAATCTTAAAAGTGAACAATATATCGCAATATTTCACGATATTTTAAAACAGGTTAAAATAAAGATACTCCTAGAGCTGCAACACTTTATAATATTTTAAAGATTTTTGAAATATCTCTAAATATTGGCCTATTCGCCCTCATAACCCGAAGGTTTTATTCTAGTATTTCTTCCACAATTTAAAATTTTAACCTTAAAAGTTATAAACATTGAAAAAACAATCCTATTATTATATAATAAAAATACAATTCGCGAAAAAAACATGTACAATATTGAAAGGAGCTGCTATGAAATTAAATATTGATTTAAAAAATAAAAAAGGAAGTATTGATGTTGATGCAGAAAAAATTATAGAGCAAGGAATGGAGCAACATGAAAAAGATTGGAAAGATAAATTTACTGCAAAACATAATGCAAAAAAAGAAATAATGGAACTAAAACATAAACAAAAGTTAGATAATAAAGAACAAGATTTAAAGAAAAAATCTTTAGTACAGGAAATATTTGATGGATATAATAGCAAGAAGCAAATAGAATATGAGGAACAACGAAAAATAGATGAAGAAAATAGAAAGATAGAAGAACAATCTAAAGAAAACAAAAATAAAAGAATAATTAGTATAGTAAGCATAGCACTATTTTTTATATATGGCCTATTTTGTATAACTGGATTTAGGGACTCACATATAATTTCTGCAGTTATTAGCTTGATACAAATAGTATTAGTGATAATATCTGTTTTATCATCTATCAATATTGTTACTTTATTTAAAAATGACTCTAAAATATGCTTACTAATTAGTATCATGTTAATAATTCCGTGGTTAGCGTTTGCAATATAATTGCTCATAATATCTATACTTTTTAAAGTATAATTTGGTCAAACAAATACTAAACCACACAGGAGGCTAAAAATGACAATAGAATTAACAACTACAACATGGAATAAAGAAGAATACAACCAATTTATAAAATACTTAATAAATTTACAAGATATAAAATACAAAGAATTTCATAGTTCTCTTGTATTAAACTCAAAATATGAAATGATAGGAATAAGAGTACCTATCATGCGAGATATTGCTAAAAAAATAGCAAAAGGTAATATAGAAGAATTTTTAGAATATGCACAAGAAAGATACTATGAAGAAGTAATGATACAAGGATTTGTTATTTCACATATAAAAGATGAAAAACAGTTTTATAAATATTTTAAAAGATATATAAATAAAATAGACAATTGGGCTATATGTGATAGCTTTTGTAGTTCAATTAAAATAGTAAGAAAACATGAAGAAAAGTATTATAAAGAAGCAACAAAAATGGCTATAAATAAAAAAGAATTCATATCAAGAGTCGGACTTGTTATGATTTTAAACCACTTTATTAGCAAAAATAATTTAGATGAAATATTTGGAACTCTAAATAAAATACAAAGCGATAAATTCTATATAAATATGGCTGAAGCGTGGTTATTATGTGAGATGTATATAAAGTACCCTAAAGAAACAACTAAGTATATAAAAAAGAATAATTTAAACAATTTTACTCAAAACAAAGCAATAAGTAAAATACATGATTCATATAGAGTTAGTAAAGAAGAAAAAGAATTATTAAATAAATATAGAAGATAGAATTTAGTATGCTTAAAAGCTGGTATAATTTTATACCAGCTTTTATATAATATAGGAATTATTCCCATGTGTGACCACAGTTTTGACATACATTAATTTTTTTTGTTATATTCTTTATTTTTTTTCTTTTTCCAATAAAAATTGACGCAAGTAATGCTGGTATTGTAAGAAATATCCATTTTACTGGTATCCACCACCAACCTATACATAGCCACCATAATATTCCATGATGTTTTGTAACAAGCTTACTCTCATTTACAACTTGAATATTAACATTTTCACTATTACATTTTGGACATACCATAAATATCACTCCCTATATTATTAGATCACTATTATTAATATAATAATAGTTTATATAAAAGTCAAGAAAAATTTTTTAATAATAATTGATAAGAAAAATGTAGTGTGGTAAGATAGGTATAGGTGATAAAAGTGGATTTTGAAGAAAAGTTATATAAAATAATAAGGAACAAAGGTCGAGTTAAAAGATTAATATTTATTAACAAACATGGGCCAATAAGCGAAATGAAGCCATATCCTAAATCAGTATATGAAGAAACTTTTGAAGACATTACACAATATACAATAAAAGGGTTTAATAAACGAATGAACTGTGGTGGATATGCACTAGAAATTGATGGGTGCTTTTTCCCAAATGGAGACTCTTTGAGTGGATATGTATCTGCTATATTAGATAAATATAAATTTGTAAGGCTTCTTGGAGACCAACCATTAGAAGATGATGAATACCTTGTATTTTATAGGTTTTATGACTATGTAGAAAATAAGGGAAAAAACAATGGACATCATTTTATAAAGGTAAATGATGATGGCCTTGTAGTAGAAAAATGTGGAAGTGAATCTGTTAGAATATTTGAAGGTTGGAATGAAAGATTTGAAGATAGTCCAGAAGTCGCTTTTGCAGTAAAAAAAGATCATGATAACGAAATCGATAATGAATTAGATTTTTGGTTTAATTGGATAACAATAGACAGAGGTTTGGACTTTGAAGGTAGTGTTTTACAATCTATTTTAAAGAGATCTAATCAATTTGAATATCATTGCCACGAATATAGCTTAAAAAAATCTGCAGAAGATGAGCTATATGTTGTAAATAATGATGGACAAATTGTTGCAGATGTTTTAGTAGAAGGAGAAGATATTGCTGTAGGCATAAGAGAAGGAAAAGAAGAATATGTAGAAAACTTTTCTGGACCGGTTAAACCGGTAATTGAAAACGGTAGATTAGTAAATTTTAATGAATTTAAAAAAGCAAGAGAAAATGATAGAGAATTATAAATAAAAATAACTGGAATCTATATAGATTCCAGTTATTTTTATTCTTCTATAATTACATTTTCAGCTCCAGATTCAACTTCTACTTCATTTGTATCGCTTTCAACAACATCAACTTCTGCATCTTCAGGAATTTCTATAGTGATATTTTCTGGTGGATTGCCACTTGTTGTAATATCTTCAAGTTTTTCTGTTTCTTCATCTTCTTCATCTTCTATAATTTTATCAGACTTTTCTTCTGGTTCATCAACTATAATAACTGTTATAATAAATTCTGAAATATTTCCAGCTTCATCTGTAGCAGTATAAGTAATTTCTATTTTACCTGGTTTATCTTTATTAATAGAAGAGATTTCAATGTCAGCCGTAGCTGTGAAAGTTTGGTCTTCATATAGTTTTACAATGCCTTTTGGGACTGTAATATTCAATTCTTCATTATCTCTTATAATTGTCAAATTTACACAATCTGAACTGTCACCTTTTATTTTTGAGGCTGCATATTCTGCTGTTTTACCATGCACATCTTCACCATCAATTTTAACTAAAATATCATTTGGTTTTATTAAATCAACAGCTGGAGTGTCTTTTATTGTATCAATAAAAACAATATTTCCATTTTCATCAGAAGCTATGTAAACGCCAATTCCTGTATATGCGCCCATAGAATCTTTTGCAGTTAGAGTTTCAGGTAAAGCCTCTACAATATTATGTTTAGAATCAAAAATAATTCCATCTTGATTCATATAATACGTTGTTTCTTCACTTTCATCAAAAACTGGACCACTTCCGTCAACAACTACAACAATTATTAAAGAAGACACATTTCCGGATTTGTCAGAAGCAGTGTATAGTAATTGATATTGACCATCTTGTGATAGGTCTACATTGCTATATTCTAACGAAATTGTTATGTCTTTACCATCTGTTTCATCTGTTGCTGTTATATTATTAATATAATTTTCTGGGATAAAAACAGTTCCATCATCTTTTCGTTGTATTAAATAGAAGGTCTGAATATTTTGATCAAAAACCGGTGCTACAGTATCATCAGAAGCAAGTGCTGGCATAGTTCCAGCTAATAATAAAAGTAGAGCAATAAATAGTATTTTATATAATTTCTTCAATTTTTGTTTACCTCCAAAATCTTTAGTATAATACATATTTTATTATATTTAATATTTAAAAAAAATCAAGTGTTTTTGAAAAAATATTTTAAATTAATTTTATATGTGATAGAATAATAAAAAATAAGGAGGATGCTTCATGGTAGAAATAGAAACAAAAGCTCAAGGAGCAGAATTAACAAGCATAAAATTTGACGGAGTAGAAAGACTACATGATGGAGAAAAAGACTGGAATAGACATGCACCTGTGCTATTTCCAATAGTAGGTCAGATAAAAAACGGTGAAACATTAATAGAAGAAAAAGTTTACAAAATGGGACAACATGGTTTTGCAAGAGATATGGAATTTGAGAAAATAGCTCCACATACTTACACATTAAGATACAACGAAGAGACATTAGAAAAATATCCGTATAAATTTGAACTAACTATTTCTTATAGTGCTGATGAAAATAGTGTAGAAACAAAATATCAAGTAAAAAATATAGACAATAAAAACATCTACTTTGGGTTAGGTGGACATCCTGCATTTGTATGTAATTATAGAAATGCGGTAATAGAATTTGAATATCAAGAAGATAATTTACAAATATTTCAACTTGAAAATGGATTAGTAAAAGATAAACCAGAAGATAGAGAAAAATTTACAGATGGAAGCAAAATAGTATTAAATGAAAACTTTTTTGATGAGGATGCTATTATTATGAAAGGATTAAAATCAAATAAAATCACATTAAAAGAAAACGAAAAAATAGTGTTAACATTTGATTTTACTGATTTTCCAATACTTGCAATATGGTCTAAAAAAGGAGCAAATTTTTTATGCATAGAGCCATGGTTTAATACAGCAGATAGTGTTAGCTCAACTGGAAAGTATACAGATAAAGAGGGACTAATTAGCTTAGAACCAGGAAAAATATTTGAAGCAAAATATAAAGTGGAATTTTAAAGGAGGTAACAATGGCTAATTCAAAATTAATAGTGGTAGAAGGAGCGCAAGGAGCTGGAAAAACAACAATTACAGATTTTATTAGACATTCGTTAAAGTATACTAACTTATATAGATTAAGTGGAACTTCAGATAGTTCACCTGCAGGACTTGCAAAATCAAAAGAAATGTATTTTGATTTACTAGACTATATAAAAAAATTAGAAAATAAAAGTATAAATTTATTATTTGACAGAACATTTTTTACAGAAGAAAACTATTGTAGATTAGGAAAAAAAGAATATTCCTTTACAGAGGTATATGACAAGCTTTTAGATGAATTCAGTAAACTAGATTTTGAAATATACTATATAACTTTATATTTAAAAGATACTAAACAATATGAGAAAAGACTTTCAAGAGAAGGAAAAGCAAAAGTTGATTATGCAAAATTTGGAGCAGAAAACAGTATAGAACAGCAAAATACATATCTAGAAATGACAGAAGAAATAAATAAAAAATATCCAAATATAAAAACTATAAATATTCCTACAGATCAAGATTTAGAAGTTACAAAGAAGGTTTTAAAGGAGTTTATTGGATATTAATAAAAAGGGGGAATAAAATTATGTATGCATGTCCTACATGTGGAGCAGGATTAGTATTTGATCCAAAAACACAAAATCTATTGTGCCCAAGTTGTAGAAATCAATATGACCCAGAAAAAATAGAAAAGATGCGTTTAGATCAAGCAAAGGAAGTAGAAAAAAATGAATATGAAGCAATATCGTATAAATGCTCACATTGTGGAGCAGAATTAATAACAACTGACGAAACAATTACAACGTTTTGTAGCTTTTGCAGAATAGGCACAATGCTAGACAGAAAACTTGTAAAAAAGAAAAAACCAGATTATATAATTCCATTTAAAATCACCAAAGAAGAGTGCAAAAAGATATATATAAGCAAAATAAAAAATTCTCTTTTTGCACCTAAAAATATGATTGAAACTCAAGAGGTAGATAAAATACGTGGAATATATATGCCATATTGGGTGTACTCTTTTGAAAAGCATGGAAATGATACTTCAAAGGGTGAAAAATATAGCCATAGGTCAGGAGACTATGTATATTATGATGATTATTCTTTAGCTACCAATATAGATGCAAAGTGCAATGGAATAACTCATGATGCCACTTCTAATTTTTATGACAGATTGAGTGAATCTATAGCACCATTTAGCATTAGTGAAAAGAAAGATTTTTCTCCAGCGTATTTAAGTGGATATTATGCAGATAACGAAGATGTAGAAGAAAAAACTTATATAGAAGAAAATGAAAGAATAGCAAGTGATCATCTTTCTAAAATATTAGGAAAAGAAAAAGAATATCATAAGTATCATGCAAAACCTAAGATTAGTATGAATGAAAAAAAAGCTGAATTAGCCTTATTTCCTGTTTATTTTTTAGCAACAAGAAATAATAGAAGAAATAGAATTAGTTATGCTGTAATAAATGGACAAACAGGTAAAATTGCTGCAGACATACCAATAGATTTTAAAAAGTTTGGAGTATTCTCAGCTATATTTGCAGTAATATTATTTTTAATATTAAATTTATTCTTAACTATTTCTATGCCAAAACTAATTGTATGTTCAATTCTCTTTAATATTGTTAGCCTATTTATACTATTAAGACAAAACAAAAAGATATCTATAAGAGAAGATGAATCAGACGATAAAGGGGTGCAATCTAAAGAAACAAAAGAAAGTACAAATAGTAATGTTAAAACAAAGAAACACAAGGAAAAAAATAAATCAAGTATCTCAATTGTATTTGGAGTGATTTTATTTATTATAGCAATTAATATATTACCATTTTTAATTGTTCTTTTAGGAGAGTATCCTGCTATACCTAAATATATAGGTATAGGTTTGACTATAGTTGTATTATTTGTAATGATAATAAGAAAGTTAAACTATCCTGAAAAGGATTCAAGTATTTATAAGCCTTTATGTGGTTTATTAATTACATTAGTAGTTTTCAGTGTAAAACCAGCATCTGATATCTATTACTATGTTGCAGCTCTTATATCAATTGGAATGGCTATATTGTCAGTTTATAACATAATAGATAAGTTTAATTTACTTACAACAAGAAAGCTTCCACAATTAGGTAGTAGAGGAGGCGATGAAAATGCATAAAAAAGCTTTAGTATTTAACTTAATTATAAGTTTGTTGGCCTTGGTTTTGCTTCCAAATACATTTGTAGTAGCAACAGATACACAAAGTAATACTACAAATAATAACTCTTCTATTATAATAGAAGATGATGCAGATTTATTAACATCTAGTGAAGAACAACAATTAAAAACTCAAATGGAAGTATTAACAGAGTTTGGAATTGTTATGTTTAAAACAACAAATACATATAATAGTTCTACTTCATTAAAATATATACAAAATTATTATTATTCTAAACTAGGAAATAGAAGAGGAGTAGCTTTCTATATAGATATGAATAAAAGACAAATTTGTGTATGTGCAACAGGAGGTTTGGAAAAAATAATAACAAATGGTAAGTGCGATACAATTATGGACAATGTTTATACATATGCTAAAAGAGGAAATTACTACCAATGTGCTAGAGAAACTTTTTCGCAGATTAATAATTTGTTAAATGGCGAAAAAATAGCAGAATCAATGAAGTATATTTGTAATGCTATACTATCTGTTATGATATCTTTATTTGCAAGCTATGGGTTTTTTATGTTGATATCAGGTAATAAGAAAGCAACAAAAAGAGAATTAATAAATGAATGTGTAGTTGCCCTTGAACACACACCTATAGAAGTAGCAAAAACAGGTACACACAGAGTATACTCACCTGTAAGTGATAGCAGTTCATCAGGTGGAGGAGGTTCATCAGGTGGCGGAGGCGGAGGAGGTTTCTCCGGAAGCGGTGGAAGTCACGGCTTTTAGCATAAAAGTATATAGTATACAATTTATAAAAAAAGCAAAAAAAAATCAAGGATTTATCCTTGATTTTTGGTGAGCCAGCAGGGATTCGAACCCCGGACCCCAGGCTTAGAAGGCCTGTGCTCTATCCAACTGAGCTACTGACCCATTTGCTTAACACATATTATAATAGCACAAAAGAAACACAAAGTCAACAGCTTTGAAATAAAAAATATAAAATGAGGAGAAAAGACATGAAAAATGTATTTATATTGGCATATTCAAAAGTAAACTTGGGAGATGACTTGTTTGTAGATATGTTGGTTAACAGATATAAGAATATTCAATTTTATACAAGAGCAATACAAGAAAAAACATATATATATAACAAAAACGCAAATTTACATTTTAAAGACTATACATTAGATGATTTAGCTCAAGTATCTGCAAAAGAATTTGATGCTATAGTATACATTGGTGGGTCTATTTTTATGGAACGTGCAGGAGGAGTAGAGAGAATAAAAAAACTAAATGCTATTGCTATAAATTGTAAAAAAAATAACATACCATTTTTATTTATAAGCTCAAATTTTGGCCCATATAGTTCTCAAGAATACAAAAGAGAAGTCCAAAAGCTTATGAGAAATATTACGGATATTTGTTTTAGAGATAAAAATTCATATGAAACTTTTAATAAATATCAATCTGTTAGATACGCACCAGATGTGGTTTTTTCATATAATAAAACCTTTAGAGTAAAAAAGGATACTGTTGGAATTTCTGTGCTTAATTTTAAATACCGAAAAGAATTAAACTTCTATCAAAGAAAATACTACGAAGTATTAAAAACAAGTATTATGAACTATATTAAACAAGGAAAGACGGTAACTTTATTTTCTTTTTGCCAATATGAAGGCGATGAAGATGCTATAAATACATTACTAAGCGAATTACCACAAAAATATTTGGCTAACATTCAAGTAGAATGCTACAGAGGTAAAATTGATGAGTTTATAAAAAAATATTCTAGTATGGAATATTTTTTGTGCAGCCGATTTCACTCTATGGTGTTATCTGCAGTATTTAAACAAAAAGTATCAATACTATCTTATAGCAATAAAATTGCTAATGTAATAAACGATCTACATTTAATAAAAGAATACTACAACGTTTCAGAGATTAATGATATTAAAGAGATAAGTTTAGAAAAATTTGAAAAACTAATTATAGAAGATAAAATAACAAATAAAGCCGAAACACAATTTGAAGCTTTTGAAAGGATAATGAAAATTTAAGTGTGTCTTTAGACACTAGTGATGTTTTTGACAAATGCTACATAATGTGGTATAATATAAGCGTTTATAGATAGGTGATTTCAAAGAGGAGATGGAATATGGAAGCAAAAATTAGTGTTGTAATACCAGCACATAATGAAGAAAGACAGATTCAAAGAGTAATAAAAACAATTAGAGGAAAAGATATAGTTAATCAAATAATAGTAGTTGATAATGCTAGTACTGATAGAACACAAAAGTTAGCTAGACAAGCTGGAGCTGAAATAGTTGAATGTCCTCAAAAAGGTAAGGGATATGCTATGGAAAGGGGTCTCCAATGTGCGAACAATGGAATTGTTGTTTTTATAGATGGAGATATAGCAAACT
Organism: Clostridia bacterium; assembly: GCA_017533795.1. Taxonomy (GTDB): domain Bacteria; phylum Bacillota; class Clostridia; order TANB77; family CAG-508; genus CAG-269. The sequence continues at coordinate 51,362 of JAFWIH010000004.1, read as the reverse complement.
ATTCAAAAGACCTTATTTATAAATTAGCTAATCCTATAATAAATGATGATGCAGACTTTGTTAAATCAATGTTTGAAAGAAAAGGCGGTAGAGTCACAGAATTAGTTGCTAAACCAATGCTAGATCTTCTATTTCCTGATATATATAAATTTTCACAGCCATTAAGTGGAATGATTGCTGCTAAAAAAAGTTTACTTGATAAAATAAAATTTGAAAAAGATTATGGTGTAGATATTGGAATTTTACTTGATGTAATATCATTAGGTGCAAGAGTTGAAGAAGCACATATTGGAAAAGTAAATAATATATCACAAAAATGGCAAGCTTTAGAAGAAATGTCAAAACAAGTTATGAAAGCAATATTAAAAAGAGCAAATATGAAAGAACAAAATTAAAAGTAGTAGGAGGTTATTCCTACTACTTTTAATTTTGAGTTGAATCATTTAATAATTTATTTATTGCTCTATCTAATCTAACGGGAATTCTTGAACATTGTTGTTCAATTCTCTTTTTTAATAAAGGTATATTTTCTTTATCAATAATAGTTTTTAAATTAGCTAGCTTACCTATTATTTTTATTGTGTCAATAGATTGATCTAAAGTATAAGATGTAGTTGTACTTGAATCTCTGTTATTATAGTCATATAGTATAAAGTTTCCAATAGAATATGTTTTAGACTTTTCTATTCCTAGAAAATAAAAATATACATCTTCATATCGTATTCCTTCTGGAAACCTAATATTATTTTTTTGTAATAAACTATTTTTCCAGCAGATAGATACAACATTTGCCCATTTATACTCTGATAATCTATATTCTTTTTTACAATTATCATCTGTAGGCATAATTATCATATCACGTTTTCCGCTAAATTTCATACCTGTGTAGATAATGTCAGGATTGTTTTCTAGTTCAATGCATTTATTTAAATTTTCAAGGGCAAAATCATCATATAATGTATCATCAGAATCAAGAAAAACAATATATTCACCACGACAAGCATCTAATCCGAGATTTCTTGCACCACCCTGCCTTAAATTTTGAGGTGTCTTAAATAGTCTAATATTATTATATTCTTTTAGAATACTATATGTATTATCTACTGAACAATCGTCTACAACTATAATTTCATAGTTTTTGTATGTTTGATTAAAGATTGACTCTAAAGTTGTTTTTATATACTGTTCGACATTGTATGCTGGAATTATTATACTAAATTTTATTTTTTCTTTTTCTAATGTAGGATTTTCAAAAATTTTATATTTGCAAGGGGCTAAGTTTAAAGTGAAAATATTGTTAGGCATACCATTTAAAATAGAATCTATAGCTAAATTTACACCATTATGGGTTACAACTAATATATTTTTCTCAGTATTACCATATTTAGAGATTATTTCGTTTAAGAAGTCAGTAACTCTACTAAAAAAATTTTGTATTGGTTCAACTTTGCAATCTTGTATGTTTGCAGTATAATCCCAGTATTTTTTAAAATCAACATTTTTTCCTGGTTGACCTTCATATTCTCCAAATTCTCTTTCTATTAATCTAGAGTCTTTTATAATTGGTAAATGTCTGCCTGCATTTATAGAATTTGCAGTATCTAAGGCTCTCTTTAATGGAGAAGAAAAAATGACATCAAAATCTATATTAGATAATTCTTTTGATGTTTCAAGAGCTTGCTTAGCACCAGTTTCATTTAAAGCTATATCTGTAGAACCTTGTAATAAGTTATCTACATTCCAATCGGTTTGACCATGTCTTACAACAATAAGATTCATATTTTTTTCCTTTCTATGCCTTTTAATATGTATATTATAACATAATTGTCGAAATGTGTCGATGAAAAATACTTGACAAATATTACAAGTTAATGTATTATGTATACAGTTCATTCAAAAAAATTGTTATTAATCTTGTAGAGAAAATAATTACCCCCTTAAAAATTAAATAATAAAATATAATATATACATCAGAGAAAAACGTGCCCCACATTTACGTTCTTTCTATAATTTAATATCTTTAATTATTTTCTCTACAATACCAAAATAAATTATTTATGATATGTTTCGCCATTGGATATTTTAAATGCTCGATATATTTGTTCTAATAAAAAGATTCTAATTAATTGGTGTGGAAATGTCATTTTTGAAAAGCTAAGAACATAGTTTGACTTTGCCAATAGATTGTTGGTTAGTCCTAAAGAACCACCTATAATAATTGTAACATGACTTGTAGTTAAACTTAAATTGTCAATTTTTTCTGACAGTTCTTCAGAAGAAAGCTGCTTGCCAGTTAAATCCAAACTTATTATGTAAGAATCATTTTTTATATGTGAAAGAATGTTATTACATTCCTTTTCTTTAATTTGTTCAATTTGCTTTTGGTTTGGGTTATAGGGAATTTTCTCATCAGAAAGTTCAGTGATTTCTAATTTACAGAAGCGAGAAAGTCTTTTAGAATACTCATCTATTGCTTCTTTAAAAAAATTCTCTTTTAGTTTTCCAACACAAATTACATTTATAGTTAACATTTTTAGCTCCTTAAATAGTTAAAAGTTTTCCGGGTATGTCTCTACTTGCAACACTTAAACTAATTTTACTAACATCTTTGTTGCTATTTACAAGTTCTTCAGCAACAGTTTTATATGCAAGTTCAGGAAAATTGTTTTCTTTACTTAAGTGACCAAGCATTGCAGTTTTAAGGCCAGAATTCATTAAATAGGATATTGTTTCTCCAGCTTTATTATTAGGTAGATGGCCTGTAGGACCAGCTATTCTTCTTTTCAAAAGATATGGATATGGTGAACATCTTAAAATGTCTGGATCATAATTAGACTCTAACAAAATAAAAATACTATCTTCTAAATTTTTAATTGTTTTACTATCCATAGTTCCAATGTCTGTTGCAATACTTGTTTTTTTATTATCTTTAAAAATATTAAAACCACAAGGGTTTGCTGCATCATGTGAGATAGAAAAAGGAAAAACTGACAGGTCTCCAACTTCAAATTTATCAGCAACTTTAAAAGTATTGATATTACTGCTAGAAATTTTTAATACTTGTGTTTGCATATTATCTAGGGTTTCTTGGTTAGCATAGATGGGAACATTAAACTTTTTTGAAAAAGTTCCAAGCCCTTTAACATGGTCAGAATGTTCATGAGTTACTAGTACAGCATCAATAGAAGAAGGGTCAACCTCTATCGATTTTAATCCTTCTTCTACTTTTTTACAGCTAACGCCACAATCAACTAAGATTCTAGTGCTTTCTGTTTGTATAAATAAACTATTTCCACTACTACCACTATATAAACTACAAAAATTTAGCATATATTTTTCCTCTATTAATTATTCAGTAACTCTATTAATGTTTGCTCCAAGTCCTCTAAACTTAGACTCTATATCTTCATATCCTCTATCTATGTGTTCTAGATTATATACTTCTGTTTCACCTTCTGCAACTATTCCAGCAATTATAAGAGCAGCTCCTGCTCTTAAGTCTGTTGAGTAAACTGGAGCGGAAGTTAATTTTTCAACACCTTCAAAATATGCGGTTTTGCCTTGCGCAGAAATTTTTGCTCCCATTTTGTTTAATTCTGCAGTATATTGAAATCTAGAATCCCAGATACTTTCATTTATAATACTTGTTCCATTTGCAATAGAAAGAACAACACCCATTTGAGGTTGTAAATCTGTAGGAAAGCCAGGATATGGAAGTGTCTTAATGTTAGCTTTATGAGGTCTATTGTTACAGTATACTCTCATACTATCACCATAATCTTCAACTTGGCCACCAACCTCAATTACTTTAGCTGTTATAGATTCTAAATGCTTAGAGATACAGTTCTTTATAACTATATCTCCTTTTGTTGCAACAGCTGCAAGCATAAAAGTACCCGCTTCGATTTGATCTGGTACAACAGAGTATGTAGTGCCTCCCTTTAATTCAGAAACACCATTTATTTTTATAACATCGGTTCCTGCACCTCTAATATCTGCTCCCATTGTATTTAAAAAGTTTGCAACGTCAACAATATGAGGCTCTTTTGCAGCATTATCAATAGTTGTTGTACCTTTTGCAAGTACAGCTGATAGCATTACATTGATTGTTGCACCAACAGAGGTAATATCCATATAAATTGAAGTACCAGTTAGACCATTGGCATGTGCTTTAATCTTTCCTTTTTCAACATCAACTGTTGCACCAAGTGCTTCAAATCCTTTAATATGTTGGTCAATTGGTCTTGCACCTAATTGACATCCTCCAGGCATACCAACTGTAATATCACCTTTTCTACTAAGCATAGCTCCTATAATATAATAAGATGCTCTAAACTTGCTGGTAAGTTCTATAGGAGCTACTGTTGTATCAATATTTCTTGTATCTATAGTTATTTCATTAGGGCCATCCCAAGTTATCTTAGCTCCTAAAGCTTTTAGTATTTCACATGAAATTTTAACATCACTAATGTTAGGTAAATTTTCTATTTTACAAACACCATTAATTAAAAGCGTAGCGGGTAAAATGGCAACAGCTGCGTTTTTTGCACCACTTATTGTAACCTCTCCTTTTAATGGTGTACCACCTTTTATAACTAATTTTTCCAAATGTATTCCCTCCAAAAAAGTTAATCAATTGCTAGATTTATTTCTACATATTGCAATATACCATAAAATTAATATTTTGACAACTGTTTTATAAATAAATTAATTTTTAGCAGTTAATAAATCAGAATTTGTAAAGAATTCTAGTAGTTTAAACTTAAAGTTAATATCTGAGTCTGAGGCATTGGAGATTAGTGTAAATTCTTCATCAGTTAATTGGTTTTTTAATTCTTGTTTAGAAGATTCTGGAACTATTCCTGAAGTAATATCAACAAAGCAAAGAGGAGGGAACATTACACACCACCAGTTATGACCATTTGCATTTCCAATTTTTATTCTTAAAGCATCATAAATTCCAGCAGGTAAAGAGATATCTCCATAACTTTTAGAAGGAAATTCAAATTCACCAATTTCTATTTGCACATCATATGTGAATCCTTCAGAAACTATTGTATCTTGAGCGATTTTTTTAAAGTCATCCATATGCTGGTTAACTGTTTTTATAGCTTCTTCTTTAGTAGAGCAATTAAAACTAATGGTCTTCATATAATTTAAAATATTATCTCTAACTTTGTATTTTAGAGCCTGATCTTCACTGCTATCACTGTTTGCTATAACGTGTAACCTAAAGACACTATCTTTTAAATCATTAGATATTGCTTGTACATACGAATATGCACAAAAAAATGTATAAATACATATTAAAAAAATTAGAATTATCCATTTTTTGAAATTCTTCATAAGTTTCCTCCATACAAAACAAATTAAAGCTAAATTGTAAAAAAATTTCTATAAAATAATTATTAGCCAAAACAAAAAAAATATACAATAGAACGTAAAAAGTGGTTATGAAATAAAATTGAAATATTTTTGAAATATTATTGACATATTTTTAAAAGGATGGTAAAATTTACCAGTAAGCAAAAATACAATTTATATATGAAAGGAAAGTGTTGATATGATTACAAAAGAAAAAAAGGTTGAAAAAGTTTGTAGTTTTTATGCTAGTGATTACCATTTAGAAATGATAATGATTCCATATATAAATAGAAAAATTGAAGAAAAAGCAAATGTAGTAATTATTACAGAAAGAAGTTTAACAAAAACAGCAAAAGATGTAGTTTCAAAAATAAATATATCACAAACTAAGAAAGAACAAATTTTAAATATTAATTGGGGAAATAACAAAGTAGAGATTATTAATAAAAACAAAAAAGGTAAAGAACTATCAGTTTTTGTTATAGGAAGTGTAGATTATATAGAGAACATGAATGAGAAAATAGAGAATTTAAAAGATAATAGAATAATAAAAATTATTAACTGTTATAAGCTAGAAGATGTTCAAGAAAAAATGACAGACATAGTGAGTAACCATACAAAGGTATTAAATACTACGGAAGAAAAAGAAATAGCATAAAAGTATTGATAAAAAAAGTAAAATGTTATATAAATATAAAGTAGATAATTTTATCTACTTTATATTTATGTTGGAAGGATGGAGAATGTATATGGAAGAAAGACTAGAAGCTATTAAAGAAAAACTTAAAAAGTATGGTCAAGAACACTTACTAAATGGTTATGAAAATTTAGACGAAAAAAAACAAAAAGTTTTATTATCTCAAATAGAAAATATAGATTTTGATTTAATAAAAAGTTTATATCAAAATACTGCTAAAGAAATAAAAAAAAGTGATGCAAAGGTCGAACCTATTGAGTATTTAGATAAATATAAATTAAAAGATAAATTTAAATACTATCAAGAAATTGGAGAAAAAGAGATTAAACAGGGAAAACTTGCAGCAGTTACAATGGCTGGTGGACAGGGAACAAGACTTGGTCATAATGGACCTAAAGGTACATTTGATATCGGTTTAGATTCTCATAAATCACTTTTTGAATTATTAAGTGAAAATATTAAAAATGAAGCCAAAAAATATAATGTTGTTGTGCCATGGTTTATAATGACAAGTGACGAAAACAATGAAGCAACTATAGAATTCTTTAAAAAACATAACTTTTTTGGGTATGAGTATAATAAAAACATATTTTTCTTTAAACAAGGAAAATTACCAATGGTAGATACAGAAGGAAGAATTTTAATTGGAGAAGATGGCTTAATAAAACAGGCTGCTGATGGACATGGAGGAGTTTACGAAGCTCTATTAAAAAATGGTATGATAGAAAAAATGAAACAAATGGGAATAGAGTGGATATATATTGGAGGTGTTGACAACTGTTTAGCAAAAATTGTGGATCCTGTATTTATGGGAGTTACAATTGACAAAGGCGTAATTGGAGCTTCAAAATCAGTTGTAAAAGCAAATCCAAAAGAAAATGTTGGTGTGTTCTGTAAGAAAAATGGAAGACCAAGTATTATAGAATATACTGAAATTTCACCAGAAATGGCGGAAGCTGTTGACAAAAATGGGGAACTATTATATGGAGAATCAAATATATTATGTCATGTATTTAAATTATCAGCAATAGAAAAAATGGCTGTAGAACCATTGCCATATCATAGTGCATTCAAAAAAGCTACATATATCGATAGAACAGGAAATGTAGTAGTTCCTGAAACACCAAATGCATATAAGTTTGAAGCTTTCCTTTTTGATGCTTTTGGTGAGTTAGACGATATGGCAGTATTCCGTGTAAAAAGAGAAGAAGAATTTGCACCAGTAAAAAATGCAACTGGAGTAGATAGCCCAGAAACAGCGAGAACATTATATAATAGTTTATATAAAAAATAATTAAGAGAGGTGGAATATTAATGGATTATTTAAAGGAATATGAAAAATGGTGTACAGATGAAGTTTTTGATGAAGAAACAAAAAATGAGCTATTAAATATTAAAGGCAATGAAAAAGAAATAGAAGATAGATTTTACAAAGAATTAGAATTTGGAACAGCTGGTCTTCGTGGAGTAATTGGTGCTGGAACAAATAGAATGAATAAGTATACAGTGGGAAAAGCAACACAAGGCTTAGCTAACTATATAAAAAAACAGGGAGTACAAGATAAAGGAGTTGTTATTTCTTATGACTCAAGACATATGTCTCCAGAATTTAGTGAACAAACAGCTTTAATACTAAATGGTAATGGGATAAAAACATATCTTTTTGAGAAGCTTAGTCCAGTTCCAGAATTATCATTTGCTGTAAGAGAATTAGGTGCAACAGCAGGAGTAATGATTACAGCAAGTCATAATCCTCCAAAGTATAATGGATACAAAGTATACTGGGATGATGGTTCTCAAATAGTTTCTCCTGTTGATAAAGACATTATTGCTGAGGTAAGAGCAATTGAAAGTTATAATGATATTAAATCAATAGACAAAGAAACAGCAAAAGCTAAAGGATTATTTAACATGGTTGGTAAAGAAATGGATGACAAATACATAAATACAATAAAAAGCCATGTATTAAATCCTGAAGTAGTTAGAGAACAAGGAAAAGACTTAAAAGTAGTTTATACTCCATTACATGGAACAGGAACAAGATTAATTAAAAGAGTATTTGAAGAATTGGGATTTAAAAATTTATATATAGTTCCAGAACAAGCTGAGCCAGATGGTGACTTCCCAACGGTTGATTATCCAAATCCAGAAGATAAAGCAGCATTTAAAATGGCATTAGATTTGGCTGAAAAAGTTGATGCAGACTTAGTTTTAGCAAATGATCCTGACGCAGACAGACTTGGAATATTTGCTAAAGATACAAAATCTGGAGAGTATAAAGAATACACGGGAAATATGTCTGCATTACTTATTGCAGAATATAGAATTTCTCAGATGAAAGAAAAAGGAATTCTACCAAGCAATGGTATGATAATAAAAACTATAGTATCTTCAAATTTAACGGATGAAATTGCTAAATACTATAATTTAGAACTTCTAGAAGTATTAACAGGATTCAAATTCATTGGAGAGCAAATGAAAATTGCAGAGCAAACAGGAGATAGAAAATATGTATTCGGATTTGAAGAAAGTTATGGATGTTTAATAGGTGATTATGCAAGAGACAAAGATGGAATTGCAGCAGTGTTAGCACTATGTGAAGCAGCTGCATATTATAGAACAAAAGGTATAACACTTTGGGACCAAATGATGAACATTTATGAAAAGTATGGTTATTTTAAAGAAACTCAGGTTTCAATAGTTATGGAAGGTGCTGAAGGCGCTGAACAAATAAAACAAATGATGTCAGACCTACGTAATAAAGAAACTGTAAAACAAATTGGAAAATACAAAGTGTTAACATTTAAAGACATAGAACAAGATATTCAAAAAAATATGATTACAGGTGAAGTTACAAGTACAGGACTTCCAAAATCAAATGTGTTATATTATGCATTAGAAAATAACAACTGGTGTTGTGTACGTCCATCAGGAACAGAACCTAAAATAAAACTATACATGGGAATAAAAGCTGGCAGCATGGAAGAAGCAGAAAAAGAATTAAATGAATTAAAAGAAGCAATGGTTAAAGTTGTGAAAGGCTAAAAACTGTAAACAAAAAGAGCAATCTATTGATTGCTCTTTTGACTTTGTGTTTCCTTATTTCCAAATAGAATTCTTTTTAAAGTTCTAATTATAGTCATAAATTTGCTTGTTTTGACTTCAACAATTGCAGTTTCAATACCACCATTTTCTAGTACATTATATTTATGTTCAAGTTGTGCCATTTTTTCAACATAGTAATTATTAGAAAAAGTATATCCATCTGTTGTTCCAAGTAAACTTAAAAATTTTTGTAGCTTTTTTCTATAGTTTTCTAATTCTTCTAAGTTTGTTATTTTATTAAAAGCAGAATCAAAATAACGTGACATTATTAAATTTTGTGTTCTTAAAAAAGTAATCATAATGTCATGCTTATGCTCATCTATTTTTTTAACTAATGTATCAACTTTTTGATTTCTATCATCAAAAGAATGAATTCGATTGTTTATTTTAATTATTTCTTCTTCTTTATGTAAAATTTTATCTAATGCATCTTCTATTGCATAATATGCACCTTCAGATGTAGCTTCTATAAACATATTTTTAAAAGTATCATTGCTATTTATTGTGCTTTCAAATAAAATATCTTCTCCTCCAACTACATAAGCCATTTGTTTAACAATAGTACATTCTAACGGATAATACGAAGGACTATCTGCTAAAAAGTTTATTCCAAAATATTTTACCTCTTCTTTTGGTATACCGATTACTCTTGAAGCCATAAGCTGAACTGCTGCTTCATTTATACCTAATCCATACAATTTGAATTCAGTAAAATTGCATAATCCCATACGAATAGGTAAATTTTTTTTATCTCTAACTTCTTGTAAATAGTGAATGCATTCATGTATTGCAAATTCTTCCAATTCACTATCTGGAATATGCTCATTAAAATATATGGAAGTGTTTTTATAAAAATAATTAGCTTCAGACATTCCTTCTGGCATCTTTGCTTTATACATATTTAACTTTGAAAGTTTCATAAATAAATCTGTTTGATTTAAACCAAAGTCATTAAATGTTTTAACTAATCTATTTGCTACATTTTTAGCAATTGCATTTACTTCTAAAGTGTTTAATTGACTAACTACTTCAATTCCTTCCTTTTTTAATTCTGAATCAATATTCATATAATTTCTCCTCAGTATAATTCTAACAATATTATACAATAAATGACATGTAAATACATTACATAAATATTAAATGTTTGTTACAGTTTTGTTACAATTTTATTGATTTAAGTAGGAAAGTGTTATATAATAACTGCAATTGTTAACGAGAGGAGAGATTTATATGGGCTATAATTTTAAAGAAGTAGAAAAAAAATGGCAAGAAAAATGGGAAACAGAAGGAACCTTTAATGCCAAAAATGATTTTTCAAATACAAAAAAATGGTATGGTTTAATAGAGTTTCCATACCCATCTGGGCAAGGCCTTCATGTAGGACATCCTAGAAGCTATACAGCTTTAGACATAGTTGCAAGAAAAAGAAGAATGCAAGGATACAATGTTTTATACCCAATTGGATTTGATGCATTTGGATTACCTGCAGAAAATTTTGCTATAAAGAACCATATTCATCCTAAAATAATTACAGAGCAGAATATAAATCATTTTAGGAATCAATTAAAATCATTAGGCTTTTCATTTGATTGGTCTAGAGAAGTAAACACAACAGACCCAGATTATTATAAATGGACACAATGGATATTTATACAATTATATAAACATGGACTTGCATATAAAGCTACAATGCCAATAAACTTCTGTACAGGGTGTAAGGTAGGCTTAGCAAATGAGGAAGTTGTAAATGGTGTTTGTGAAAGATGTGGAAGTGAAGTTATTCAGAAAGAAAAATCACAATGGATGCTAAAAATTACTGAATATGCACAAAGATTAATTGATGATTTAGCAGATGTAGATTTTCTAGATAAAATTAAAGCACAACAAATAAACTGGATAGGTAGAAGCGAAGGAGCAGAGGTTAAATTCAAAATTACTGAATCTGAGGAAACACTAACAGTATTTACAACAAGACCAGACACATTATTTGGTGCTACATATATGGTTATTGCTCCAGAGCACAAATTAATTGATGAATTAAAAGAAAAAATAACAAATATGAAAGATGTAGAAGAATATAAACGTAAAGCTTCTTTAAAATCTGATTTTGAACGTTCAGAAATTAATAAAGATAAAACAGGTGTAGAAATTAAAGGAATAATGGCAATAAATCCTCTTACAAATAAAGAGATACCTATTTGGATTTCAGATTATGTTTTAAGTAGTTATGGAACCGGAGCTATTATGGCGGTACCTGCACATGATTCACGAGATTATGAATTTGCTACGAAATTTAATCTTCCTATCATTCAAGTTGTAGATGGAGACTGTGATATAGAAAAAGAGGCTTTTACTGATGTAGAAACAGGAACAATGATTAATTCTGGATTTATGAATGGTATGTCTGTAAAGGATGCTAAGAAGAAGGTTATAGAGTATTTAGAAGAAAATAAAATAGGAGAAAGAAAAATTAATTATAAACTTCGTGATTGGGTATTCTCAAGACAACGTTATTGGGGAGAACCAATTCCTATGGTATATTGTGAAGAATGTGGTTGGGTACCAATTTCGGAAGAAGAGTTACCACTTAAACTTCCAGAAGTAAAAGATTTTGAACCTGGAGAAAATGGAGAATCACCACTTGCAAAAATGACAGACTGGATTAATACAACTTGCCCACACTGTGGCAAACCTGCAAAAAGAGAAACAGATACAATGCCTCAATGGGCGGGGTCATCTTGGTATTTCTTAAGATATATGGATGCACATAATGATAAAGTATTAGCATCTAAAGAAGCATTAGAATATTGGTCTCCAATTGATTGGTATAATGGAGGAATGGAACATACTACGCTTCACCTACTATATTCAAGATTTTGGCATAAGTTTTTGTACGATATTGGAGTAGTACCAACAAAAGAGCCATATAAAAAACGTACATCACATGGAATGATTCTTGGAACAAACGGCGAAAAAATGAGCAAATCTAAAGGAAATGTTATAAACCCAGATGAAATAGTAGATGAGTTTGGAGCAGATACTTTTAGAGTTTATGAAATGTTTATGGGACCATTTGATCAGTCAGCTAGTTGGTCAATGGAAAGTATTCGTGGCTGTGCAAAATTCTTAGACAGAGTTTGGAATTTACAAGAGATTTTAGTTGATGGGAATGAATATTCAGGAGAAGCTGAAAAACTAATGCATAAATCTATAAAAAAGGTAACAGCGGATATTGAAGAAATGAAGTTTAATACATCAGTTTCAACATTTATGACTATGGTTAATGAATTTTATAAATTAAACAGAATAAATAAAGCAGAATTTAGAACTTTTATTACATTATTAAATCCTTTTGCACCACATATAACAGAAGAATTGAATAAAAAAATAGGATTTGATGATGAGCTAGCTTATTGTAAATGGCCTGAATATGATGAAGCAAAAACAGTTGATGATGAAATTGAATTACCAATACAAATTAATGGAAAACTTAGAGGTGCAGTTAATATATCAATAGATGAAAATGAAGAAACAATAAAAGAAAAAGTTCATGAAGCAATGAAAGAAAGGCTTGAAAATCAAAACATAGTAAAAGAGATTTATGTGAAAAATAAAATTTATAACATAGTTATAAAATAAAAATTAAAAAATACTGAGTTAGTTGAGAGCATGTCAATTAACTCAGTTCTTTTTGATTTTGCAATATTATGTAAAATATGGTATAATAAAGGTATACCGCCTATATAAAAGGCATAGTACGAGGCATGCGACTAAACTACGAAGAAAGGAAACACTATGACTGTTCTAAACGAAATGATGGAATTGGATGCTTTGAACAAGACTATTAAGAATGGGACGATGTATCATCTTTTGGATGCATCACCCATGGGTAATAGCTATTACAAGCTAACCATTTCTATTCCTAATTATAGGGAAAATATACTTGCATATGCGTATGTAAGTGTAACAAAGAACACGTCTATGGTTTTTATTTATGAGCCTAACTCAAAATATGAACCGTACATGGCTTTTTGGCTTTGTGATGGCAAGGTAACTCGCCTCATAAAAAACAAGACGCTTGGTTATGCTAAGCGAATTATAAGCCAAATTGTTATTATTGTATAGCATAGAAAGGAGCATGCCAAATGGTGCTGGGATTATTCCTGGCACCTTTTTTATGCTTGATTTTGTATCTGCTTGTGATATAATTGGTAAAGGAGGGAAAAAGATGGATTTAGATATGTCAAAGCAAGAATTCTTAAAATATACCTCAAATTATGATTGGGAAAATTTCAATATAAAAAGAAAAGTAGATCACTCTTTAAGAGTAATGAAAATAAGTGAAAATATTGCGAAATCTCTTAATTTAAGTAGAGAAGAAATAGACTTAGCAACCCTAATTGGATTGTTACATGATATAGCAAGATTTGATCAATTTACAATTTACAATACTTTTAATGATAGTAAAAGTATTGATCACGGAAACTATGGTGTAGAAATTTTACAAAAAGAGAATTACATTAGAAACTATATAAAAGAAGACAAGTATGATCAAATTATTTTTACAGCTATAAAAAATCATAACAAATTTAAAATAGAAAAAAATCTTGATGAAAAAGAATTATTGTTTTCAAAAATAATAAGGGACGCAGACAAAATAGATATACTATATCAAGGAATATGTATAAGCTGGAAGGATAATATAAAAGATGTAGAACAGGAAAAAATATCTGAAAAAGAGATACAATCTTTTTATGAAAAAAGACTTGTAAATAGAAACACGGACCTAAAGTATACATCAAACGAGATAAGACATTTATTAACAATTTTAGGATTTGTATTTGATTTAAATTTCAAAATAAGTTATAAAATATTAAAAGAAAGCAACTATATAAACTCAATTATAAATAGATTTAATTTTCAAGATACAGATACACAAAAGAATATTGAAATGGTAAGAGAAATAGTAAATGAATATATAGACATAAAAGCAGAAGGAGACTCTAAATGAAAAAATTACTAATAACAGAAAAACCATCAGTTGCAATGGAATTTGCAAAAGCACTAAAAACAAATACACACAGACAAAATGGATATTTAGAATCAGACGAATGGATTATAACTTGGTGTGTAGGGCATTTAGTTACAATGAGCTATCCTGAAAAATATGATGAAAATCTTAAATTATGGAGGCTTGATACATTACCTTTTATTCCAAAACAATGGAAATATGAAATAATTCCACAAGTAGCAAATCAATTTAATATAGTTCAAGGATTATTACAAAGAGAAGATGTTGAAGAAATATATAATGCAGGAGACTCTGGACGAGAAGGAGAATACATTCAAAGACTAGTTTTTATGATGGCAAAACCAAACAAAAAGGCTAAAATGAAACGAGTATGGATAGACTCACAAACGGAAGAAGAAATAATACGTGGAATTAAAGAAGCTAAAGATTTATCTGAATATGATAGTTTATCGGACTCAGCTTATTTAAGGGCAAAAGAAGATTACTTAATAGGTATAAACTTTTCTAGATTACTTTCTATTATATATGGAAGAAAGGTAGCTAAAGAAATAGAGGAAGAAAGAGCGTCAATTTCTGTTGGGAGAGTTATGACATGTGTACTTGGAATGATTGTTTCAAGAGAGAGAGAAATACGTGATTTTAAAAAAAATAAGTATTACAAAGTGATTGGATCATTTGGAACTGATTCATCATTTTTTAAAGCAGAATGGAAAGTAAACGAGAATTCTAAACTTTTTGAATCACCAAAATTATACAATGAAAATGGTTTTAAAAATGAAGAAGATGCAAAAGATTTTATTAATTCTTTAGCAGGAAAAATCGGAAAAATAACAGAATTAAAAAAGTCAAAAACAAAAGAAAATGCACCACTATTATTTAATTTAGCAGAATTGCAAAATCAGTGTACAAAAAATTTCAAAATTAAACCAGACGAAACCTTAGAAATTACACAAAATTTATATGAGAAAAAACTAGTTACATATCCTAGAACAGATGCTAGAGTTATATCTACAGCAGTTGCAAAAGAAATAAGCAAAAATTTAAATGGACTAGCTAAAGGATATAAAGATGATGAGGTTCAAGGATATATAAAGAAAATGGTAGATGAAAAATATTCTACAGATTTAATAAAAACAAAATATGTAAATGATAAAAAGATAACAGACCACTATGCAATAATACCCACAGGGCAGGGATTTGAAAATTACAATAATTTACCTGAACTTCAGAAAGAAGTATATAAATTAATAGTTAAAAGATTTTTGGCAATTTTTTATCCTCCGGCAGAATTTAATAAAGTATCAGTTACTGTGGAAGTAGAAAAGGAAACTTTTTTTGCAAATGGTAAGGTGTGTATAAAAAAGGGTTATCAAGAAATTTTAAAGCAAAATAGTAAAAAAACAAACAAGTTGTCCACAAAAAAAGAAGAAAATGTGGAAGAAACAAGCAATGATGGAGATGAAAAGGAAAATAACATAGAGGTTTTTAACACTTTAAAAAAGGGACAGGAGATAAACGCTCAGAATTACGAATTAAAAGATGCAGAAACATCCCCACCAACAAGATACAATTCTGGATCAATAATTCTTGCTATGGAAAATGCAGGAAAATTAATTGAAGATGAATTATTAAGGGAACAAATAAAAGGTGCAGGGATAGGCACAAGTGCAACAAGAGCTGAAATTATAAAGAAACTAGAGCGAATACAATATATAAAAATAAACTCAAAAACACAAATTATAACTCCAACTAAAAAGGGAGAAATAATATATGATGTTGTGCATGTATCAATGCCAGACATGCTAAATCCAAAACTTACTGCAAGCTGGGAAAAAGGTTTAGATATGGTTGCAAAAAAAGAGATAAAACCAGATGAATTTATGGAAAAATTGGAACAATATATACATTCAAAGTTTAATAAATTAGTAGTTAGGATGTAAAAATTCAACCAACGGGTCAACCAACGGGGACGGGCTCGTTTTGGTTGAATTTTTATCTTTCTTCTTTTTCTTTTTTGGCTTTTTTTTGTAATTTATTTATAATGATTAGAATCTGTTTTTGATTATTCTCAGATAAACTATAATTTGCAGAATACATTTCTAAAAGCTTTATTAGCTTATTATATTGCTTTTGTTCAAGATATATGTGTGCAATAGTATTCATTTGTTCTAACGAGAGGTTATTACTGATGTTAAAACTTAATTCGGATGAATTAGCTTGCTTTTTTGGCCCTGACTTATTGTAAGTTGTAATGTATCCTTTTCCTCTAAGCTTCTTAATTCTTGTTTCAACTGCAGCAATAGTCATACCAAGTCTTTTGGATATTTCTTTCTGGGAAATCCCCTCATTATGCCATTTTATTATATGTTCATTTTGATATTCAGATTCATATCGAATTGGCTTTATAAGACCATCCTTTAATAATTCTGAAATACGCCTATTTAATGATGACTGAGAAATGCCGAGAATTTCTCCAATTTGTTGTCTAGAATAATTATTGCTTCTCATTCGAATAATTTGTTCTTTTTGATTATTTATATCGATTTTAGAAGTCATAGCTTTCTCCTTAATATACAATATCAATATTATAGCACATAATTATGTAAATGTAAAACCACTGATTAGCAAAAATACTTCTAATAAAATTCCTACTAAATCTTGTAATTTTCTACATTTTATAATAGAATAATACTTGCAATTTGATGAAATATAAACAAATAGAATTAAATATATCACAATTTGTAAAAAACTTTTTTATACTAGCCTACCAAAAAAGACAAAAAAATAACAAAACAAGGGGTAAAATTATAGCTATAAAAAAGTTATGAGGTGGTAAGGATGTTTCAAAATATACAAGATGTTTATCAAAATGTCGAAGATGTGAATAATAAAAGAAAAATTAATATTTTTTCTAATGTGATTTCAAAAAATAAAATAATATTATATATACTAGTACTTATGATATCTACAATAGGAATGGGACAAGAATTATCTTTATTTAGTATATCAATTGTTGGTGCATGCATTGCAGCAGGAATTCCTATTATTGGTGTTGCTTTGTTTGGTTTAATAGGTAACGTTATAACTTTTGGTACTTCAGGTGCATTAAACTATATGGTTACACTACTTGTATTAATAATAACGATGTTTATATTAAAACCATTATATAATGAGGAAAATAGAACTGAAAAAATGAAAATATCACTAAATGTTTTTTTAAGCATATTTTTAGTACAAGCTATAAAGCTTTTAAGTTCTGGATTTACAATATATGATGGATTGATGACTATAACGCTTGGAATTATTACTACAGTGTTTTATAAAATATTTGTTAATTCAATTATAGTTATTCAAGAATATGATGATCACAATGCTTTTTCTATAGAAGAAGTAATGGGAGCAAGCTTAATGCTTGCAATTGCTGTTTCAAGCTTAGGTGGATTTTCTATATACGGATTTTCTATCAGGAATATTTTAAGCATTCTAATAGTACTAGTTTTAGGATGGAAAAATGGAATATTAGTAGGAACAACATCAGGTGTTGCAATTGGAGTAACACTTGGAGTAATAGCTGAAACAGAGCCAATAATGATAGCGGCATATGCTATTTCGGGTATGATAGCTGGGATACTTAATAAATTTGGGAAAATAGGTGTTATAGTTGGATTTATGATTGGCAGTGGTATATTAGCATATATATCAAATGGTTGGACATCAGACTTAATATTGTTTAAAGAAATATTAATTGCATCTATTGGACTTCTTGCTATTCCAAAAAACATACAAATAAATATTGAAGAATTTTTAGGAAAATCAAATTTATTGCCTGTATCTCCAATTGGCAGTTTAACAAGAAGCAAAGAAAAGGAAACGGCAGAAAAATTAGATAATGTATCAAGTGCAATTAAGGATATTGCTAATACATATAATAATGAAATATCTGATGACGAAATTTTTGTTTCAAATAGAAACATATTTATTTCTGAGCTATTAAACCAATTAGATAATAAACAAAATAACATACTTTATGATGATTTAACTAAAATGGAAAACAATATTACAGAAGAATTGTTTAATATTTTAATAAAGAAACAGAAAATTGATAGAAAAGATTTGCTAGAAACTTTTGCTAAATTTAATAGTTTTATTGTAGGAATTGAAGATAGAAATATTAGTGAATACTTGGAAAAAAATATAGAAGAAGCTGTAACTTGCATAAACAATGCATATAAAATAAGTAAGGCAAACTTTGTTTTACAAAAAAAGCTAACTGAAAATAAAAAGACAATGTCTACTCAACTTGGAGAAGTATCTAAAGCAATTTCAGATTTAGCTAAAGATATAAAACAAGAAATAAAAAGCGAGGATAAATTTGAAATACAAAAGAAAGAAATTCTTACTTTAATTACACAGCTAAATATACATCTAGAAGATATAAGAATTAAAGAAGAAAAAAATGGTAGATACCATGTAGATATTATTATAGCAACAGGAGAAATAACAAATAATCAAAAAGAAAAAATCCAAAAAATTGTAAGTAATTCATTAAAACAAAAAATGATATTATGCAAGACAGAAGAAAGTAGAATAATTAGTTTTGTCGCAGAAGATAAGTATTCAATTAATATAGGGATGGCGAGAACAATAAAAAAGGGAAGTGAAATTTCTGGAGATAGCATTTTAAAAATTAGACTTAAAGACGGAAAATATTTAATTGCAATAAGTGATGGAATGGGCTCAGGTGTTGAAGCTGCAAAAAGTAGCATTTTAGCAACAAATATGTTACAAAAGCTATTGAGCTCTGGATTTGACAAAGATACTTCTGTAGAATTAATAAATTCTACAATATTAAATAGTAGTGAAAAAGAAATTTTTGCTACATTAGATATTGCAATAGTAGACTTATATGCAGGAAATATAGAATTTATGAAAAATGGTGCTTGTCCGACATATATTAAGAATAAGAAAAAAATAAGTATTATAAAATCAGTGACATTACCAACAGGAATAATAGACAATGTTGATTTAAGTTTACATGATAAAGACATTGAAAATAATGATATAGTTGTTATGTGTAGTGATGGAATAATAGATTCTAATGTAGAATATAAAAACAAGGAATTATGGATTAAATATATGCTTGAAGATATAGAAACTGAAGATTCACAAAAAATTGCTGATTTATTATTAAATGAAGCAATAGATAATAATTATGGAGTAGCAAAAGATGACATGAGTGTTATTGTATGCAAGTTTGTAAAAAAATAGTAAGTTTAAAATGTTAGGAGGAAAGACATGCTATCAGCAAATAATGTAACAATTAGATTTGGCAAAAGAGTACTATTTGAAGATGTAAATATTAAATTTGGAAAGGGTAATTGCTATGGAATAATAGGAGCAAATGGTGCTGGAAAATCAACTTTTTTAAAAGTCCTTTCAGGTGACCTAGAACCCAGCAAAGGTGATGTAAGTATAGACAAAGGAGAAAGAATATCAGTCTTAAAACAAGATCACTTTGCTTATGAAGAATATACAGTTTTAGACACAGTAATAATGGGGAACAAAGAGCTATATGACATAATGAAAGAAAAAGATGCAATATATGCTAAGCCAGATTTTTCTGAAGAAGATGGAATGAAAGCTGCAAAATTAGAGGAAAGGTTTGCCGAGTTGGATGGATGGAATGCAGAATCAGACAGTGCAATGCTTTTAAATGATTTAGGGATAATTCCAGAAAATCATTATAAAATGATGAAAGATATAGAAGCAAGTGAAAAAGTAAAGGTCCTTTTAGCACAGGCATTATTTGGAAATCCAGATGTACTTCTTTTAGATGAACCAACAAACGACTTAGATTTAAAAGCAATTAACTGGTTACAAGAATTTTTAATAAACTTTGAAAACACAGTTATAGTTGTATCACATGATAGATATTTCTTAAATAAAGTATGCACACATATTGCAGATGTAGATTTTGGCAAAATTAAGGTATATCCTGGAAATTATGACTTTTGGTACGAATCAAGCCAGCTAGCATTAAAACAAGCAAGAGAACAAAATAAGAAAAAAGAAGAAAAAATAAAAGAATTACAAGAATTTATTGCAAGATTTAGTGCAAATGCATCAAAGTCAAAACAAGCGACATCAAGAAAGAAGACATTGGAAAAAATTGAATTAGATGAAATAAAACCATCAAACAGGAAATATCCATATGTAGATTTTAAACCAGACAGAGAACCAGGAAAAGAGATATTACAGGTAAAAAATATTACTAAAATAGTAGATGGAAATAAAATATTGGATAATGTATCATTTACTGTAAAGGGAAATGACAAAATTGCTTTTTTAGCAGACAATGAACTTGCTACGACATTACTGTTCCAAATTATTGCTGGAGAAGAACAGCCAGATGAAGGAGAGATAATTTGGGGACAAACAATAACTAGCAGTTATTACCCAAAAGATAGCAATTACTTATTTAATACTAACGAGAACTTAACAGAATGGCTTAGAAAATATTCAAAAGATCCAGATGAAACATATGTAAGAGGTTTTTTAGGAAGAATGTTATTTTCAGGAGATGAAGCATTAAAGAAGGTTAGTGTTTTATCAGGAGGCGAGAGGGTAAGATGTGTTCTTTCAAAGATGATGCTTTCAGGAGCAAATTTTCTTATATTTGATGAGCCAACAAACCATCTAGATATGGAAAGTATAACATCAGTAAACGATGGAATGTGTAAATTTACAGGGAATATAATATTTACATCGCATGACCATCAATTAACACAAACTGTTGCAAATAGAATAATTGATCTAAAATCTGATGGAACTGTTGTAGATAGAGAAGTTACATATAATGAGTATTTAGGCATTGAATAACCAAAAACAGGAGAGGAAATAAAAAATGGAAAAAATAGCTAAAACAATTGCACAAGAATTAGGAATAAAGGAAACTCAAGTAGATGCAAC
The DNA here is from genome assembly GCA_017533795.1 of Clostridia bacterium. Classification (GTDB taxonomy): domain Bacteria; phylum Bacillota; class Clostridia; order TANB77; family CAG-508; genus CAG-269. The sequence continues at coordinate 30,195 of JAFWIH010000004.1, read as the reverse complement.
AATTAAATTAATAGATGAGGGAAACACAATACCATTTATTGCACGTTATAGAAAAGAAGTTACAGGAGGACTAAGTGATGAAACTTTGCGTGATTTAGGTGAAAGACTTACTTATCTTAGAAACCTAGAAAAAAGAAAAGAAGAGGTTGTTAAATCGATCGATGAGCAGGGAAAATTAACTGATGAAATTATACAAGCGCTTGCAATAGCACAAACTTTAGCTGAGGTTGAAGATATATACAGGCCATATAAGCAAAAGAAGAAAACAAGAGCAACAGTAGCGAAGGCAAAAGGATTAGAGCCATTAGCTAAAATCATAATGGAACAGAAAGAAACTACTCCAATTCATGAAATTGCAAAAGAGTATGTAAATGTAGATACTTTATCAGATGAAGATAAGAAAAATAAGGATAAAGTTGTGGCAACTCCTGAAGATGCAATTCAGGGCGCTCTTGATATTATTGCAGAAGATATTTCAGATTCTGCAGAATTTAGAAAATATATAAAGAAGGTTTGCTATAGAGAAGGCTTAATAATTACAAAGGCTGTTGAAGAAGAATCAAAGTCAAATTATGAGATGTATTATGATTATCAAGAACAAATTAGAAGAATTCCAAGTCATAGAATACTTGCTATAAATAGGGGAGAAAAGGAGGAATTCTTAAAAGTAAAATTAGAAAAACCAGAAGAAAAAATTTACTGGTTTATTCAAAAAAACATTATAAAAGGTGAAACTCAGTTTACTGAATTTTTAAAAACAACAATAGAAGATAGCTTTAAAAGATTAATAGAGCCATCAGTTGATAGAGAAATTCGTTCTGATTTAACAGAAAAGGCAGAAGAACAAGCAATAAAAGTATTTGGAAAAAATGCTAAGCAACTACTTTTAGGGGCTCCAATAAAAGGAAAAACTGTTATGGGATTTGACCCAGCATATAGAACAGGTTGTAAAATAGCAGTAATAGATGAAACAGGTAAAGTTCTAGATACAGACACAGTATACCCAACTGAACCGCAAAATGATGTGGAAGGGGCAAAAAACAAGCTGCTTAAACTTATAAAAAAAGATGAAATAGATATGATTGCTATAGGTAATGGAACTGCATCACGTGAATCTGAAATGTTTGTTGCTGAAATGATAAAAGAAGCGGGAAGGCCGGTTCATTATGTAATAGTTAGTGAAGCTGGTGCATCAGTATATTCTGCATCAAAACTAGCAACAGAAGAATATCCTGACATAAATGTTTCAATAAGAGGTGCTATTTCTATAGCAAGACGACTTCAAGATCCTCTTGCAGAACTTGTTAAAATTGATCCTAAGGCGATTGGTGTTGGACAGTACCAACATGACGTAAATCAAAAAAAATTAGCTGAAAGTTTAACTGGTGTTGTTGAAGATAGTGTTAATAAGGTTGGAGTAGATGTTAATACTGCAACACCATCATTATTATCTTATGTTTCAGGAATAAATTCTAGTATCGCGAAAAATATTGTTAAATATAGAGATGAAAATGGAAAGTTAAAAAACAGGAAGCAATTGCTAAAAGTGCCTAAGCTTGGAAAAGTTGCATTTGAACAATGTGCAGGATTTTTAAGAATTACAGATGGTGATAATCCTTTAGAACTAACTGCAGTCCATCCAGAAAGCTATGAGGCAACAGAAAAACTATTAAAGAAACTAGGGTTTGTAAAAGAAGATTTACGAGATAAAGAAAAATTAAATAATTTGAAACTTAAGCTTAAATTAGTAGATAAGTCAAAAATGTCAAAAGAATTAGAAATAGGAGAAATGACATTAACAGATATTATAGAAGAACTATCTAAACCAGGACGTGACCCTAGAGAAGATATGCCAAAACCAGTACTTAGACAGGATGTTTTAAAACTAGAAGATTTAAAAGAAGATATGATTTTAACTGGAACTGTAAGAAATGTTATAGATTTTGGTGCGTTTGTTGATATAGGTGTAAAATATGACGGATTAGTACACATTTCAGAATTAAGTGATAAATATATTAAGAATCCTTCAGAAGTAGTTTCTGTTGGAGATGTAGTTAAAGTACGTGTTATAAAAATTGATATGGAAAGAAAAAAAGTTTCTCTTTCGATGAGGGGAATTAAATAAAAAAAGATGTCTTTGAAAGACATCTTTTTTCTATGCTTCTGAGATTGGATCATTATTGTCTTCTTGAATTGGCTCTGTAGAATTATCTGAAGTTACTTCAGCCTCTACTTTAGAATCTTTTCCAGCTAGTGCTTCGTAGAAAACTACTTCAGCAACTAACATATATGGCATTAACCATAACATTCCAATTCCAAAAGTTAATGATGCTAAAATGCTCCAACCAATGAATGAAAACTGTAGACAGAATAACCTCCATCTATTACCTTTCATTAAGCTTTCACTTTCTTCAACTATAGCTTTTGCATCTTTATCTAGATTATCAAATAAAATAAAGCTTGTTAATTGATAATAGAATGATTTAACAGTAAGCCATATTGATGCTGCAATCATAGCTAGAAAACCAAGTACAGCTACTGCACCGCCTGCTCCTGTTGCTGAAGAACTAGATGCAATTGCACCTGCTGTAGTAACTCCTGTACCAATGAATAGAATAACAAGAGCAACTATAAATACAACAATTGGAATAAGTAATTTAACAAATGTCCAAAGTGCAACTTTCCATGAATTTGCAAAACAATTAAATCCATCTGTTAAAAATCCAGTGTATGATACGTCTTCACCTCTTTTTAGTTTAATTAATGTAGCAACCAAACCAAAAGCTAGTGGAACATCAATTACAATTTGAGCGATAGGACCTACTACAGGAATAAAATTTAATACAAAGCCAATAACCCATGTAATTAGAAGATACACTAATGTAATAAGTGCAGCTTTTCCCCATTTTCCAGATAAAGCTTCACGAGCAAGTTTTCTTGTTTCTGATGCTAACATAAAAACACCTCCTTATTATAAATATATATTAATAAAAATTATTAATAACACGTTTATTTGTACTTTTCTTGTATTGCTTTAATTTTATCATAGTCATTTTCTAATATATCTAGGAATAAGTCATCAAGTTCGGGATCAAATTGAGTTCCTCTGTTTTTCCTAAATTCTTCTTTTATAATATCTAAAGGCAAACTATTTCTGTAGCTTCTTTTTGAAGACATAGCATCAAAACTATCTGCAATTGTAGTAATTCTTGCTAAATATGGAATATCTTTTCCTTTAAGTTTTGAAGGATATCCATTACCATCATATTTTTCATGATGATGTTTAACAATAGGAATTATATCATTAAAAATAGAAGCTGTAGAAAGTATATGAACTCCTATAGCGGGATGATTTTTTATTTCTGAGTACTCGTCATCTGTAAGTTTTGATTCTTTTTGAAGAATACTGTCTGGTACGCCAATTTTTCCTATATCATGGAACAAACCACCAATACGTAAAGTTCGTATGTCTTGTTCTGATAAACCAAGTCTTTCTCCTATTAAAACTGATATTTCTGAAACTCTATCTGAATGACCTCGTGTGTATGGGTCTTTTGCATCAACAGTATGCCTTAAAGTTTCTATACTTTCCATATATGCAGCTTCTAATTTTTCGTATGTATCAGAAAGTTCTTTATTTATCTGCTTTATTTCTTTCATTTGAGCAATTGATTTTATTCCAGATTCTATTAATAAAAGCAATTGGTCAAATTTATCACTTTTTTCACAATATCCTTGAATATCTAAACGTCTTATTGTTTCTAATGGAGGAGCTAAATCTTTATGACCAGTTAGTAATAATATATATAATTCTTTATTAAATTTTCTTATTTCTTCAACAACCTGATCACCATGAATTGGTGTCATAATGAAGTCAAGTATCATTAAGTCAAAATGTTCATTTTTAACAAGTTCTATTGCTTCTTGAGGGTCTGTTACACCAACAAATTGGTAGCCTGTTCTTTTTAAAAAAATTGATAAAGAATCTATAATACCCATTTCATCATCTACAGCAATTATTTTGTATTCTGCATTTGGATTATTATCTATGTTTTGGAGACCTTTTCTCATAACCTCACCTCATTTATCGACATTATACAAATAAATTCGCAAGTTGTCAAGAGTTCACCATATTGGCGAAACCCTTTTACAACTTGCGTTTTCTTATAATGGTAAAATTATATTAAAAGTTGTGCCTTCATTATTTGTTTGATATGTTATGTCTCCATTGAATCTAGCTTTAATATTCGAATAAGACATATATAAGCCTAAGCCTGTTCCGTTTTTTCCTTTTGTAGTAATCATTTCTTTAAATAGTTTTTCTTGTACTTTTTTAGGAAGTCCACCTGCATAATCTCTTATTGAAATTACAAGATTTCCTTCATCTAAATAGAAAATCATATCAATATTTTGATTTGGCTTTCCATTATATGCTTGAATAGAGTTTGAAATCATATTATTAATAACTTGAACTAAGCTATTTGCATCACCATGAATAGTAATTTTTTCATCTGTTCTCATAGAAATATTCAAGTAAACAATAGCATTTTTTAATTCATGTTTCATTAAAATATCTACTCTTTTTATTAACTCTTCTATAGTAAATTCGATTTCTTCATCTGTTGCAAGTGTAACAGCTTGTCCCTTAACTGTTGTTATAATGTCTGACATATATTCAGTATATTCTTTAATCTTTTCAACCCAAATACTCATATCTTTTGCTATATCATGATGATCTTGGGAATTTACTTCTGGATCATCAATAGAAGAGTCATATTCTTTTATTAAATCATTTAAACCTTCAGCAGCTCCAGCAATTGACATTATAGGGGTTTTTAAATTATGTGCTATACCTCCAATTAATTGACCAAGAGATGCTAAACGTTCATTTTCCATAAGCATATCCTGATTATTTTTAATTGTTTGCATATCTTCCTCATGTTGAGTGGTATCTTTAAAAAGAATCAACGTGCCAATAAATCTTTGTTTAGAAGTGATAGCATTTATTTCTATACGAAAATATTTATCAAATTGTGAAAAATATTTATCATAGTGGATAGTTTTAGTAGAGTTTTTAACACTTTGTAATGCTTCATTAAGACTGTCTTCATTTAATAAATTTTTATTGAAAGAGTCTATTAAATCAAATATATTTGTGTTTCTTACTGTTGAATCTTTAAGTCCAAAAGTTTTTAAAAAAGTCTCATTAAAATCTGTAATCTTGTTTTCTTCATCTAAAACTAAATAGCTATCAGACATTCTATCAACAATTCTTTGTAATGCGATTGGAGTAACTGTTAATAGTTTAAATTTAGAAACTGCTAGGCCACAAAGCAATATGGTAACGGAAAAGCTTATTGGTGTTAAATAAATACTTATAGGAACTATCTGAAATGCTCCAAGTATATTGATTAATATAGGTACAAGTGCTGCTAACGAAAATAGTATTGCTTGCTTAGAAAAAATTCCAGAATTTTTAATGGAATACTTAAGCAAGTAAAATAAACCAATAAAATATAGTATTAATGTATAAGTATTATGTATATAAAAATAGTTACCAAAAACAGTTTTGCTCATATCAGTTGAGTAATTGGCATAAAATAGATGATGATAATCATTTGTCCATAACATAACTAATGATAATACTGGAACTATAAATAAAAGTAAATACCTTTTTTTAAACTCTATTTTTGTATTTGCAAAAATAAGTCCAGTAAAAAATATAGATACAGGCAAAAAACAAATACAAATGTAAATAAAATAATCAAATTTAATAGGATTTATGTTGGTAGTAGCACAAAAGTGTTTTTGTGCTACTAATAAAATACACCAACAAAATATTAAAATACAGTTTACAATAAAAATTTTTTGTAATTGATTTTTTTTCTTTCTACTAATTAAATAAAACATTAATATTAGAATTGAAATGCAGCTTGTTAATAAACCCACTGTTTCCATATTAATCATTCTCCTTCCTCTTTAGTAAACCTAGACTAGAAAAGTAGTCTAAAAAATGTGTTAAGTAATTATTATTTATATCTGGCCAGATAAATCCAGTTTTTATTAAATAGTTAACAGTAAAAAATGACTGTATTTGTATTTTTGAATTAAATGATAAAGTTTGTTTATTATCAAAATCTCTTATTATTCCTGATAGCATCTGGCTGGAGTTATCTTGGTCCATAATGTTATGAATATTATTAATAAAGGTTTCGTTTGATACAACATCAAAAGGCATATATTTTCTTAAAATGTTAACAAAATCTTGAACATATATATGATGATGATTGTATAAATGAAAAATTCTATTATTAGCATTTGAATACTGTATTAATTTTATTATAGCTAAGGCACAACTGTCAATAGGTGTAAACTCTAAAAAATTATTTATTAAATATTCTGGTATGCAACCAATATTTGCAAAAGCTAAAAGCCTTTCTACAAAAGCATTTTGGCTAACATTTGGTTGGAATTTTCCATCTTCATATCTATTCATAAGATTACCTACTCTTAAAATATAAGCATCTAATCCTTTGGAAATGTATTGAAGAACCAATTTTTCTGCTTCGAATTTACTTCTAATATATACATTATCTAAGGATTGTCCAATGTAAAAATTGTTTTCTTTAAAGATTATATTATTAAGAGCATGTTCTGATAAAGCTGAATCTTCTAGTGTAGTACCAGAAACACTTATTGTCGAAATTTGGTAAAATCTTTTGTTATATTTTAAAGCAAAAGTTAATAATTTTTCAACTGCATCTACATTTACTTCTTTATATGAATTGTAGTCTCCATAATGAGTGACCTTAGCAGCACAGTTAATTATACAATTAATATCTTTTGCCAGAAAATTCTGATCTTGTGTTGATAAACCAAAATTATTATTAGTAATATCAGAGCTAATAAGAATAATTCTAGTTCCAATATAATAATCATATTTATAACCAAAATAATAATGTAATTTTTCTAAAAATTTATCCTCTATACTGATTCCTTTCTTAGGTCTAATTAAACAATAGGCTATTCCATTTTCATTTTTCAGAAATGAGTCTAATACATGAGCTCCTAAAAAACCGGTTGCACCTGTCAATAAAATATTTCCAGTTGGATTTTTTTCTATGTTTTCAGGCATATTACATGTATTTGCTAAAATATTATTATATTTATTCATCTCGTTTACATCTATATTATAAAATGTATGAGATTCATTAGATGAGATTTTTTGAGCTAATTCTCTTATTGTTGGATTCATAAAGATATCTGGATAAGTAACATTAATTCTATGCTTTAATAGCTCTATTTGTAAGTTTATTGCAAGAAGAGAGTCGCCACCAAGTTCAAAGAAATTATCATCTATTCCAATATTTGGTACTGATAATAGCTTTTTATAGATTTCAGCTATCTGAATCTCCAACATGTTTGATGGGGCACTATAATTTCCAGAAGAACTATTATTTAAAGGATGTATAACTTGTAAATCATCTGCATTTTTATTATCTATCTCTAAAATTGAAATATCCTCTATTTTTATATTAGGCTTTAAAAATACAATATTAAAGATATTAATATAATTTTTTGCAAATTGCTTAATAAAACTTTCATCAAATAATTTTGTACAGTACTCAAATGAAAGCTTTAATTCATCTTCTTCTGGCAACACTTCTAAAGAAATATCATATTTAGAAGTGTCTGATGGATGTGTATATATTTGAGCTCTTATATTATCAAAATCTATATTTGTAAATCCGTTGTTTTGATAAATAAACATAGTATCAAATAAAGGATTTCTACTAGTATCTCTAGTAACGTTTAAGTCATTTACAAGATTATCATATGGATATTCTTGGTGTGAAAAAGCGTCCATACATAAATATTTAACTTTTTCTAATAGCTGCTCAAAGGTATTACTCTCTTCAAATTTAATTCTTAATGGAAGTGTGTTTATAAAGGCACCTAGTAAAGGTTCTAGTTCTTTATATAATCGTCCAGAAACAGGAGTTCCCACAACAATATCTTTCTGATTTGAGTACTTATAAATCAATATATAATATGCACAAAGCATTAGCATATATGGTGTTACATTATACTGATTTGAAAGATTGTCTATACTTTTAGTAATGTCATCAGATAAATATGTAATAAAGGTAGCTCCGTCATATTTTTTAATTTCAGGCCTAACATAAGTGGTTGGCAAATTTAGTTTAGGAGCATCTGTTTTAAATTGCCTAATCCAAAAATTTTTACTATCTTCAAAATTGTTTTGTGACAATTGTTTCTGTTCCCAAACTGCAAAATCTTTATAAGAAATAGGTAAATCTTTTAATTGTTTATCATTATATAAAGTAGAAAGTTCACTTAGTAAATTATTTAATGAAGCCCCATCAAAAATACTATGATGAATGTCTAACATAAGAAGTGCTTTATTTGAAGGCAATTCAAATAAAAATACCTTGAACAATGGAGGTTTAGCTAAATCAAATATAGATCTATATTTGTTAAAGAGTTTCACAATATCATTTGTTTCAGCTCGTTTTACTTCTATTTTTACCTCTAAATCTTCAACTATTTTTTGAACAATATTTCCATCAACTATATCAAAATATGTTCTCAAAATTTCATGCCTTTTAACTATAGTATTTAAAGCTTTTTGTAATTTATCAATATTTGGTATTGATTCTAACAATAAATTTCCAGAAATATTGTATAATGTTGAATTATCCAACATTTTATCTGCTAAGTATATTCTTTTTTGAGCTGATGAAATAGGGTAATAATCCATTTTGGCACATGTTGGTATAGAACAATCTGATTCCTTAGGTCTTGTATTAGAAATTATACTAGCTAAGTCTCTAATAATAGGATTATTAATAACATCTTTAAATGATAACTCAACTTCAAATTCTTGTCGTATTTGTGTACATAAAAGAATAGTAATTAAAGAATCACCACCTAAATTAAAGAAGTTATCTAAAATGCCTATATTTTTAACTTTTAATAAATTTTCTAGTATTTGCACTAATTTTTTTTCTATTTCAGTTTTAGGTTTTACATATTCAATATTACTATCTTCAGCTGCTAAATCTGGCAATGGTAAGGCATTTTTATCTATTTTACCATTTGGTGTATATGGAAAATCTTCCAGTCTAGTAAAATAAGAAGGAACCATATAATTAGGTAGTGACTTAGATAAAAAATTTCTTAAATCATTTGCAGTTATATCTGAAGTTGTAACATAATAAGCTGAAATAAAACTTCTTCCTTGAATAGACTGCTTTACAACTTTTACTTTTTTAATGTTTGATAATTCAAGTAATTTGTTTTCGATTTCTTCTAATTCTATACGTAAACCTCTAATTTTAACTTGATTGTCTAATCTTTCTAAATATGCTATTTCACCATTACTTAAAAATTTACCTACATCACCAGTTTTATACATAACAGAGTTAGGGATAAAAGGGTTGGTTATAAAAGAAGCTTTTGTTTTTTGCTCATCATTTAAATATCCTTTTCCAACACCTGCACCAGATATATATATTTCGCCAGGTGTACCAATAGGAACAGGAGACAATGTTTTATCTAAAATATATATTTGAGTGTTAGAAATAGGCTTCCCAATATTAACAACATCATAATTTGTAACATCAGTAAAGGTTGAAAATACAGTTGTTTCAGAAGGACCATAACCATTATAAACTTTTTTAATTCCCATTTTTAATAGTTCTTTTAATAGTAAATTTGGCAATGGCTCACCAGCAAGCACTACATAATCTAAATTAGACAAATTTGGACAGTCTTGTATAGAATCTACAAATATTTTCATCCTAGAAGGTGTCATTTGTATTGCTTTAATATTATTATTTTTTATAAATGTATTAAATTTTGTTGGTAATCTTTGCTCATCTTCGTTAGCAATGGCAACCTTTAATCCTGCTTGTAATGAAATGATAGTTTCAAATGTAAAAATATCAAAGCTTACTGTTGTAACAGAACCAATTGTAATTGGATGCTTTAAGCCGAAGAAGCTAACATTTTCATTTAAATGAAAAATTAAATTTGTAAAAGAACCATGGCTAAGCACAACACCTTTAGGTCTTCCGGTAGAACCTGAAGTGTATATAATAAATGAAGTATCATCAGGATTATTTATATGAGGAGGATTATTTTTGTTTTCATCAAAAGCAAAATTTGATAAATCAACTATAAGTTTGTCTTTAAATTCTATAGCATCATATAAATAAGTATCTGTTAAAAGCAGCTTGCTATTACTGTTATTTAGCATGTAGTGAACTCTATCTTTTGGATAATTTGGATCAATTGGAATATAGCAACTACCACATTTTAAAGTAGCAAGTATAGACACAATTAATTCTAATGATCTATTTATCATTATAGAAACAGTATCATTTCTGCCTAAACCGCGTTTTTTTAAATGCCATGCTAACATATTTGATTTTTCATTTAATTCTTTAAAAGTAAGGTGCTCATCTTCAAAAACAATTGCAATATTGTCAGGAGTTTTTTTGGCTTGAGCTTCAAACAAATCAATTATAGTTTTGTTTTTTGGATAATCTTTAACTGTATTATTAAATTCATAAAGAATTATATTTCTTTCATCTTTAGACAATATATCAATATCAGATATGGTTATTTCTACATTATCTATTATTTCGTGCAATATATTAATAAAGTGATTTGCAAACCTTTCTATTGTATCTTTACAAAATAGTTTTGTACAATATTCAAAATTCAATTTGAAGACATCACTAGTAGGAATAACTTCTAAAGATAAGTCAAATTTTGAAATATTAACATCTGGTATGTAAACATTTGCTTCTAATCCTGAAAAGTCAAGAGAAGAGTATCCATCATTTTGATAAATAAACATAGTATCAAATAAAGGATTTCTGCTATTATCTCTTTGTAAATTCAGATTATTAATTAATTCATCAAATGGATAATTCTGATGCTCTAATGCTTCAATTGCTGAAGATTTTATAGTCTCTAAAAAATCAGAAAATTTCATAGATGTATTGATGTGATTTTTTAGAGGAAGAGTATTAACAAACATCCCAATAATATTTGATAGTTCTTGCATATTTCTTCCTATAGAAGGTGTTCCAACAACTATATCTTCCTGAGAAGTATACTTTTCAAGAAGTACATAGTAAACAGCTAGTAATAGAATATAAGTTGATACATTTTGTCTTTTTGCCAAATTAGTTATTTGTTTAGATAGATTACTATTAATAGTTCTATATACTTTTGCTCCCTCGTATGAAATAGTAGAAGGTCTTGAGTAATCTGTAGGCATGTTTAAAATTGGAACAGTATTTTTAAATTTATTAACCCAATATTCTTTACTATTATTTAAACTATTATCATTTAGTTGTTTAAATTCCCATTCAGCATAATCTATGTAATCAACAGAAAGAGGAGAAAGCATGATATTGTTATATAATTTTGACAATTCTTTTGATAGTATGGATGTTGAATATCCATCACTTATAATATGATGCATATCAAACAAGAGTAAAACTTTTTCTTTTAGAATAACAAGTTTTGCTCTAAATAATGGTGCTTTACTTAAATCAAAAGGTTTTACAAAATCTTTTATAACTTCATCTTCCGTTTTATCTGATACCTCTTCTATAAGATTAAAACTAATTTTATCAGAAACTTTTTGATATACATCATTATCATTTATTATAAAATAGGTGCGTAAACTAGAATGTCTTTTTATCAATTCATTAAAGCACTTATTAAGTTTTTTTAAATCTGGTTTTTTATTAAAGCAAATAACTCCAGGCATGTTGTATAAAATTGAGTCTTTTCCGGCAATGGTAGAAGCATAGTATATTCTTCTTTGAGCAGATGAAACAAAGTATTTATCTTTTTTGCTTGCTTTTTTTATTTCTAAAGCATGTTCATTGCTAGATTTAGTAGCTATCGTATCTGAAATGTTTTTAATTATAGGATTTTCAAAAACATCTTTAACAGAAAAATCTATATTGTATTTATTAGATATTTTAGTACTTAAATCAATAGCAGTAAGCGAGTCTGCTCCAATGTCGAAAATTGAATCAGAGATAGATATGTTATTAATGTGTAATATTTTTTCTAATTGAGAAATAACGTAACTGTCTATATTATTTCTTTTATTAAGAACTTCCTTAGGGGCAGCTTTTTCAGGTAAAGGAAAAGCTTTTCTATTTATCTTTCCATTTGGAGTATATGGAAAATTATCCATTTTTACAAAATAGTTAGGTACCATATAATTAGGCAAAAGCTTAGATAAATAAGCTCTTAAATCTGCTATATTTATTTTATTATCTGCAATATAATAAGCGCATAACTTTGTAGAATTCTGAACAGCATTTACAACGCAAGAAGAAATATTAGGGTATTTTATTATTTTATTCTCTATTTCTTCAAGCTCAATCCTATACCCTCTAATTTTAACCTGGAAATCAGTTCTTCCAAGATGAACAATTTCTCCTTCATCTGTAAAATAAGCTAAATCTCCAGTATTATAAATAATAAAGTCAGAATCAAATGGAGATTTTATAAAATTTTTATTTGTTAAATCATCTCTTTTCCAGTATCCTTTTGAAACTCCATCTCCACCAATATATAGTTCTCCTGGAACAAAAGGTGGAAGAAGATTTTTATTATTATCTAATATATAACATGTTGTATTAGCAAGAGGCTTTCCAATATTAATAACAGAACTATTGGTTAAATTTTTTATTGTTGACCACACAGTGGTTTCTGTTGGACCATACATATTAAAAATATTTGCATTAGTGTTTTTTTGAAATTTTTCTAATAATGATTTAGGAAATGCTTCGCCTCCAACCATAATATCAGAAAAATTATTTAAAAAGCTTAAATCATCATTATAAAAAAGCAAAATAGAAAATCTTGAAGGTGTTGTCTGTATCATATTTACATTATATTTTTCACAAAGTTCCTTTAATGCTATTGGTGACATCTGTTCATTGTCGTTTGCAAGAACTAATTTCATGCCAGATGTTAAACTGCACCATAATTCTAGAGCAAAAATATCAAAGCATATTGTTGTTACAGAAACCATAACTTTATTTGGAGTAAAGTCAATATGTTGTTTTTCAGCTAAAATAAAATTGCTAATATTTTGATGAGTAATCATAACTCCTTTAGGATTTCCTGTAGAACCAGATGTATATATCATATAAATTAAATCATCTGGACTTATTTTTATATTTAAATTTTCTCTTTTATTAGTAAAATAGATATCTTTATTTAAAGAAATGTTTATTTTGTTGTATTTACCATCAATTAAAGCAATAGTATCATCACAAACAAGAAGTGTATTACAATTACTATTTTGAAGCATATATGTAATTCTCTCTTTAGGATATGCAGGATCAATAGGTAAGTAGGTAGCTCCTGCTTTTAAAATTGCAAGTATTCCTATTATCATTTCACATGAACGATGTACCATTATTCCAACAAAGTCTTTAGGCTTTACATTATTTTGAATTAAATGGTTAGCTAACTGGTTAGCCTTTTCATTTAATTCTTTATATGTTAATGCTTCTTTATTACAAACCAATGCAATACTGTTAGGTGTTTTATTAACTTGCTCTTCAAAGTAATCGATTACAGTTTTATTTTTGTTATAATCTAGATGAGTACTGTTAAATTTGTTTACTATAAGGTCTTCTTCTTGTGGTGTTGTAACTTTTATTTCTCTAATACTTATTGAATCATTTTTTAAAATTTGCTCAAGCATAAAAAGTATTCTATTATGTATTGAACAAATGTCTTTTTCGGTATATTTTGATAGTTTATAGTCATAGTCAATATGTAAGATACCTTCATCATTTAAATCAGAAAGACTGATTTGCATACTATCTGAAATACTATTATTAAAACTCCATGTTATTTCAAATGGAATATCAGATTTATTTTTTATTGTTTTAGCATTTTGATAAGAAATAATAATATCATATAAGTTAGGCTGATTTGGATTTGCTTTTCTAATGTCGTCTAGAACGTTTTGATAAGAGTATTTTTGATGCCTGAACATGGTGAAAAAATCAGTAGCGAGTGTTTTAGAAAAATCTAAAAAGTACTGATTACTATTAATAGAAAAATGAACAGGGATAGTGCTAATAAACATTCCTGGGGTATTTTTTTCACTAAAATTAGAACGGTTAAGTATAGGTGTTCCTATAACAAAATCGTCTAAATTAGAGACCTTTGAAATATAAACTGCATATAGTCCCATAAAGAAATTATAACTTGATATTTTGTTTTCAAAGCAATAATCTTTTATTTTTAAAGCCAAATCTTGTGGCAACTTAAATGATTTTCTTAATGCATCACATGAATTGTCAGCTTCATGTTTACTTCCTGGAATTGTTCCTGCCTCTGGCACAACCTCAAATTGTTTATTCCAGTATTCTTTATCTTTTATATATTTATTGCTATTTATATATTTTTGTTCTTCATTAATAAAATTTGTATAAGTTGTAGGAAGTTCTTGAGATTCTTCACCTTTTAGTAAAGAAGAGTATATATTAATAACTTTATTTGCAACTAAACTTGCAGTATAAGCGTCATATATTAAATGATGCGCAACTAATACAAATCCTCCTTTACCATTAGGCAAACGAAAGATTTTAAAATTAAATAAATTACTATTTATAAGTGAAAAAGGTGTATTACACATCTTTTTTTCTAAATTCTCAACTTCTGTTTTGTTTTGTAAATCAACTATTTCTATGTCAAATGGTTCAAATGAAGAAACATATTGCTTGATTTCACCCTCATTATCGTAAAAGAGCTTTAAACGAAATCCGTCATTATCTTTTACAAATTGATTAATTGCCTTTTGAAATAAATCATAATTAATAGGCTCATCAATAAATAAGTTTCCAGCAATATTATTAAGAGTAGAACCCTTATAATAATTCTCCATATACCATATTGATTTTTGTGGGTTGGTTAAATTATATACATCCTTTTTTTGCATCTTTTTCACCTTTAATTTACAACTTCCTTTGTCAATTTTTGACGTTATCCAGATTATACATTTAAAATATTTAATTTTCAATACTAAACTGTTAAAAGTCAATAAATATATAAAAAAATCATTTTTGTTTAAAAAATCCAAAATTGGTAATTATATTTTTTAGGAGTGAGTAATTTGAAAATAAAAGGTAATAGAGGGAAAAAATTTTTTTTAGTAACAGTATCAGTAATGTTTTTATGGATTTTTGGTGTGTATTTGTACATTACATATAAAAAAATAGATGTGCAAACAAATTATAATACACAAAGGTTGCAATCCACAAATATGGTACAAACTGTGGAAAAAGTAGAAGAAAAAAGCAATACAATTGCGGATACAATAGAGAATGTAACTCAAAGTGTTGTGGGTATATCAAAACTAAAAAATACTGGAAGTTCAATTTTCTCAAATAATACGGAAAAAGAATTAGGACTTGGTACAGGTGTGATTATATCTGAAAATGGCTATATATTAAGTAATAGTCATGTTACAGGAGAAAAACATAGTGTTTGTTATGTTACATTAGATACAGGTGTAACCTATGATGGAAAAGTAGTTTGGGCTGATAGTAATTTGGACTTATCAATTACAAAAATAAATGCTAAAGAATTAAAACGTGTTAATTTAGGAGATTCTAGTTTAATAAGAGCAGGAGAAACAGTGTATGCAATAGGAAATCCAATAGGATTTGAATTTAGAAGAACTGTTACATCTGGAATTGTTAGTGCAACAAATAGAACAATAAAAATAGAAGAAAATGAAACTCAAAGTTACATGTCAGATTTAATACAAACTGATGCAACAATTAATCCTGGAAATAGTGGAGGACCGTTAATACTTGCAAACGGAGACGTTATTGGAATAAATACAGTAAAAATAAGTTCTGCAGAAGGAATAGGCTTTGCAGTTCCGATTAATGTTATAAAAAAAATTATTGAAAGTTTTGAAGAAACAGATAACTTTGATGAAGCTTACATTGGAATATATGCTTATGATAAAGAAGTAATACCATATTTATCAACATTTGCAACTACATTTGATAAAGGTGTATATGTAGCGCAAATTACTCCAAATGGACCAGCTAGCAAAACAGATTTGAAAGAAGGAGATATAATAAATACAATTGAAGGAGAAGAAATAAATACAATGAATGAGCTTAGAGAATTAATTTATACAAAAAAGCCAGGGGATATAGTTAGACTAGGCATAACTAGGGGAAAGGTAAATAAGAATATTGATGTAACATTAGGGCAAAGATAGATATATCAAGAAATGTAAGAATATATACTTTGAATGCTTAAAAAAATGTGATACAATATTGCTAAGATATTTAAGAGAAAAAAGAGGTAGAGTATATGGCACAAAAAAAATTAATAGTAGGAGCAATAATAAGTCTAGTAATAATTATTATAACTGTAGCATTATTAATAACAATAAGAATAAAAAATAAACAACATAATAATGAAGCTATAACAAATACTACAAATGAGGGAAATAATGTCGAAATTGAAGATGAACCATTAATTGCTGTATTAGAAAGAAAAAATGAAGAAGTTGAAGAAACCCCAGAGTATGTTAAAACTCCAGCAGATATAACTCAAGATTTACAGGAGATGGACATAAACATAGGCACATTAAATATTCCTAAAATAGGATATGTTACAGATGTATATTGCAAACAAGATGCAAATAAAATGGAAGTAATGCCATGCATGCTATATACAAATCAAGGCCCTAACAGACCTGGAGTTACTGTGTTTGTTGGCCATAATAGAGAAAATGGCACTCTATTTTCTAATAATAAATTACTAGAAGAAAATGATGAATTATATTTTAGAGATTATGAAGGAACAGAAAAAAAATACACTGTATATTCAAAGTTTGTTACAGACAGTCTAGATGTATCTTTCTATAACACACCATCAGATGTACCAATTTTAGTAATGCAATGTTGCTTAACTGCAACAAACTCAGACCAAGTAATAATTATTATGGCAAAAGCAGAATAAAAAAATAGACATATTGAAAAAAACATGCTATAATAATTCCATTAAAAATCAAAGGGAGAAAGCAATTGAATACAATTTTAGGAGAACTTGGAAAATCTCAAAAATTTGTAGAGCAAGTAAAACATATAGAAACAAAAAAAGACCCGATAGTAATATCGGGTCTAACTGGCGTGGGAATGGTACAGCAAATATCTGCTATAAATGAATACACAAAAAAAACTGCATGTATAATTACATATAATGAAATACAAGCAAAAAAAATAGTAGAAGACTTAAAATACTTTACAGATAAGGTTGTATATTTTAATAAAAAAGAGATTGTAACTTATGATTTTGTTGTTGAAAGTAAAGATCTATCATATGAAAGAATAGAAACATTAAACAAAATTTATACAAAAAAGAACTTAATAGTTGTAACAACAATAGAAGCCATAATGCAGGAAATAGCTGCAAAAAATACATTATACAAAAATGTTTTAAGTTTTAAAATTGGAGAAGAGCATAATTTTGAAACTTTAAAACAAACTTTAGTAAGCTTAGGATATTCACATTCAGATATGATAGAGGGAAAAGGACAATTTAGCATTAGAGGTGGCATTTTAGATATTTCATTATCTGAAAATGTGGGAGTAAGAATTGAGTTTTGGGGAGATGAAGTAGACTCTATAAGAAAGTTTAGTATTACAACACAAAGGTCAACAGAAACAATAGAAAAAGTTACAATTTATCCTGCAACAGAATTTGTATTAGAAAAAAATTTAGAAGATATTTGTGAAAATATATTAAAAAAATATCCAGAAGCGGAAGAAGATACAGAATTAATAAAAAATGGTAGCTACATTAGTAAAATTGACAAATACTTTGATTGCTTTTATGAAAATAAGGAAACAGTACTAGACTATTTAAGTAGTCAATATACAATTTTTGTTGATGAAATAAATAAAATAAAAACTAGAGCACATAATATAACAAAAGATACAAAAAACATTATTAACTTGCTTGTAGAAAAAGAAAAGTTTGTACCAGAAGCTTTGTTGAACATGAAAACATTTGAAGAAATAGAAAAAATATTATTAAAAAAACAATTGGTATATATAGAAAAACAAGATGAAAATCTAAAAGTACAAGCAGAAAACTATAGCTACAAATACAGAGAGATAAATTATTTTAAAAGTGAATCAGAAATATTAATTAAAGACTTAACAGATGGAACATATAAAGATAAAAATGTATATATTTTAACTGACAGTAAAGAAAAAGCAAAAAAAATTTGTAGTTTACTAAATGAAAATGAAATATTAAATAAATATGAAGAAAAGCTTAATAATACTATAATTGTAAAAAATACAAAAGGCATTGTAACAGTCAGCTTAGGTAATTTGTCTTCTGGTTTTGAAAACTATGATTTAAATCAAGTAGTAATAGATGCAAACGAATTAGTTGAAATAGATAAAAAAAGAAGGCGTACAAGTAAAGTATTTAATGACAGTGAAAAAGTTGTTTATTCAGACCTTAAAATTGGTGATTATGTAGTTCATAAAATATATGGAATAGGCATATTTATAGGAATAAATACAATAACTGCAGACAACACGACAAAAGATTATATAAAAATAAAGTATAAAAATGATGATATTTTATATGTTCCAACAAGTGACTTAGATGTTGTTAGAAAATACATAGGTGGAGGTGAATCTGCACCTAAAGTAAATAGACTTGGAAGTAAAGAATGGGAAAATACAAAGGCTAAAGTAAAAAATAATTTAAGAGAAGTGGCTAAAGAATTAATAGAACTATATGCAACTAGGGAAAAAGCAAAAGGATATGCATTTTCTCAAGATACACCATGGCAAAGTCAATTTGAAAACAGCTTTGAATATGTAGAAACAGATGACCAATTAAGATGCATAGAAGAAGTAAAGAAAGATATGGAACTTTCAAAACCAATGGATAGACTTCTTTGTGGAGATGTTGGCTATGGAAAAACAGAAGTTGCAATAAGAGCAGCATTTAAAGCTGTAATGGATCAAAAACAAGTTGCATATTTAGTGCCAACAACAGTTCTTGCAGATCAACAATATAAAAGTTTCAAAGAAAGAATGGAAGAATTTCCTATTAGAGTTGACGTTTTAAATAGATTTAGAACAACAAAAGAACAACATGAAATAATAAAAAAATTAAAGCTTGGAGAAATAGACGTAGTAATTGGAACACATAGACTACTTAGTAAAGATGTTGAATTTAAAGACTTAGGACTGCTAATAATAGATGAAGAGCATAGATTTGGTGTAAAGGATAAAGAAAAAATAAAACAATATAAAGCAAATGTTGATGTACTTACAATGAGTGCAACTCCTATTCCTAGAACACTTCATATGTCAATAGTTGGAGTAAGAGACATGTCTGTTATATATGAACCACCTCAAAATAGAAAACCGGTACAGACATATGTACTAGAGTATGATGATGAAGTTATAAAAGAAGCAATTACAAAAGAACTAGAAAGAGGAGGACAGGTATTTTATTTATTTAATAATGTCTCTCAAATAGAAAGAAAAGCTGCAACCATAGCTAGACTTGTACCTGAAGCAACAGTTGATTTTGCTCATGGAAGAATGAGTGGTAGTCAAATAGAAGACATTATGCATGAATTTATTGAAGGAAACACAAATGTACTTGTTTGTACTACCATTTTAGAATCTGGAATTGATATACCAAATGCAAATACAATAATTGTTGAAAATGCGGATAGAATGGGATTAGCACAGCTATACCAAATACGTGGTAGAGTTGGTAGGTCAAACAGACAAGCGTATGCATATATAACATATAAAAGAGACAAACTATTATCAGAAGTTGCAGACAAAAGATTGAAAGCAATAAAAGAATTTACAGAGTTTGGTTCAGGATTTAAAATTGCAATGAGAGACTTAGAAATTAGAGGAGCAGGAAGTTTACTTGGAGAAATTCAACATGGACATATGGAACAAGTAGGATATGACACATATTGCAAACTTTTAGATGAAGTAATGAAAGAAACCCAGGGAATCAAACAAATTGAAACACAAGAACTTGAAGTACAAATAGATTTAAATGTATCAAGCTACATACCAGATGAATATATTTCTAATCAAAGTCAGAAAATAGAAGTATACCAAGACATTGCTTTGTGTAAAAATGAAGAAGATGTACAAAATATTATAGATGAAATTATAGATAGATATGGAAATATGCCAACAGAGGTAGAAAACTTAATAAAAATTGCAAGAATAAAAAATCTATGTAAAGAAAACCACATAGAAAAGGTGTATAATAAATTAGACAAAATAGTATTTACATTTGCTAGAGGAGACAATAAAATAGACATAGAAAAATTATTAAAGCAGTATAGAAATAAATTAAAGTTTTCTTCAGGTATACGACCAGGAATTACTCTTAAAACAGAAGCTACGACTGATGAGAAGCTGCTAAATGAAATACAAAGTTTCTTATTAGAATTAAGTTAAAATTTAAAAATATAGTATAAATAATAAAAGGAGATTAATCAAGTGCAAAGGATTACAAGTAAAGATAATGATTTTATAAAACATGTAAAAAAGCTAAAAGATAAGAAGTACAGAGATGAATCCGGAGAATATATTGTAGAGGGAATAAAACTTATTGAAGAGGCAATAAAAGAAAATGCACAAATAAAGCAAGTTGTTATTTGTGAAGAAAACGAAAAAACAAATGCAATATCTAAAAGCTTAATGTATGAAATCTCAAGATTTGACTGCATATACGTGACAAAACAGGTATTTAATAGCATCACACAAGTTGTAGCACCACAGGGCATATTTGCTGTAATTTCAAAAAAAACTGCTTTTGGGGACGGACTCAAAAAACAGGAGGTAGATTATACTCAAGACATAATTGTTGCATTAGATGATATACAAGACCCAGGAAACCTTGGAACTATCCTTCGTACAATTGATAGTTGTGGACTAAAACAAATTTTAGTTTCAAAAGGGACAGTAGATGCATATAATCCAAAAGTTGTACGTTCTACAATGGGAGCAATATTTAGAATAAACATAATAGAATGTGATGACTTAGGAAAAGCAATAAAAGAAGCAAGGAAGCATCATTTTAAGTTACAGGTTACTTCACTTGACGCAGAAAAAACAATCTATGATGTAGACTACAAAAAGAAAGTTATAGTAATAGGAAATGAGGCAAATGGAGTTTCAAAGGAAATACAAGATATGGCAGATGAAAAGGTAATAATACCAATGCTTGGTAAAACAGAAAGCCTTAATGCATCTGTTGCTGCAGGTGTTGTGTTATATGAGTATACAAGGCAAAAATTGCATAAGTAATAAAATGTACGGTTGAATTTGCAAAAAACGTACGGATAAAATTGACAAAAACGTATGGATAGCATAAAATAAAAATATAAAAGGAGAGTAGAAAATAGTATATAATATGTAATATAATAATCTAAGGAGGAAACAAATGAAAAATTTAAAAGACACAAAAGGTATAACATTAATAGCGCTTGTTATAACTATCATAGTACTTCTTATCCTTACAGGGATTACAATAGCAAGCTTAACAGGTGAGAATGGATTATTAAGTAGAGCAACAGAAGCAAAAGATGCAACAAAAAGAGGAGATTTAATAGACAGAGTAAAACTAGATATATTAAATGATAAAGCGGGAAATCAGGGAAATGCTTCTAATTTGAGTACGATTTTAGGAAAATATTTTACAAGTGTACCACAAGACTTAACTGATATGACAGCAGAATTAACAGCAAAATCAGAATATGGAGGATATACAGTAACATTAGGAGAAGTATTAGGAGAAGCGGTGGCAAGCAACCCACCAGCAGGAGGTACAAGCTTAAAAGTTGGAGATACAGACTTAAGTACAGTAAGTGATATAAGTACAATGTATGGAGAGACAACAGACTATAAATCAACAAGTCATCCAAGTATTAATTGGCAACTATTCTATGCGGACAGTAGCAATTACTATTTGATAGCAAGCGATTATGTGCCAAATGCAGAACTACCTTGTAATGGAAGCACTGTAAATGGGGTAACATATACAGCAACAGATTTAGTAAAATCAACAAGTACAACAAATCAACATACAACATATTGTGCAAGATTTGCAAGTAGTAGTTCATATAATGATGGAGTCTTAACTACAGGTACAATATATAAAAATGGTTCAGCATCTACAGCATTTACAGCAACATCAGGAAGTCAGTACTTAACAACAAATTACTTAAAATGGGTAGCAGCAAATTCAAGTAGTACAAATAATAATATATGTGCTGTAGCATATATGATGGATACAAGTAAATGGTCAAGCTTTGCAGATGGAGTAAGTGGAGCATTTGCAATAGGTGGACCAACAATTGAGATGTTTGTAAATTCATATAATGCAGTAAGTACACACACAACAAAATTAGGAACATATGAAACAGTAGACTCTAATAATTCAAATACTAATGGATATATGACAAAAAAAGGAGACGGCTCATGGACTAGTTATGTATCAGGACTAGATACAAGTGGAACTGATGGAAATATGTGGGTAAGAACAAGTCAAACAAAGGCTTATGCATACTGGCTGGCTTCTCCGTCGTCTAACAACGCTAGCAGCGTGAGGCGCGTGATCTTTAACGGCTATGTTAACGACCTCAATGCGTATAGCGACACCATTGGGTTCCGCCCCGTAGTTTGTATCCCAAAATAATCTTAAGTCCAGTGTCTGTACGAAACTAAAACATGGCACAAAGTAAAAAATATAAAAAAAGTTTGAAAAAAGGATAATGTGCTAGACAGGCCCTGTGTCTGTCTAGCACAAGATTATATAGAAGGAAATATAAAACATGAGTAGTGTCAATATTGCAAAAAATATGAAAGAAATCCATCCAGACTGGATTTGGCTATTTAAACAAGGTGCGTTTTTCCATGTATATGAGAAAGACGCAATAATAATTTTATATTTTTTTAGCTACCAAATAAAAACTCTTGATGACAATATGCAAAATTGTGGCTTCCCTAAAAAATCCATTAATAAAGTAATAGCAAGACTAGAAAGGGAAAAAGTTAATTATATTGTATTAGATGTAAAAAACGAAAATGACGTTCAAGAGAAAATAACAATGGAAATTTAAATGTATATGAAGACGTATATGAAAAATCAAGAAGAGTGGTAAATTTGAAAAATAGAATAAATGCCATACAACAATGCTTGATAGATGGAATAAATAGCAAGGAGATAAACAGAAAAATAATAGAAATAGAGAAGATTATTAATGAAGAATGAAAAATTTAAAGTTTTACAATTTATTAGGGATTTTATAGTATTAGTAGACAAACAAATGGATAATTTTCCTAAGAAAGACATTGAAATAAAAAATAAAATAAGATAGATATGAAATTATAAAATCTATTTATGATAAGCTAATAGAAAAGATAGAGCAAGGAGTAAAACAATGAACTTAAACATAGTATTAGTTGAACCAGAAATACCACAAAATACAGGAAACATAGCACGTACATGTGCGGCAATAGGAGCTAAACTTCACCTAGTATATCCATTAGGATTTAGTATATCTGAAAAAGCAGTAAAACGTGCAGGGCTTGACTATTGGGATAAGTTAGAAATTGAAGAACACATTTCTTTTAATGAATTTTTAGAAAAATATAAGCCAGAAAAAAACAACATGTATTTTGTAACAACAAAAGGTAAGCATGTATATTCCGAGCCAAAGTATGAAACAATGGATGAGGTATTCTTGCTATTTGGGAAAGAAACAAAGGGATTACCAGAAGACATTTTGCAAAAATATATTGATAAAACAATTAGAATTCCTATGAGAGAAACCTTAAGGTCACTTAACCTATCAAATT
The DNA here is from genome assembly GCA_017533795.1 of Clostridia bacterium. Classification (GTDB taxonomy): domain Bacteria; phylum Bacillota; class Clostridia; order TANB77; family CAG-508; genus CAG-269. Next base: position 6,214 of record JAFWIH010000004.1, on the reverse strand, counting down.
CAGTATCTATTGTTGCTTATGAAGTGTTTAGACACTCAGAATTTAAGGGATTAGAAGAAATAAGCAAATATTTTGATTAGGTATAAAATCACCTATATTTACAAATAATTGTAATATAGGTGATTTTTATGAAATGGACGAAACGGAAAAATTAAAAATGTAGCAATAAGTATAACAGCAACACTTGTTGGAGCAGCAATTATGGCTATAGGTGTTGCTTTATTTTTACTACCAAATAAGCTTTCAGCAGGTGGAGTGTCAGGATTAGCAACTATTGTATATTATTTGTTTAATATTCCAATGGGAACAACAATTGTATTAATAAATGTTCCTTTATTTTTATTTGCATTATATAAACTTGGCAAAAATGTTTTTATAAATTCAATTATTGGAACTATAAGTTTATCTATATTTATAGATTTTTTTGACAGATTAAAAATATTAACAAATGATAGACTTCTTGCATGCATATATGGTGGAATTTTGGTAGGCATAGGCACAGGAATTGTACTAAAAGTAAATTCGTCTACAGGTGGTAGTGACTTATTTTCACAGATTATAAAGAGTTATAATAATTCAATTCCAATGGGAACTATTATAATAATTATAGATATTATAGTAGTAACACTAAATGTGTTCTTTTTGGGAGAAGTAGAAATTGCTTTATATTCTGCAATAGCAATTTATATAGTTGGAAAGATGGTCGATATAGTATTTGAAGGAGTATATTTTACAAAACTGTTTTTTATAATTTCAAATAAAACAGAAGAAATTGCAAAAGCAATTGGCAAGCAGATAGAGAGGGGGACAACAGGATTATATGGAAAAGGAATGTATACAAATAAAGACAAATTAGTATTAATGTGTGCAGCTGGAAGAAGAGATGTTGCTAAGTTGCGTAAACTTGCTAAAGAAATAGATCCAAAGTGCTTTATAATTATTACTAATTCAAGGGAAGTATTAGGAGAAGGGTTTAAAAAGGAATAATCACTTTAGGAGGCATCTTAAAAAATTTAAATAAAACCAATAAAAATTACAAATACTGTAAAATTACTTGACTTATGTATCAAAAAATGTTAAAATGAATATACTATAAAAGTACTATTTGTACAAAAAGCGGTGTTCCCAACCATAAAGAGGGAGCAAAAAAAGCGGTGTTCCCAACCATAAAGAGGGAGCAAAAAAAGCGGTGTTCCCAACCATAAAGAGGGAAAGAAAAAAGTAAGGGGCATTTTATTTTAAATAAAGTGTCCCTTTTTATAATGGAGGTTATATGAAAAACTATAAATTAGTAACAATTAATAGTAAATATTGTGATTTTTTAAGAAAGTATGATTATAGGGTAACTTATAATTCAAAAGAGAAATCAACAAGACCTTTTGTTGGTGTCCTTTTTGAAATAGGTGGATATAAGTACTTTGCACCATTGTCATCACCAAAGCCAAAACATTTAAAAATGAAAAACAATATAGACTTTTATAAAATAGACAGTGGGAAGCTGGGTGCTGTTAATTTTAATAATATGATTCCTGTTCCAGATACAGAATACCAAGTTATTGATGTAAATAAAAAGAATTCTACATATTTTGAGGAAGCATATCAAAATTTATTGAAAAACCAATTAAGATGGCTTAATCGTAATGGCAAAGGATTAAGAGAGAAGGCAGAAAAGCTATACGAAAGAAGAATTAATAATAAACTAAGTGATAGTGTCAAAAATAGATGCTGTGATTATAAACTATTAGAGAAAAAAATAAAAAGATATAAGATAAATTGACTTTAAACAATGCACATAATATAATCAAATTAGAGGTAAAAGAATGAAAGAACAAACATATATACTAAAAAATTGTAAATCATTTGAACTAGCACACATCTTTGAGTGTGGACAATGCTTTAGATGGAATAAACAAGATGATGGAAGTTATACAGGAGTATTTAAAAATAACGTTTTAAATGTAAAAAAAGAAGGGAATATAGTTGTTTTCAATGGAATATGTAACGGAAATATTGAAAAAGTTGTTAAAGATTATTTTGATTTAAATAGAGACTATGAACAAATAAAAAAACAACTTTCAAAAATAGATGGTAATGTTAGTAATAGTATAAAATATGGAGAAGGAATAAGAATACTAAATCAAGATTTATGGGAAACAATTATATCTTTTATAATATCGGCAAATAATAATATTCCACGTATAAAGGGGATAATAGAAAGATTGTCAAAGACTTATGGGGATAAAATAGTATGGAATGATGAAACATATTATACTTTTCCAACACCAGAGCAGCTTAAAGATGTAACTGTACAAGAATATAGAAAATTAGGATTGGGCTTTAGAGATATTAGGGTATATGAAACAACACATATGATATTAGACAAAAAAGAGGACTTAGAAAAACTGCAAGAAGAGTCTGACACAATGAAAGTAAGAGAACAGCTTCTAACACTTTCAGGAGTTGGCCCTAAGGTAGCAGATTGTATATTACTTTTTTCTACACTTAAAAGATTGGAGGTATTCCCAATAGATGTGTGGGTAAGACGAGTAATGAACGAATTATACATAAAAAATGAGGATGAAACAAAGGTAAATAAAAAGCAGATTGAAAAATTAGCACAGGAGAAATTTGGGAGTTTAGCAGGAATTGCACAACAATATTTATTTTATTGGAAAAGAGAAGCATAAAAGCAGTAGTCAATTAATTGACTACTGCTTCTATTTTGTTTTCTGTATTTTCTTTATCTAAAGTTTCCTTTTCTTTCTGTTGTCTTGCCAAATTATCTTTTGCAACGGTCATAAGAAGCTTAATTCTATTAGCCTGGTTTGCTTCACTAGCACCTGGGTCATAGTCAACAGGTGAAATATTAGCATCTGGATATTTCTCTCTAATAGTTTTTATTACACCTTTTCCTACTACATGGTTTGGTAAGCATGCAAAAGGTTGAACACACACAATATTAGGTATACCATTTTCAATATATTCAATCATTTCAGCAGTTAAAAACCATCCTTCACCAGTTTGGTTACCAATAGAAAGTACGTCTTTTACTTGATTTTCTAAGTGCCATATATTACAAAGTGGTAAATATCCTTTTTTAGAGTTAGCTAGCGCAACTTTTTCATCCTTTTCCATTATTTCTATTAAGCTAATAGCAGCTTTAGAAATTTTTGCAATCATAGGACTAGTATTAAGTAAAGTATTAAAAGTAATTTTATGTGTTGCCATAAACTTGATAAATCCCATAAAGTCTGGAAGAACAACTTCAGCTCCTTCTTTATCGAGTAAATCTGCAACATAGTTATTACCAAAAGGATGATATTTAATAAGCACTTCACCTACAACGCCAACTCTAGGCTTAGGTGTGCTTGTGTCTATTTCAATTTTTTCAAAATCATCTACCATATCGTAAATACTTTGCTTAAATTCTTTATTTGAAGATTTTCTTACTAAATCTCTACATTTTTCTAGCCAAGTATCAAAAAGCTTTTTAGATTCACCTTTATTTATTTCGTAGGCTCTATTTTTATAATATAGCTTTTGTAATAAGTCACCATATAATACAGCTTTTAGTAGCTTTTCAACCATAGGTATAGTTAGTTTAAACCCTGGCATTTTTTCCATACCAACTAAGTTAAAAGAGATAATTGGTACATGACCAAAACCAGCATCTTTTAAAGCTTTTCTAATAAATCCAATGTAATTTGTTGCTCTACATCCTCCACCTGTTTGAGACATAATTAAAGCAGTTTTATTTAAGTCATATTTTCCTGATTCTAATGCTTCAATCATTTGTCCTGTGACTAATATAGATGGATAACATACATCATTATTTACATATTTTAATCCAGTTTCAACAGTTTTTTGTGTACATTCACGCAAAAGTTCAACCTTATATCCACTTGCACCAACAGCAGCTTCTAACATTTCAAAATGTATAGGTGCCATCATAGGAATTAAAATAGTGTAATCCTTTCTCATTTCTTTTGTAAAGATGTTTTTCTTTAATCCATAATCACCTGCAAGTTTTTCTTCTTGTTTTTCTTTTTCACGTTTGTTCATACTAGCCAAAAGTGACCTAATACGAATACGTATAGCACCTAAATTATTAACTTCATCTATTTTTATAAGTGTATACATTTTTCCGTAGCTAGACAATATTTCTTCAACCTGGTCAGTAGTAATTGCATCAACACCACATCCAAAAGAATTAAGCTGTACAAGCTCCAAATTGTCTTGTTTACCAACATAATCTGCAGCTGCGTATAATCTTGCATGGAATACCCATTGGTCAACAACACGTAATGGGCGTTTAGCTTCAGTTAAGTGTGAAATACTATCTTCTGTTAAAACGCATAGCCCTAAAGAAGTTATTAATGTATCTATTCCATGATTTACTTCTGGATCTGTATGATATGGTCTTCCTGCTAAAACAATTCCTTTTAAATTGTTTTCATTTATGTATTTAACTGTTTCTTCACCTTTAGAACGTATGTCATTTTTATAGTTTTGATACTCTTTTTCTGCAGCTTGAGCTGCTTTTGTTAATTCATCTTTTGTAAAATTATATTCCTTAAATTCATCTAACTCCATTACTCTTTTTACAAGATTTTTTGTGTCAAAAGGTAAAAATGGATTAATAAATTTTATGGAATCCTTTTTTAAATCTTCAACATTATTACGTAATACTTCTGAGTAGGAAATAACAATAGGGCAATTGTATTTATTATCTGCTTTATCATACTCTTTTCTTGAATATGGCATACAAGGATAAAATATTGTTTTAATTCCTTGCTCTATTAAACTTTCAACATGTCCATGTGAAAGTTTAGCAGGATAACATACTGATTCGGAAGGCATGGATTCCATACCCTTTTCATATGTTTGTCTAGTGCTTTTCTCAGAGATTATTACTCTAAAACCAAGCTCAGTAAGGAAGGTAAACCAAAAAGGATAATCTTCATACATGTTTAAAACTCTAGGTATTCCTATTATTCCTCTTGTTGCATATTTTTCTTCCAAAGGTTTATAGCTAAATAACCTTTCATATTTATATTTCATTATGTTAGGTAGTTGTGTTTCTTTGTTTGAGATTCCGGCACCTTTTTCACAACGATTTCCTGAAACATGGATATGACCATTACTAAATTTGTTAATAGTAAGTTTACAATGGTTTTCACATCCGTTACATCTTGTGTGGGTAACTTGTATATCTAAATTGTGTAATTCTTCTAAACTAGAAATAGTTGACTTATATTCTAAATCTAAGTTTGATTCATATTGTTCACGAGAAAGTAGAGCCATACCATATGCTCCCATAAGCCCAGCTATATCTGGCCTTACAACATTTCTACCAACTATTTTTTCGAAAGCACGAAGCACGGCATCATTATAAAATGTACCACCTTGAACCACAATGTGATGCCCTAATGTTTCAACATCTCTAACTTTCATAACTTTTTGAATAGCGTTTTTTATTACAGAATATGAAAGTCCACTTGAGATATCTCCAACACTATAACCTTCTTTTTGAGCTTGCTTTATTTTAGAATTCATAAAAACTGTACATCTTGAACCTAAGTCGACCGGACGCTTAGCAGATAATGCTTCTTTTACAAATTCTTCAATAGTTAAATTTAAGCTTTTTGCGAATGTTTCTATAAAAGAACCACATCCAGAAGAACAAGCTTCATTTAAAAGAATATTATCAATTGCACCGTTTTTCATTTTAATATATTTCATGTCTTGACCACCAATGTCAACAATGCTTGTAACATCTGGTTCGAATACCTTTGCAGCAGTGTAATGCGCAATAGTTTCTATTTCATTTAAATCTATATTTAAAGCTGTCTGTATTAGCTTTTCTCCATAACCTGTAACGCCGCTGTAACGTATTACAGCACCTTTTGGCAAAACAGAATATAGTTTTTCAAGCATATTTATAACACTGTTTAAAGGATTTCCTTCGTTACTTCCATAAAGTGAGTATAGCAAGTTATTGTCAGAATCTATTAAAACAATTTTTGTTGTTGTAGAACCAGCATCTATTCCTAAGAAACAGTCTCCGGTAAAATTAGCTAGCTCTCTTTTTGTAACTTTTGCACCATCATGTCTTTCTTTAAATACTTTATAATCTTCTTCATCTTTAAATAATGGTTCTAGTGGTTTAGTTGTATTATCATGTGAATTTTTTAAATTTATTATTTTTTCTTTT
>JAFWIH010000015.1 GCA_017533795.1 Clostridia bacterium | reverse complement strand
GATTAAGAGTCTGCTGCTCTACCAGCTGAGCTAATGGTGCATATGAGACTTTATATATTATACTATAAAATCTCAATTTGTCAACTATATAAGTACTATTTCCGTGCTATTTTTTATATTAGCATCTTTAACAGTTAAATTTATGTTATATGGTTCTGAAGTTATTCTATCATATAGAGTCGGCCTTTTTTTCGGCTTATAGTACCCTCCACTAAAATCATTTACAGCCTTTACGAGTAAATCTATAACTTTATATATTCTTTTGTTTAGTGGAAGCCATACATCATACTGTTCTTCAAGTTTCGGAACATATAATTTTACTAAAACTTTATTCATAACTATCACCTGCTTTTTTCATACCTAATAGTTTAATCATAATATAACCATCCTCATCAGCAACATATCCAAAATCACGACCGCAATTATCATTTATTCCTCTTCTATCAGCTGTGATATTGATTAAATATTGACTATCAAATCCATTTCCTACCCAAATTCCGCTATCTTCAGAAATGTATTCTTTATACCAATCATCAAAAGAATGATCTTTTAGTTTATTTGCATTATCTACTATAATAAAGCTACAGTTGCTATCTTGAAAAGCTTTGTCAAGTGTTTGTTTGAATTGCAATTGATCTACACTATTTAGAAATTTATCAATACCCAATATGACACATATATTGTATCCCTTTTTATTGTTTAGATTAAGCTGCAATACCAATTCATTATACTCATTAATAAAATTGTTATTTTCACTTTGTAATGTCTTTTCGGCATTTATAACAAAAATGTTAACATTTTTTAATTGTTTTAAAGCCTCTAAAATATAAAAGCTATATTCTATAGAATCCTTTATCTTTCTTGATGTTATTATGGTTATTAAATTCTTTTTAAAATCATATGGTAATAATTTTAAAGTTTGTCCTATAATTCCAATCGGTACAGATGATATGTCTTTTAATTCTTCTTTTACGCTCTCAACCATAAGTCTTTCTGGCAATACCGGAATAGACTTTGCTTTAACTTTATTATTTGTTTTTATTTCTTCACATTTATTTAAAATATATGCATTATAATCTTCTGCATCACATACTTTTGCTGTTTGAAATTCAAATATTTCATCCCTTATTGATACTAGTCCTCTACCAAAAATATGTGCAGGTCTCTTCTTTCCAACTTTTTCAAATATGTTATAAAAATCATCTTCTTTATTAAGTTGTAAAGCAATTCTATTCTTAAAATTCTGACCAAGCCTATATCTCATGTCATTAAATGAACTAGCAGTTGTAACAAATGTTATTCCATATTTTAGTCCTTCTCTTGTTAACATTAATAATAAATCGTCATACTCAACTTCGTAATTCTCATTAAATGCTTCATAATTGTTTATTACAACAACTATTAAAGGTAAAGCTTTATTGCAAGTTTCTAAGTATAGCTTATAATCTCCATTATAATTTGATAATAAGTCTCTTCTTCTTGTTATTTCTTCCTGTATCATACCAAAAAATCTTTTTAGTTTTTCTGCTTCATCCATAAATATAATATCTCCTATATGAGGAGCATTTTTAAAGATTTTTAAAGCCTCACTTCCAAAATCAAGTAAGTACATTTGTACATCTTCTGAAGAATAATTTGTAATCAAATCATATATCATCGTACTAATTAAAGATTCTTTTCCACTTTCAGCGTTTCCATATATAATTGCATTTCCACCATTTAGTAAGTCTAACTGTACTATTCCTTGTTTTTGATTGTACGGATCGTCATATTCCCCTATGACTGCATTAATTGTGTTTTTCTCACGTTTCACATGATATTTTTTATTTATTTTATCAACATAAATTGTTTCTGGCACATTTTCAAGCCATAAGTTTTGTGTTTTTATATTTTCTTTTTCTGCTATATTGCAAATATATTTAACTATATTAGTTAACTGCTCACCTTCATTATTTACAACTTGTTGTTTAGAATCATCTAATTTCTTTATAGGCATACCAGTATTAGAGATAAACTCTATAGATTTATCTGCTTTCTTTTTGGTTGTATCTGATGGAAAATATGGTGCTCCAGACCATGCTGATTGTCCTAAAATAAAGTAATCATCATTTCCCACTTGCATATAAAACTGACCTGCATTTTTTAAATTTGCAGCGTCTGGCTTTTTAATTACATCTAAACTGTCTTCTTTATCTTGAACTTTTAAACATATTGCAAATTTACTATTACTACGTATCTGATCATTTACTATTCCAGCTGGTTTTTGTGTAGCAAGAATTAAATGTACACCTAAACTACGTCCAATTCTTGATATACTGATTAACTCGTCCATGAATTCTTCTTGTTGTTGTTTTAGTTCAGCAAATTCATCACAAATAATCAATAGATGAGGTATTGGTTCACTAACTATACCATCATGATATAGTTTTTGATATTTATATATATCTATTGTTCCTTCATCAATAATATTTCTAGCCTCATTAAATACTACTTGTCTTCTTTTTACTTCACTATGTATTGATGCAAGAGATCTTTGTAAACCATTTGTATCTATATTAGTGATTGTTCCAACTAAGTGTGGTAATTTCATATGTTTTTTTTCAAAAGCTCCAGTTAGTCCTCCACCCTTATAGTCAATTAATAGGAATGCAACATCATCAGGATGATAGTTGATAGCTAAAGATAGAATATAAGTAATTATAAATTCACTCTTTCCTGATCCTGTAGCACCTGCAATTAACCCATGTGGTCCATGGAATTTTTCGTGAATATCTAAAACTATTGGCATTTTATTTTCATCAATTCCAACTTGGGCCTTTAAGGATATTGTTGAGTCATTTCTTTTCCATCTGTCAATTATATTTAATTGATCTATTAATCCTACATCATACATTTCTAAGAATGTGTAATTATTTGGTAACGCTGCATTACCTGTAATTGAACTTCTTATTGGAATATTAGCAATTGTTTGCCATATTCTACTAAAGAAAAATGTATTAGCAACTTCTAGATCTATTGGTCTATTATTAGATGATACAATCTCATTTTCAAATATCATTCCTTTTTTATTGTCAATTTCTACAAATGTTTTACATTCATTTGGTAGTTGTGTTAAATCATCAGTTATACATAATAAACTAAAGCCCATATTTATTTTAGAATACTTTAGCATTTCTTTTATAAACTTAATATTTTCAATTTTTTTATAGTTATCAGTAATTATCAAATAGTAAGGCATAAAGTTCTTGTAACTTTCACCGTCACTATTAATTCTGTTTTTAAGAACTTCTTCTAAGTATTGAGTTACTTCTTTTATATCATCATAAGTATCCGCAAAAAATCTTATATCATAAGAACTACTCCATACATGTGGCAATGTTTTTACATATTCCCATTTTTTTTGTTTATCTTCATCTAATAAAAAGACAATTTTTAAATCCCCATAACTTTGAAATGTCACAAGCTGTACCATTATGTTTTGCATAAATTTATCAAAATTTTCTTCATCTTTTTTTACAAATGCTGCAACATTTTTTTCAGCTAACGAAGTTACTATTGGTGCTCCATTTAAAGTTTTTGAATTATTTCCTATTTCATTTAATATTTCAACTAAGTTGTCATCCTCCATTGCAAATTGTTTTTCTGGATATTGAACCTCTATTTGTAAAGGCATGTCTCCTATCCCTAGTCTTATAGAAAGAAAATCATCATCTTCAATTTTTCTTTCCCATAATCTAGCACCACGATTTAAGATTATTTTTGTACATTCTTCTGCAGATAAATAATTTTGGTAAAGTATATTTCTTTGTTTATTCTTAATTTTACTTATTTCTGATGACTTACTATTAAGATAGTCCTTATACCTTTTTTGTCTCTTTTTTTCATATATTTCTTTCTGTTTTTTTTCATATTTCATGTTTAGTATTGGAAATAACATTATTCCAATAAGCATTATAAAAGTCATAATTAATGAAAAAATCATTTGTTTTTTGTCTGCATTCCTATTCATTCCATTATCAATGGTAGAAACCATTGAAATGATCATCATTGCACCCATAGATAATGTAGATCCTAAAACTAAAATCATTGGTGTTTCTTGTTTATCCTGTATTTGTGGAGGTGCATCAATTTTTATTGTTTCTTTTTCTATTATATTTGTAATTCTTGGAGCTCTAGAATAATACTCTCTTTCCGAATATAGTTCTACTTCTTCATCGCTTTCGTCAGTTTCTAAAACAGGTACTTGATTTGGTTCTTTACTTAAAACTAAATTTTCTGGTTTAATAGTTACATAATTTTTAGGATTATTAATAAATAAACTATTTCCCATAATGATAATTTTTAATCCCATAATAAAGATTACATCACCATTAAATAGAATTTTTGATTTTTTATCAATATTCTCTCCGTTCACAAAAGTACCATAATTTGTATCATAATTTTCTAATATTAATCTTCCATTGTTTAAAGATATTTTAGCATGATTTGCTGAAACCATTTTATTTTGGTAAGAAATATGGTTTTGTATACCATTTCCAATATATATTTCTTGTGTATGTTTTATATCAAAATGAGTAAAGTTCTCTTCAATCGTAGGAGAACAATACAATATAAATAATTCTTTTAAATTTAATAAATATATTCCAATCATCATGTGTTCTTTAAGAATTATTTCTTTTTCAATCTTTTCTGATTGATTAATAGCATTTATTTCACCATTATTAATATTTATAGAATTAAGGTTGATAATTTTTGCATTATTATTGCTGACAATCCTCCAATTGTCAGTTATACCTTCAATATTCACTAGTTTTCTTCCCTGGTTGCCTGTTTTATCTGTAATCCAATAGTTTCCAATAGCTGTCTGAGGCAAAAAGATTTTATTCATTGATTTTTTCCCTATAAGTGTTACTAGCAAATTTTTCATCTCCCTTATTAGTATAATTAATAATATTAAATCAATTATATCAAATACTTTAAAGCTGTCAATCACATTGTTCTGTAGCCATTCATTCATTTTTTTAATTTTAGCTACGGAAACTTTATTTTGAGACTATTTTCTCTATAAATGTTAAATTATATTTACATTTATGTTACTATTCTGTTGCTTTTTTTAATTTTGCTAGGGAATAAAGCTCTTTAAAAATTTCCCATTAAAAAAGAGAGATATTTTAATTAAAATATCTCCCATAATATTATATTATTTCTTAGTTTACAGTATTTTTTTGTTCTGTAATTCTTAAGTCTTCCATTGCTTGTTCCATAAGTTTGTCGAATTGACTATTTAATTCATCAATTTCCTTTGTTATTTGATTTTTTAACATGATAAATTTAGCACGAAAAGCCTCAGCAGATTCACTCTTCCAAGAGATTTTATTATAAGTACCTTCAATTGCTGACATTTTTTCGTTAGCATTTTTAAATCCTGTTGTTACTTTGTTTTTTGATTCTCTAACTTGAGTTTCCATAAATCTCATACCTACATCACTTGGTGTTGGTATATTTGGCATTTTCCTTTCTTCTGTTTGTTGTGCACTTGTTGTATTTGAACGTGTATCTGCTTGAGAAAAGTTATTTGCTATTGTTTCCAAAGCAAATGGTATTTCTCCATAAGTTAATTTTAGCATTTCATTAATTGATGGTGCTAGTTCATTAAAATCTTTTGCTAATTCATTATATCTTTTACCATACCATGCCTGATGCATTGTTATTATTTCTTGGTATATTTTTGTAAATAATTCATTTAGTTCTTTTGCATGATTTCTAATATCTTTAGCTTTTACAGCTAGATCTTGGTAATCTACATATTCAACTCTTGACATGATTTTCACCTCCTTTAATTGTTTTTTAGATATATGTAAGTTAAATATCTATCTTAAAATCAGAGTTTTTATTTTATTATCGGTCCTCCTCCAATAAAGTGCTCATTAAATGCTTTGTCATCTACCATAACTTGCATTTGCTCTCCTCCAGCATGAATACGTTCGTTGTTTCCAAGGTAAATAGCAACATGATTAGACTCACGGCTATAATCATTTTGATTATAAAATAATAAGTCTCCTCTTTCTAATTCTGAAGGTTCTGTTATTAATGAACCACCATTGTTTTCATAAACTACATCAATCATTCCTCGATCTGGGCTATCTTTCCCCGGATAGCATTGTGCATGTGGAATTTCATAACCTGCTTGTTCAAAAGACCACCATACAAGTCCAGAACAATCAAAACCATTTCCATCAGGATCAGCTGATGAAGGAGCATAATTATATGGCTTACCTAACTGACTCATAGCCACATTAATAGTATTTTCTATAATTGATTTCTTTCTAAAACTTTCAGTCTTTGATTTAATATCCATTACTTCTGTTTTAATTGATTTATTAGATAATTTTTTCCCATTTTCATCCAAATGTGGCCATTCATCTTTACCATTAAAAACTACCACTTTAGTTTTATCTGGAATGTTAAAATATATCCATTTGGCTTTTTCATCATTTAAGTTAGTACATCCATGAGACTCAAACCTATTTTCTTTGTTCATTAAATCCGGATTTCCCCAACTAGAAGGCTCAAATCCTTGACAATCATCTATATCTAAATTGCTAGAATGATCATGTCCACAATAACATGTCTTAAACCCTTGAGTAATATTAGATCTTCCATGAACTTCAAATGCTCCTGTAAATGATCTAGAAAGCGGTCCCTTCCAAGTTACTTTATCAATATTTCCAGGAAGATGGCCAGGTTCTCTAACTCCTTGTATAGAATCCCATAAAGCAAGGCACTTCCATGGTGCTTTCTTATTTTCACGTTCAAATATAGTTACTTGAGCATTTTCTGCATCAACAATTATTGAAAAATTTGTATTACTATCATAACTATTTACTTTTTTGCTCATTGCCCCAATGTATTCTGCATTTGTTAATAATTGTGTTTTTCCATTAATCGTATAAGCTTTTGTTTCGAGACTGTTTAGCTTTTCTATTAATTCTTTTTTCATGGTTTTTCTATTAATAGTGTTTAAATTCCATTTATCAGATCTTTTCCCGTGTATAAGACTATTTGCTAAATTGGCTATTACATTATTATTTGCTGCTTGTACTGCATATAATGTAGATATTATATTATTTATTTCGTTTTTTACACTCTCTAACTGTCTTTTCATATTATCTATTTTTGAAGAAGCTTGTTTTATAACATCTGAATAAAAAAAATCTCCAGGTATTTTAATACTTGATATTATTCCTCTAGCAGCTTGTAACCTTTCATTAGCTGCTTTTATAATTGTTGGCACATTTTTTAGTGCTTCTTTATCATACCCATACCTATTAAAATTATAGTACCCCATAATTTTATCCTTTCTTTTTTATGATAAATACCATATTTCATTTTTAGCACGTTCTATACTTACATTATTATTTTCTATGCTTCTATTATTTTTATTAATGATTTCTTGATTATTGCTGATTTTTCTTCTTTTTTCTTCTATTTTTCTTATGGCTTCAGGTATTATTCCATTTAGCTGTGAAACTAAGCCGGACGTACTAGTTATAGCCGTGTTAAAATTTGTATTTATATTTTTGGCTCTCTGGCTCGCACTTGAATAATTTGCTTTAAATTCATTATTAGCATTATTCATAGTTGTTTTTGCTTCGTTAAGAGTATTTACTCCATTCTTTATTTGTTTTATCATTTCTGTATATTGTTTTATTTCTTCTTCTAATTTTTTGTTCTCTGAACTTAATGTTTGATTATATGATGATAAATGCGAATTTTCACTTCTTAATCTTGATATATACCCGTGTAGATAACTAATTCTTTCTATTTTTTCTTCATCCATTAATGTCCGCTCCAATCGTTAAGTTTTCCTATCTTGCAATCTATTATCTTCTAAGCAGATTATATGATTCTTTTTTTTTTTTGTCAAGACTATTCTGTTTACTTATCTTTAAGATATTCCTTGTAAAAATTCCTAATTTATGGTATATTATAATATGAGGTTTAATTATGAAAAATATAAAAGATTATAATTTAGATGAATTAAAACAAGAACTAATCAATTTAGGTGAAAAGCCTTTTAGAGCAGAGCAAATATTTAAATGGATACATCAAGAAAATGTAACAAGCTTTGATGATATGACAAACATATCTATAGAATTACGACAAAAATTAAAAGAGAACTATTCTTTATGTATATATAATATTATAAGAAAACAAAAATCAAAGAGTGATGAAACTAAAAAGTACTTGTTTGATGTTCTTGATGGTAATGCTATAGAATCAGTTCTAATGAAATATCATCATGGATATAGTGTATGTGTTTCAACACAAATAGGATGTAAAATGGGGTGCAAATTCTGTGCATCAACTGGAATACAATTTATTCGTAATCTATCTTCTGGAGAAATTGTAGAGCAAATTTTAGCAATTGAAAGAGATGAAAACATACAAGTTTCTAATGTTGTATTTATGGGAATTGGTGAGCCACTAGATAATTATGATAATGTTGTAAACGCTATAAGAATAATCAATAATCCTAAAGGCATAAATATTGGGGCAAGACATATAAGTGTTTCTACTAGTGGTTTAGTTCCTCAAATATATAAATTAGCTGAAGAAAACATACAATGTACACTTTCTATTTCACTTCATGCAACAACAGATGAAAAGCGAAGCTCTATGATGCCAATTAATAATAAATACAATATTGAAGAACTTTTAAAATCTTGTAAAGATTATACTGATAAAACAAATAGAAGAATATCATTTGAGTATGCCTTAGCTAAAGGAAATAATGATAATCTACAAGATGCAAAAGCCTTAGCAAATCTATTACATGGAATGCTTTGTCATGTAAACTTAATTCCTATTAATGAAATAGAAAATGGTAAGTATAAGCAATCTTCAAATGAAAGTATAATAAAATTTAGGGATTATTTAAATAGCAGAGGTATAGTTGCTACAATAAGAAGAGAGCTCGGATCCGACATAGATGCAGCATGTGGTCAATTAAGAAGAAAAAATTTATAAAAAAACGTGAACTTTTGAGTGCATCTCAAAAGTTCACGTTTTTTTTATGGATTTGTTTGAGTTCCAGATGTTCCTTCATTACCATTTGGTGTTTCTGGCGTTGATGGTGTACTTGAATCTTCAGGTTTTTCTGGTGTGATTGGTGTAGATGGTGTAATAGGAGTTGATGGTGCTGCTGGTGTAGGTGTTTGTGTAGGTGCTTCTGGAGCTGCTGGTCCTTTTAATATAATTTTTTGCATTGCATTATATACATCTTTTGAAAGTAGTGTTTTTGAAACCACACTTCCATTTTGTTTAACTATTTTATAAGTTTGTGTAACTATTCCATTTGCTCCCTTTTGCTTTACTTTTTCAGTTCCAGCTGGTAATGTATCATCGTCTTCATATGTTGTACCAAAAGGTATTGTAGAGACAGTACTTGTTTGAATACTTACCTCATAGTCAGGGTTTTCTTTTATTCCGTAAATTGTAGCTTTTGCTATTCCATTTGTAACGGTCATTTCTATTTTTACAGGATATTTTCTGCTATTTTTAAATTTAAAATCTTGCGAACCATAAACAACTGTTGCATCTCTTCCTGCAGGTAAATATGATGTTACAAATTGGTGGTTTCTTCTTTGTGTTATATCTAAATTAGCCAGTACGGCTGCATTGTATAGTGTAGAAGATATTTGACAGATTCCACCACCTAGTCCATCTACTACTTCTCCAGATGCATATATCTTAGCTTCTTTATAGCCTGCAGCAATTGTTCTCTCACCTACAATTTTATTATAAGAAAACTCTTGACCTGCTCCTAAAACTGTTCCGTTTATTTTACCTGCTGCTAATTTTAAGTTAGTTGTTCTTCCAGTATTACTTGCATCATACCTTGTTGAAAATGTTGCAAGTACATCTTTAAATGCTATTTCACTTAAATCATTTATTGTTACCTTTGGCTTACTTATTATTAGATCAATAATATATTCTTCTTTGTCTTCTTGTAATAATTGCTTTGCTGCTTCTACGTCAAAATCAATTCCTTCAACTTCAGGATAAATTTCGAATGGTTCTTCATTATAATATGCATCTTTTGGTTCTTTATAAACTTCTTCATGAATTTTATCAATATCTATAGCATCTGGATCCACCTCTATAACAGGAAAATCAATGTCTGTAGATGTTGAAGCTAAATCGCCATAACTATTTTTTATATTATTAATAAATTGCTCATCGTCAATTACCGTTCCTCTTTTTCCCTTGGTTATAATTAATTGTTTGTCTTCTATATAGTATCCACTTTGGACTAAAGCATTAGGTATATTTGCTTCCATATCTGCAACGGTTGTTTTTACTATATCTTCATTTAATGAAATGTTCATATTTATATTCTTTTTAAATAATTTAGTCTTTAATATATCATAATTGTTTTTAATTAAATTGCCGCTTCTACCAGCAGAATATGCCTCTTCTATTGCAGAATTAATATCATAGTTTAGTTCTATAATAGTCGCATTTATAGTGGAATTGTATTCTTGGTAAGCCACATTCATTTCCTTTGCTAATTTTTCGTTCGTTAAAGCCTCTATTTTTGCCTTTGCATCTTCTTGTGACATTCCTGACATTTCTATATCATTAATATACACACCACTAATAATATTTTTATTAGTGATATTAGTTAGTGCAAAAACTATAGAAAATATTCCTACTAAAAAGAATAGAATTAAAGCAATTATTCCAATCCTAATAAAAATTTTCTTTCTGTTTTTAATTTTTTCAACCATCTCTTTTGTATTTAAATTTTCCATTTTCACTTAATATCCCTTCCATTTCTCTGTATACAATACTATCATATTCAACATCATTTTACAAGTTTTTTAGATATATTGATTAATTTATACTATTAATTTATATTACAATTATATTACAAATATTACATTTTGAAGTCTTTTTGAAAAAAAACTTGAATATTGTAATTTTTAATACTATAATGTTTTTATAAAAAATGACTAAGGAGAAAACCGATGGAATTAACAAAGAATATCTTTTTTAACACGGATAAATTAATTGAAAATAGTACAGTAAAAATCTCTTATACAGGAGAATTCTTTCAAGATGATTCAGAAGAGGTATTTATCCATTATGGATTTGGATTAAATTGGGATAATGTATCAGAAGCAAAAATGGAAAAAACCGAATTAGGTTATCAAGCAGAGGTATCTTTAACGGATGGAGAAACTTTTAATTTTTGCTTTAAAAATAATAATGGTAGATGGGATAATAATAATGGAACTAATTATGTATTCCCAATAGAAAAAGCTGAAACAGAACTTATAGCTCTAGAAGACGAACCAGTTTCTTTAGGTAGTGCCAGAAAGCTTCGTAAAACTTATTTATGGAGCAAAAAAATTCGTTTAGCTGTCTATAAAATAATTACATACCTTCCAAAGATAATTTCAGGAAATTACAAAAGAAAAGTTACAAATACAAATGATAAAGGGTAGATTTTTATCTACCCTTATTTTTTATTCTTAAATCATCTCCAAAGAAATAATATATATCATAAAATCCAGCTATCCTAGAACCTATTCTTTCTTCATATTTCTTAAAAATCTCTTCTATGCTTAAATTTGTAGAAATTATTGTCTTAGTAACTTTAGAGTTTAAATTTAAAATCCTAGTATTTATAATTATAAATAATTCACTAAGAAGCATACTATTTAAAAATTCCGTACCTAAATCGTCTATTATAAGTAAATCACACTCTAATACATTTTTATAAAAATCTCTTTGCATTTTTGTCTTGTTTTTAGTCATTTTGTCATTTATTATTGTTTCTAGTAATACAGGAGCGGTTTGGTATAATACTGTTTTTCCCTTTTTTAACAATTCATTTGCAATACAATTAGACATAAAAGTTTTTCCGTAATCCAATATTGCCAGTAAATAAAAGGTTTTTAGTGTTTGGGTTATTAAACTCATCTACAAATTCTTTGCATTTGTCATAAATGTATTTCATATTATCTCTTGGTGACATACCGTTTTTTTCATCTATTGTTTCTGAAAAAATATTTAAATTAAAAGTTTTAAAATTTTCTTTATCTAAATTAGATATATTAGACTTATTATAAGACTTGTCTAATATTTTTTGTTTTAAACAATGGCACATTGTTGTTGTAAAATCTTCATTTACAATATATCCTGTATCATTGCAATCTAAACATTCATATTTGGGTTTTAAATATGAAGAATCTAATTTTATACTTTCTAAAATATTCTTTTTTTCTTTTTTTAACTTTTCTACATAAATATTAAGTTCATTTATTGTATTTTTATTATTCTTTAACATCTCTTTAGCAGTATTTATAGCATATTTGCTAAGTTTATCTTCAATTTGTGCAAGCCTAGGAACATTTTTATATAGCTCTTCTTTGCGTTTTTCTAAATCTAATTCTGCTCTTAATCTCTTTTGTTCATATTCTTTTAATAAAGAACTTAAAATTTCATTAGCCATTAGCTTCTCCCTTTTTATCAATTTGTTTATTTGCATATAAAAATTCTAAATTACTATATTGCCTTTGCTCATATTCAGCTTTTGATACTTGCTTTTCTAATTTTTTTACATTTTTATTTTGTATTTTTCTTTTTTCTAAAAATTCTTGTACATCTTTAGCTGTTTTTAAGTTTCTATCATACCAATCAGAAATGACGTTATTAATATATTCAAATGTTGGAGAGGTTTTATAAGTTGTTCTTTTTAATGCAATTTCTATTACATCCATTCCATAATTATATTCACACACCCACTTTTCTATATATGCTTCTTCATATTCTGTAAGTCCATTTCTTTTTCCTAATTTCTTTGCTATAGTTTTCTTTATTTGAGTTAATTTTTCTCTTGCTTCATCATATTTTTCTAAGTCACTCCATGTTCTAATTTTTTGTGACCCCCATGCTTCTGCAACTGTTTGTACATAGTTTTTATGAAGTGCGTTGTGACTTCTGCAATATTCAAATAAAGCGATCATAACTTGTTCATCAAAGCTATATTTGTTAAACCACAAATCTATTTGATTGTACCATAGAGGCCCCATTGAACCTTGGAAATAAGTATCACTTATGTAATCAATAACTTTAGCTCTTGATTTGTTCTTAGAATTAGCTTCTATTTTTTCAGGTGAAAGTGTAAGATTTGGTTTATATAATTGATGTAATGCATTTTCCTGTAGGTCTACCATTGCATAACCCTTTCCTTTTTTTAGAACCAAGTTATATTCTTCAAAATACTTAATTGAATCCTCAATTGTTTTATATGGAATTGAAAGTAATTTTGATAAATCATTTATTTTTATATCTTTGTTATATTTAGATAAAAAAAACATATGTAAATATACTTTTACATAATCTCCTGGCATCTGTGCCATATATTCTGTAAAAAATATATCTGGTATAGTTGTTTCAGAAAATAGCATTGATTTTTCGTTCTGTTCAAGCTTCATAACCTGTCTCCTTATATTCTTCAAACTTTGTCAAATTATATCACTTTTTTGTCTAAAAGTAAATTATTTTTTATATAATAAAACTTTGGGTTTTATTATATATTTTGTTAAATAACAACATACATTTATAATGTTTTCTCCATTAAATCCGACTATGCTAAATAGCAACACAGGAAAAAACATAATTACAAATATACATATTTTAAAATTAATACTAATCTTAAATATTTTTAATAGTCCAAATAATAAAATTGCCCATATTACATCAACTATTGCTGTACTATAATCTATAAATCCTAATATCTTACTTTTAAAGTTATAGTTTTGTGGAAAAACAAATTTCATTTAACTCTCTCCTTTTCACTTTATTTATAAAACTTAAATAAGTTTCCCACATTTGATTGAATATCTGTGGAAACTCCTCCAATAAATTCTCTTACAAAAGAATTAGCACGAATTAATGCATATATTCCTCCTACATATAAAAGCTTATTCAATAAATTGTTACTAGAAAAATCCATAGAAAACATTATCACCAAGATTATTGAAACTATTACTTGTATAAATAACAAGGAAAATATACTCTTTATCCAAGATTTGAAAAACCATGCTGTCGAATTCTGGGCCAAAGTTAAAAACGCAAAAGGACTTAAAAGTATAAATACTTTTATCATAATATATCTTAGTGCATACGTAAAAACTAATCCCAAAATTGATAATGTTAATGTTCCTTTTATTAATCCGTCAATTGAAAATATGTTTATAGAAGCGGTATTAAAAGATGCTGAATTATTTATAGTTGTTATTAATTCTGCAAAGCATATATTTTTGCCAAATAGATCTTCTCCAATATCTCTTATGGCTTGTGAAATACTTGATATTATTCCTATGAATTCTTCTATTATAAAATATGAAGAATTCATACATATTCCAAAAATAAGTAGTTTAAATATAAATTGAGTTGGCATCTCTGTTTGTGAATATGTAAAATTAGAAAGTAGTAATTTTATACCATAATATATAATTACCCCTATTAATAGAGAATTTGCAATTAGTAGTATACCGTTAGTTGTTCCAGTCCCTAATATTTTTTCAAATTGTTTATCTTTTATAATATCTGATGTAATAAATGTTATATCATCCAAAATGGAGTATAAATTATTGTCTATTGAAGAAAAAAGATTTTCAAATATTGTGTTTATTGTATTTATTATGTTCTCTGTAACATTATTTGCTGTTTCGTTCAATACATCACCCCTATTATATTAAAGATTTAATTGCAGATAGAATTAAGTCAATAGCTAAAATAAATGCATAAGAGAATAATGATCCTCTTATTATCTTTTTTCCCATACGTATTCTTTCTTCATCACCAAAACTAAACTTTCTCATGAATATACCTGTTCCAACTGCTACGGCTGCTGCAGGTGTAGCAATTTTCATAAGCCAATCTTCTATATCTTCAAAAGCTTTTGTTATAGTACTAACAAGCTTTGGAGTCGCGGCATAATTTTTTGAAGAAAGTGAGAATATTAATATAATAATAAACATTTCTCCAAATAATATATAAAATTTTATTTTATTTCTCATATAAATCTCCTTTCATTTCTAAAAAATACGGATACATTTTGAGTTTTGATGGCTTCAATATTTTTGTTCCATCAGATAAAAATGTAAGTGCTGTAAATGTTTCTAAGTTTTGTGTAAATTCACTAGTATCAAATAAAAAATCATTTTGTGTGTATGTATTAAAAGATTCTGATACACTTGAATTTTTTGAGTTTAAAGTTTTTGTTATGTAATTATAATGTGTCTCTTTTGCATTTTCAGAAATACTTTTAGAAGTTCTAATTTTTTCTTCTTTTCCAAACTGTTTTTGTGCTTCTTCTACTGTCATAGTATCATCCGTTCTAAACCAAATTTTATTAATAAGATTTTGTACTATCACTTTTACAGTTGATTCATCTTTAAGTGTGTTTTTTATTGACGAAAAACTTTGCGTGCTTATTATATTAATGCATTTTGCTTCTCTACTTAAAGAAAAAAATTCGCTATCTGTTTTTGTTACATATTCTGCATATTCATCACAAATAAATGCTGTAGTTTTAACTTTATTTTTTGATAAATTTGACATAATTTCTGTTTGAAAATCTAATTTTAGATATGCAGCAATTATTTTTGAAAGGTTTCTATATTCCGCAATATTAATATTTAATACTAAGATTTTTCCTTTTTTTATAAGATCTGAAAATCCATTGAATGTAAGTTCTTCTTTTTTTGGACAAAAAGTTTTAGATATTTCATAATCTGAAACAAAGATTGACGTAATACGCGTTATTTCTGATTTTATAATTGCTATAGTTCTAGGGTCTAATTTACTAAATTCATTTTGAAAAAAATCCAAACTACTATTTAAATCATAAATATTTCGAAGAGATAATTTTGAAGAAATAAACAGTTTTCTTAAGATCTCTATTTTCTCTTTATAGTAATTAGGTAACGTAACTAATTTATGAATCTCTAAAAAAGTTACATAACCATTGTTATATAGTCTACAAAATTTGATACTTTCTGTTAGTACTTGTTCTGCTTTATCTAGCCAAAATGATTCTGTATTATTTTCTGAAAATAACATAAGAATTGTTTTTAATCTATTCGCCAATATTTGGGGTTTAAGTCCGTGGTTTATGTAAAGGATTATACTTTATATTCGAATTTACTTCTAAAACAACTACATCTTCTTGTATTCCAAATTTTTTAGCATATTCTTTTACTTGATTATAATAATTACCTTTAACATCTAATATTAACATCCCTATCTTTTTCTTGATGTTTTTACTATTATATTCCATAAGTTGTCTTGTAAATGGGTACATTGCAGAGCTTGTCTTTCCAGTTCCTATCGTACCTGTAATTAAAAAGTTTTGATATAGACCTTGTTCTGGAATATATACATTGCTATTTGTATCTTTGTCATAACCAATAAGTAATTTAATATTACTCTTGCTGTTCTCAATACTTTTTCTTATATTTAATTTATTTTTGAAATTTAAGGATAATATTCTTGATTTTACAAAGCTATTATAAATAGAATTATTAATTACTAAACTTGAAAAAATAAGCGTTATAATATAGGTTTTTTTTATATAATTCCATAAAATTATGTTTTCTTTACATATATCGAATGGTTTCAGTCCAAAATTTATTACAACTTCTTTAGATATATAGATTGGTTCAAACACTTTTAAAACTAATAAGCAAGAAAAAAACACAGTAATAATTAAAAATGCCACATGAAAAAAATGCTTAATCTTTTAAACACCTCCTTTATCTATATTCTTTTGTTTTATTTTTAATTTGGAACCCTGTAGATTATGAAAAACTTTAATCTCAATGATTGTGTAAATTGTATAAAATGTTATGAAAATATTAATAATAAATGATATAAAAAATAAATTTACTAAAGTATTAATTTAATCACCGCCTTACATTTTTTACCATAATACTACATTTTTTCAATTTTGTCTATACTTTTCTTAAATTTTATGATAAAATATTATAAATTTTTAAATTAAATACAAGGAGGTTAACTATGAAATTTGATAAAGATACACAAATAGGTTATATCTTGGAAGTTGCACCAGAAAAAGCCGATGTATTATTAGAAATAGGCATGCATTGCTTAGGTTGTCCAGCATCACAAATGGAAACACTTGAAGAAGCTTGTGCAGTACATGGAATTGATGTAAATGAGGTTGTAGAAAAATTAAATTCATAATTTTTTCAAAAAAATATTGACAACGGGCCAAAAATATTGTAATATATAGTAGCGTTGTGTAACATTACATCGTACATGGGCCATTAGCTCAGGTGGTAGAGCACTTGACTTTTAATCAAGTTGTCCCGCGTTCGAGTCGCGGATGGCTCACCAAAGAACTAAAATATTAATTTTAGTTCTTACACGGCCCGTTGGTCAAGCGGTTAAGACACCGCCCTTTCACGGCGGAGACATGGGTTCGATTCCCGTACGGGTCACCATAAGACGCCACTTTAGCTCAGTTGGTAGAGCAACTGACTTGTAATCAGTAGGTCGTCCGTTCAAGTCGGACAAGTGGCTCCATTATAAAGGTCATTAGTTTTGAGTTATCTCTTAATTAATGACTTTTTTTTGCTTAATATCATAAAGTTAAAGTATTTATCCTCTTTAACTAATATTATAAAACCATAAATTCTAATAATAAACTAAAAAACAATCACCCTTATTATAGGTGATTGTTTTTTAGCTTTATTATTTATCTTTAGTTTATTAATTTGTATAGTATGTTACTTGATATGTATTTGGATTAATTACTTCTGTCGTATCCACTCTTAAAGCTCCGTCCTCGTAATCTGCTACAGTACCACTTATTGATCCTGTAATACCTTTTACAATTCCATCATAGAAATTGAATGTTGAGCCTGTTCCACTAGTCAATACTCCATATGTCTTACTTTGAATTACTGGCGTTGTATTACCTGCTGTTCCGTCTTCTGTTCCAAGTATAAGTGTTCCTCCTGCTTGATTTACTATTCCAGGGCCTGTTGCTGATGTTATTGTTCCTCCTAAAATTCTAGCTGTTCCTGATATTACTTGAATTACACCTCTGTTATAACCTCCATACGTTCCGGAATTATTTGCACTTAATACTGAATTTCCTGTTATTGTAAGTGTTCCTGAGTGAAGAGAAATTGCTTGTTTTACATTTTGGCTTGATGTTCCGGTATGTGTAATTGTCACATTTTCTATAATTACATCTCCTGTACCTGTATTAATAGCTGGTTGTTTTGAGTTTGCAGTCATTGTTCCATTCATTATCTTAAGTGTTCCTAAGTTTTCTATTACAGATGGTCTATTTGAATTGTCATTCATACTTTTTGCGTTTTTGCTTCCATCATTATACAATTTATGTCCATCTAAATCTAATATAATATTTTTGTTTGCTGCTATGTAAACTGCTTCAAGGTCATCTTTTATCATTGTTATTGTTGTTTGAGTATTATCTGTTGGTACATCGTCTATTGCATCTTGTAATTTAGCATAATGAACTGCTCCAATTCTTGCTACCGCATTTGATATCCAATGTGCATAGAATGTTACTGTAGTATCTCCAATTATTTCGTTTTCATCGATTTTCGTTCCATCTGTTGGATCTGTATACCATCCTACAAAATTTTGATTTGCTTTTGTAGCTGTTGTTGGTAATGTGCCTACAGGGTCTCCAGCTGCTACTGTTCTTGATGCATCTACTTGTGGAATTGTTCCTGTATTTGGATCAAAGTTTACTGTTACCATTTGTGCTGTCCAATGTGCATAATATGTTACATCTTGCAAAATTGTTTCTGTTCCATCAATTAATGTACCACCATTTGGATCTGTATACCATCCTACAAAGCTCTTATAATGTCTCGTTGGTGTTGGTAAATTTACACTTCCTATTGATGAACCTATATTTACTACTACTGTCTCTTCTTCATTAGTTCCATCCATTGTTCCACCATTTGCATTAAATGTTACTTCTGCTTCTGTTTTTGTCCAATGTGCATAATATGTTTCTCTTGATGTTACAACTGTAGCACTTGTAATTTGAGTTCCAGCATTTGGATCTGGATCTGTATACCATCCGTCAAATGTATAATGTGTTCTTGTTGGATTTTGTGGCATATTGGCTCCTATCGCCGTATTATAATCTATATGTACTATGGTCTCTGCTGGTGTTCCACCATTTGCATTAAATGTTATTGGTAATCTATCATAATTTAAGAATGCTGTTTCATAAGTATCTCCACTTATTGTTTCTGTTGAGCGTCCTATACTACAATCTGTTTCAGTATCTGTTATATAATTTTCATCATTAAATGCATGTGTTTGTCCTTTTACTGTTCCATTATAAAATTCTACTGTTCCTGTACCGGTTGTTCTTACACCATAATTTACTCCTTGAATTGTCGGTGTAGTTACATCTATATCATCATCTTCTGTTCCAATAATAAGAGTAGCCGCATTATCTATACCCATATTATTTTCTGAAATAATTGTTCCTCCTGTTACTATTACTGTTCCTGTCACTTCATTTTGAACAGCTCCTTTTGTTGTAGTACTTTTTGAAACTATTGTTCCTCCTGAAATTGTAATTGTTCCAGCATTTTTATTATTTGGCTTATAGTTTTGAATTGTTGCTCTATCTGATGCAGATGATTCTAAATACGCAGTTCCCGTTATTTCTACTGTTGCACCTGAATTATAAATTGCTTGTCTTTCTCCTGTTGCAATAATATTTCCACTACTTACTGTCAAATGTCCATTATCTTCATTATTAATTGTACCAAAAGCAGCATCTGATGTTATTGTTCCATTTACTCCACCTACTATTTCAAGTGTTCCTTTATTTATTATAATATTAATACCGCTACCCTGCTGATTCTTTAGTGTATAGTTTTGAAGATCTAATGTTATGTTTTTTGATTGTGAAATCGTAACTGCTGTTGCTAACTCTATATTCTTTAATAGTCTTACTGTTTGATGACCACTTAAGCTTTGAGCAACTGTTATAGCTTCATGCAACGTTTCATATTTTCCAACACCTACAACTTCGGCTACATTTGTTTCTGTTGTCCATTGTGCATATAATACTACATTTTGGTTATTTTGTCCTATAAGGTTTGTTACAGCTTCTCCATCTGCATATGATGTTCCTGAACCATCAGGTTCTGTATTCCATCCATCAAATGCAAATCCTGATTTAGTATATGTATTAGTATTTAAGTTTGTCGCGACATTATAGGATATTGTTTGATTAGACATCGTTCCTGTTCCTGTGTTTGCATTAAATTCAATTTGATATTCTGCATCTATTGAAAAAGCATTACATCTATTGTCTGCATAAGTAAAGTAGGCTAACATATCACTAAAGCTTGTTGCAATCATCATTAGTATTATTATAATTAATAAGAAATAATTTAAATCTTTATAACCAGTTTTTAAAATTTTATTAGTATCAAAATGTTTCCCTTTAAGTTTTTTACTTGTTAATACGCTATTCTCAAAATGTTTTCCTTTATATTTCATTTCTTAAATATTAGCCTCCTTTCTTATGGAATTTTACAATTATTACTTTAGGTAAAGATACTAATTTAATATCCTTACCTAAGGCAACTCATGTTTTGCCTTTATTCTTTATATCTTTTCCCCTTTTTATTATCACCTATTGCAAGTCCTAAAAATAAAATAATCACAATTATTGTTCCTAAAATTATTTTTCCTTTAGGAGTTTGTATTATTCTTACTCCATAACCAGCATAAGGAATTGAAAATATATTTTTACCAATAAAGTTCATTCTAGTAGTAGATATTCCATCTGAAGCATCATTAGCATCTCCTTTTGTTTCAAAACCTTCTCCAGTTATTTTTATTACTCTGTGTGTAACTCTATCTCCTGTTGCTACAGTAAATGCTATTACATCATTTTCTTTTATTGAATCATATTTTGCATGTTTATTAATAAAACTTAAACTTCCTGTATGAATTGTAGGTTCCATTGAACCTGAAATCACCACGAATGGCTCTATACCTATTATATATAGAGCGATAAAAACTATTCCTATTAATAAAACTAGTGTCATCAAGGAATTCATAAATCCCTTGATGACTTTTAAAAATAAATTCATAATGTACTACCTCTTGTATTAGTTACCACCATTATTTGAATTATTTGCACTAAATAAAGCATATATATCTGTTGGTGTTGTTACATCTAATCCATCTGTTTGGATACCATATGCATTTACAACAATATTTGGTGTTGCACTTGCTGTTTGTGATTGTGCATATGTTAATGTTGGTTCAACTTGTACTTTACTAAACACAGCTGGTGTTGATGATGTTCCACTTTGTGGTTTTGCTGCTAATGATGTCATAGCACTTGATGTTCCATAAGCATATACATATGTAATTGTTTTATTTGTAGTGTCTACTGATGAAACACTAATTAATGTCCAACCACTATTTCCTGCACTACCAACAGTTGTTCCTAACGCATTACCACTTGAATCTAAAAGTTTATATAGTGGTTTATCAGCAAGAGCATCAGCATCATCTGAATCATAGCAAGGAACTATTACTTCTGCAAATACATATGCAGGTGTTGTTGTAGATTCATTATTAATTACTGGGTCTTTATTAATTTTTGTATTAGGATGTAATCCTTCTGCAGCATCTGGAACACCATCACTATTACTATCTGTAGTATCCCAGTTTGCTTCTGTTAAACTAATGTTTACTTCATCACCTAAAGTAAATACGTTAGTTTTTGTGTCTGTATCTGTGAAGTAAGCTAACATACCTCCTATAATTAGGATTAATGCAAGTACTAATGCAACTGCGATTGTCTTTTTCCTATTCATCTTTTTCTCCTTTCTCTCCGTTTACCGGATTAATATTATTATTTTTTAAATTTATACTATCAATATTTTCTCTTTCTCTAAATTCTAGTAATCTTACTATTACCATACCTATAGATGAAATTAAAAATATTGTGATAGCCCAATCAATTTTATCCCCTGTTTCAGGATTTGTATTTTTGTCTTTTCTCTTAATGATATCTTTTTCTTTATATTCTGCTGAAAAAATTAAAGTAGCTTTTGGATTTAGCAATATATAATCATTTCCTAAATCTGAAGGTACTGATACATTAAAAATTAATTTATCAGTTTGATTTATCTTAAATTCGCCAAGAAAAATTTTATTTTGTTCAAGAAATTTTCCTTCATATAAAACTTGTCCTGATTGATTTAAAATAGTTAAATTCATTTTACTTAATAGCTCAATATCTTTGTCTACTAATCCATCTGTTGTAAATCTTAAAAAATATTTCACATCATTTTTATTTAGATTTCTTATTTCTAAACTATTTGTAAAAGAATCTCCTGGCATTGATTTTTTCAAGTTTTCAAAGAAATCTGCTGGTATTATAAAGTCGTCTTTTATTCCATCTTCATACTTAATGTCTATTTGTAAATCTGTTTCAATATCATGAGAAATATCTATACTTTCTGTAGGGTTAATACCTTTCCAAGGATCTCCTAAAGAATAATCTGGTTCAAAATTCTTTTCTTGTATTGCTTGTGCAATAATCTTTATTCTTATTTTTTTATTATCTGTTATTTGTGTAATATTTTCAGGAATTTTGATTGTATCAAATATTTTTAGGACATCATTAGAGTCAAAAACCTTATTATAGTAATAATAATCACCAATTTTAGTTAATTCATTTGAAAAACCTGTTACATAGGTTGAAAAATCTACACTATCATTAACATATTCAACTTTAACTCTTAGGTAGCAATTTTCCCCTATATTAGATACCTGAGGTATATATGAAATAACTTCTCCAGGAAAACGCTTTGTTTCATCTTGACCATAATCAATCATTTGACCTTGACCGTCTGATTTGTAAATATCCAGTTTGATATCTACTGCACCAGTACTAATAACTCCATTAGTCATTTGATCACTCATTGCATAAATCGCTGAAATACACATTGTCATAAAGAGAAATATCTCTATTAACAGAAGCCATATCCTAATTTTTTTAATACAAACTCACTTCCTTTCTTCCAGATTTTTAAAATATATATAATATAAATAAATTATAGCAACCATATTTGCTGCTTTCAAGCAGTACAAGTCGTTTCAAATTTTGTACCTTTTACGGATCCTCAATTTGGATGTATTTTTTTACAATTACATTAATTTTTCATTACAATTATGTTACAAATTTTAATAATATTTCATTAAACCTTAGGGGGATATGATTTTGTGATATGATTTATAAACACAGAAAAACAAGTTGAGATATAAATTCTCAACTTGTTTTTGTTTTCACAAATATTTTATTCTTCTTCATCTTCTTTTTCTGGACTAATTGTTTCTATACTTACAACTTGTCCTCCATCACTTGTTCTCATTAAAGTAACACCTTGTGTTGCTCTACCTAGAACGCTTATATCTTTAACTTTAAGTCTAATAATTGTTCCACTATCTGTAATTAGCATTACATCATCTTCTTCTGTTGCAACTTTTGCACCAACAAGTTTTCCTGTCTTTGGAGTTATTTTATATGTCATAACACCCTTTCCTCCTCTTGTTTGTACTCTGTATTCATCAAGTTCTGTTCTCTTTCCAAATCCATTTTCAGTAATTGCAAGAAGTGTTGCTGTTCCTCCAGCTAAAACAGATTCCATACTTATTACTTCATCTTCATCATTTAGTCTAATTCCTATTACACCTTGTGCAGTTCTACCCATTGGTCTTACATCCTTTTCATCAAATGTAATGCATAAACCTTCTTTGGTTACTAACAATACATTATCCTCACCATCCGTAAGCCTTACATCAATTAACTCATCATCTTCTTTTAATGTAATACTTAGTAGTCCTGTTTTTCTTGCAGAATTATATTCTGACAATGGTGTTTTCTTAATTATACCTTGCTTTGTAGCCATAAGTAGGTATTTACCCTCTGCAAAGTTTTGTAGTGGTATAACTGCTGAAACTTTTTCTCCAGAATCTAAACTTAGTAAATTTACAATTGCTGTTCCTCTAGCAGTTCTTCCTGCTTCAGGAATTTCATAACCTCTAAGTCTATACAATTTACCTTTATTGGTAAAGAATAAAATTGTATCATGAGTAGAAGCAGTAAAGATTTGCTTTACAAAGTCATCTTCTCTAGTTGTCATTCCTGTAATACCTTTTCCACCTCTTCTTTGACTTCTATATGTGTCTATTGGCATTCTCTTAATATATCCAAAGTGTGTTAGCGCTACAACTGTTTGTTCCTCTTTTATTAAGTCTTCAACTTCAAACTCGCCTTCAGCAGGTTTTATTTTTGTTTTTCTCTCATCTCCATATTTATCTCTTATTTCTATAAGTTCTTCTTTAATTATTTGGAAAACTAAAGTTTCACTACTTAATATTTCTTTATAGTAAGCAATTAATTTCATTAATTCTTCATATTCGTTTTCTATTTTTTCACGTTGCAAACCTGATAACGTTTTTAACCTCATGTCCAAAATAGCTTGAGCTTGTATATCCGTAAGGCCAAATCGTTCCATTAATCTTTCTTTTGCATCATCATAAGAATTACGAATAATTTCTATAATTTCATCTATATTATCTAATGCAATTTTTAAACCTTCTAAAATGTGAGCTCTAGCTAAAGCTTTGTCTAAATCAAATTGTGTTCTTCTTAAAATAACATCTTTTCTATGATCTATATAACAATCTAAACACTGTCTTAATGTAAGAATTTTTGGCTCACCATTTACTAATGCTAACATAATTACGCCAAATGTATCTTGCATTTGAGTATTTTTGTATAATTGATTTAGAACTACTTGTGGATTTGAATCTCTTTTTAGCTCTATTACAACTCTTACTTTTTCATTTCTGTCTGACTCATCACGACATTCAGAAATTCCTTCAATCCTTTTTTCCCTAGATAGTTCAGATATTGTTTTTATTAGTTTGGCTTTATTTACTTGATATGGAAGTGAAGAAACTATAATTCTATGTCTGTTCCCTGACATTTCTTCAATAGTTGCTTCTGCACGCATAGTAAGCTTTCCTCTACCAGTAGTATATGCTTGTCTTATACCTTCTACTCCAAGAATAATACCTTCTGTTGGAAAATCTGGTCCTTTTATAACCTGCATTAAGTCTTCATCTGTTACTTCATCTTCATCAATAATTTTTATAAGTCCATTTATAACTTCTGTTAAGTTATGTGGCGGAATATTAGTTGCCATTCCTACAGCTATACCAGATGAACCATTTATAAGAAGTGTAGGTATTCTTGTAGGTAATACTGTTGGTTCTTGTAATCTATCATCATAGTTTGGCATAAAATCTACAGTGTTCTTCTCAATATCTACAAGCATTTGCTCTGAAATTTTAGACATTCTAGATTCTGTATACCTCATTGCTGCTGCTCCATCACCATCAACAGAACCAAAGTTACCATGTCCATCAATTAACATATATCTCATTGAAAAGTCTTGTGCCATTCTTACCATTGCATCATAAACTGAGCTATCTCCATGAGGATGATATCTACCTAAAACTGAACCTACTGTATTGGCACTTTTTCTGTATGGCTTATCTGATGTAATTCCATCCTCATGCATTGCATATAGTATTCTTCTGTGAACTGGTTTTAATCCATCTCTTACATCTGGCAACGCACGAGATACAATAACACTCATAGCATAGTCTACATAGGCCGTTCTCATTTCTTCTTCTATATCTCTTTGTATAATTTTTCCATCATGTCTTTCATCCATTGTTTTCCCTCTTTTCCGTTTTTTTCTACATTTGTATTATATAAAAAAAGCAAAAATTATGCAAGTAAATTTGCCAAAAAGTTTAGGGAAAAAGGACTTTAGTTGAATTTCTTTAGTAACTCTTTCTCTGATTCATTCAAATTAAAATTGTGACCATTAGTCTTTATTAATGTATGTAAATTTTCTACATTTCTAGCATCTTTTATTGTGTTCTCAAGGGGCACTAAGTTTTTTAGTTCTTTGTTAATTTTTTTATACTCTTTTTCCATTCCATTAAAATTCTGATTATTATAATACTGCTTCCAATTATTTATATATTTATCTAATTTATTTATATTACTTATCTGTTTTTCAAAACTTTTTTCTATATTACTTTCAATACTATTTAATATAATATTTTTTCCCTGTTTAATCATGCTAGCAACATTCGAATTTATCATTTCTCTTTTTACTACTTCATTTATGGAAATATCAATTAATTTTGACAAACTATCTATTATTCCCCCACTTTTTATTGCTGTTTGCATCTGCTCAATATTTTTAAAATCACCTGTTACTATTCCAACAGCACTTTTCCCTAAATTTATTACATCATTAATTGTTTTTGTTATACCATCTTTAAGTCCATAATTCATTAAATTATTTTTTATATCTATCACGTGATCTTCAACTACATCTGGTAACACTGCTCTTATTCCAAAATCAATTCCTGTATTTATTGCTTTACCTAACATACTATCTAAAAATTCATTTTGTTTAATTTCTAAATCACTTTCTAAATTTAAATCATTAATTTGAATCGTATTTTCTAAATTCATTTCTACCTCCATCTTTATTATATATTTTTCCTTCTAATATTTTTTTCTCTTTTTCAGATGATTCTACTTTTGTCAAAATATGCTCATCTCCTACAAACATTAAACATTCCCCCCTCCTTAAAGATTTAATTTCTATTTTTTCTTTTTCTGTTAAGTTAATATTTTCTGATAAAATTCTTATATTTTCTTCTTCAAGAGAAAAAAAAGATTTAATGTTTGAATTATTTAAAATACTTTTTCCATATGTACCATTTTCTAAACTAAATAAATCTGAAACATCCTGAGTAATTGCCACTCCACTTCCGCCATATTTTCTAATTGTTTTAAATATTTTATATATAAAACTTGCAACTTCTTTATTTGAAGTTACACCAATTAATCTCCAAATCTCATCTAAATATATCGCCTTTTTTATTTTTCTGTTTTTCTTAATTTTATCCCAGAATAACTCTGTAAAAAGATACATTCCAAATTTTAAATTTTCTTCTCCTAGTTCATATACATCAGCAACTATTAATTTATTATTTATTTCAACGTTTGTGTATTTATTAAAAAAACTAAGTGATCCCTTAACAAATGGAATTAATTTTATCTTAAATTTTTGTGTTTTTTTATCCTTTTCAAAAATATTATATAAATCTTCTAGTATTGGCATATCTTGACTTTCTTTAAAAATATTACGCTTTCCATTTTTTCTATTTTTTTTATATAAGCTTCTATCATCAAAAGTAATACCTTTTTGCTTATATGTTTCTATTAGCTTTTCTTCAACTAATGCCTTTTCCTCTTCATTTAATTCTCCAAAAACCATATGAAAAAAACCTATTAATTTGCTAATTTTAGTAGCTAAATAACCGTTATTACTGTCTTCTATACTTTCTTTTCTTATTTCTAAAATATTTACATAAGTATTGGAAGAAGGGCCTAATTTTATTTCTGTTCCCTTTAATTCCTTACATAAATTTGAGTATTCTCTATCTGGATCTATAATATACTGTTCAATACCTAAAAGCCTATATCTTAAAATCAATAATTTAGTATAAAAAGATTTACCTGCACCACTTGTTCCAAAAATACACATATTTGCATTTTTATATTTATTAGTATCATATCTGTCTATAAAAACAAGAGAATTATTATAAATATTTTTTCCTATATAAATCCCTTTTTCATCAAATATGGATGATGAAATAAAAGGATACGTTGACAAAAGACCACTTGTTAAAACATTTCTTTTAGCTACATTTTTTATATCTTCTTCATTTTTATTTAAAGGAATTGTAGACAAAAATAATTGCTCTTGTCTAAAATTTGCCCTTTTAGTTTGCATACCTTTGCTTTGAAGTAGCCCTTCTATTTTATTTAGAGAATATTCCATTTCTTTTTCATTTTCTGCATAAATATTTATATAAATATATAAAAAGTATAAATCTTCATTATTTATTTGCATTTCTTTTCTAATATATTTTGCATCATTATACGTAAAAGCTGCTAGATCTATATCTTCTCTATTTTGGTTCCCATCTTTTAGTTCTACCCCAACATTTCCTATATGATATGTTAATTCTTTTATTGTTTTAAATTGATCTTGTTTTTCATAGAAAATTGAAATATTCATATTAATATTAGTTTCAACCAAAGTTTTTAAAAGTAAATCATTTTGTTCTCTATAATAATTAAATACAATTAAACCAGAATAAAAAACGTTTTCAATTTCTAGATATTTTGGATTTGTTAAATTAATATAACTTGGACAAATTAAATCTTTTTTTGATAATGTTCCAGAAATAAAATTTATTTTTTCTAAATTTATTTTTTTATTATTAATTAATTTTTTTATTTTTTCTTTTAAAATAATTTTCCCTCCTTTATTTTTTTATAATTTTTTATAATTTTTATTTTATTATTTTAACTAATTAATTTTTTTATTTAAATATTTTTTGGAATTTAAAAAAGATATAAAAATTTGAACTAATTCTTCTTTAGTAGAAATATTATAAACTAAATTACCACACCTTGATAAACACTCTTTTATTTTTAAAAATTTTTCATTTAAATCTTCAATTATTATTTCTTCATTTTCTTTGGAATTTTCTTTATTTGAGATTACAATATAAAAATTTTTAGAAGATGATTTTACATTATTATTAATATCACTAATAAAATTAATATAGTCATCTGCTATATTTTTTAAATAATATTCTTTTTTATTTTTTAAATTATTTTTTATATAGGAAATATTCTTAGATAAATCTTCTTTATTACTTTGAATTAATATTTGAAAATTAAAATCACATGTTTTTAAAAAAATTTTATAAGAATTTAAAATTGATTCTTTTTCTAAATTTGATTTTAAATTAAAATTAATTGGTTCAATTTTTATTAGTTTTATATATTTATTATTTTTTAATTTAATAATTCCATTTTCTAAAAAAAAATCTATTGTAATCCATTCTTGAATTGAATTTATTTTTTTTATATATTTTGCACCTCCTTCTTTCTTTGTAATTTTATTTGCTTTTTTCTATTTTGTCAAGAACTTTTCATCGACATTTTTCGACATTTGTGATTTAATCATTTTCTTTTTTCTTTATATTATGTAAATAAAAACAAACGAATTTTGTTCTTGAAATGTTTCTTTTATACTTGCTGTATTCCCTAAACAAATTGATTATAAAACATATACTTTTTTGTCCATTTTTTCCAAAAATATTTTTATCTTTTTGAAACTAGTTTTTTGAATAAAAACTATATTATTGTTAATAATATAGTTGTAAGGTTAATAATAGTTAAATTAATAATTATTATTAGCTTTATAAAAAAAGTAAGTAAGAATTTTTATTCTTACTTACTTTTATATTTTTTATTATTTTTAAATATCTAAATTCTTTACATATTTAGCATTTTCTTGTATAAATTTTCTTCTTGGTTCAACTTCATCTCCCATAAGTAATGAAAAAATTTCGTCAGCTTTTATTGCATCTTCCATTTGAACTTGTATTAAAGTTCTCTTTTCAGGATCCATTGTAGTTTCCCATAATTGTTCAGGATTCATTTCTCCAAGACCTTTATAACGTTGAATAGCTATTTGGTCTCTTTGAATTCCTTGATCTTCCAAATTTTTAAATGCAACTTCTAGTTCATTTTCTGTATAAACATATACATCTTCTATTCCTTTTTTAGATAATTTATATAGAGGTGGTTGTGCTAAAAATACATTTCCATTTTCTATTAAAGGTCTCATGTATCTAAAGAAAAATGTTAATAATAATGTTCTAATATGTGCACCATCAACATCAGCATCAGCCATTATTATAACTTTTCCATATCTAATTTTTGTTATATCAAACTCATTACCAATTCCAGCACCAACTGCAAGTATTACAGGTTGTAATTTATCATTATTATATATTTTGTCTGCTCTAGATTTTTCTACATTAAGCATTTTTCCCCAAAGTGGTAATATTGCTTGAAATTTTCTGTCTCTACCTTGTTTTGCACTTCCCCCTGCTGAGTCTCCCTCAACAATATATACTTCACATTCATCAGGATTTTTGCTACTACAATCCGCTAATTTTCCAGGAAGTGTTGATGTCTCTAAAGCATTTTTCTTTCTTACTAATTCTCTAGCTTTTCTTGCTGCCTCTCTTGCTCTAGAAGCACTAATACATTTTTCAAGTATTGCCTTGGCAACAGTAGGATTCTCTTCTAAAAATGGAGCTAAACAGTCATTTACTGCTGCTTGTACAACTCTTGTTACTTCACTATTTCCTAACTTTGTTTTAGTTTGACCTTCGAATTGTGGTTCTTTTACTTTTACAGAAATAACAGCAGTTATTCCTTCTCTTATATCTTCACCTTGTAAATTATCATCTTTTTCTTTTAAAATATTATGTCCTCTTGCATATTCATTAAATACTTTTGTTAGTCCTCTTTTAAAACCTTCTAAATGAGTTCCACCTTCTATTGTATTAATATTATTTACAAAAGAATACACATTTTCAGAAAAGGATGTTGTATATTGTATAGAAATTTCAACAGGTACCTCCCCATCTTTTTCTATATAAATAGGAGGTTTATGTAATGATTCTTTATTTTTATTTAAAAATTCTACAAAAGACTTTAGTCCACCTTCAAAACAAAAATCAGATTTTTTAGGTGTTTCTTCTCTTTGATCTTCTACAGTAATTCTTAATCCCTTTGTTAAAAATGCCATTTCTCTAAATCTTTTTTCTAACACCTCATATTGATAATCTAATGTTTCAAATATTGTATCATCTGCTAAAAACCTTACTTTTGTTCCGGTTTTATCTGAGTCTCCGATTCTTTCTAATGGTTTAACAGTTTTTCCTTTTTCAAAAGACATTTTGAAGATTCCACCATCTCTTTGAATAGTTACTTCTAGCCAATTAGATAATGCATTAACAACAGATGCACCAACTCCATGTAATCCACCAGATACCTTATAACCACTATCTCCACCAAATTTTCCACCAGCATGTAATACTGTGTATACTGTTTCTGCAGTAGAAATCTTAGTTTTTGGATGTATTTCTACAGGAATTCCTCTACCATTGTCCTCTACACTAATAATATTGCCTGGCTCTATAACTATATTTATTTCTGTACAATATCCTGCTAGTGCTTCGTCAACTCCATTATCAACTATTTCATAAACACAGTGATGAAGACCTCTAACAGATGTACTTCCAATATACATTCCAGGTCTTTTTCTAACAGCCTCTAGTCCTTCTAAAACTTGAATTTGTTCAGCACCATATTTATGCTTATATTTTTCCATTTATTTTTTCCTCCTATTTTGTAGATATTTCTTTTTTTACTATTTTTCCGTCTTTAATATTATAAGAAAAATATTTTAAATTTTCAATATCTATTTTTTCTGTACATGTTATAATTACTTGTGCATTTTTTATATTTTCTAAAAAATTTATTTTTCTTTTTTCATCTAGTTCTGACATAAAATCATCTAATAATAAAATCGGATATTCACCAATTTCATCATACACAACATTAAGTTCTGATAGTTTCAATGATAAAATAGCTGTTCTGTGTTGTCCCTGTGATCCGTAGACATTTACAGGGTTGTTGTTTACATAAACTGTGAAATCATCCCTATGTATTCCCTTTGTTGTATATCCTTTTATTATATCTAACTTTCGTCTATTTTTTAAAATATCTAAAAATTCTTGTTTATTTTTACAATTTGAAATATATTCTATTTTTATTTTTTCTTTATTATTTGTAATTTTATTATGAATATTTTCTATTTTATTTTTTATTTTATTTATAAATTCATTTCTATAATTAAAAATTTTAATTCCATACTCAGCTAATTTTTCATCCCAAATATCTAACATATTTTCATTTTTATTTTCAAATTTTATTTGTCTTAAATAATTATTACGTTGTTCTAAAGTTTTTAAATATAAATTTAAAATATGCATATAATTTGGTTTAAGTTGGCTAATCATTACATCTAAAAATTTTCTTCTTTTTTGAGGTCCTCCCTTTAAAATGTCAATATCATCAGGTGTAAAAATTACAATATTAATATTTCCTAAAAGTTCACTTAATTTTTTTAATTTAATTCCATTAACAGAAATATTTTTTTTATTTTCTATTTCTATTTTTATTTTTCCATCTCTATCAGATTTATTAAATTCTACTTCAATTAACGATTTATTTGTATCAAATTTTATTAATTCTTGATCTCTTCTTGCTCTAAAAGATTTTCCTACACTACATAAGTAAATAGATTCTATAATATTAGTTTTGCCTTGAGCATTTTCACCATAAAATAAATTTATTCCATCTTTTAAAACAATTTCTTGTTTTTCGTAATTTCTAAAATTGTTTAGTTTTATCTTACTTATCCACATTTTTTTCTCCATTTGTGGACATCTACTAAGTTTTATGTCCTTTTATGTTTAATCTTTTAATCTTATTGGTAAAATCATATATGTATAATCATTATTTTCCACAGATTTTACAATACATGGGGATATCTTTGTTCCAAATTCTATAAATACTTCTTCATCATCTATTGCTTTTAAGCTGTCCAAGAAATATTTAGGATTAAATCCAGCTTCTAAATTTTTACCTTCAGTAGAAACAAAAATTTCTTCTTTAGCTTCACCTGTTTGATTTGTACAAGAAATAACTATTTTACCAATTTCAACAGAAACTTTAACCGGATATTTCTTTTCTTTTTCTATAGAAGATGAAGATATTAAGCTTATTCTTTCAAAACAATTTTGTATATTATTTTTATTTACTCTCACTCTTGTTTCCCAATTACTTGGAATTACAGATTTATAATTTAAAAATTCTCCATCTAAAATTCTAGTAACTATTTTACAATTATCTAGCTCAAATAAAGCCTGGTTTTTTGAAACTCCAATTTTTACTGGTTCAAAAGAATCAGAAAGAATTTTATTAACTTCATTTAATGTTTTTCCAGGAATTACAGCAGAAAAATCATTTGTTTGATTGTCCAAAACTGTACTTCTTAATGCTAATCTAAATCCATCTACTGCAACCAAATTTAATCTATTTTCTTTTATTTCAAATAAACATCCTGTAAAAATTGGTCTACTTTCTTCTGAACTAACAGCAAAAATTGTTCTTCTTATCATATTTTTTAAATTGTTTTGTTCTATTTCTATAGAATTTTCTACTTCAATTTTTGGTAATTCTGGAAATTCTTCAGGATTCATAGTTGCTAGTTTATATAATGAACCTTCACATTCAATTTCTAAAAGATTTTTATCATTAATAGATATTGATATTTCTGTATCAGGAAGTTTTCTTATAATTTCACTAAACATTATAGCATTTACAACTGTACTTCCCTGTTCTTTAACATCACATTCCATTATATATTCTATACCTATTTCTAAATCATAGGTTGTTAATTTTATATCATTATCATTAGTTTGAATAAGTATTCCTTCTAGTATAGGCATTGTGGTTTTAGAAGCAACACCTTTTACTACGGAATTAATTGCTTTAAGGATATTATCCCTATAACAAGAAAATTTCATTTTGACATCTCCTTTATAATAATAATAAATATATTTAGTAGTAGTAGTATTAGGTTAAGTGGAAAATGTGGAAAACTATTTCAAAAGTGCTATTTCCCTAATAAAATTACTGACTATAACTTAGTGGATAACTTGGATAATTTTCCACAATAATAATTTTTTTATGTGTAAAATTTATATTTCCACAAGTTATTTACACACTATTAACATTTTGATGTGGATAACCAATGTAGCTGTTCCGTAAGAAGAGAAGCATTGTCATTTTACAAACTTTGGTTTTTACAAACATAAATTTTAAAAAATAAAGCAAAGTATTTATTTTAAAATTATTCTCCTTTTACGATTATGTTTTTCACACTTTCCACAATTAATTTTGTGTTCTCTTTTTCTTTGATTTCTTTCTCAATTTTCCTACAAGCATGCATTACAGTTGAATGATCTCTTCCTCCAAAGTCAACTCCTATCTTAGGATAAGGCATATTTGCTATATCTCTACAAAGATACATTGCAATTTGTCTAGGATAAGCGATATCGTTTGAACGCTTTCCACCAGATAAATCATCTTTATTAATACTGAAATATTTTGCAACTGTTTCTTGTATATAATCTGAAGATATTTTTTTCTCTTTTTTAGCTATAAATTCATTAATAATTTTTTCTGCAAGTTCAATAGTAATTGGATCATGAGTTAAAAATGCATTTGCTACAATTTTATTATAAACTCCTTCCAATTCCCTTATATTTGAATCTATTTTTGTTGCGATATCTGATAATATAAAATCATCAATAGCTATCTTTTCATCTTGGGCTTTCTTTTTTAATATAGCTAGACGAGTTTCGTAATCTGCATTTGCAATATCCGCTAAAAGTCCCCACTCAAATCTTGAAACAAGCCTATCTTCTAAAAAAGGAATAGTTCTTGGTGGTTTATCACTTGTTAATATTATTTGCTTTTGATTTTCGTATAATGTGTTAAATGTATGGAAAAATTCTTCTTGTACCCTATCCTTCCCTGCTATAAATTGAATATCATCTATTAATAAAACATCAATTTCTCTATATTTATTTCTGAAAGTTTCCATTTTAGCATCTTTTAATGCATTAATTAATTGATTTGTGAATTTTTCTGATGTTACATATAGTATTTTTGTTTTACGATTATTACTTAGTATTTTATTTCCTATTGCATGTAATAAGTGAGTTTTTCCAAGACCAACACTTCCATATATAAACAAAGGATTATATGCAGTATAAGGTTTCTCGCCTACTGCTAAAGCTGCAGCATGTGCGAAACGATTGTAGCTTCCTACTACAAATGTATCAAATGTATATTTTGGATTTAATGACGAATTGTTATAAGTGATAGTGTCTGTTCCATCGGAATCAATTAATTCATCATTTTCTTGTGTTAATTCGTTTTTTGCAGATTCTTTTGAGACAACAGAAAAAGTGCAATTCATATTTGTAATAAATTGCAATGTGTTTAATATTAAATCTTTATATCTACTATCTATCATCTCTTTTTGAAAATCATCATCAACTTCGAATGTAATATGGCTATCATTTATTGAAGAAATAGTTAGTTTACTTAGCCATGTATTAAAAGTTATTTGTGTAGATTCTCTCTTAAGCTCATCCATTAATCTAGAGTATAGCTCATTTTTTTCCATCTGCATATCTTAACATCCTTTCAATAATCTTTGTTATATAACATTTTTTTAAAAAAATCAACAAAAATTTAATAAAAAAAATTTTATAAACAAAAAAACTCGCAAATGCTTACTTCCTTAAGCAATTTTTAGAAAAAGTTTTATAATTTACTTGACTTTTATGTACAAATTAAGGTATAATCTTTATACGCGTAAATTAGGAGGTGCGAATTATGAAAATGACATATCAACCAAAAAATAGACAAAGAAAAAAAGAACACGGATTTATAAAAAGAATGAGAACTGCAGCAGGAAGAAAGGTTTTAAAATCTAGAAGAGCAAAAGGAAGAAAACAAATCTGTGCTTAAGTTTTAACAAAAGGGGCCATATAATGGCCTTTTGTACTTAAGGAAGAATGAAAATGAATAAAACAATAATGTTGAAAAAAAATTATGAATTTAAAAACGTTTTATCAAAGGGTAAATATTATTCAGGTGAAAATATAGAAGCATTTATTATAAAAAACAACCTTGACTATAATTTATTGGGATTAGCTATAAGTACTAAAATAGGGAAGGCTGTTAAAAGAAATATGATTAAAAGATTAATACGAGAAAACTATAAAAACATTGAAAAATCTATTAATAAAGGATATTCAATTGTTTTTTTATGGAAGAAAAAAGCAAATATAAAAAATGCAACATATAACAACATAAAAAAAGATATTTTTTTAATTTTTGATAAAGCACAAATCATAGAAAAAGAAGTATTTTAATGAAAAAAATGTTAATATTTATTATTAATGGATACCAAAAACACATATCCTTATGGTTGGAAAATAAGGGAATTAGATGTAAATACTATCCAACGTGTTCAGAATATACAAAACAAGCTATAAATAAATATGGTGTAGTAAAAGGTTGTTTTCTAGGAATAGTTCGAATTATTAAGTGTAATCCATTTTCTAAAGGGGGATATGACCCATTAAAATAATATGGAGGATTTAAATGATAGCTTTTTTATCAAATATATTTGGTTATTTGCTTAACTATTTTTACAATTTTATAGGGAACTATGGAATTGCAATAATTTTATTTAGTTTAGTAGTTAAATTATTAATGATACCATTATCTATAAAGCAACAAAAATCTCAGCAAAAAAGTATGAAATTGCAAAATGAGATGAAGCAAATACAATTTAAATATAAAAATGACCCGGAAAAACTTAATCAAGAAACAATGGCATTATATAAAAGGGAGAATATGAGCCCTTTTAGTGGATGCTTACTTGCAATAATTCAGATGATTTTACTATTTTCAGTATTTTATATGGTTAGAGAACCTTTAACGTATATGAAAAAAATAAACTCGGAACAAATTAATAATTACGTAAATGTTTTAAAAGAGGAAAATATGGTTCAAAACCAAGCATATGCTCAAATTTCTGTTATTAGTGAAGCAAATAATATTAAAGAATTGGAACAAAATGAAAATATGGAACTTAGTGAATCACAACAGAAATTAAAGGATGCCATAGGTGATAATTTAGATAATATTTGCACAAATATGAAATTTTTAGATATAGATTTGAGCAAAGTACCTACACAAAGTACAGGAGATTATAAAGTATATATTATTCCTGTATTGTATGTTCTTTCTTCAGTATTATCTATGAAATTAACAACATCGATGAGCTCAAAGAAAAACAAAAACAAGGTTGATGGAGAAAATATAGTTATAGTAGATAATAGTAATGAAGAAACAGAGGAGAATACTCAAAGTAAAGAGCTTATTGAGAAAAAGGATGAAGAAGATCCAATGGCACAAGCAACTAAGAATATGTCATTGCTTATGCCTATAATGGCAGTTTCAATATCTTTAATTGCACCATTAGGATTAGCTCTATATTGGTTAACAAATAATATACTAATGATATTAGAAAGGATTGTTTTAAATAAACTTGTGAAAGACGAGGAGGAATAAAAATGGCAAATAGTATTATTTCAGAAGGAAAAACAACAAATGAAGCAATTGAAAATGGATTAAAAAAACTTAAAGTTTCTAAGAACATGGTAGATGTAAAGGTTATAGAAAATGAAGATAAAAGAAGTTTTTTTAGTATATTAACTCCTAGAGTTGTAAAAGTTGAATTAACTGTAAAGGAACATGCTACAAATAATAAAAAGGAACCAGAAGAAAAAATAACAAGAGAAAA
Source organism: Clostridia bacterium (assembly GCA_017533795.1). Taxonomy (GTDB): domain Bacteria; phylum Bacillota; class Clostridia; order TANB77; family CAG-508; genus CAG-269. The sequence goes on along the minus strand of JAFWIH010000015.1, from coordinate 74,347 downwards.
ACGTGAATATAAAGTTTCTGAAAATGATATAGACAAAGCAAAGAACAATATAGATATATTTCTTCCAAAATTTATTGAAAATATATCGAGTGATGCTAAATATGATGTTAAAAAGAATAATGACTCTGTAGAAGTAAATATAGATGGTGAAAATATTGGATTTTTAATAGGATATAGGGGAGAAACATTATATGCAACACAAAACATACTTTCAGCAGTTGCAAATAAAGGAATAGAAAACAGAGTTAGAATAATGCTAGATATTGCAGGCTATAAACATAAAAGGGAGAAAACTTTAGAAGATTTAGCTGAAAAAACTGCAAATAGAGTCATAAGAACAAGGAAAAATGTAACATTAGAGCCTATGCAGGCATATGAAAGAAAAATTATTCATTCAAAATTACAAGATAATAATAAGATAACTACACATAGCATCGGGGAGGAACCTCATAGAAGAATAGTAGTTTCATTAAATAAATAATAATAAAATCGGAGGTCAAAGGTCGGATTTTAATCTAAATTTTATTAGATTACCACCTTTGACTTTTTTTAGGAGGAATAATAATGAGTACAATAGCATCTATTTCTACAGCTCCAGGAATTGGCGGAATTGGAATAATTCGTATGAGTGGAGAAAATACATTTAAGATTTTAGATAAAATATTTGTACAAAAAAACAAAGAAGAAATAAATAATATTAAAGGATATTCAATTAAATATGGACACATCGTTGATGAAACAGAGGTTGTTGATGAAGTTCTTGTTTCGTATTTTAAAGCACCTAAGAGCTATACTACAGAGAATATGTGTGAAATAAATTCACATGGGGGAAATATTGTAGTAAAAAGAATACTGGAATTGTGCTTAAAAAATGGAGCAAATCTTGCGGAACCGGGAGAATTTACAAAAAGGGCTTTTTTAAATGGAAGAATAGATTTAACACAAGCAGAGTCTGTTATTGATGTTATAAATGCAAAGTCAGAAAGAGAAGTAAAGGCGGGAATAAAACAATTAGAAGGAGAACTGTCAAAAAAAATAAACAAAATAAAACAGAAAATACTTGACATAATGGTAAATATAGAAGTTTCAATAGATTATCCAGAATATGATGACATAGAAGAGGTACAAAATAAACAAGTTTTAGACATGCTAGATGATGCTCAAAATGAATTAAATATTCTTGTTAAGAGTTTTGAAAATGGAAAAATATTAAAAGAGGGAATACGTACAGCAATAATTGGAAAACCAAACGCTGGAAAATCATCATTATTAAATGCAATATTAAAAGAGGAAAGAGCTATAGTTACAGAATATGAGGGGACAACAAGAGATACCATAGAAGAATTTATAACTATAAATGGAATTCCGTTAAAGTTAATAGATACTGCTGGAATAAGAGATGCAACTGATGAAGTAGAAAAAATAGGAGTAGATAAATCAAAAAAAATAGCAGAAGAAGCAGATTTAATAATTGCAATTTTTGACTGTTCAAAAGAATTAACAGATGATGATAAAAAAATATTAAAAATAATTAAAAATAAAAAATCAATAATTATTTTAAATAAAATTGACTTAAATAAAAAAATATCAAAAAATAATGAAACCCTTAGTTCCGTAAGCGATAAAATAATAGAAATTTCTGCAATAAAAAATATAGGAATAGAAAATTTATATGAAAAAATATCAGAAATGTTTAATTTAAACGAAATAAATATAGATAATGAAGTTTTAATTACAAATATAAGACATAAAGATTTAATTAATAAAGCAATACAAAAGATACAAGAAACAAAAACAACAATAGAAAATCATATGCCAATAGATATAGTGGCTATATACATAAAAGACATTTTAGAGGCCTTGGGAAGTATAACAGGAGAAACAATAAGTGAAGATATAATAAATGAAATATTTTCAAAATTTTGCTTAGGAAAATAAAAGTAGCACAAAGAAGTAAAAATAATACGATGAGTTCAGGAGAACGAAAATTCTTGTTCCACGAATAAACAAAAAAGAGGTGTAAAACATGAAATATTATGCAGGAGAATATGATGTAGCAGTAATAGGTGCAGGGCATGCAGGTTGTGAAGCAGCACTTGCTGCAGCAAGACTTGGAATGAAAACGGTTATTTTTTCAATAAGTCTAGAAGCGGTTGCTAACATGCCATGTAATCCACATATAGGAGGTAGCTCCAAAGGACACTTAGTACGCGAAATAGATGCACTAGGTGGAGAAATGGGTAAAAACATAGATAAAACTATGATACAAATAAAGATGCTAAATACATCAAAAGGACCAGCTGTACATTCATTAAGAGCTCAAGCTGATAGGAAAAGATATCAAATGGAAATGAAACATACAATTGAAAAGCAAGAAAATTTGGATATTAAACAAGCAGAAATAGTAAATATACAAGTAGAAGAGGGAAGAGTCCATAGTATTGAAACAAATGTGGGGGCTATATATAATGTAAAATCTGTAATAGTAGCAACTGGAACATATTTAAAAAGTAAAATATACATTGGAGAGTTTTCAAAAGAAAGTGGACCTGATGGAGTATTTCCTGCAAATAGTTTATCAGATGTTTTAAAAAATTTAGGTATTGAATTACTTAGATTTAAAACTGGAACACCAGCAAGAATAAACAGAAAAAGTATAGATTTTTCTAAGATGGAAGTCCAAAAAGGTGATGCTAAAATTGTACCATTTTCTTTTGAAGATGAACCAAAAGAATTTGAACAAGTTGATTGTTATTTAACATACACAAATGAAAAAACTCATCAGATAATTAGAGATAATATACATAGGTCACCTTTATATGCTGGCGTTATTAGTGGTACAGGTCCTAGATATTGCCCATCTATAGAAGATAAAGTAGTAAGATTTAGTGATAAACCAAGACATCAGGCCTTTGTCGAACCAGTTGGATTAGATACTGAAGAAATGTATATAGCAGGCATTAGTTCATCGCTACCAGAAGATGTACAAATAGCGTTATATAGAACAATGCCAGGATTAGAACATGCAGAGTTTACAAGACCAGCTTACGCAATAGAATATGACTGTATAAATCCCTTAGAACTTAAATTATCATTAGAACATAAAACAATTAAAGGAATGTTTTTTGCAGGACAAATAAATGGAACATCAGGATACGAAGAAGCAGCCTGTCAGGGCTTAATTGCTGGAATCAACGCAGCTCAGGAAATTAAAGAGAAAGAACCTTTAATACTAGATAGAACAGAGGGATATATAGGCGTATTAATTGATGATATTGTTACAAAAGGAACAAATGAACCATATAGAATGATGACATCAAGAGCAGAGTATAGACTTTTACTAAGGCAAGACAATGCAGACTTAAGACTTACAGAAAAAGGTCATGATGTTGGATTGATTTCAGATGATAGATATAATAGATTTTTAACTAAAAAAGAAAATATTGAGAAAGAAATAGAAAGATTAAAAAACACAGTTGTTAAACCAACAAATGAGGTAAATGAGTTGCTTAAAGCTTTTAATACTACTCCTTTATCCACAGGTTCAAAGATGTCAGAACTATTAAAAAGAACGGAACTAACATATGATGCATTAGAACAAATTGATAAAGATAGGCCAAAACTTAATTTAGCAGAAAAAGAAGAAGTTGAAATACAAATTAAATATGAAGGATATATAAAGTTACAAGAAGAACAAGTGGAGAAGTTTAAAAAAATGGAAAAAAAGCTAATTCCAGAAAACATTAATTATGATGAGATTAGTGGTATAAGTTTAGAAGGAAGACAAAAACTTAGTAAGCTAAGACCACATTCAGTAGGACAGGCCTCAAGGATATCAGGAGTTTCACCAGCAGATATATCAGTACTTCTAGTATATTTACAGATGAAAGGAAATAAAAATGGATAAAATTAAATTTAGTAGAAAATTAAAAGAAGAAGCAGAAAATATTAGCATAGAATTAAATGAAAAACAACTTGAAGCTTTTTACGATTACATGAAGTTGCTTATAGAATGGAATGAAAAAATAAATTTAACAGCTATAGTGGACCCAGAAGAAATAATAACAAAACACTTTGTAGATTCTTTAACTGCACTAAAATATATTGAAGAATCAAATTCAGTTGTTGACATTGGAACAGGAGCCGGATTTCCTGGGATACCAATAAAAATTGCAAACAGGAACATCAATATGACTTTAGTAGATTCATTAAATAAAAGAATAAACTTTTTAAATGAAGTAATAAGTAAAAATGATTTAGTAAATATAGAAGCGATACATTGTAGGGCAGAAGAATTTGGGAAAAATATCAAATACAGAGAAAAATATGATATAGCAATATCTAGAGCTGTAGCAAGGCTAAATGTTTTAGTAGAATATTTATTACCTACCATAAAAGTAGGAGGCAAATGTATATGTATGAAAGGTCCAGACTCAGAAGAAGAAGTAAATGAAGCTGAAAAAGCTATAGAAATACTTGGAGGAAAGCTAGAAAAGATAGAATGCTTTGTCTTACCGGGTACAGATATAAAAAGGTCAATAATTATAATAAATAAAATAAAAAATACACCAAATCAATATCCAAGAAAAGCCGGAATGCCGGCTAAAAATCCTATAAAATAAAAGTTCGTGTTTCACGTTCGACCAAAGGATCAACCAAAGGGGACGGGTTTGTTTGACAGAGCTTTTGTCAAACGAACCCGTCCCCTTTGGTTGATCGTCCCCGTTGGTCGGAATTTTTTATTTTAAAAATTTATTGACAAATAATATATCTTTTTATAAAATATTTTTGATAAAAATAAAACAATTAAGGAGGCATAAAAGTGGGAAAAATTATATCAATAGCTAATCAGAAAGGCGGAGTTGGAAAGACTACAACCGCAATTAATTTAAGCACTATATTAGCTAAAAAAGGAAAAAAAGTATTACTTGTTGATGCAGACCCGCAAGGAAATGCAACAAGTGGTCTTGGAGCAAAAAGAGAAATAGAAAATTCAACATATGATGTACTAGTAAATGATGCAACTATAAAAGAAACAACAATAGGAACAGTTGTAAAAAAATTATATGTATGTCCATCAAATATAAGTTTAGCAGGTGCAGAAGTAGAATTAGTTTCTATGATGTCCAGAGAACAACGTCTTAAAGAAAAACTAGATGAAGTAAAAGAGGAGTATGATTATATTATAATTGATTGTCCACCTTCATTGGGATTAATAACGTTAAATGCATTTACTGCATCAGATAGTGTCTTAATTCCTGTACAATGTGAATATTATGCATTAGAGGGGTTAGGGCAATTGTTAAATACTGTAAACCTAGTAAAAAAACATTTGAATCAAAATTTAGAAATAGAAGGAGCTCTACTTACAATGTATGATATTAGAACAAATCTTTCTAATCAAGTTGTAAGTGAAGTAAAAAAATACTTTGGAGATAAAGTATATAAAACAGTAATACCTAGAAACGTAAAACTAAGTGAAGCACCAAGTTATGGAATGCCAATTACAGTATATGATGCACGCTCTAAAGGTGCGAAAAGTTATGAAAAATTTGCAAAAGAATTAATTAAGAAAAATAATGATGAAAAACAAGCAAAACATATGATATAAGGAGGAATTAAAATGGCAAAAAAAACAGGATTAGGAAAAGGACTAGATGCGTTATTTGGAGATGTTAAAATAGAAGAAACAATGCAAGAGAATGATGTGTTAAAAAGCTTAAAAATAAATGATGTAGAACCTAATAGAGAACAACCAAGAAAGAATTTTGACCAAGAAGCATTAGAAGGACTAGCAGAATCTATAAAAACATATGGAGTAATTCAACCAATAGTTGTAACAAAAAAAGATAATTATTATGCAATTATAGCAGGAGAAAGAAGATGGAGAGCATCTAAAATTGCTGGAGTAACTGAAATACCAGCAATAATAAGAGAAGATGATGACAGAAAAAATAAAGAAATAGCATTAATAGAAAACATACAAAGAGAAGATTTAAATGCATATGAAAAGGCTATGGCTGTTAGAAATCTTATGGATGATTATAACTTAACACAAGAACAAGTTGCTAAGAAACTTGGAAGAAGTAGAAGTAGTATAGCCAATACTGTTAGAATCTTAAACTTAAACCCAGATGTATTAGAGCTTGCAAAAGAGGGAAAGCTTACGGAAGGACATTGTAAAGCATTAATGTCAATAACAGATCCTAAAAAACAATACGAAACAGCTATAAGAATGATAGAAAGAGGAGAATCTGTTAGACAAGCCGAAAAGAAAGCTAAATTAAAAAAGAAAAGTCCAGGAATTGATGAAAAATACAGCGCAATATATAGAGATATAGAGGACTCGTTCCAAGGATTTTTTGGAACAAAAGTAAAATTAGATGCTGGAAGAAGAAAAGGAAAAATTGTTATAGAATATAATTCTAATGATGATTTAGAAAGAATTTTGAATCTGATAAAATAGAGGGAAGTGTTTATATATGCAAGAAGTAACTAATTTAATACAGAATGAAAATTTTATAATGGTATTACTTGTAATTAACGCATTATTAATAATTGGTATGGTTATAAACAGTATTAGAATTTCGAAAATAAAAAAGGAAAACAAGGAATTAGTAAAAAAGCTTGGGGGAACAGACATTAAAGAAGACTTAAAAGGTTATATACATAGAGTAGAAAAAGTAGAAGAAAAAACAGACACAATATTAAATTATTGTAAAGACTTAGAAAATAATATGTATAGTTGTGTTCAAAAAATCGGAATTGTCAGATACAGTGCTTTTAGAGATACTGGTAGTGATCTAAGTTTTGCACTTGCATTATTAGATCATCATAATAACGGAGTTATTTTAAATGGAATATATTCAAGAGAAATGTCAAATATATATGCAAAGCCAGTTGAAAAGGGAGAGTCAACATATACATTATCGGAAGAAGAAAAACAAGCATTAAAAATGGCAATAAATTATAAGGGGGAGAAAAATGAAGATTGAAGCTCAGATAGAGTATCCAGAAGAACTAAAAGATTTAAAACTTGAATGTTTGTATATAGGTAAACTATTAAATAATCCAAAAGCAATATCTATGTATTACTTTTTATATGATGAATGCTTGTTCTCTGATCCAGAATTAACTAATGTATATAAAGTAATTTTGTTTAGAGAAGGAGAAGCTTATGCATCAGGAAAAGCAAAAAGAGATTTTTCTTTTCCAAAAGAAACGCAAAGTACCTATGAATTACAAGAACAGGCAAAAATTTTAGCAGAACAAAATAAAGATGATATAGAAGAAATATATTTACAATTAAAAAAATTATTTTTGCTAAGAAAATACTATATTGAATCACCAACTAAAGATATACAGGCAAAAATTGTAGAAATAAGAAATTACCAACTATATGAAGATATGGACATTGAAGAAGTAGAAAACGCAGTAGAACAAATAAGTGTTACAAACAGACTAAGTCAAATCGTGCTAAACGAAGGCGTTACAAAGTTTTTAATAGATGGAAACAACACATTAACAGAAGGTGTTTCAATGCCATTTCCAATAATGAATAGTGTTTTTAAAGGCCTTAGAAGAGGAGAAACGATGTCTTTTGCAATGCCATCAAATGCTGGTAAAAGTAGATTTACAGTAAATTTAGCAGCATATGTAGCATTTGTTCAAAAAAAGAAAGTACTAATTGTTTCTAACGAAATGTCAGAAGAAAAAATGAGATTATGTTTAATAACTACTATAATAAACAATCCAGAAATTCAAAAATTACACAAGCAAAATTTAAGAAAAACCGAAAGTGAACTATTAGAATTCAAATTTAGACCAGATAATCCAAAAGAAGTAGACATAGATGAAGATGGATTTGTTATAAAAAATGAAAAAGAAACTAATGAAAAATTTGCAAAAAGATTAGAGAAAATATCTGAAGAATATAGAAAAACTATAGCAGTTACGGATTGGGTAAATAGCCAAGTGGAAAATGCAATTCACTTTGTACACATAACAGACCATACAAATGAAGAATTAAGAAAAATTATACTCAACTATTACTATAAAGAAGGAATAGAATATGTATTTTATGATACACTAAAAACAGATACAGAGCATATAGGTAGTAGTGAGGAAATAAAGAAAACAGCAACAATACTTTCAAATATAGCACAAGAATTTGATATATTTATTGGCTCAACATTACAACTACAAGAAAGTTCAACTTTACCAGTAAACTTAACAATAAATGATTTAGCAACAAGCAGAACAGTAAAAGAAGTATTAGATACATTGAGTCTTATGAAACAAATTCATAAACATACATTAGGTGAGTATGAATACTCTCCAGAAGAATATGCAGAAAAATATAATGAAATAGAAAAATTTAAAGATTCAGATGTTAGACATTATGCATGCGTTGTAGATAAAAATAGAGCAGGAGCAAAACCTACATTATTATTCAGACTAAATTTAGCATATAATTCATGGGAAGAATTAGGTCATTTACGTTTAAAGCAAAAATAAACAAAATGTCTTGACAAGCAATACAAATATATGTTAATATAAGTATTGTCGCAAGACATACGGAGAGGTGGTCGAGTGGTTGAAGGCACCAGTCTTGAAAATTGGCATAGGTTTGTAGCCTATCGTGGGTTCGAATCCCACCCTCTCCGCCAATTTTTTTTATTTATGGAGATGTACCCAAGTGGTGAAGGGGACTGTTTGCTAAACAGTTAGGTCCTGTAACAGGGGCGCGGAGGTTCGAACCCTCTCATCTCCGCCAAAGCGCTAGTATAAAAATACTGGCGTTTTTTGTTATAAAAATAAATTAAGCACAATAAAAATATTACAAAAATATTACAAAAATATTAAATTTTTGTAAAAATGTAATAAAAATTCAATAAAACTATTGCCAAAAGTTGAAAAATGTTGGAAAATGTAGTAAAATAAAAGGGAGAATGTAAAAAAGAAGGTGAAGACATGAAAAACATGAAAAATAAAATGTTTAAAATAATAGTAGTTAGTATTTTAGTAATTATAATGTCTTTACTATTTTGCACTATAAATTATAAAGTAAAAGCAGCAGCAACATTTAATCCTGATCTATATATAAATGGTATAGAAAGGGATAGGACTGAAGGAACAGATGGAATAAATTCAATTGGAAGAACTATAATTGGAATATTAAGAGGAGCGGGAACTGTATTATCAGTTATTGTACTTATTGTAATAGGAATAAAATATATGATGGGCAGTGTAGAAGAAAAGGCTACATACAAACAAACATTAATGCCATATTTAATAGGTGCTATAATGGTGTTTGGAATAACAAATATATTGCCTATTATAGTAGAAGTTGCAAAAGCAATATAAAAGGAGGAAAACTATGGTAAAAAAAGTATTAATGATAATATACATAGTAATATTAACTCTTTTATTTATAGGAATTACTAATGTTTCATTTGCATATAATCCTAAAGGTACTACAGGATCAAGTGTGACAACAGGTGAGGGTGGATCAAGTGCAGATGATATAATTTCTGGAGCTAATGGATTTATAGAAAGCGGAGAAAACAAAATAGATGGTTCAATCAATGAAGGCGAACTAGTTGAAACATCAAATAGTATATATAATATGTTATTAGCAATAGCAATGGTTGCAGCAGTTGCAGTTGGAGTATATTTGGGAATAAAATTTATGGTATCAAGTGTTGAGGAACAGGCAAAAGTGAAAGAATTGTTAGTACCATATGTTGCAGGATGTATAGTAATCTTTGGAGCAATGGGAATTTGGAAATTAGCAGTAACCACATTTTCTAAATTCTAAGGAGGAGATATTTTATGAAAATAAAATATAAAATTATTATTACATTGGTTTTAATAGTGTTTGCTATAATTGTAACTTCAAGTATTACAAATGCAACAACACTAAGCGACTTAAATGAACCACCTAGCGATGCATTTAAAAACACTGGAAATAGTATAGTATCAATACTAACATCAATAGGAATTGTTATTTCAGTTGTTGTTTTAGCTATATTAGGATTTAAGTATATGCTAGGAAGCCTTGAAGAAAGAGCAGAATATAAGAAAACACTTATGCCATATTTTATAGGTGCTATGATAACATTTGGAGCATCAACATTGGCTAATATTATATATAATTTTGTAAAATAAAAAAATATATGTTATAATATTATTAGATTTGTTATTAAAATTCCTTATAATTTAGGGAGATTAATATAAAAGTATATAAAAATAAAGGAGGAGTTAGTTATGAAACTAAACAAAGCAATTAAAATATTAACAACGGTTACACTAGTACTAATGTTAATTATGACAGCAACAAACGTATTTGCAATTACACCTAAAGATGTAACACCAAGTGCAACACAAGCAGATAATGATATTCAAGCATTTGGAGGTAAAATATTAAGTGCTATAACAACAACAGGTATAGTTTTATCTGTAATAGTACTTGCAGTAATTGGTATTAAATATATGCTTGGAAGTGCTGAAGAAAAAGCTGAATATAAAAAGACTTTAATGCCATACATAGTTGGTGCTGGTCTTATATTTGGTGCTTCAACAATAGCAACAATTGTGTACAACTTTATGAAAAATGCATAACAAATAATAAAAGACTGAGATGTTTTATCTCAGTCTTAATGTTTTATAAAATTACATTAACATTACAAAAATATTACAAAAATATTAAATTTAAAAAAATATTACAAAAAGCTACAAAAAGTAGCTTTTTTTTGATATAATTATAATAGCTATAATTGGGATAATTTTCAAAAATGATAAGGAGGTTAAAACTATGCAAACATATGAGATACCAAGAGATTATAGAGGAGAGGGAAGAATATTATATATATTCTCAACAAAAGGTTTAATATACACTGCAGTTGGTGCTGCAATTGGACTAATATTTTACTTTATATTTAAACTTATAAAATTAACCGTTGTAGGAATAGTAATTACCCTAATTTTTGCACTAATTGGATTTTGCATAGGAACCTTTAAAATGCCTGATAACAAAAAATTTAGTATAACACAAAAAACAGGCGGAGAAAAAATAGATGATGTAATTATGAGATACATTAGATTTAAACAAAAGAAAAATAGAATTTATGTAAGCATAAAGGAGGAGCCAAAAGATGAATAGTGACCAATTAACAAATATATTAACAATTATCCTTTTTATCATGTTAGGTATTCTAAGTGTCCTAGTGATAATATACATAGTATTAAGGCTAAGTGATAAAAAAAGAAAGAACAAACAAATACAACAAGAACAAACCGTTGATAATGAAAACATAGAAGAAACATCAGGTGAAGTAAAATCGACAGGAGAATATACAAAAAAATCTATATATTCGTTTATGAAGTTTGATGCAATACAAGATAACATGATTATTTCTGATAATGGAAAAAGATTTGTGATGGTTGTAGAATGTCAAGGTGTTAACTATGATTTAATGTCAGCTGTTGAAAAAGCTAGTACAGAACAAGGGTTTTTACAATTCTTAAATATGTTAAGATATCCTATACAAATTTATGTACAAACAAGAACGGTTAATCTTGGAAACAGCATTATGGCATATAGAGATAAGCTTAGACAAATAGAGAATAGATTAGCCAGAAGAGAAATGGATTTTAATAGCATGGTAAATTCTGGTCAATATTCACAAGAAGAAATTCAAAAAGAAAGAATGGCAGTTATTAGAGATAGAAATCTTTATGAGTACGGAAAAGATATAATAATCAATACAGAAAGAATGAGCTTAAACAAAAACATTTTAAGAAAACATTATTATGTAATAATATCAACAACACCAGAAGAAGCAAACAATCCGAACTTTGGAAAAGAAGAATTAAGAGATTTAGCATTTAATGAACTATATACAAAATGTCAATCTATTATAGGATCTTTAGCAGTATGTGATGTACATGGAAAAATCTTGGATTCAGTTGAATTAGCAGAGTTACTATATGTAGCTTATAACAGAGATGAATCAGAAACATATGGAATGGAAAGAGCACTAAATGCAAGATATGATGAACTATATTCTACTGCACAAGATGTACTTGATAGAAAAATGAAAGCTTTAGATGAAAAAATAGAAGAAGAAGCAATAAAAAAAGCTAATGAAGTATTACTTAATGTAGCAGAAGAAAGCAAAAAAGAAAGAGAAGTAAAAAAGAAAGAAGAAAACTTAAATGACTTAATTAGTCAAATGGCTAAAATGATAATAGACCAAAATGAGGATTTTGTTGGTACAGAAATGGCAGATAAAGCGAAAAGTAAAATAGATGAAGAAGGCAAAGAGAGGAGGAGTAAAAATGGCAAAAAAGAAACAACAAGTAGAAGAAACAGTACAACAGCATAGAGAAGAGGTTAGCTTTTTAAAAGGACAAACAATTAAAGAATTAATTGCTCCTTCCGGAATAGATGCATCTAATATAGACCACTTAGAAATAATTTCAAACATAAAAAGATATGCTAGAAGCTTTTTTGTTTCTACGCTTCCAAGAATGTGTACTTTCCCAGAACTTCTTAGGGATATGTATTTATTTGGAGACATAAATACGTCTGTATACATTAATCCAATAAAAGAAGAAAGATCACAAAATGAATTAAATAGGGTTATAAATGAACTTGAAACAGAAAGAATTGTTGCAGCAGACAAAGGAAATATAAATAGAGAGAGTACTATAACACAAAAAAGACTAGAAGCAGAAAGATTAAGAGATGAAATTGCAGCAGGATTTAATAAATTATACGAAGCATCTGTTGTTACTACTTTATTTACATATAACTTAGAAGACCTTGATAGATTTTCTAAAATGTTATCATCAGAGATGTCTAAAACTTTGGTAGGAATAAAAACAGCATGGGGAATACAAGAAGAAGCGTTCCAATCAAATATACCATTAATGGATAATCAAATAAATAAAACACATACATTTGATAGAAATTCTATGGGAACGGTTTTCCCATTTACAACTTCAGAAATAGGACATCCATCAGGAGTGCCCCTAGGATTTAACAAACAAACGGGAACACCAATACTTTTTGATAATTTCCATAGTTCACTTACAAATTACAATATGGTTATATTTGCTAAATCTGGTGCTGGTAAATCTGTTACAATGAAAACATTGGTATCAAGATCATCAGTACTTATGGGAATAGAAAGCTTGGCACTAGATGCTGAAGGTGAGTATACAATAGTTGCTGAAAGCTTAGGGGGAATAAATGTAGTACTAAGCCCAACATCTAAAACAATAATTAATATTTTTGATGTTGAACCTGAAAATGTTAAAGATGAAATAACTGGAAAAGTAAGAACAGTATTAAACATTGAAAGCAAAGTAGAGGATGTAACACAAGGACTTTTAACTATGGCTAAAGGTAGTACAAGAAGTACAGAGGTAAATGAGCTTACAAAACAAATAATAGCAGAATCTGTTGCAGAAGAATATGCTGCACTTGGAATTACAAGTGATCCAAACAGTATTTACCAGGTGGATATGAGAGGCAAAGCAAATGGAAATATGCTAGCAAAGCAAAAGAAAAACATGCCAACAATAGGAAGTTGGTATAGAAGAATAAAAGCAAAATCTCAAGAAAACGAAAATGGAGATTATCAATTCCACTATAGTTACTTATTAAAAGTTATGAAACAATATATAAGAGAATATGATGGACAAATGGCATATTTTGATGGACAATCTACATTCGATTTATCAGAGGGAGTACCTTTTATAAATCTTGATATATCTCAACTTGAAGAAAGGTTTGCAAGACCACTTGCACAACAAATACTACTTTCTTGGATTTGGGAAAAATTTGTTAAGAAAAACAGTGAAGATAGAACAAAGGCTGCTAAAAAAAGAGTACTTGTAGATGAGGCGTGGATGTTACTTCCATACCCAGAGGCCGTAGACTTTTTAAATAAGATGGCTAGACGTGCAAGAAAAAGAAATGTATCTCTTGCAATAATTTCACAAAGATTCCAAGACTTTTATGAAAAAGAGGAAGCCCAAGCGGTTTTAACTTCTTCAGATACAAAACTATTCTTAGCACAAGATAAAGCTGAGATAGAGTATCTTAAAGAAGTATTTAAGCTTTCAGAAGGGGAAGCAAACTTTTTAGTAACATGTGAAAGAGGAGAAGGCTTATTAAAAGTTGGACCAGATACAGCTATACTAAAGATTACACCAACGAGAAAAGAATTTGAGTTTGTTGAAACAAACTTAAATCAATTAGCAAGGAAGAGAAGTAATCAAATGTAAACTAAGGGGGATAACCTAATGAGTAAAATTTTTACAAATAAAAAAATATGGAAGATTGTAGTTATAGCTATATTGGTTATTATGGCAGTTCAAGTTATAGCTCCTACTACAGTATTTGCAGCTGAACCGGATGATGCAGCACCTGACAAAAGTGAAGACAATCTTGTATCTAGAGGAATTTTAATGAGGCCAATAATATCACTATTGGTATCTGCAGGTGATGGAGTCATGAGTATCTTACATTCTCAGATATTAGGACAAGAAAATAGTTTGCTACCTATAGATTTAGATACAGATTTAGGCTGGATTGGAGTTATATTAGGTGCTGTTGTTGGTATTATAGTTGCGATTCTAATAGTTGCAGCTGTTGCTTCTGGATTAGCTGCAATTGGTGCAATTATACAAGCGATTGGAGCTAGTGTAGCAATAAGTTCAATTGGAGCTGGTACTGTAATTGTTGCAGGAGTAACAGGCGCTATTGCTGGTTTTGCTATACACAATCAGTTCTTACCAAATACTTTATATTTACCTGCATATACATATAGTGCTGAAGAAATATTTAAAGGTAATATATTACTTTTTAATGTTAATTTTTTTGATACAGAATCTAAAGAAATATGGGTTTGCTATAATGAGGATGATAAAACAACAGTTACAGAGACTACTGCAACAGGTGGAACAATGATAAAAAATGAAGAAGGACAAAAAGGGATTAAAACAACAAAAGAAGCTTATGAGGAAAAATTAAAAAATGGTGAAGGGCCTTTTACTATAGATTATTATTATTATTACTATAATGGTATAAAGGATGAACAACATGAAATTAAAACATCTCCTCAAGATTCAGCAGTTTTTTTAAGGAAAACAATTAGTAGTTGGTACACTGTTATTAGAAATATTTGTATAGTTGGAATGCTATCTATTCTTGTTTATGTAGGAATTAAAATTATTTTATCATCAGTAGCCAACGATAAGGCAAAATATAGGGAAATGCTAAAAGATTGGTTAGTTGGTTTATGCTTATTATTTGTTATGCATTATATTATGGCCTTTTCTGTAACAATGGTAGAAAGACTAACATATATTGTTAAGACTTCTGTAGATAAAAATTTTTATATGGGAATAATTGCTGATAAAGATGAGAAAATATCTAAGGCAGTTGAAGGAACAGATTTAGAAGAGTGTATTAGTGATGGATATTTGTATTATCCTACAAATCTTATGGGATATTTAAGACTTGAAATGCAAAAAGTTGGAGAAAATGAGGAATATATTGGATATGTAATATGCTTCTTGATACTAGTTATTTTCACAGTTGTATTTACTTTTACATATTTAAAGAGGCTATTATATATGGCGTTTTTAACAATTATTGCTCCTTTAGTTGCACTTACATATCCTATAGATAAAATAAATGATGGGCAAGCACAAGGCTTTAATACATGGCTTAAGGAATATATTTTTAATTTACTTATACAGCCAATGCATTTGTTATTGTACTTTATATTAGTTACTTCTGCAATAGATTTAGCTGGTAAAAATGTAATATACAGTTTGGTTGCACTTGGATTTATGCTACCAGCAGAAAAATTATTAAGAAGTATGTTTGGATTTGAGAAAGCAAAAACACCACCATTACTTGGAGGACCAGCTGGTACAGCTTTAATGATGCAAGGAATTAATGGTTTATCAAGAATTGCTCGAGGTGGTAAAATTGGAGGAATTGGTTCTAAAAGTAGTAATGCATTAGACTCAAGTACAGATTCTGGAAAGCCAAGAACAGCAAGTAATATGGACGATTTACAGGTACTTGCTGAAAAGACAGAAGAAGGCACAGATAAAGGTATGAGAACGAGTACAGCAACAGCTGACGCAGATACACCTGGTGAAGAATCAGATACACCTGGAATATTATTAGCTGGACATCCACCGTTATCAATAAATAGGCCTGCAGATAGTAGTGCAGATACAAGTCCAAGGTTTGCAGATGAGAGCCCTTATGAAGAGATACAAAGAGATGAAGGTGAATCTGGAATTATAATGCCAGAAGAACATCAACCATTACAAATAAATAGACCAGAAAAACAAACTGAAGCTACTACTGTAAGTCAAGAACAAAATCAAAAACCGGTATCTTCTATTAGAAGGCTAGCAAGAACAGCTGGAACTGCAGCAGCTTCACAATTTAAATCTACACTAGGAATAGAAAATGGAGTAAAAGGCACGCTAAAGAATAATGCAAAAAGGTTAGCTGGTGTAACCTATAAAGGAGTAAGTGGTACAGTTAAAAGACTACCAGGTGCTGCAATAGGCCTAGCTGCTGGAGCAGCAGCTGCAACAATAGGAGGAACTTTTGCTGTTGCTACAGGAGATCCTAAAAATATTGTAACCGCAGCAGGTACAGCGGTTGGAGTTGGAGCATCTGTAGGAAGCAGAATAACTGGTACTATGACGACAACTCATCTTGATGATAACACTAAAAAGGCACTTGAAGCTGCAAAACAAGAATATAACTCTGAAGAATATAAAGAACAAGATAGAGAGAAAGCATATCAAGAAGCAAAGGATGAGGATGTTTATAGAATTAAAGCTAAACAGATATTAAAATCTGATCAAAAAGTAGAGGAATTCATGGGAAATGGCGGAAATATGCAAAAATGGATGCATGAAGGAGAAACAGATTTTGATGATATGTTAGCAATGCAACAACTAGTTGTAAATGAAAAAGTTGATGCTGACGAAGCAAGAGCAACAATGGGAATGCTTCGTAGAGTTGGTAACAAGGATCCTAAACGTGGAATGGGTGATAAAGAACAAAGTGACTTACATAAAACAATAGTAAAGGGTATTACAAGAAATAATAAAAATGTTGATGAAGAACGAGCTGGCCAGAGAGCAGACGAAATAGAAGAAAACATGAGTAGATTACATCAATATAGATATCGCTAATATAAAATGGAGGTAATAATTATGAATAACCTTATAAGATATTATAATCAAAATAAAAAGAAAATTTGGAGGTATATCATAATTATTGCCTTCGCTTTTGCTTTATTACAATTGGCAAATGGAATAGCAAAAAGCAATAATCAGAGAAGAATTGAACAAGCAAAAATGCAAAGTATAAATTCATTAAATAGTCAACAAAAATCTAGTGTACAAACACAAAATTCAGCTACAGATGAACAAAAACAAACTACAAAACAAAATTCTAAAGTTGTAACAATAGAACAATTTATTGCATTATGCAATAAAAAAGAATTAGAAAACGCCTATAATATGCTTACAGATAAGTGCAAGGAAGAAATGTTTGCAAGTATAGAAGATTTTTCTAATATATACTATGCTAGTACATTTGAAAATAAAGAGAAAGAAGCAGATATAGAAAAATGGGACAATAACACATATATGGTGAAATTTACGGAAAATGCTCTTGCAACAGGAAAAATAGCCAAAACAAAAGAAGAACAAAAAATTGATTATATTACAGTTGTTGAAGAAAATGATGAGTATAGACTAAATATAAATAGTTATATTGGATATGAAGAATTGTCAAAGACAAAAAAGGATAATGATGTAATAGTAGATGTGATTGAAAAAAATTCATACATGAATTTTGAGATATATACTTTAAAAATTACAAATAATTCAGATTCAAAAATTATGCTAGATACTCTAGCAAATAATAGCTTTTATATAGAAGATTCTAAAGGGGTAAAATATAGACCATATATAAATGAGCTGACACAAGAGATGGTAACAATTGATAAAGGACATTCTAGACAAATTGATATTAAATTTTATAGTTCATATATTTCAACAAAAAGAATTAGAAAACTTGTATTTGAAGATTTTAAAACAGAAAATACAAGAAAAGAATTTGTAATAGATTTGTAATTATATCTTAGCATAAAATGAGGTGAAAGATGGAAAAGTTAAAAAAACATGGAAAAAAACTATTGATAATTTTAATACCTATAATACTTTGCATAGTTTTAATATCTGCATCTACTTATATTGTTATGAAATGGATTGTAAAAAAAGTAACACAAACAGCAACTCAATATACAAAAAGTGTAAGTATAAATGAAAATGGTTCATTTTCAACAGCAGTGACAGCTAAGGAATTATGGGATGAAATGAAAAAAAACGGATATGATGTAGATAAGTATTTAAGTGGTCCAGATGAATTGGCAAGACTTATGAATGCAGAATTAGTTACACAGCTTCCAGATACAAGGCCTAATGTTGATCAACCTATAAATTGGGATGCAATATTTAATAGTTCAAGTTTATCATCAAGCCAATGGGCTGGAGATGAACCAGAGTACATCTTACATATGAGAGATAAGCTTGAATACTATGAAGAACACTATGGCCTTTCTACGGAATATGAATGTTTAATAGACTGTGATAAGTGTCGTTTAACAATTTTTCAAAAAGTAAATAATAAGTGGAAACTTGTTTTAGCATGTAACTCATTTCAAGGTTACAATGAACCGGGGCATAAAGACGACTGGGATGGCCCTCGTAGTCGTTCATTTAAAGGTGTATGGACAGTACTTGATCCAAAATATCAAAACGCATATGGAAGTGCATTATCTTATATGTGGCCAACATGTTTTGTTAATGGTGGACATTTGGAAAAATGTGCAAATGGATCTTGTGATTGTCAGACATTTGAATATGCTCATCAAAGCAATCCAGATGATTATCCTGTTGAACAAAGATATACATTACAAGGCTGCTGTGGAGTTTCACAAGAAAATGCAGAATGGATATTTAAAAATATTGCCCCTGGTAATAAAGTAATTGTTTTTGACCAATACAATCCAATGCCTGATCCTAATGTAAACTACGAAGATGTTTCAACTCGAGGACATATTCCAAGCAAAAATCAATCAGAAGATATACCATGGAGAAAGATCAAGTTAGGCAAAAGTGAAAAAAGTGATGAAATTGTAGAAGATTCTGATAAAACTGAGACAAATACAGATGATACAAAAATAGAGAATGATAATGAATACGAATTATCAGCTGATGAATTATCAAGTATAAGACCATCAACTCAAAGCTCAAGTACTTCTAAATCTACAAATTCAATTAATTCTCTACAAGGAATTATAAGATTTAAAAGACATGACAAAGATGGAAATGAATATTATTTAACATATGCTTCTCCAACTGAATATTATAAATGGATAGAAGAATACAATGTAAATGGTGATCAAAAAGCTAGAGAACAAGCATTAACACATTTTACATTAAAAAAGTCGCCTAAAAAAAGTAACTCAAAAATATCAGGAAAAGGTGGCAAAGCAATAGCAGAAGCGGCAGTAGAACTAGCATGTAGTGTAGCAGTAGCACCAGATCAAAATCTTTACAAAGCACAATGGCCATGGACTCGAGATTATAACAGTACTACAGCTGCATATATTGATGCAAGAGAAAGCTTAATTGAAGGAAAAAGTTCTGATGGTGGAGATTATGCATCCTGTGATATGGCAGTTGCAACTGCAGTAAGATATTCAAAAGTAGATCCAAATATGGAATATAATACAACCCCTAATATTTGGACATATTTAAGAAATTCTTCAGAATGGGAAGACGTAGGAGAGTATACAAGGCCAAATCCTCCAACTAATTTACAACCAGGTGATGTATTATTATCTGGACAACCATATGGACACATTCTTATATATACAGGTAATGAAGCAGTAAGAAAAAAATATCCTACTTCAAGTGCTGATGCTTATGAAGCTGGCTATCAGACAACAGAAGGTGAGAGTTATTATCCAAGGCTATTTGAAATAAGTAAAGATCCTAGAAATCATATTACGTTTACAATTTTTAGACACGTAAGTTCAAATGATGTATCTGATGAAACAATAGCTAATATTTCAGAAAGATTAGTAAATGCAGCTAAAAATACTCCTGCAACAGCTGCTGGACATTGCCTAGAATGGGTAGATAATGTTTGGGATAATGCAGGAATTGCACCTGAAAGACTTCATTGTGCATGCTGTGCAAAAGATGCTCATTGTGTATCAACAGATAGAACAAATATACCAATAGGAGCATCAGTATACAGTACAGGAAGTGGAGCTAGTGGAGCACATTTATATGGACATGTTGGTGTATATATAGGCAATGGTCAGGTAATGGATAGTGTACAAGGAATAGTTAGAACCATATCGCTTAATGAGTGGGCACCATCCAATGATACAAATGAACATAATGCATGGCTTGGATGGGGCTGGGAAGACGGAAACAAATCAAGAGGAGCATCACAGGACTCTAATTCAGGAAGTACAAGTGGTAATTCTACATCGAAAACAGATAATAAATCAGATTCAGGTACAGGAGTAAATAACTCTGGAGGACCTGATTTAGAACCAGTTATTCAAGCAGCTTTAAGCCAGGTTGGACAACCATATAATTCAACAGGATCATTTGCTGATGTCGACGGTTGGGAAAATGGTGCATTAGGATTTAACTGTTCTGGACTTGTATGGTGGGCTTTTGAACAAGGAGGATTTGAAGTTCCTCATGGACAATGTTCATATGGTACCTATAGTGGTGCACCAGGTGATATGCTTCCAACAGTTAAAGAAAATTGTGGAGGTTCATTAATAACAGAACCATCGCAATTAAAAAGAGGAGATGTTCTATTTTATAATACAGGAGATGGACGTGAATCAGGACATGTTGCAATTTATCTTGGAGATGGTCAACGTGTTCATGCAGATGGTAGTTCTGTTACTGTTGATGATAGAGCATTTAATGAAAAGTTTATTGGAGGAGGACCTTTAGTAAAAGATGGAGTAGCTAGAGGAACTTCTAACAGTAGTTCAAATAGTAATTCTGGTTACGAAGCAGTAATTGCAACATATAAAGAGGTTGATAAAAGTCTTTCATATCGTGGAGCTGAAGATTTAGAAGCTGGAAAATCATTTGGGGTATCTCTAGATACACAACCAGAATATACTTTAAACACAACAACAATCGACTATGAATCCATGGTACAGCCTTATACATTACAATTTGATTTCTTATGGTCACTTCTAGTTGTAGGACAAAGCAAAAACTTTGTAATGAACCTAGCAGATTTAGCATATAAAAGCGAATTAGAAGTTGGAATATATGATAATTTAACAACAACTACAGATATAGACAGATGGACGTATAAAAAAGTAACAGATGCAAGAATAAGGGGAAGTGTTAGATATAATGAAATATCATATCGAGTAGGACATACTCATTATTATAGTAATGGTGATCCTCAAGATGAATATGATGGATATATTACAAAAACTGTTGTTACAAGAACAAACTCAGCAGTATGTGCATTAACAAGAGCAAATACATGGATTGCAGATTATGAACAAGAGTATAATAAAGCACCTACAGAAAGCAATACTCAAAATGGAAGTAAGAGCTTAAAGAATCAATTGCTTCAAGACTGGACTGAGGTTGGTTCCGATAATGATAAATGTAATATTATAGGACAAACAATTAAACAATTAGTGGATGATGTAAATAAAAGACTTAAAAACGATTACGATGGAAAAATGAAGCAATATAGAAATGAAAGCAAATCTTCAGGAGGTTCAAATAATAGTAGTGTACCGAGTGAACCATCATATATAGGTGAAGGTGATGTAACACAAGATATTACTATGGAAACCAGAATTAGAAGAGTAGAAATACAAGATGCAACAGAGGATACTACTGTAACTGAAAAATATATTTCAGGAACACAAAAGGGTATTATAAAAGATGATGAAAAAACAAAACCAAACTTTGTAACATTATTTAATGAGCAGAAATACAGACAAAACAAAAATAATATTTTGAGTGCAACAGATTGGCTATTTGAGATAATGGAAGAAAACGAAAATCTTGCAAATACACTTCAGATATTTAGGTATTTGCTATACAAAGCAACTAATATAAATTACGGAGTAACAGAGTTTGATTTTCAAGACTTGATGCAAATGACTTCAGCGAGTTCCTCTAGAGGCGGTTCAGGAGGAGTACTAAGTGTTACTGAAACAACTTTAACCAAAGAAGAGTTTGTAAATCTTGTACAAAGCTATTCTGCAGCTTTTCAGTATAATACACAAGAATTTAGAGATGGAGCAGGAACGATATATGACATATGTATACAAGAACACTTAAATCCAGTACTTTGTGCTGCTCAAGCATGGCAAGAACAAAACTGGCATACTCCAGTACCAGGCAATTATTGGGGCATAGGAGTCTATAATGGAATGCAAGATGGAATACATTATGAAGGATTATCAGGTGGTGTTAAGGGATGGTGTAAACATGTTAACGGTATACTTAGCGGAAATGGTGATTCTGCAGATGTATATAGAGCTGATTCTGCAAGATTTTCAACAGTAAATAATAAATTTAAAGGAGATATGTCTACTATCTATGATGTATTTTCTTCATGGGCATATATAGGTGATGGACATTCACTACAAGAAGAAGCGGATTATGCAGCACAGTATGTAGAATCAATATGTCAATGTGCAGATCAAATATTTGGAGAAGGTGTTTTAAGACCATAATATATCTAGTAGATAAGGAGGATACAGCATGAATAATAAAAAGATCAACATAATGATAATAAGTTTGATATGTATAATTATTTTAATACTATTAGTATTATTAAGCTTGAATAACAAAAACTCTAAAATAGAAGGTACTAACAATATACAAACATCAGATGAAGAAAATATACCAATATTTAAAAGAACAACTGATACGAAGATATATTATACTGTTGATGAAAGAATAAAAGCATATTTGACTGCATTAAAAAACCAAAATAGTGATGTAATCAATTCATATTTAAATGAAGAGTATGTAACTCTGTTAAATAATGATAATATTTTTGAAAAAATAGAATTGTATGATAATTACAATTCATATATAACATTAGAAATGTATGAATTAAACACGAATCAATATGCTGAATATGTTGTTAAAAGTAAAATAGATGGTAAATTGATATTTTTAAAGGTTGGACTGGATAAATTAAATAAAACTTTTGATATTTATCCAATAAATGAAACAGAATATGAAAATAAAATATCAGAACAAATAAAAATAGAAGAATATGAAAATAAAACAATCAAGGGTAAGAAGCATAATTTCTTTAATTATATTGACTTAGATAGCAGTGAAGAACTTATTGCAAGGTTATACTATGCAGAATATATAAGAATGATGCTTGTAGACTCACAAGAAGCTTATAACTTTTTAGATACAGAATATAAAAATGCAAGATTTGATACATATGAAAAATTTAAAGACTTTATAAATAATAACAAGGAAAAATTACAAATAGCATATAGATTAGAAACATCAGATACAACAGACTTTGAAAATTATAATGAATTTTATAATTTCAAACAAAAA
Organism: Clostridia bacterium; assembly: GCA_017533795.1. Lineage (GTDB taxonomy): Bacteria > Bacillota > Clostridia > TANB77 > CAG-508 > CAG-269. The sequence continues at coordinate 50,617 of JAFWIH010000015.1, read as the reverse complement.
AATGATAAATTAACAATTAAAAGCTATTCTGTTGAAAAATATGATGAATATACACAATATATTTGTGCAGATGGATATGACCATTATTATATTTTTAATGTAAAATATCCAGGAGAATATACAGCTTTTCTAGATACATATACAGTTAAACCTTTAAAACTTGCAGAGAAATATAACAACATGAGTGACAAAGAAAAGGTTGCTACAAATTGTAATTTATTTATACAAATGATAAACTCAGAGGACTATGAAAGTGCATATAAATTATTGGATGATACATTTAAACAAGAAAAGTTTAATAATATAGAAACATTTAAAAAATATGTAACAGAAAACTTATATGAACATATTAATGTTTATAATTCATATGAGATTGATAAAATTAATAATTACTATACGTGTGAGTTTCCAATATCAGATGAAAATTCTGGGAAACAATTAAATATTGTAATGCAACTGAAAGATAATATGGATTTTGTGATGTCGTTTAATATAGAATAAAACAGCACAAAATAGTGAGGGTAAGATGAAAGATAAAATAATTAAAATTTTAAAAAATAAAAACATATTAATAGTAGCTATTATAATAGCAGTTATATTAATAGCTACTATATGTATAATAATATTTTCTAATAACAATAAACCAAATAATAATGCAAATGAAGAAAAAATAGCAGTGAGAGAAGATATTGAAGTAAAGAAAGTAGAAGATATTAATGTAACATATAATATTGAACAAACTATAAACAATATAATTGAAAGACTTCAAGGAACAGTAACAAATGAAGGCGACCCTGTTATAGAAAGCTTAGCACAAACTATGCCAGAACTAATAACAAAGGAACTTAGATTGTTTAATGTTGAAGAAGTATATGAAGCAGATTATAATGATGAACTAACATTTTACTTTACAGAAGGATATTTAATGTATGACGACATAAATGATGCTCCTGAAGGAAATATTAGTAAACAAACAGTTAAGATAATATTATATAGAAACAAGAAAAATAATAATTATACAATTGAACAGTATGGAACTAAAAAGCATGATTTATTTAAATTTGACGATAATGATATTTCAAAGACTGCTATAAAGGCAGAGATTTATAATGATGAATTACATTTTTTAGAAGAGAAAATGATATTTTCAAAAAAGTATAACATTGAAGAAAAAGTGACACAAGCTAAAATAATAGAATGGTATTATAATGACTATAGAAATAAACTACTTTTTGAAAATCAGAATAGAGAAGAGTATAAGAACGGTAAAATACTTAAAATAGAGGGAAAAAGTGATCAAGAATATGTTGTAACTTTGAATGATGAAAGAGAAGTAAGAATAAAACCTGGAAATGCAGGAAAAGAATATAGTGTATTGTAAAGGTATTATATGCGGGAGCTGATAAAATGTTAGAATTAAAGAACATATCAAAATCATATAAAAAAGGGCAAAAAGTTATTGATAACATAAATTTAGATATAAAAGATGGCGAGATTTTTGGCTTTTTAGGACCAAATGGTGCGGGTAAAACTACAACTATAAAAATGATTACAGGTATTTTAGACATAGATGAGGGAGAGATCTTAATTGACAAAAATAGTATTATAACAAATCCAATAGAAGCAAAGAAGAAAATAGGATATGTTTCTGATAACCCTGACATGTTTTTAAAGCTAAAAGGGATAGAGTTTTTAAACTTTATTGCTGATGTTTATGAAGTACCTGAAACTCAAAGAAAAGAAAGAATTGAAAAACTTTCCAAAGAATTTGACATATATGATGTACTAAACGATAAAATTCAAAATTATTCACATGGTATGAGACAAAAAATCATAATAGTTTCGGTATTGCTACATAATCCTAAAAATTGGATTTTAGATGAACCTCTTACAGGTTTAGATCCAAAGTCGTCCTTTTACTTAAAAAACAAAATGAAAGAACATGCAAGATTAAATAATACAGTCTTCTTTTCTACTCATATATTAGAAATTGCAGAAAAACTATGTGATAGAATAGGCATAATAAATAAAGGAAAGTTACTATTTGTTGGAACAATTGAAGAGTTAAGAAAAGCAAAAAAAGAAAATATTTCTTTAGAAGAATTATTTATGGAGATAACACAAGTAAATGAAGAAAATAGTTAGTTTAACAAATGTTTTTATTAAAGAATATTATCAAAACTTACCTATTTTTGATAATAAAAATAAAAAATTTAATAAAAAGTCAATATTTTATTGGTTAATTGTTATAATATTTTTTGCTGTAGGATATGTAAGTTATGAGATTATTAAATTTCTAACAAATATAGGACAAAGTGAGATATTTATTAACCTATATTTACCAATATTAACTATGTTTTTAGCTTTTCAAGTTATACTTTCATGTGCAAATGTTTTCTTTTTTTCTAAAGATACAGAAAATGTATTATATATGCCTATTAACTCTGTTGAACTTTTAATTTCAAAATTTATAACTTTATTATGTATGTTATATTTTAGTGAGGGAATAATAGCAGTTGTTCCGCTTACTCTGTATGGAATGATAACAAGTGCAAATTTTGTATATTATATATGGGCAATAGTAACAATATTTATTTATCCAATCTTTGTTTCAGGTGCTATTAGTATACTTACTTTTGTAATTATGAAATTTTCAAGATTTTTTAGAAACAAAGAAGTATTTCAAATATTTATGACTGTTTTTTTAATATTTACAATATTAATAGTGGAATATATAATGCTAAACAACTTATTTAATATTAAATCAAATGAAGATGCTTTTAATCAGATGATAAGTATACAAGATAGAATGCAAAACATCAACAGAATGCTACTTATTGTAAATCCAACAATAAATATGTTAGCAAGTCCTGAAAAAATTTTAGCAGTAGTTTCTTTTCTTAAAATATTAGCAATTTGTAGTATAGAGATAATAGTTTTTTTACTTGTAGGAAACATAACTTATATTAAATATATACTAAAAAATATAACTAGTATAGAACGAAAAAAAGGAACGAAAAAAATAATAGATATCAACAAAAAAGTAAAAAACAACAAAATAGGAATAGCATATACTACAAAAGAATTTAAACTATTATTAAGAAATCCTAGCTTTTTTATGCAATGTGTTTTTCCTGTAATTACATTATTAATAAGTTGTATTCTATTAGTTGTAAGTGTTTATCCTACGATGATGAATGTAATGCAAGACGATACAGTTAAAAAAGCTATTGAAAATATGAGTTTTAATACAGAAGTGGTTTGTGATATATTAATTATATTACAGGTTATGTATTCAATATCTAATATTTCATTAACAGCTATTTCTAGAGATGGAAAAGATGCAACGTTGATTAAATATATACCAGTAAGTTTATATAAACAGTTTTTATATAAAAATATTCCACAGTTTATGCTTAACTTGTTAACAACTATTGTTGTATTAGGACTAATTTGGTATATTATTCCAAGTATAAAGATAATATATATGTTTATAATTTTTATAATAAGTATTATGATTAATCTAATTAATTGTTATTTAATGCTAATAGTAGATTTAAAAAGGCCAAACTTAAATTGGGCAACAGAAGAAGCTGTTGTTAAAAAAAGTGATAATAAATTATTTCAGTACGTTCTAATGATAGTTAATATTTTATTATTACTTTATATAGCAACGATCTTTAAAAGTATTAATATAATGTTAGCTATGACTATTGAATGTATAATTTATACAATACTGTTTATCATTATCGATAGATGTGTAAAAAAATGGCAGTACAAGCTGTTTAATAAAATTCAATAAAACAAGCTCTTCCAGTTATGAGAAGAGCTTGTTTTATTTTCTTTAAAAAAATGTTTCAAATAATGCTTCATAAATACTTCTAATCACATCAACAATAATTCTTATTACAAAATTATTGTCAGCTAAAGAATTAATCCAGTTGCGAACAAAAGGAATCTGCCAAATAATCCAAAATACTAAGAATATTATAAATATAGTAATAGCAATTTTAACATAATCTTTAAAGCTTTTTTTATATCTAATTTTATAGCCTCTGTTTTTTAAATCTTGAATATAAGCATCATGATATGCTTGTCTTCTTGCTGCATCTACTTGCTTTTGATAGTCTATATTTTGCGTTTTATAATCTTGGGCGTCATATGTTTGTTGCTGCTTTATATTATAATCTGATTTGGATTGTTGTTGTTTTTGCTCTAGAGCTCTTGCTTGTAAGCTTGCATCATATTGGGCACGCTTAGAACTATCAGAAAGAACGCTATATGCTTCGTTTATTTTTTTTATAATTTCTTCTGAATTTTGCTTATTTTCTTGTTGTAAATCAGGATGATATTTTATTATCAATGCTTTGTAAGCCTTTTCTATTACCTCAGGGGATGCTTTTTTACTTACTTCTAGCCAGTCATAGTAAGTTTTATTTTCCATATTATTCACCTAATATTTTCTTTATTTTTGCAAGTTCTGCAACTAAAGTCTTATATAAAGAAGTACTTACAGAACCTTGTGCACCTGCTTCATATGCTGAAATACATGAATTTATATCTAAGAGTTTGTATGCTTTTGTTGAAGTTGTTCCTTTATACATGTATAGAGGAATATAACTTGCCTTATCTATTGAAATTTTTCCAGTTTCTCCATTTTTAGTAATTGTTATGTTAAGAATGGCAGTATCTTTTGTGTATTCTTTGATTTGCCCAGAAATAAAGTTACCAAGAGAGTATATTACAAAACCATCTTTTTCTGTACCGTCGTCTAATGTAATTTTTCTTTTTTCCATAGGTTCTAATACATGTGAGTGATTTCCTAAAATAACATCTGCTCCATTTTTAAATAAAAAGTCAGCTAGTTCTTTTTGCTCATCCGTAGGAGTTGTACGATATTCAACTCCCCAGTGCATACTAACACAGATTAAATCTGGATTTTGTTCTTTTGCAAGTTCTATTTGTTTTTTTATTAAATCTTTATCTATCAAATTAATACAATATTCTTTTCCAGATGGTACTGGTATTCCATTAGTTCCATACGTAAAACTTAAAAATGCTATTTTAACACCTTTTACAGATTTATATAAAATAGTGTTTTGTGCTTCTTCTGATGTAAAAGTTCCTGTATGAGCAATATCAGCATCATCCAAGTATTTAATGGTACTTTCAATTCCTTTATAGCCTTTATCTAAACTATGGTTATTTGAAGTAGTTAAAACGTCAAAGCCTAAATCTTTTAAGTTATATGCTAGTGCTTCTGGTGTATTAAAAGTAGGATATCCACTGTAACCTGCAGCGCTTCCTGTAAAGGTAGTTTCTAAGTTTCCAATTGCTAAATCTGCTGTTTGAATATATTTTTTTACATCTTCAAAAACATAAGAAAAATCATATGTATTTCCAGTTTTTGCGTCTGCATATTGTGTGTTATGGCACATAATATCACCTGTTACAGCCATCGTAAAGGTTGCATTTTCAGCTACTTTTTTTTCTTCTTCCTTTTGTGGGGATTCTATGTTTTCTTCAATAATTTCATCAGATGATACTAAAGATGTAAAGTATTTTCCTATTGATTTTCTCATTACAAAAACACTAAAGAAAATTATAATTATTAGTAATAAAATTGAGACAGATCTTACAAATGTTCTTTTATCAGTTATTACTAATTTTCTTTTCTGATTTTTAAAATTTCTCTTATCTCTTCTTCCCATAACTACCTCCTATATAAATAAATTATCATATAATTTGTTTTTTTTCAACAATATAAATAAATCTTTTACACTTTACTTTTATAAAAACAAATAGTAAAATGTAAATATAAAGAAAGCAGAAGATGAGGAGATTATATGATAGATTTTTTTAAAGATAATCCTATAATAAAAAAAGTAGATAAAAAGAAAATAAAAATCGTAAGTACAATATTTTTATTTATAGTAATTATCATAGTAATTATTACGCTATATATGTCTAATTTACAGATAAGAGAGTGGATGGATTTACATATTTTGCAAAAAGAAATTGAAAGAAATGATGCTACAATTATTGACTTTAATTCTGATGCAAATGTTGAAATATGTGCTTATGATAAATATATTGGAATATTAAGCAAAAACAAGTTTGAAATATATAATAATTCTGGTAAGGCAGAAAATAATATTGACATTCCTATAAACAATGTTTTGTTTAGTAATAGTAATAGATTTTTAGGTATTGCAGAAAATGGTGGACAAAAATTATTTTTAATATCTGGACAAAGCCTTTTATGGGAAAACAAAATTGAGGGTAATATTACTAAAATTAGTGTAAACAAAAATGGATATATGGCAGTAGTAATTTCTGATACAAGTTATAAAACAATTATAAGCCTATATAATCCAAATGGAAAAGAGCTGTTTAAAATATATTTATCTTCTACAAGAGTCGCAGATATATCTATTTCAAATGATAACAAATATTTAGCACTAGCTGAAATAGATACTACGTCAAGTGTTATAAAGTCAAATGTAAAAATTATATCTGTAGAAAATGCACAAACAGATACAGATAATTCTATTTCATATATACATAATGCAGATGTTGGTAAGCTCTTAATAAATATTAAATATCAAGATAAGAATAAATTATTATGTATGTATGATGATTCTATTGACATGATAACAGGAGAAGATAATAATGAAATTATCAAGTATTCAGATAGAAAAGTGTCTTTTGCTAGTATTGAAATAAATAATGCAATTGCAATAATTGAGGAAAAGTCTTCTGGATTATTTACTGCTGATTCTGAAATAACATTTATTAATACTGATAATTATAAAGAAAGTGTATATACTACAAGCGATGTAACTAAAGAGATATACAGCTGTAATGATACTTTAGCAGTAAACTTGGGATCTGAGTTACATTTTGTAAATAAGAATGGATGGCTAATAAAAAAATATATTGCAGGGCAAGAAATAAGTAGAATAGTTTTATCTGAATCGTTAGCTGGAATAGTTTATAGAGACAAAATTGAGATTGTAAACTTATAGGAGGAAAAATGAGTATAGTATTTGATGGTTTAATTATTATAGTTATTGCTTGCAGTGTTTACATGGGATATAAAAAAGGGATTATAGATATAGGCTTTAGGTTGCTTTCATTTATAGTTTCTATTCTTATAGCTTTAATGTTATATAGCCCTATTACCAATTTAGTTATAAACAATACAGAAATTGATGAAAAAATTGAGGAAATAATTATAGCTAATACTAATGTTAATAGTGAAAATAGTATGCTAGAATTAGCAACAAAACCAATTGCAAGAAATGCTGTAGGAATGGGAATAATGATTTTATTGTTTTTATTTTCTAAAATAATTTTGATGCTATTAAAAACTTTTACAGATATTATTTCTAAAATTCCTGTAATAAAACAGGTTAATGAAATTGCTGGATTAGCGTATGGACTTATTATTGGCTTAATAATAATATATGTAATACTTGCAATAACATTTTTTATTCTATCAATGAAGGAAAATAACAATATAAGTACTGCTATAGAAAACTCATTTATAACAAGATTTTTCTATAACAATAATATTATTTTAAACATATTGTCTTAAATAATTGTGAATTTTTAGTTAATTTGTTGAAATAAAAAATAAAATCTGTTATACTTTGAATTATAACTAAAAATAGGAGTGGAAAATTTGAGTAGGAAAGAAAGAAACGAAGAGAAAAAACATAAAAAGAAACATAAAGTATTAAAAGTAATATTAGCCATACTATTAATTATATTAGTTTCTATAGGTGGATTTGTATCTTATAGTACATATGTTAATGGATGGGGATGGCAAGGACTTTTAGCAACTATGATGGGACATAACCAAGAAACAGTAAAAGAGTTAGAAGAACTTAAAGTACTTTTATTAGGAGTAAGTACAGATATAGACTCAAAGCTTACAGATACAATTATGGTGGCTTCATATAACCCAAAAACACAAAGTGCTGTTTTACTTTCTGTTCCTAGAGATACTTTTGTTGGAAAAAGCAAAACAAGTGCTAATTCATATGACAAGATAAATGCATTATATCAAAAAGGACCAGAAAAAACACTAGAAGCTGTTAATGAAATTACAGGGTTAGATATAAAATACTACGCTGTAATTGATAATCAGGCATTAATAAAAACAGTAGATGAAATTGGCGGTGTTGAGTTTGATGTCCCAATAAAAATGAAGTATGATGATCCTTCACAAGATTTGCATATTAATTTACAACCGGGGTTGCAAAAAATAGATGGAGAAAAAGCTGAGCAATTGTTAAGATTTAGACATAATAATAATGGAACATCTTATAGCTCTGAATATGGAGATAATGATATTGGTAGAATGAGAACTCAAAGAGAGTTTATTTCTGAAACCATCAAACAAACACTTCAATTAAAAAATGTAATGAAATTAGGTAATTTAGCAGAAATTGTATATGAAAATGTTGAAACAAATGTTAAACTGTCAGATGTTAAAGATTACTTACCATATGCAGTAGAATTCAATATAGAAAATCTAAAAACTGGTGCTGTTCCTGGTGCACCAACAATGATTAATAAATTATCTTTCTTTGAATATAATAAATCTGAGACTAAAAAACTAATTGAAGAATTGTTTGATGCAGATGGGGACGATTCAGCTAGTACAAGCAATACAAGTTCTTCAAGTACTAGTGAAAGTTCTACAACTACAAAGATTCCTACAAGCGAAGCGGCTAAGGTAAAGATAGAGTTATTAAATGGTAGTGGCAATAGTAAATTATTAACAGAAGCTACAAACTTATTAAAGAAAAAAGGTTATAATGTATATAAAACAGGTACAACTGCTTCAAGTTCAAAAACAAGTATTGTAGTAAACAGTGACGTTAAAGAAGATGTGTTAAACAACATAAAGGAATTGTTAGATACTGGAACGGTTACTAATTCTGCTACAAGTTCACAAAGCAAAACAGACTTAACTATAATACTTGGAAAAGATTATAAATAATAGAAAAAAGATTTCTTTTAAGAAATCTTTTTTCTAAAAATTTTAGATATCAAAATAATTACAACTATTACGATAATTACAATTACAAAAATTCTTAAAGTTATAATCAAAAATTCAGACTTCTCAACATCATGAGAAGCGATTAAATCTACTTTATATTCAGTATTTAAAATATTATATGTTACATTTCCCACAACAGAACCTGCAGCTATTGGAGCTGAGATGTTTTTATTTAAATTAATTGTTGGTTCAATTTTTGTACTGTCATTGTTTATAAATGTTAATGCATTGACATCTTCTGCTAATAGAAGGTCCAAATTTTTTGTGTCTTTGCTTCCATTATTTACAGTTATTTGGGTGATTACATCATTTTTGCCTGCTACCTTTTTTATACCAAAAGTATTAAATGCATAGTTAAATATAGAAATAGAATCTTCATATCTTGCTCCATGAGTTGTTCCTGTGTTTAATACTACAGCAATTGTTTCAAAACCATCTTTGTTGCTACAAGAAATTAAACAGTTTCCGGCTTCTTTAGTATATCCGGTTTTTATTCCGATGGCATATTTATAATAGTTTTTAGATGAGGTATTTATTAAATCATTTGTATTATTAAAACTTCTAGCAATATGTTTATTTGTAGGAGCAATTTGACAATTAGGTTGTGATACAAAATGTCTAAATGTACTATTTTGCATACAATATTTAGCGATAATTGCTAAATCTCTTGCTGTTGTATAATGGTTTTCGTCATGTAAACCATATGTATTTGTAAATTGTGTATTTGTACATCCAAGCTCTTGAGCTTTACTATTCATCATTGCGACAAAACTATCTATTGAACCACCAACATGCATTCCAAGAACGTTGGCTGCATCATTTGCAGAATGAACAAGCAATACTTCTAATAATTGCTTAACAGTTAATTCTTCATCTGTTATAAGTTCTGCTGTTGAATATCCATTTGGAATACTTGAAATTGCATTATAATTTACAACAACTTTATCTTCAATATTACAATTTTCAATTGTTAATATTGCAGTCATAATTTTTGTTGTGCTTGCGGGATACATTTTTTTGTCCATATTTTTTTCAAATAAAACTTTACCAGTTTTAGAGTCTATTAAAATTGCAGATTCTGCATAAAGCTTTTCCGGGTCTAAATCAATTGCAAAGCTGTAAGTACTTATAAAAACTATAATAATACTAAAAAATATCGCCAAAATCTTTTTAACTTTCATTTTAAATCTCCTAAATAAAATACAAAAACTAATATATAACATTTTTAGACAAAATTCAATATTTTTAAAAAAAAGGAGGAAAATAAATTTGAATTATTTAAGTAATATAAAAAAATATATACTAATAGCTATAATGGTTGTTGCAACGGCAATTATAGGATATTATGTATATGGGAAAAACAGTAAAAACGAAGAATATATTGCAAATGAGGAAATGATTGCAAATGAAGACAAAACTACTGATGATAAAAGTAAAATTGTGGTACACATTACAGGAGCTGTACAAAAAGAAGGAATTGTAACATTAGACGAAAATTCAAGAGTGGCAGATGCTATAGATGCGGCTGGAGGATTAAAGGAAGATGCTGATATGAGTAGAATAAATTTAGCATATATACTAGAGGATGGAGTAAAAATAGTAATTCCGAGTGTAAATGATAAAGATGAAGAGAATAATGAGAAAAACAGCGTAGAAACCACAGAAGATGTAGAAGTTGTGGAAACAATTCCTGGAAGTAGTTTAAAAAGTGGAACAGAAATGATAAATATAAATAAAGCAAGTCAAACAGAACTTGAAGAATTGCCTGGAATTGGACCATCTATTGCATTAAAAATAATAAATTATAGAAATGAAAATGGAAAATTTACTACTATAGAAGATTTAAAAAAAATAAGTGGTATAGGGGACAATAAATTTGAAAATATAAAAAATTTGATTTGTGTAAAGTAAATTGAAATTTTTTCAAAAATAAAACCAAAAGTCCCTTGGTCGAGAATCTAATTTTTATAAAATTTATTGCACAAACATTGTTTTTAACATATAATAAAACAAAATGATATAAGAGGAGCAAATTTTAATGAAAAAAAATTTAACTGTTAAAGATATAATTGAGTGTACTAATGGAAAACTAATAATGGGTGATGAAAATATTGTTTGCAAAAATTTTGAAAGAGATTCAAGATTAATAAAAAAAGACGATATCTTTATAGCCATGAAAGGAGAAAACTTTAACGGAAATAAATTGTGGAAAAATGCATTTGAAAATGGAGCAAAAGTAGCAATAGTTACGGAACTTGATGAAAATGACAAAACTTATAATTCATGGAATGATAAGGCTATAATAAAAGTTGATGACCAAATTAAAGCATTACAACAAATTGCAACAAAAAAAAGAGAATTATATGGAGACACATTTCCTATAATTGCTGTTACAGGAAGTGTAGGAAAAACAAGCACAAAAGATGTTATAGCAAGTGTACTTTCACAAAAATACAAAGTATTAAAGACTTTTGCAAATTTAAATAATGATTTAGGTGTTCCCTTAACAATATTAAAACTGCAAGATGAAGATGTTGCAGTAATAGAAATGGGTATGAATCACATAGGAGAGATAAGTAGATTATCTAAAATAGTAAAGCCTAATATTGCTGTAATTACAAATGTTGGAACATCACATATAGGAAATTTAGGTTCAAGAGATAATATTTTAAAAGCAAAACTAGAAATATTAGATGGAATGAAAACACCATATCTAATAATAAATAATGATAATGATTTATTACATAGTTGGTATGAAGAAAACAAAAACAAATTATTGATAGAAACATATGGAATTGAAAGCAATTCAAAAGTGAGGGCAACAAATATAAATTTACGAGAGTATAACAGTATTTTTACGTGTAATATAGAAAACAGAAAGTTTGATGTAAAAGTGCCAATACCAGGAGAACACTTTATATTAAATAGCTTATGTGCTGCTCTAATAGGAAATAAATTGAAACTTACAGATAAAGAAATAGCAAAAGGAATAGAAAAATTTGAATTAACAAAAAAAAGGATGGAAATTATAAAGCTAAAAAGTGGCATAAAAATAATAAATGATAGTTATAATGCAAGCTACGAATCAATGAAAGCATCTATAAAATCTTTATCTAGTATGAAACAGGGTCGTAAAATTGCTGTTTTGGGAGATATGTTTGAATTAGGAGAATATGCTGAAACTTTACATAGAAAAGTTGGAGAAGAAGTGGCAAAGAACAATATAGACATTGTTCTTTGCTCAGGAGAAAACTCAAAGTTTATTATAGAAGAAGCTCAAAAACTTGGAATGCCTAAAGAAAATCTTTACTATGAAAACACTATTGATGAATTATATAATAAGTTAAAGAATATACTTATAGAAAATGACAATGTATTAATTAAAGCTTCAAATGGAATGAAATTTTATACATTGACAGAAAAAATTATAGAGCATTTTTAGAGTGTAGTCTAAAAACTATTAGGGGAGAAAAGTTTATGGGTAAACTAAAATTAGGTGTAATCTTTGGCGGAATGTCAACGGAACATGAAGTTTCTGTTGTTTCTGGAAAAAATATATTAGAAAACTTAGATAAAGAAAAATATCAGGTATATCCAATTTATATAGATAAAACTGGTAATTGGTTTAAATATATAGGAGATTATAATTCTTTGACAATGGGATGTGTGCCAAAAGAGTTGACCAAAATTGATAATTTAATAGAATATCTAAAAAAAATGGATGTAGTATTTCCAGTTCTACATGGCTTATATGGAGAAGATGGAACAATACAAGGCTTGCTGGAATTAATAAATATACCATATGTTGGATGTAGAGTTTTAGCATCTAGTATATGTATGGATAAAGTATATACAAAAATAATTCTCGAAAAAGCTGGAATAAAACAAACTAAAAGTATATATATAAGAAAAAACAAAGAAAATTATGTATATATAAATAATGATTTTGATGAGGAAACTTTGCAATTAGATGAAATATGCAAGAAAATTGAAAATGAAATCAAATATCCAATGTTTGTAAAACCATCTAATTCAGGGTCGTCTGTAGGAGTTAGTAAAGCAAATAGCCTTAAAAGTTTACAATATGCAATTGTAGAAGCAGCTAAATATGATTATAAAATTTTAGTTGAAGAGGGTATTGAGGGAAAAGAGGTAGAATGTGCAGTTTTAGGAAATGAAAATGTAACTGCTGGAGAAGTTGGAGAAATAAAACCTGCCGATGAATTTTACAGCTTTGATGCTAAATATAACAATGAAAACTCAAAAACCATTATACCTGCAAATATACCAGAAGAGACAAAAAATAGAATTAAGGAAACATCGATAAAGGCGTTTAAAGCTATTAATGGAACAGGTTTAGCAAGAGTAGATTTTTTTGTAGAGAAGCAAACAGGTGAAATAGTGTTAAATGAAATAAATACTATGCCAGGATTTACGCAAATAAGTATGTATCCGAAACTAATGGAAGCACATGGCATTACATATACAGAACTACTAAATAAACTAGTAATGCTAGCAATTGAAAAATAATAGATAATAAAAATCCACAAAATAGTGGATTTTTTATTGTTTTTATGATATAATAGAAATACCGTTGTGGGAGGATGTGAAATGGTATTTAAAGACTATTATAAAATATTAGAATTAGATACAAGTAGAGTTTCAATTGATGAAATAAAAGTTGCATATAGAACTGTTGCTAAAAAATATCATCCAGATGTAAATGTTGGAGATGTTTTAGCAGAAGAAAGAATAAAAGATATAAATGAAGCATATAGAGTATTATCAAATCCACCAGCAAAAAGAAAATATGATAGAATGTGGAATAGTAATGTCTATAAAAAGAATAAAGCTTTTAGCGAAAGCGGAAGAAAGTCAGGTAGCTTTTTTAGTGACTTTTTTTATATGTTTTTTGGGGATGTTTCAGAAAGAGCTTCAGAAACTCCACAGAAAGCTTTACCTATAAATGGTGAAAATATAGAAACATCAATAAAAATTCAACTTCCAGAAGCCTTTTATGGAATGAACAAAAAGATTTCTTTAAAAACACCTAATGGTAAAATTAAAACATTTAACGTTCAAGTACCAGAAGGAATAAGAGATGGAGAAAAAATAAGGTTAGTTGGACAAGGAAAACAAGGCAAAAATGGTGGCAGAAACGGAGACTTATTTTTAAAAATAAAGATAGATGAAAAAAGCAAATTCAAAATTGATGGATATGATTTACATACAGAGCTATTACTTACTCCATGGGAAGCGGCACTAGGTACAAGAACAAAAATTAAATCTATTGATGATGAAGCTACAGTTTATATACCAAAAGGTATTCAGACAGGAGAGAAACTTAAAATTCCTGGAAAAGGATATAAAAATGGTCAAGGTGGAAGAGGCGATTTAGTGGCAGAGGTTAAAGTTGTTGTTCCGCAGACATTAACAGAAGAAGAAAAGAAAATATTTGAACAATTGAATAAAATATCAAAGTTTAATCCGAGAGATAGTAAATAATAAGAAGAAACACTGCTGTAATGGTTGACAAAGGTTAGCTTATCATGTATAATAGGTTATGGTTACATAAAACAAAAGATAAGCTATGGATTAAAATCATAGAAAGAGGTGTAATAAAATGGAAGACTCACAAGGAAAACATTTTAGTATAACAGACCCACAAGGAATAAACACAGTAATTTATGAGGTTTATGAAACTGAAAAAGAGTTTCTAAAAGATTATCCAAAATACACAGTAGAAAAACTTGACTATACAGAGGAGTTTAAAGGAGATTTAAAAAAGAAAACTTTTTTTGTTGATGATCCTCAAAAAAATGGAAACCAACTCGTTATTCTCTCATTTGGAAGAGAAAGAGTTGTTATCAACATGGGCGTTTTAAAAGGTAATGAAGTAAGAATTACTAAAAGCCCAACACCATTTAGTTTTAATACAATACATACAGATGAAAATGTTGAATACAAAGAATTTGACTATACCCCAAACTTAAAAAGGGCAATATCAATAATTGACCCTGAAACTACAGAGGAGGTAAAACCAACACTGTATTTTGATGAAAAAACAAATGAAGTTAAAGGTAAATGTAAGTTAAAACCGTATAAATCTTATTTCGCATTCGAAATAAGAGACAAAAAATAGGGAGGAGAATTCAATATGGCAGAAAGAGGTTCAGAAAATATAAAGAGAAAACCAGTTGAGCCAGGAAAAATTGAACTTGAGGCAGTAAGTATAGCAACTATAATAAATGAAAATGAAAAGAACGAATTAGTAAGTAATAACAGCGATACAGTACAAAGTATGGAAATAATGAGTCCAGAGTTACATGAAGGCATGGTAATCGCTGTACATGATGGTGGAAAACCAGAAAACGTTCAAGACAGATAGTTACTACACTAATGAGAAGGTGAAAATTAATGAATTATAAAATACAAGGTGCAATAAATAAAAATAAAAAAACATTTATAATTGCAATAGTACTATGGGTATTTATAGCCATAGTACTTATTCCGCCTATAGCATA
This sequence comes from Clostridia bacterium, assembly GCA_017533795.1. Taxonomy (GTDB): domain Bacteria; phylum Bacillota; class Clostridia; order TANB77; family CAG-508; genus CAG-269. Next base: position 35,020 of record JAFWIH010000015.1, on the reverse strand, counting down.
TAGCTTCTTTGGGGCTACATACGAGGGCGGTTTTAATTTTGATACACTTATAAATATCTTTATAAACTTTGCAATACACCCATTTAAAGCATTTCAGGGACTAACAAAATTTGGAGGAATGGGGACATACTTTAAAACACTTATTATTTTTACATTTATATATTCAATTTTTGCAATTATAGGTGTAATAAGAACAGCACCAAAAAATGAATATGAGGATATAGAACATGGTTCAAGTGATTGGAGCCAAAATGGAGAACAATATCAAATACTTAGTAGAAATAAGGGAATCATTTTAGCAGAAGACAATTATTTACCTGTAGATAAAAGAGGTAATGTAAATGTACTAGTTGTTGGACGGTTCTGGTTCTGGTAAATCTGCATCATATTCAATACCTAATGCATATCAAATGCTAGGGTCATATGTATTTACTGACCCTAAGGGAGAACTATATGATAGAACAGCAGGATTCTTAAAAGAAAATGGCTATAACATAAAAGTTTTAAATTTAGTAAGACCGCAATATAGTGATGGATATAACCCATTAATGCATATATCATCTGAACTTGATGTTGATGTTATTGCAAATACTATAGTTAAAGGTCAGCAATCAGAAAGTGGAAAAGCAGATCCATATTGGGATGACATGGCAGAATTGTTATTAAAAGCTTTAATATATTACTTAATAGCAACGAGACCAGAAGAAGAGCAAAACTTAGCAAGCTGTGCAGAGTTAGTTAGAGCAGCAAACAATAACGGAGGCAGCAATTTGCTTACAGAGCTTATAAGTCAATTACCATATGACCATCCAGCAAGAATGTATTATAAATCAATTGAAATTGCACCAGAAAAAACATATAGCTCTATATTAAGTTCATTGCAATCTAAATTAGGAAAATTTGACTCAAAAGAAATTGCAGAACTTACATCTACAGACACAATAAATTTTGAAGAAATAGGCGAAAGAAAAACCGCTGTGTATGTAATATCTTCTGATACACATACAGCATATGACTTCTTACTTACAATTTTCTTTTCTCAAATGATACAACAACTTTATGACTATGCAGACAAAAACGGAGGAGCATTAAAAGAGCAAACATTTTTCATTTTAGATGAGTTTGCAAATATTGGAAAAATACCAGATTTTGATAAAAAAATTTCAACTTCAAGAAGTAGAAACATATCATTTAGTGTTATATTACAAAATGTAGATCAATTGGAAGCAGTATATGAAAAATCATATGAAACAATAATGGGTAACTGTGATACACATGTATTTTTGGGAAGTAACTCATACAAAACAGTTGAATATTTTTCGAAAGCACTAGGCGAAAAGACAATTAGTAAAACTAGTTTTTCTATTAATAGGGACAAACAAATGTGGAGACAGGGATATAACGAATCAGATCAAATTATGGCAAGAGCATTATTAACACCGGATGAGCTTAGAAGACTTGATAATGATATTTGTATTATTTATGAGAAAGGTATAAAACCTATAAAAGCACAAAAATTCTATTATTTTAAAAAGCCAATGGCAAGGAAACTAGCAGAATATGAAATTAACCATAATGAAATTGGAGAAATAGAAAGAGGCAAATGGAGAAAATATAATCCATATAATCCTTATGTTGAAGAGGAAGAAAACAAAGAAAAAGAAGTAGAAAACTTAAAAGTAGAATCATTAGATGACTTATTTGACGATGTACCAGAAGTAGAAAAAGAAGCAAAGATGCCTAAAGAACAATCCTCATCAACTACAGTTAATAATACAGATTTAGAAGAAATGGCACCAATATTACCACAATTTGAAGAAATAAACGATACAAATCAAAACGAAGACGAATACGACTTACAAAAAGAATTAGAAGCTAAATTTGATGAATTATTTGGCCCATTGGATGACGAATAGCTGTCAATAGGGACGGAGGATTTTGACATAAAACTTGTCAAAAGGAACAGAGGTTAAAAATATTTGTTAAACTAAATGTTTAACAAATATTTTTTTGTACATTAAGCGAAAAAAAATTCGCTTTTTCCCTTGAAAAAAACAAATTTATATAGTAAAATATCATTACGGTAATAAGGGGAATTCAGAAATGTGATTGCCACTTTCCTACATATAAAAAGGAGGTGGTTTGCATGATAGAGATAATAAAAAAATATTTGCAAGGAGAAAAAAATGAAATTTGTACATATAGCAGACATGCATTTTGATAGTCCATTTATAAATTTAGCAGATAGACCTGGATTTGGCGATATTATGAGAATGGAACAAAGAAAAGCATTTAAAAAAGTAATAGAATATATAAAAGAAAATCAAATACAATATTTATTTATTGCTGGAGATTTGTATGAACAAAAATATATAAGAAAGTCAACAATAGAATATATAAATAATTTATTTAAAGAAATACCAAATACAAAAATATTTATATCACCTGGAAATCACGATCCATATATAAAGAATTCTTATTACAATCAATTTGATTGGAACTCAAATGTAAAAATATTCACAAATAACGTAGAAAAAGTGGAAACTGAAGAAGCTGACATATATGGATGTGGATTTGATGATTTTTATTGTCAAAACAATATGATAAAAGATTTAAAAATAGAAAACAAAGATAAAATAAATATATTATTAATTCATGGAAGTGTAAATGCTAGTGAAACATTAGAAAAAAATTATAACCCAATGACTAAAAAATCAATAGAAGAAAAAGGGTTTGACTATGTTGCACTTGGGCATATCCATAAAAGAGAAGACAGCACAAATATTGTTTATCCAGGGTCAACAGTACCTATGGGATTTGATGAATTAGGTGAACATGGAATTATAATTGGTGAATTAAATAAAAATAAATTAAATATTCAATTTAAAAAAATTTCAGAAATAGAATTTGAAGAAATAAAAATAAATTGTACAGAAATAATTTCACAAGAAGAATTAATAGAAAAAATAAATAATTTAAAATTAGAATCAAATAAATTATATAAAATTATATTAATTGAAAAAAGAAATTTTGAAATTAATACATATAATTTATTTAAATTTAATCTTGATGAAAAAATAATAAAAATAAAGGATAAAACAAAGCCGGTTTATGATTTTAATAGTCTAAGTAATGAAACTACTCTAAAAGGGTTGTTTACAAAAGAAATGCTAAAAAGACTGGATAAAGCGGAAAATGAAGAGCAAAAATCTATAATTGAAAAAGCTATAGAACTAGGGTTGGAAGTATTGGAGTGATTATGATTGAAAATTGAAAACATGAAAATTAACGCATATGGAAGGTTACATAATGTTAATATAAACTTAACTGAGGGTATTAATATTATACAAGGAAAAAATGAAAGTGGAAAGTCAACTTTATTAAAATTTATAATAAATTCATTTTATGGAACTTCAAAAAACAAAAAAGGAAAAGATATTTCAGATTATGAGAAATTTAAACCATGGGATGGAGAAGATTTTTCTGGAAAATTAAAATATAAATTAGATAATGGAAATTCATTTGAAATATATAGAGAATTTAATAAAAAAAATCCTAAAATATTTAATGAAAATTTAGAAGAAATTTCAAAACAATTTAATATTGATAAAAATAAGGGAAATGAATTTTTTTATGAGCAAACAAAAATAGATGAAGAATTATTTCTAACTACGTCAGCTATTTTACAACAAGAAATAAAAATAGAAAAAAATAAACAAACTACTCTAATACAAAAAATAGCAAACCTAGTTGGAACAGGTGACGATAATGTTTCTTTCAAACGAGCAATCGAAAGACTAGACAGACGTAGGCTCGATGAAGTTGGAACAGAAAGATCTAGAGAAAAACCAATAAATATTATTGATAAAAGAATAAAAGAAATAAAAACAGAAATACAACAATTAGAAAATTATGAAGATGAAAAATATGAAATAGACAATAATAAAAAAGAAATAATTAGTAAAATAAAAAACGAAGAAATAAAATATGAAATATTAAAAGAAATAAAAAAAATAAATGATAGAAAAGAAATAGAAAAAGAAAAAATTAATATACAAGAAAAAATAAAAAAAGAAAATGAAGAAAAAATAAATACACTAAAAAATAAAATTGAAATAATAGAATTAGAAAATAAAAAAGAAAAAGAGCATTTAGAAAAGGAAAATTTATCTAAAAAGAATAAAACAAAAAACAAAATGATAATAGCAAGTAGCATTATTATTATTGTAAATCTTTTACAGATGATTCTAATTAATAATATAAATGTAAGTATTATCATTTTATTAATATCCGTAGTACTTTCAGGAGCAATTGTTTACATAAAGGCAAGAAAAAGCAAACCATCTATAGATGATGCAGAAATTTTTGATCAAAAAGAAAGAGAAGTTTTAACACTAAAAAGTGAGTTAAAATTATTAGAACAAAATACAAGTAATATTGAAAGTGAATTACAAAAAATAAATAATGAATTTAATTTTAAATATAATTTAGAAAAAGAAAAAATAAAAAATAATTATTTAAAAAAATTAAAAGAAAATAAAAAAATATATAATAATAATTTAAATAAAAAAGAAAATGAAATAAATAATTTTTATATTTTTGATGAAATAAATGAAAATGAAATTAATAATTATTTTAATTTAGAAAATATAAATTATTTTTTAGAAGATTTACAAAAAAATATTAATAATGAAAAAATAAATTTACAAACATTAGAAATTAATAAAGAAAATATTGAAAAAAAATTAGAAATTAAAGCAAAATTAGAGGAAGAATTATCAATGCTTTCAGAACAATATGTAAACTTACAAAATTTAAATATTAGCATGAATTTAGCAAAAGAGGTTTTAAATTCTTCTTATGAAAAAATGAAAGAATCAGTTACCCCTAGGTTTACAGAGTACCTTTCGAATACAATTTCTAAAATTACAGAGCGGAAAGTATAACAAAGTAAAATATAATGATGAACAAGGTTTGGTAACCGAAGTACAAAATGGAAATTATATTTCTGTAGAAAAATTAAGTACAGGTACAATAGATCAATTATATTTATCATTAAGGTTATCAATAATAAAAGAATTATCAGAAGAAACTGTTCCAATTTTTTTAGATGAATCATTTGCTTACTATGATGATGAAAGATTAAAAAATATTTTAGAATACCTTAATAAAGAATTCAAAAATATACAAATAATTATTTTTACTTGTACAAATAGAGAAAAAGATTTATTTGACAAATTAAAAATTAACTATAATTTGATTAATCTATAAATTTGTAGTATAATATCTTAGCAAAGAAAAGAGGTATAAAGTATGTTTGATAAATTAGAGGAAGTAGAAAAAAGATATGAAGAATTAACAAATATGATAAGTGACCCTGAGGTTATTTCAAATCAAACAGAATGGCAACAACTAATGAAAGAACATAGTTCTATGCAAGATATAGTTGCTAAATATAGAGAATATAAAAAAGTAAAAAAACAAATGGAAGAAGCTAAAGAAATGATGGAGGATAAAGAGCTTAAAGAGTTGGCAGAAGCAGAATACTATGAGTCTAAAGAAAAACTTCCAAAAATTGAAGAAGAATTAAAAATATTATTGATTCCAACGGATCCAAATGACGATAAAAGCATTATATGTGAAATACGAGCTGGAGCTGGTGGAGAAGAAGCTGCATTATTTGCAGGAACTTTATTTAGAATGTACTCAATGTATGCTGAAAAAAATCACTGGAAAATTGATGTTCTAAATGAAAACGAAACAGGACTTGGAGGCTATAAGGAAATATCTTTTATGATAACTGGAAAAGGAGCATATAGCAGACTAAAATTTGAAAGTGGAGTTCATAGAGTACAAAGAGTTCCAGATACAGAAAGCAGTGGAAGAATTCATACATCAACTGCAACAGTTGCAGTTATGCCAGTTGCAGAAGATGTCGAGGTTGATATTAATCCCTCTGATATTAAAATGGAGGTATTTAGGGCATCTGGAGCTGGTGGACAACATATTAATAAAACTTCATCAGCTGTTAGGTTAATTCATGAACCTACAGGAATTGTTGTAGAATGTCAAACTGAAAGATCACAATTTCAAAATAGAGAATACGCAATGAAAATGTTACGTTCTAAGCTTTATGAAATTGAAAAAGAAAAGCAAGACAGAGATATTGCTAATACTAGAAAAACTCAGGTGGGTTCTGGAGATAGAAGTGAAAAAATAAGAACATACAATTATCCTCAGGGACGTATTACAGACCATAGAATAGGAATGAGTATTTTCCAAATGGAGAACTTTCTAAATGGAGACATTGACGAAATGGTAGATAACCTAATTGCTGCTGATAGAGCAGAAAGATTAAAAGGTGAAGAAGAATAGTATAAAAAAACATCTTGTGAATATAAATTTACGAGGTGTTTTTTTTGAATAGTATTTTAAAAACCACCATTATTGGGTTGTTTTTTGGAACATTTGGAACAAGTATTGGTGGAATAATTGGTATATGTTTTAATAAAAGTACGGATAAATTTTTAAGTTTTGTTTTATCCTTTGCATCTGGATTAATGACGGCAATAATCTGTTTCGATTTAATTCCTGAAGCACTGCTAATTAGTAACATTTTAAATATTCTTTTAGGAATAACAATAGGAATAGCAATGATGATTTGCTGTGATTTGATAGTTCAAAAAAATTTTAAATATAAAAAAACAAATAATAAAAATGATAGTTTATTAAAAACTGGAATAATAGTAAGTATAGGACTTGCAATTCATAATTTTCCAGAAGGATTAGCTATTGGTTCTGGACTCGAAGCATCAATAAAACTAGGATTAAGCCTTGCTTTAGCAATATGTTTTCATGATATACCAGAAGGAATAAGCATGGCAGTACCAATGAAAAATGGTGGCATGAAAAAATCAAAGGTATTCTTCTTGGTATTAGTTTCCGGAGTAACAACAGGGATTGGTGCTTTTTTTGGAGCAATTGTTGGATCTATATCAGAGCAAGTTATATCAATTTGTTTAAGTTTTGCAGCAGGTGCAATGCTGTATATAGTTTCTGGTGAGTTAATACCTGAATCTAATAGACTATACAATGGGAGAATGTCAGCTATAGCAAATATGTTAGGATTTGTTATAGGATTTTTTGCGGTATCTTTATAATTCTAATTGTTGTTTTATTTTAGTATTTAATATATAATAAAGCTACAGGAGTGATTAGTATGTTGAAATTTACTGAGAATCTATTTAATAGGTTAATGGAAGAACATAGCTTTTTAGAGATTATTGAAGACGCAAAAAAATTATCAAATAAGAAAATTGTTAACTTTTCTAAGGACATGTTTGGAACAGATGAGGAAACATGGGAGAATTTGACAGAAGTTCCTATAATTGATTCATTAAAAATGGATAGTTTAATTCCAAAAGAAATACCTTTAGAAGAAAAAGAGAATGTCTTAGGAAGTATTAACTTTTTTGTTTCTCAGCAGTTAGGTGATAACGAAGCGGTTACAATACCTTATGAATATCTAAAAAATATTACCCCATCTATGCCTGAAAATGATATCATTATTTATTCCAGAACAGAAATAATGAATGAAATCAGATGTTTATTAGAAGATGACTATGACTTAAAAACATTAGAAATACTTAGAAAAGAAATTATGTATTATATTGCAAAAATTATTACCCATGAAAGAATGCATGTTAATTCTATATATAGAACGCAAGATGATGGAGAACAAAAAAGCATTTATGGAGCTATAGGAAATTATAATAAAGAAGATAATGAAGTCAAATTTGATTTTTATGAAGAACAAAACGAAATTTTAACAGATACAGTTGCTTTAATGATTCAGAGGTATAAAGAAGGCGATAGCTTTGAAAAATGTTTATACAAAATTATAAAAAGTAGAAATGGAAAAAATCCATATAAAAATTATGATGACAGAATTACTGTACTCATTATGATTCTATTCCCTAGGGAATTAACAGAATGGGCAATGCTAGGAACGCAAGAAAGTAAATATAATAATTTACTTGAACAAAAGATTGAAGAAGTGTTTGGGAAGAATCCTGAAAATGTAAAAAATATAGAGCAAGTTGTAGGAGAGTATTTCCAAAGTATGGATAAAAGCGAATTAAGTGAGAAGCAAATATTACAAAGAGAAAAGCTACTACAAATGATGGGAGTTAAGAATATAGAAAATAATCAAGAAAAGGAAACTACAAATTTAGATAAAGAAATAGAAAGATAAAACTTTAAATAATAAAACAATTAAATAAAAAGAGAATCGAGTCCCTAAATGGGACTCGATTCTTAGAGAATATGTTACCAGCTCCGATCATTATTCCTTGACTTTTCAAGTCTCATGCGAGCTAGAAGCTGCGGATAGTCTTCGACATCTTCCCACAGAAATTGTGAAAGTAAAACTTTCATTTCTGAGGAGATAGGTGTACTACGTACCTTGTCTTTTGGTGCTGCATCCCAATTGCGACACTTTATTACCATAAAGACGTCGTTATTGAAATTTATAGTCTCGTAACCTGAGAGTATGAAATCATACAGCTCAATATTGCGAGAGAACCCGCGAGATTTCGCACAGCCTCCCAGTTCATCTGGCGCTGCAGACAGATGCCTGCAGACACGGCATATGTGAGCTTTTACGTTTTCTATAACTACGCGGTCGTAAGGAGGAAAATCCTCCAAATTTGCGTAGTAATAGGAACGATTCTTCTTAAAAATCAGCCCCCTTTCGGTACTGTTCCTAAGAATCTCAAGTTCATTTACTGACACTTTACTAAGTGCAGCACAAATGTTTTCTTTTGAAGAACAACGAATGATACTTCCTTCCTTTATGTAAAACTGTGTGTGTGCCCTAGTTATGTCAAACATATCCTCACCTTTCTGCTTTTGAAACAGTAAAAAACTGTTTCAATTTTTAAAATATGACAAATATATTATACCATATTATGTAAATCCTGTCAATTTGTATAAAGAATATAACTTTAATTTGCATTAGAAAACACTTGTATGATATAATCACATTATGACTAAAAATGAGGTGTAAAGAATGAATATAATGTTTGTATGTACGGGAAACATATGTAGAAGTGCTATGGCGCAATGGCTACTAGTAAAAAAATTGGAAGAACAAAATAGAACAGATATAAAAGTACATTCATGTGGAATATATGCTCAACCTGGAGACGGACCTACTACGGAAGCAATAGATACAATGAAAAAATATGGAGTAGACTTAAAGCTGCATAGAGCTACAAATATTAATAGTGTTAATATGAGAAAAATGGATTTAGTCTTATGCGCAACAAATAGCCATAAAATAGCTGTTTTAAGTGCATATCCAGACTTAGAGGGAAAGGTTTTTACTTTAAAAGAATATGTAGGATATAACAAGGAGTTTCATAAAAAAATAGATTTAGAAGATCCATGGGGATACGGTGAAGATGTATATAAATTTTGTGCCTCAGAAATAAATGAATGTTTAGATTTACTATTAAAAAAGGAGAAATAATATGCAAGATATATTAGAGGGATTAAATGAACAACAAAAGAAAGCAGTAATAAATACAGAAGGGCCATGTTTAGTTATAGCAGGTGCAGGAAGCGGAAAAACTAAAGTTTTAACACATAAAATAGCTTATTTAATAGGTGAAAAGAATGTTGCACCATGGAGCATTTTAGCTATTACATTTACCAATAAAGCAGCTAATGAAATGAAAGAAAGAATAACAAATTTAATAGGGGATATGGCACAGGATATGTGGATGGGAACTTTCCATTCAATTTGCGTTAGAATTTTAAGAAGAAATATAGACAGAATAGGATTTAATTCATCATTTATTATTTTTGATACTACAGACCAAAAGACGTTAGTAAAACAATGTATGAAAGATTTACAGATAGATGATAAACTATTCAATGATAGAGCAGTATTATCTGAAATTAGTAATGCAAAAAATGAAATGTTAGAGCCAGATGAATATTTAGCACGAACTAATAATGACTTTAGAAAAGAAAAAATAGGAGCAGTTTATGAACTATATCAAAAAAGATTAAAAGAGAATAATGCGATAGATTTTGATGATATAATAAATTTTACAATTAAGATTTTAAAGGACAATCCTGACGTCTTAGAATATTATGCAAATAAGTTCCATTATATCTTAGTTGACGAGTATCAAGATACAAATAAATCACAATTTACACTAGTAACTTTACTTGCATCAACACATGGAAATATAACTGCAGTTGGAGATAATGATCAAGGAATATATAGCTTTAGAGGAGCAGATATTACAAATATATTAAATTTTGAAAAGGACTTTCCAGGAACAAAAATTATAAAACTTGAGCAAAATTATAGATGTACTAAAAATATACTTAAAGCAGCGAATTCTGTAATAAAAAACAATGAAAATAAATATGATAAAAAATTATGGACAGAAAATGACTCTGGAAATCTACCTAAAGTATACTCAGCAGATAATGAGTATGATGAGGGAACATATATTGTTGAACAAATTGAACATTTAAAAAGAGAAGAATACTATAAATACTCAGATTTTGCTATTTTATACAGAATGAATACTCAATCAAGGGCAATAGAAGATATTTTAAGAAGAGAGGATATTCCATATAAAATAGTTGGCGGACTAAAATTCTATGAAAGAAAAGAAATAAAAGATATAATTGCATATTTAAGATTAGTACAAAATACAGCAGATAATTTAAGTTTACAAAGAATAATAAACGAACCTAAAAGAGGAATAGGAAGAACTAGCTTAGATAATGTAGCAAAAGTTGCAAATGAAAACAATGTATCTATGTATGAAGTAATTAAACATGCAGAACAATATGGACTAAATAGAGTATACCTTAAATCAAGAGAATTTATTGAAGTTATGGAAGGAATAATTGCTAAAAAAGATGAACTTCCAATTTCAAAATTAATACCACTTATATTAAAAAGGACAGGATATACAAAAGCTTTAGAAGATGAAAATACTACAGAAGCAGAAAATAGAATTGCTAACTTAGAAGAATTTTTAACTGTTGCAATAGAATTTGAGGAAGAATTTGCTGAAAATGGATTAAGTGAATTCTTAGAAGGAATTACTCTTTCTAGTGATATAGACAATGTAGAAGAAGATGAAGAAAGTGTTACTCTTATGACACTTCATAGTGCAAAAGGACTTGAATTCCCAGTAGTTTTCCTAGTTGGAATGGAAGAAGGAATATTTCCAGGTTATAAATCTATAGCAGAGGAAAAAGAGTTAGAAGAAGAAAGAAGATTGTGCTATGTTGGAATAACAAGAGCAAGAGAAAATTTATTTTTAACATGTAGTAAGCAAAGAACAATTTTTGGCTCTACAACATGTAATACTGTTTCAAGATTTTTAAAAGAGATACCTGAAGAATTACTAGATGGCTATGAAGAAGCTTTTGAAAAAGGTTCAAATAACACATTTGAAGATTCGAACATTGGATGGAGCTACGGAAATAAGGGAAATAGTACAATTAAGTCATATAAAATGTCAGACACTGAAAGAACAAAAGTTGCAGCTAAAAGTCAAGGTACTGGTTTTGGCTTTAGAACAGCAGAAAGCTTTTTAAACTCATTAAATAAAAAAGTTACATCATCTGCACCTGCAGATTTATCTAAGTATGAAGTTGGAGTTAGAGTATTCCATAAAAAATTTGGAGAAGGAACAATAAGTGGAGCAGAACAAGAGGGAGATGACTTAAAAGTAGATATAGACTTTGATAAAGTAGGCCATAAGAGGTTAATGGCTAAATTTGCAAATTTAGAAATAATATAGAAGACTCAACCAAAGGGGACGGAGGATTTTGACAGGAAAGCGGTCAGTAGGGGCAGAGGTCCTCCAAAATGAAAACTTTACTTTTCATTCATTTCGAATAGAAATTATAATATAAAAAAATGAGCCTCTTTCACTTAAGCCCTCACTTCGTGAGTACCGTGAACGTTCCTCATTTTTTTATTTAACAATTTCTAATTCTCATTCAATCAAACGTGAAGTTTACATTTTGGAGGACCTCTGCCCCTACTGACCGCTTTCCTGTCAAAATCCTCCGTCCCCTTTGGTTGTCCTTTCCCTTTGGTTGAGTCTACCTTAGTTATTATTGTTGCAATTCTGTTTGAACTGTGTTAATCTCATTTGTTGAAGCCTGTGCGGCAGGTTTATAATATCCTTTAGTCTGTGCAATTTTAAAAAGTTCATATTGAAAACTTTCATCATTATTTCTAATTTGTTGTATCGTTTGTCTAAGTCCAATATTTTCTGTTTCAGAAATCACTCCTTGATATGTTGTTAATTCGGCTTTCACAGCCTCTAAAATATCATTAACCATTGTCTTTTCGTCCATTATAATCCTCCTTAACTATTTAAAAATGACATTAATTTTTGTTTTGTGTTTAAGCAATCTTGTGCTGATTTTGTAAATAGTTGTTTAATTTGCGGATCAACACATTGTGATGCATAATTGTTAAATTTCTGATAAGATGTTTCGTGAGAACCTATTAAATGTCTTAAGTTTTGCAATTCAACTTGATTTAAATTAGCCATCATTAATCATTCCTTTCTTTGTTTTATGATATTTTTTCCAAAAATAAAATATTTATACAATTAAATTAATTTATAAAACTCCTTGCATTTAAAATAAATTTAATATAGAATATTATTATAAATTACAAAGGAGAATTATAAATGAAAAAAACTTTAATACATGTTAAAAGGTCAATTAAATTTATAATATTATTATTTATTGCCACATGTTTAATAGTTGGGGCTTTTGCCTTTTTTTATAAACCAATATATAGTGTGAAAATAAATGGAGAGCCTGTCGGATATAGTAGTAATAAGGCTGCTCTTCAGGCAAAAATAAATCAATATATGGAAAAAGGATCAGAAAAAGAAAAAAATATAGCTTTTGTTCAAATAGATAAAATGCCGGAATATTCTCTATGTCTATTGAAAAAAGGAATAGTTGCAAATGATGATGAAATATTTGAAAAAGTAAAAGCATCTGGAACAACATATTATAAATACTTTGCTATATTAGAAAGTGATGAAGAAAAATTTTATGTTTCGGATTTTGAAACTGCCGAGGCAATTACAAATGAATTAAAACAAAAATCTAGTAGTAATATTGATGAGATATCTATTATTGAAAAATACGAAACAGAATTAAAAGAATTTTCAAATAAAGAAACAGTTGTTGCAAAATTATTCCAAGCGCCTAGAACAGTAAGCACAAAGGTTGCAAAAAATACAAGCAGCAATAGAGTAAAAGCATCAGGTTCAGTTAATACATCACTTACAACTTCAGGACAAAAGGTTTCATTAGGAATAAGTTTAGCAAGACCTGTATCAGGAACAATAACATCAAGATTTGGAGCAAAAAGCAGTTTAAGAAAAAGCACACATACAGGATTAGATATAGCTGCACCGTCAGGTACATCATATGCAGCAGCTGCAGCGGGAACAGTGTCATTTGCTGGATATAAAGGCTCATATGGTAACTTAATTGTAATTACTCACTCAAATGGAGTACAAACATATTATGGACATTCAAGTAAAATATATGTAAGTGCAGGAGAATCTGTATCACAGGGACAAGCTATTGGTGCAGTAGGATCAACAGGAAATTCTACAGGTCCACACCTTCATTTTGAAGTAAGAGTTAATGGAGTGGCATATAATCCACAAAACTATGTGTATTAAAAATTACAAGTAGCAAATTTTAAAAATGGGAAACTTTTGGGGACGGAGCACTTCGACCAAGGGGGACTCAACCAAACAGGTTCAACCAACGGGGACGGGTTCGTTTTGGTTGAACCTGTTTGGTTGAGTCCCCTTTGGTCCATAGAAAGGAAGTAAAATGTCATTAAGAATTGTATATGGAAGAGCAGGAACAGGTAAGAGTGAATTCTGCTTTGATGAAATTTCAAAATTAATAAATAAAAATAATAAAATTTTTATAATAACGCCAGAACAATTTTCATTTACAGCGGAAAAAAAGCTGATGGATGCAATTACTTGTGGCGCTACTTTTAATGCGGAAGTATTAACATTTAGTAGAATGGCTTATAGAGTCCTAAGTGAAGTTGGAGGAGTTTCAAATATAGGGCTTACTAAGAGTGGAAGAGCAATGCTTGTATATTCGATCCTGACCAATCAAAAAAACAATTTGAAGTTTTTAAGTAAATCAGATGAAAATATCGACATTTGCCTGAATGCAATAAGTGAATTTAAGAAACATGGAATAGGTATTTCAAACCTAAAAAATGAAATTAATAGTCTTGAAAACAAGTATTTAAAGACTAAACTTATAGACATAACAACAGTTTATGAACAATTTGAAAACCAAATTGCTAATAAATACATAGATGACACTGATTTGCTCACAATTTTAGCAGAAAAAATAGAAGAAACATCAATGTTTAAAAATAGTTTAATTTATATAGACGAATTTGCGGGTTTTACAAACCAAGAGTATAATATCATAAAAAAATTATTAGAATGTGCAGATACAGTAACAGTAACATGCTGTACAGATGAACTAACCATAAACACAAATCCAGATACCGATATATTTTACTCAAACAAAATGGCAATAACAAAAATTATGGAACTTGTTTCCGATAGTAAAGACATAGAAAAAATCGAACTCTCAAAGAGTAGAAGATTTAAAAATGAAGAATTACAGCACATTGAAAAAAATATATATAATAATATGTACAAACAATACAATAAAGAACCAGAAAGTATTAAGCTTTTTTTAGCACAAAACTATTATTCCGAAATTGAAAACATTGCTAAAAGTATAGTAAAAAAAGTTAGAGACGAAAACTATAGATATAAAGATATAGCAATAATTACAAAAAATGTTGACACATATTCAAGCCAAATTAGAGCAATATTTAATCAATATGATATACCAGTATTTATAGATGAAAAAAGAACATTAAGTCAAAGTTTAATAATTCAATATATCTTAGCATTACTAGAAGTAATTAACAAAAATTGGTCACATGAGTCAGCTTTTAGTTATATAAAAACGGGCTTTTTAAATTTAAGTGAAGAGGATATTTTTAAACTAGAAAATTATTGCATTAAATGGGGAATAAAGCATAATAAATGGCTAAATGAATTCAAATATGAAATTACAGATGAAGCTAGCAAACATGAAGTAGAAAGACTAAATGAAATAAGAGTTCAAATAACAGAACCCGTAGTAAAGTTAAAAAATCACATGCAAAAAGAAAGAACAGCAGAGGCACTATCAAAGAACTTATATAATTTTTTAATAGAACAAGGAATAGAAAATAAACTAAATGAAAAGATAGAAGAATTAAATGGCTTAGGGCTTATTGATATAGCTAATGAATACAAAGAAAGTTATAACATACTAATAACATTATTAGATGAAATTACAGAATTATTTAAGGATGATAATATAACATTTGACAAATACATAAATTTACTAAAAATAGGATTAAAAAATAGTGGACTTGGAAAAATACCAGAAGTTGCAGATCAGGTAATAATTGGAGATGTAGATAGGTCAAGAAGCCATAAGGTAAAATCTATTTATATTATAGGACTAAATGATGGAATGTTTCCAAGTATAAATAAAAATGAAGGGTATTTAAATGATAGCGACAGAGAATCGTTAAAGCAAGATGGAATAGAACTTGCAAAAGGAACAATAGAGAAGTTGTATGAAGATAATTTTAATATATATAAGGCATTTGCAACTGCGGAAGAAAACATAAACTTGTCTTATTCATCTACAGATCAGGAAGGAAAATCATTAAGACCGTCTATTCTAATACCTAAAATAAAAAGAATATTTCCAAAACTATGTGAAACAAGTGACATGATAACACAAGTAGATGAGATACTGACTCCAAAAACAACGTATAATGAACTAATTACCAACATAAATAGATTAAAAAGTGGAGAAGATATTGATAAAATTTGGTATAGTGTGTATAACTATTATAAAACCAACACAAGTTGGAACAAAAAGCTTGAAGAAAATTTAAAAGGACTAGATTATACAAATATTCCAAACCAAATTAGCCGAGAAAATATAGATAAATTGTATGGAAATACTTTAACAACTAGTGTATCAAAACTAGAGAAATACAGAAGTTGCCCATTTTCATATTACCTACAATATGGTTTGAATTTAAAAGAAAAAGAACAACTAAAAGTGCAAAGTATTAATACAGGAACATTTATGCATGAAATAATTGATCAGTTCTTTGAAAATGTAAAAGAAGAGGGAATAGTATTAGATGATATAACAGAAGAACAAATAAAAACTATAGTAGAAAAAATTATAAGTGAGAACTTAAATTTAGGTAAAAACTATATTTTTACTTCTACTGCAAAATATAAAATACTAGTTTTAAGACTTAAGAGAATTGTAATAAAGGCTATAAAATATATAGTTGAAACAATAACCCAAAGTAAATTTGATATATTAGGAACAGAAGTAGAATTTGGCAATAAAGGAAAATATAAACCAATTATACTTAACTTAGAAAATGGAAAAAGAGTTGAAATAATTGGAAAAATAGATAGAATAGACATTGGAAAAAATGAAGGTAAAAAGTACTTAAGAATAATAGATTATAAATCATCAGTAAAAAATATAGACTTAAATGAAGTTTATGCAGGTATACAAATACAATTACTAACATATATGGATGCTGTATGTAAAGAAGAAGATGCTATTTCTGCTGGAGTATTATATTTTAGTCTATTAGATCAAATGGTTAAATCAGATAAGCAAATGACAAAAGAAGAAATAGAAGCAAAAATTAAAGAAAATTTCAAAATGAAAGGCTTAATATTAGCTGATATTAAAGTTGTAAAAATGCATGATAAAACGTTAGAAAGTGGTGCTTCAAATCTAGTTCCAGCATATATAGATAAATCTGGAAATTTAAGCAAAAAAACAAACGGTATAACAAAAGAAGAATTTGTAAATTTACAAAAATATATAGACAAGACAATAAAAGATATATCTAATGAGATATTAAAAGGAAACATAGATATAAAGCCATATTATAAAAATGGAAATACACCTTGTAGATATTGTTCATATAAATCAATTTGTGGATTTAATATAGGACTTTGTAAAAATGAATATAATTATATAGGAAATGAAAACAAGGATGAAATTCTAGAAAGGATAAAAAATGAAAAATCTATCAAATGAAAACATAATTCATATAAAAAAAGGTAATGTTGAGTTTATACAATTTAGAAGACTACTAGAATACTCAGATACAATAAACCATGCATATTGTATAGGATTAGATAGAAACTTTAGAACAGAAACACTTAAACATACACCTCTAAGCAATGAGCAAAGGGAAAAAGCTATAAATGATTATAAGGAGCTAACAGAAGCAATAAACAGTAACTATATGCATATTGTTAAATCTCGACAAAAGCATACTAAAACTGTAAAATTTATAGAGAACAAAGATACAGAACCAGAATTTTTTTCAGAAAAGTATGAAAATACAGATGGATTAATAACTAACAAACCGAATATTATGTTGTCAACAACAAATGCGGATTGTATTTTACTTTTATTTTTTGATCCTGTAAAAAAAGTTATTGCAAACACTCACTCTGGCTGGCGAGGAACATTGCAAAGAATATCTGTAGAAACTGTAAAAAAAATGAAAGAAAAATATAATTCAAATCCAAAAGATATTATTTGCTGCATGTGTCCAAGTATACGCAAATGCCACTTTGAGGTTGAAAAGGATGTAAAAGAGGAATTTGAAAATGAGTTTAAAGAACTAAGTGGATTTATAACAGAAACAGAACAAAGCAAAAAGTGGAATATCGATACTATTTTTATTAATAAAGAAATCTTAAAACAAGCAGGTTTGCAAGGAAAAAACATAATAGATAGTGGGATTTGTAGTGTCTGTGAAAGTAATCAAATACATTCATATAGAGCAGAAGGAGAAAATTACGGATTAGCTACGGCTATAATAGAAATAAAGGGTTGAAATTTATTGTAATTTTTGATATAGTAATTATGAATAAAAATATGGAGGAATTATATGAGTAGTAGAAGAGGAAGAAGATACGATGATGAACCACATCTTAATTATAAAAAAGTAATAGCAGTAATTTTAGTATTGCTAGTAATAGTTATGATTATCTTTATGATAAAGAGAATATTGGCAAAAGGAAAAGAAGCGGGAAGAATAACAAGTGCAAGTTATTACGCACTATATACTGATAACAAGTGGGGAATAATAGACAATACTGGAAAAGAAGTAATAAGCCCATCATATCAAGAAATGATTAAAGTTCCAAACAACAAAAAGGATGTATTTCTATGCACATACGACATTAACAACGAAACAGGAGAATACAAAACAAAAGCATTAAACAGTAAAAATGAAGAGATTTTTACAGAATACAGTAAAATAGAAGCAATAGAAAATGTTGATAAAAACAATAATTTATGGTACGAAGAAAATGTTCTTAAAGTTGAAAAAGATGGTAAATATGGGTTGATTGATTTAACAGGAAAACAAGTTTTACCATGTGAATATGAAAATATCACTGTAGTTGCGGGAATTAAAAACAGCATAAAGGTACAAAAAGATGGCAAATACGGATTAGTAACAACCGAAGGGACTACTGTTTTGGAAACAATATATAAAGATATTTTAGGAATAGAAGATGACTATAAAAATGGATACATAGTTATAGGCACTGACGGCAAATATGGAGTAGTTGATTATCTTGGAAAACAATTACTAGAGGCAAAATATGAAAAAGTAGAGCCTATATATGGAAAAGAATCATATGTAATAACTGAAGCTGGAAAGCAAAAACTAATAAATGCGGCTGGAGAAACTCTAGTAGAAGGCGAATATGACTCTATAAAGCAAATATTAGGTTATACAACACAGGGAATAATATTTAAGAAAGACAATAAATTTGGAGTTATGAATACCAAAAAAGAAACTCTTATTAATAATGAATATGATGACTTAAAGGAAGCAAAAGATCAAATATTTATTGCTAAAAAGGGAGAAAAATATGGCATAATAAATTTACAAAATGAAGCAAAAGTTGATTTTAATTATAAAAGCATTAGCTACGACACTACGGCAGACTTATTCTTTGCAGAAGATGAAGAATTCAAATCAAGCATAATTGACAGTAGCTTTGAAGTAAAACTACAAGGAATAGTTTCTGAAATTAATGACGAAAAAGGCTATTTTAAAATCAGAAAAGATAATGAATATAAATATTATAACTTTAAATTTGAAGAAAAAGATGCAAAAGATATCTTGTCAACAAATACACTATTTTTAAGCAAACAAGATGGAAAATATGGATTTGTAAATAATAAAGGAGAAGTAATTGTAGACTATATATATGATGATGCAACAGAGCAAAATGACGCAGGTTATGCAGCGGTAAAGAAAGATGGAAAATGGGGAAGTATAGATGTAAATGGCAAAGTAGTAATTGAACCAACATATAATCTAGAAAACAATTATTTAATAGACTTTGTAGGAAAATGGCATCTTGGACAAGATGTAAATATGAATTATTATTGTGATAAATAAATTCAATCGAAAGATTCGACCAAGGGGGACGGGAAAACGGTCAAAGGGGACGGAGGATTTTGACCGTTTTCCCGTCCCCGTTGGTTGAGAAAGGAGAAAAAATGAAAATAAAGTGTGGCACAGATATTATTGAAATTACAAGAATTAAAGATAGCATTGACACTATTGGAGAAAAATTTGTTGAAAGAGTTTTTACACCTAATGAAATACAGTATTGTGAAAGTAAAGAAAAACAAAAATATCAACATTATGCAGGAAGATTTGCAGCAAAAGAAGCAGCATTCAAAGCTGTTTCAGAAAGTTTAAATGACAAATATGCACTTTCGTGGAAAGACGTAGAAGTTATAAACGATAATAATGGTAAACCACATATAACTATAAATAAAATTAACATAGATTTAATAGAAAATATAGATATTAGTATTTCACATTGTAAAGAATATGCATGTGCAAATGTAGTGGTTTTATATAAATAGTTTATGGAGATTATGAATATGGATATATTTGATACGCACGCACATTACGATGACGAAAAATTTGATAAAGATAGAGATGAAGTTATAAGAAGCTTAAAAGACGGAAATGTAACAAAATGCATAAATATAGGTTGTGACATAGACACATCTAAAAAAGCTTGCAATATTGCAAATACTTATGAGTTTATATATGCTGCAATACGGAATTCATCCAAGTGATATTGCAGATAATAAAGAACAAATAGATGAACAAATAAACCAAATAAAAGAACTAGTGAAATCAAACAAAAAAGTAGTTGGTATAGGTGAAATAGGCTTAGACTATTATTGGCATAACGATAACAAAGAGTTACAAAAGTATGCATTTACAAAACAAATAAACCTTGCTAATGAATTAAACCTACCTATCTCAATACACACAAGAGATGCAATAGACGACACAATAAACATACTAAAAAACGAGGTAAAAATAAAAAGTAGTGGCGTATTACACTGTTGCCCTTTTAATAGAGAATTAGTTAAACACGGATTAGATGCAGGACTATATATTGCATTTGGAGGAACATGCACATTTAAAAATTCCAAAAATGCTGATGAAATAATAAATATGGTACCATTAGAAAAAATACTAATTGAAACAGATAGTCCATATTTAGCACCAGATCCAGTAAGAGGAACAAGAAATGACTCGAGAAACCTAATATATGTTATTAAAAAAATTGCAAATGTACGAGAATTAACAGTAGAAGAAGTTGCTAAAATAACATATAATAATGCAAAAGAGTTATTTAAAATTTAAAAACAAAAAAGAACTAGAATGTCTTAAGGAAACACGAATTCTGGTTCTTTTTTTTGTGTACAAAATCTTGTAACAATTTTGTAATATTTTTGTAACAAAAATGTAAAGAAAAAACGTGCAAAAATGCTTGTTTCCGTAGAAAAAACTATTGCAAAAAAAAACTCATTTTAGTATAATAAAATAGTAAAAATATAAAATGAAACTCAGTAGTTGGAGGAGAACAAATGAGAAGAAACATGGCAAAAAATCAATCTGGAATAACAATGATGTCGTTGGTAATAACAGTTATATTATTACTTTTATTAGCTACGGTAACAATTGCTGTTCTAACAGGTGAAAACGGAGTAATAAAAAGAGCAGATGATGCACATTATGCACAAGAGGTTGCAGATGTAAGAGAAGACCTTATGCAAAAATGGTATATTGTTGTAGATGAAAATAAAAAAGACTATTTAAACAATACAGAAATGGCATCAAGACTACAAGATAAACTAAGGACCTCTGAAAATGGAGATTCAAATGCAACTGCTGCATATAGAGAAGAAAATGACACAATAGAAGTAACATATAAGGGCCATGATTATGAAATACAAACAAATAGACAAATAACAAATAAACGTGAAGTTGCAAAAAGACAAATTCAAAAGTCATGGGAAAGTACAAAAAATAAATCTCAATATCCAACTACAAATGATAAAATTGCAAAACTAGCAGAAGACTTGGGAATAGATCCTGAGCAAATTACAACAGGAGAAAATGATGAAATAATCATAGAAGACAATGATGGATATGAAGAAACAATAATAATAGGAAATAATGATAATATTGACATTGAAATAAGTCCGGTATCAAAAGATAAAGCCAACATTGTAATAAGCAAAAATCCGGAAAATGTAGAAATATTTGAAGGTGAAGAAGCAACATTTGATTTTGAGGCAACTACAAAAGGAAGCCCATCATACCAATGGTATTCAATAGGAAAAAATGCCACAGTAGGTGGAGACAGAATAAAAGAAGCAACAGGAGAAAGCTATAAAATATCAAATGCTAGTAATAATGATGATAAATATTACTATTGCGAAATATCAGCAAGCTTAGATGGAAAAACAACTAAAAAGAAAACTGAGGCAGCTAAACTTACAGTTGTTAAGAAAATTACAAATGTTACTTTATCAGAAAGTGAATTTAAAGTAGATCAAAACTCAAATATAACAATAAGTACTAGTACAGACCAAACAGGAGGAGAAATATCATACCAATGGTTTAAAAACAGTACAGACAGCACTTCAGGTGGACAAGCTATAGATGGAGAAACACAAAGCACACTAGAAACAACTGTAACAGAAAGTGAGACTACATATTATTATGTTGAAGTTACACAAACAGCAGGAGGAAAATCATATACTATAACAAGTGGAACTGCAAAAGTAGAAGTAAATGTAAAAGTACCATTAGAAATAAAAACACAACCACAAGATACACAAGTAATAGAAGGACAAACAACACAGCTTACAGTTGAAAATACAGGAAATGGCAACATAACATATCAATGGTATAAAAACGATACAGACAGCACTTCAGGTGGAGAAGCTATAGAAGGAGAAAAACAAAAGACATTAACAATAAGTGAAGCTAATAAGCAAAAAGAAGGATATTACTATGTAGAAATAACACAAGACTTTAATGGCGAAAAAAGTACTGTTACATCAGATGTTGTTCAGCTAACAGTAAATGAAGTAACAATAACTGCAGACCCAGCAAGTGTATCACTACTTGTAGGAGGGGAAAATGCAAATGTTACACTTGGTGGAAATTATATAGGTACATTGAGTATACAAACAGAACCACAAGAAGGGGTCGCAACAGCAGCAATTAATGGTAATACATTAACTATAACTTCAGTAGGAGAAGGAACAACAAGTGTAGTAGTAAAAGAGTCAAATGCAAACAAAACAGTAACAGTTGATATAACTGTACAAAAAGCTAACTATTCAATTGATGACACAGCAGTAACTTTAACACTTGAAGAAGCAATTAGCAAATGTAAAAATAATAATGAACTTTCTACAATAAAACTATTAGAAAACATTACTGATTCAAGCCCTGCAACAATAGATGGAAAAAATATAAAATTTGACAATAACGGCAAAACACTAACAAGAACACAAACAATAACAATAAATAGTGGAGCAACATTAGAAATAACAGGTAATGGAACAATCCAAACGGAATCTCCAATTAACCTAATAGTAAATAATGGAACACTAAATATTACACACACAGGAACAATAGAAAATAAGAATACATCAAATAACTCTAGATATGCAATTTATTGTAACAGTAGTACATCAAATACAAACATTAGCGGAAATACAACAATTATTGCACATTGTAGAACATTGAGAGTAGTTGGTACATTTAATATGAGTGCAGGAACTTTAAAAGTTTCTGGCACAGGAGTTAGTGAAGGCTTTACAGTTGGACTAAATGGCTCAAGTATTGAAACTAATGCAACTTTTAGTGGTGGCAAAATAGAAAATACAAATAATTGTGCAGCAGTTTATTATACCGCAGGATCAACAGTAACATTTAAAGAAAATATAGAGGTAACATCTTCTCATGATGAATATTCAGCTTCAGCAAAATGTGTTCAAATTGGAGAAAATTCAACTGCAAATATTGAAGGTGGAACATTTAGATGTATAAATGGTCTTACTGCAATAACAGCAGCTAATGCTGGTTCTACTTTAAATATTACAGGTGGAGAAATTTATGGAACAAAAAATGCAATAAGAAACGCAAATGCTACAAGTACAACAAACATCTATGGTGGAACAATTAAGGGGGATGAAGCTGGTGTAGTAAATTCTAGTACGGGTACGATCAATATAGGAGACTCTACTAAAGAGGTAAATAATAATAATCCATCAATAGAAGGTGGAACATACGGAATTAGTTTAGAAAACGCATCAGGCAAATGGAATTTCTTCAATGGTATACTAAAGGGAACAGTTGCAGGATTTAATACACAACCAACACAATGGAGAGAACACTACAAAGTAACAACAGGAACAGAGCCAATAGGTAATGTTACATATAATACAGCTTATTTAGATAATAAATATACAATAACATTTAACCCAAATGGAGGAGAAGTAAGTACAACAACAAAGACAGTTACATATAATACAGCTTATGGTGAACTTCCAACTCCAACAAGAACAGGATATGCATTTAAAGGATGGACGGAAACACAGTATGAACCAGGAGCAGCAAATAATCCACAATTTATAACAAGTGAAAGTACATTTGCACAGGATTCAGACAAAACGCTTTATGCATACTGGGCAGATGAAACGGCACCATCTAAGCCTACTATAGTAGCTAAATTGGTTGATGCAAATGGTACAACATATACACCTGGAACATGGACAAATCAACATGTATATGTAGAACTTTCAGCAACGGATGATGGCTCTGGAATAAAAGAATTCCAATGGTATGAAAATGGTGCATGGACAACAAGAGAACTTACAACAACTTCAAATACTGCATCTATTACATATACAGCAGCAAGAGACACAACTTTAAGATTTAGGGCTGTAGATAATGGTAATAATGCATCAGAAGAAGCTACAATAGAAGTAAAAATGGACATGACAAAACCAATAATTACAGCAAGTAATATAACATATGGCCAAGATTTAGAAATAACAATAGTAGATGCTGCATCAGGAGTTACAGGATGGCAAGTAACAAATAGTAGTACAGCACCAACAAGTGGATGGACAGACATAACAGCTACGGCAAGTGCTAATGTAAGTAGCACAGGCTTGAATGCAGGAACATGGTATGTATGGGCAAAAGATGGAGCAGGAAATGTTCAATATAAACAAATAACTGTTAGTGCTAAAAATATTACTGATTCTGATGTTGAAGTAACTTTAGGACCAACTAGTAACATAGACAACTGGAAAATAAACAATGACACATATGCAAGTAGATTTAATGTAACTTATGATTCTTCAACACAAATGAGTAATATAGCATACAGAGGTGCTGGTGGATGGGAAGTAAAATATCTTCCAATTGCCACAACACCAGGACAATCGTATACATTTTCATGTGATTATATAAACACAACAGGATATGCTGCAACAATTGAAATTGAGCGTGATGGCATTGGAATGCAAGCATTAAGAACACCTCCAACAAATAATTCTAATGATGCAAATTCAGTACAAACTACATACTTACCTAAAGCAAAAAATACTAATATAAACACATACCAGCTAACATTTACAGCTGAAACACCAATTACATATATAGCCTTTAACTTTGGTATGGCAAGTGACTCTGCTAATATACAGTTATCAATTGGTAACTTCAGACTTACAAACAATTGGGCATACATATATGATGGAGAAGCAAAAGAAATAACAACATGTGTTAAGAACACAACATCAAATAACATATATTCAAACGGTACAGATTATACATTAACTTATCCAAGTGATGTTACAAATATAGGAACAAAAACAGTAACAATAATGGGAACAGGAAACTGTTCAGGTACAAAAACAGTAGACTTTAATATAGCTGCAAAACCTGTAACAGCAGTTACATATGAATATGGAATAAATGAAAGATATGACCTAGAATCTGCATCAAATACAGGATACCAGGTAAACTGGGATAAAGATTTCACGATAGAAACTGTTGTAAATGTATCCACATTAGGAAAAAGATACTTGATAATGGGTGGATATAATGGTACAAGCAAAAAAGACTTTAACATAGAATTTAATGCATCAAATCAATTAAGACTATGGCTTGGTACAAATGGACATGAGAAAAAAGCAGGAACAATTGCAGCAAACGAAGATATAACAGTAAAATTTGTATGGAATGTAGCAACACAAACATATGAATTAACAGCTAAAGGAACAACAACAGATATTACAATAAGTAACCAAGTAACTTCTGGAACAAATTACGAAGTAAGCGGTATGGCAACAAATGGATTGAGAATAGGATGTTTAGACTACAGAGTAAATGGTGCTGGAGCTGGATTCCAGCCAATAACAGTAAAATCATTTAAAGTAACAAGTAGTCAAGAATACAATGAAGCAATTTACCTACCTACAGCAGAAAAATTAGGGTACACAATAGATGGATGGTATACTGAAGCATCTGCAGGAACAAAACTAACTACATCATCAAAAGTACCAGCAAGCGCTACAACATATTATGCACATTGGAATGCAAAAACATTTACAGTAACATATAATGCAAATGGAGGAACAGTTTCTCCTGCAACTACCACAGTAACATACAATGCAGCATATGGAAACTTAGCAACTCCAACAAGAACAGGTTTAACATTTAAAGGATGGAATGGTAAAAACTTATTTAACAAAGATGCAACACCAGAAAGAAGCGGATATATACAAGGAGATGGCTCAGCAGTTTCTAACTCAGAATACTCTACATACAAAATAAACATTGAACCTAATACAACATATACAATAACAAACTCTGGAAAATCAACTGCTCCAGGATATGTAGTATATGATGCTGCAGGAAACAGACTTGCTGGAGCAAACTATGCAAATACAGCTGTGATAACATTTACAACACCAGCAAATGCAGCGTACATTGAGGCTTCAGTTGTAACTCAAAACCCATCTCCACATAACAGATATGACAAAGATACTTTCCAATTAGAGAAGGGAGCATGGGCTACAACATATGAGCCATATTACATACAACCTACAACAATAGTAACACAACCAAAAGACCATACAATAAATGCAATATGGCAAGATGAGACAAGCCCAGTAATTTCAACCGCAACAGCTAGTACAACTTTAGACACAGCAAACTATGTTGATTTTACAGCAACAGATGATGGAGCAGGTATAGCAGGGTATAATATAACAACAAGCACAACTGCACCAACAACGTGGATACCGGTTGTAGATAATGTAGAACAACATACAGAAACAAAATATGAGCTAGATGCAGCATGGGCAAGAGTATTCCACCATAATACACACTGGGGAAAATTACTATATTCAAATGCAACTGAAGCACAGTCAGTAGATACGGTTGATAAATATAGTGTACTTGGAAATATTGCAAACTACATAAATAATTCAAATAAATATGAATTTTTATTACAATATCCTCAAGTATCAGCAACACAATACAATAGATGGTTACAAACAGATAATCCTATTACAACAACTATTGCAAATGTATCGGGAGGCCAAAAAGTTGGAGGATATGAAGCAATACATATAGATTGGACAGGAAATTATTGGGGTGGACTTGCATTATCAACAAGTGCAAGTACTTATATTAATGGTAGTACAGGACACGGAAATTGGTTTTATGCAATAGGAGCATATACGAAATGGAATAATTCAATTCCAGGACCTAGTACAGCAGAATCGGTTGTAAACTTATGGTCTAGGATAGATGAAAAAACAACAAGTACAACAAATAGTTTAACAAGAAGAGTCGGAGACATAAAAAATAATGGAACATACTATATATGGGTTAAAGACAGCAGTGGAAATACAGCATATAAAGAAGTAAGTGTATCTAACGTTGATACAACGGCACCTACTGCAACAATAACTTCAACAAATAATGTTGCAGCAAGCCAAACAGTATCGTTAAATTTAGCAGATGATAAAGGTGTAGTAGCATATTATTGGGGAACAGCAAATCCATCAACTGCAAATACTAACTGGACAGATATAACAAGTGCAACAAGTAAAAAGATAGATGTAAACGTAGACGATGGGGGAACATACTACTTAGCAGTAATGGATGCAGCAGGAAATAGAACAGTAACTAATAAAAAAATATATAAAACAACTTTAGTTCCTGTTAGAGGAACAGTTTCACAAACAGAAATAATAACAACAGATGGAAACACAATTAATTTACCTAATGCTACAGCAACTGGTGCAACATTTACAGGATGGTATACAGACATTACAGCCGGAACTAAACAAAACACATCATATACACCAACAGCAAATGCAACATTCTATGGGCATTGGACGTTAGATAGTTATCAATTAACTGTAAATCCAAATGGTGGATTATGGAATGGAAGTATAAGTACACAAACATTTAATCAAAATTATGGTACAGATAAAACAATACCAAATCCTTCACGAACAGGATACACATTTAATGGATGGACATTATCGGGTTCTGGTTGGATGGGACAAAGTCTACATACAGATGGTAACTTTTCAACTGGAAATAATGGTGTAGTAGCATACAATAATACTGCAAATGATAATACTGTAACTATAACAAGACAAGCAAAAAGTACAGACAATTGGGTTGGAGACAATGAACTGAAAGTAGTAACTAGCAAAACAGCAAAACCTGGAATGGGAGGATTTGTACAAACAACAAATTCTGCAGCTAGCCAGCGATATGTACATGTATTTATAGCAAAACTACCAGTTGGATATAATTTCCAATGGAACATGAATGCTACAGGAACTGGCAGAACTGTTGAGTGGTTAACGAGTAGAGCTGGAACAGGTGGCTTTGAAGTTTATGCATATCAACTGAACGCAGGTAGTTCGGGAACATTTAAAACATTTGGACATGTTTATGTAGAGGAATCTGACTTGGAAGCACCAACATTTTATGTAGCATATTCAGACATAATAAATATTACAAATACAAAGGGAACAAAATATGTATTTGGAGCTGAGAACACTACATTAACTGCAAACTGGACAGCAAGTACATATACGGTAACATATAATGCAAATGGTGGTAGTGGAGCACCAGCCAATAATACAGTTACATATAATGGAACATACGGTACATTACCTACTCCAACAAAAGAAGGATATACATTTAAGGGATGGAGCTACTTACCAGAAGGATATCAGCAACTTGAATATATAGAAGGAACTGGAACACAGTATCTAGATACTGGATATAAACCAGGACCAAATACTGGTATAAAAGCAGACTATCAATTTACATCAACATCTCCTACTCAACAAAGGCTATATGGAGCTCGTGGAGCAAATACTGATGCTGAGTCAATTACATATGAATGGTACATAAACGGTTCAACAGGTTTTTCATATGCATTTAAAGACGGATCAGGAAACTGGAAGGCAATAGGAAAAAATGCTGATACAACCAGACATAAAATTGAATTTAATGTAACAGATGGATATTATAAATATGACAGTGGTGCTGAGACAGAAATAGCTGAAGCTACAACAACAAACACTTCAAAAGTAAATATGTTCTTAATGGCAACAACATCAAATGGAACAAGTACAGTAGATGTAGATTATAATGGAAAAGTAAAATTATATTCATTTAGTATTTACGAAAATGGAAATATAGTTAGACACTATGTACCTTGTAAAAAAACAGATGGTACTATTGGCATGTATGAAATTATTACTGGAACCTTCTGTGGTAATATTGGTACAGGAACATTTACTGCAGGACCAGAAAGCTATATAACATCAACAACACCAGTATCTATAGAAACAAACCATACAATTTATACAAACTGGGCAGATGAAACGGCACCAGCAGCACCAACAATAACAGCTAAGTTAAACAATAGTTCAGGTGCGGCATATACAGCAGGAACATGGACAAATGCAAATTTATATATAGAACTAACATCATCAGATAGTGGTTCTGGAATTAAAGAATTTCAATGGTATGAAAATGGTGCATGGACAACAAGAGCATTAAATACATCTTCAAATAAAGGAACAATAACATACACAGCATCAAGAGATACTACTATAAGATATAGAGTAGTAGATAATGCTGGAAATGCATCAGCAGAAAATACAATTGCAGTAAAAATGGACAAAGATAAACCTACAATTACAGCAAGCAATATAACTTATGGAGAAAGCTTGAGCATTACATTAAAAGATACAGGAAGCGGAGTAAATGGATGGCAAGTTACAAATAGTAGTACTGCTCCAACAAGTGGATGGGCAACATTTACAGCAACAGCAAGTAAAACTGTAAGTAAATCTGATTTAACTGCTGGAACATGGTATGTATGGACAGAAGATGCAGCAGGAAATACACAATCAAAACAAATAGTTGTAAATAAAGCAGATATGACATTAACAACTGGAAACTATACTGGAGCTTATGATGGAAATAGTCATTCAATTACATTAAATGTAACAGTTCCAAGCAGTGGAGCAAAAGTATATTACAGCACAACAACAGAGCTTACATCAAGTAACTACACAAATACAAGTGTTGCAAGTACAACAAAGCCAACACAGACAAATGCAGGAACAACAACGGTATATTGGTATGTGGAATCAAACAATGCAAACTATAATGATAAGTGGGGAAGCAATACAATAACAATATCTGCATCAACAACACTTATGTCATATACAAACGACGATTACTCAGGAGTTTATGATGGAAATAGTCACTCAATAACACTTAATGTTACTACTCCAACAGGTTGTACGCTATACTATAGTACAAGTACATCTTTAACATCTAGCAATTATACATCAAAAGGAACAACAACAAAGCCAACACAGACAAATGTTGGAACAACAACAGTTTATTGGTATATAAAATCTGGAAGTGCAAACTATGCAGACAAATCAGGAAGTAACACAATTACTATTACTAAACAGACAGTTACTGCTCCAACAAATGTAGCAGTAAGTACTGCAGGTATAGTAACTTGGACAGCATCTGGAAATGCAACTGGATATGAGATAAGTATAAACAATTCTACATGGACAGCGGCAGAAAGTGGAGTAAACTATTTAGATACAATAATAGGTGCAACAGGAAGCAGAACAGTATATGTACGTGCAGTAAACAGTAATACAACAAACTATACAACACCAAGTAGTAACGCAAGTAAGGCAGTAACAGTACGTGCAGTAACATTTGCAGTTAATAATACTGCAATGGGAGCAGTAGATACTGCAACATATAATGTTATTAATGGAGCAACTGTAAGCGCAAGTAGTAATAAATTAACAATAAAAGGTGTAACAACTGGAACAACAACAGCAAACTTAAAAACAATTACAGCAACAGCAAAAAACAATTATCAATTTAGTAGCTGGTCAAAAACAAGTGGAAGTATAACAGCTGCAACAACAATTACAGCAACATTTGTACCTAAGGTATATACAATTACATTAAATAACCAAAATGCAACATCAGCAGGAACAACAACAATATACGAAAAATATAATACAGGA
Organism: Clostridia bacterium; assembly: GCA_017533795.1. Taxonomy (GTDB): domain Bacteria; phylum Bacillota; class Clostridia; order TANB77; family CAG-508; genus CAG-269. The sequence continues at coordinate 3,796 of JAFWIH010000015.1, read as the reverse complement.
TATTATACAGATAGTGGATGTGCAACACAGATGAGTACATCTGCAAATGGAATAACAGTTCCTACAAAAACAGGTTATACATTTAAAGGATACTATACAGCAGCAAGTGGTGGAACACAGTATATAGGAACAAATGGAAGAATAACCTCATCAGCAAGTGCAACAAACTTTACAGCAAATGGAAACTTATTTGCACAATGGACACCAAATACAAATACGGCATATGTTGTAAATCATTATAAACACGATTATGGAACCAATACATATACATTAGAATCAAGTGAGAATAAAACTGGAACAACAGATGCAACTTTAACACTAGCAAACTTAAAGAAAACAATAACAGGATTTACATATATGAATGGTTTTGTAAACAATAGTACACCTACAACAAGACCATCATCTGGAGCGGTAACTGAAACAACTATATTGCCAGATGGATCTTTAGTACTAAACTTATACTATAGACCAAACTATTTATATGTACAATATGATATGAATGGTGGTTCGTTGGGATCAGGAGCTGGTGCGGATTATACAGAATCTGGTTCATTAGTTGCATATAAAGGCAATGTAAAAATGTTACGTGGCTTTTATGGAAGTACAGTAGGAGGAGTAAGTACAACTACATTTGCAACAGCAGCAACAAGCGGATTACATGATTATAATGGTACAAGTATAAATATTGTAAAAACAGGATATACAGGACAAGTAGGAGCACAATGGAATACAAAAGCAGATGGAACTGGTACATCATATAGCCAATCAGCAACATCATATCAAGCAACAGCAATGGCAACAGCATGTGGATATGATTTAAGTAGTGGTGATGTAACAGTAACATTATATGTTAATTGGGTAATGCCAAATTATGGAGCATATAGTGGAAGTACATTAAAGGCATATTATGGAACTTTAGCAGATGCAACGTCTAAAGCAACAAGTGGATACACAATAAAACCATTAGCATCTATATCAGATGCAAGCACTCCAACAATAGCATCTGGAAGAACATTGACAATAGATTTAAATAGTTACACAGTAACAATGACTAAAACCATTTCAAATGCAGGAACATTAACAATAACAGGAACAGGAGAATTAACTGCATCTGGAGTTAACACTATAACAAATACTGGTACATTTACTAAATCTGGAACATCAACAATTAGTAACACAGCAACAGCAACTTACTATGTATTAAATAATACAGGAACAGCAACATTAAGTGCAGGAAATGTTACAGGAGCATTCAGAGCAGTAAACAATGGAGCTGCAGGAAAGCTAAATGTAAATGGTGCTACAGTTTCGTCAACTGCATCAAATATTGCAATTTATAGCACAGGAACAGCAACAGGAACATCAACACCTGCAATAAATATTTCAAGCGGAACAGTATCTTCTGCAGGAAACTATGCTATACAAAATGCTGCAGCAGGACATGTATATATAACAGGAGGAACAGTTACAACAACTGGAGCAACTGCAATATATGGTTCAAGCTCTGGACCAGTAACAATTGGTGCTTCAGGGTCAACATCTACTACATCTCCTGCAATAACAGGAAGAATATTTAATGATAAAAGCTCATCATCACTTACAACTGTAAATGGTGGAAAAGTTACAGGAACAACATCACAAGCAATTTGTAGTTTAGGAAATATTACAATAAATGGTGGAGCAATTTCGGCAACTAAATCATACGCAGTATATTGTAATGTGGCAACAAGTGGTGTAACAACAATAACAGGAGGAACTATAACAAGTGCTAATAACTATACTGTAACAACTCCAAATGCATCAGGAGGAACAATAAACATATCCGGTGGAACCATAACAAGAACATCAGGAACAACAGGAGCTGTTAATAACGAAAAAGGAGCAACAACAATTACAGGTGGAACAATAAAATCAAATGCTGGAGTTGGTGTATATGCAACAACAGGAACAGTAACATTAGGAACTAATGATAGTACAATTAGCACAACTATACCAAGTATTACAGGAGCAACATGGGGAGTACGAGTTACACAAGACACGGGAAAATTCTACTTCTATGATGGAACAGTAACAGGTAAAACAAATCAATCTATAACAGAACCTACAGCAACAGCTACAGGATGTGTTGTTAGAAAGACTGCTACAACCAGTACAACAGAAACTGCAACACTAGGCATGACACTTAAGGCAAATACATCTGCTTCATCAACAGGAGCATTTTTAGGTACAAGTATAACAAGAGACAAAATAAAGAAAGTTTCATTTGCAACATCTATTTCAGGACATTCAGTAAACAATACAACATGCTGGGATGTATCTTCAGTTGCAAATGCTGGACAAGTATTAATGTGGGTAGCAAGTGGAGATGCGACAAATGGTTATGAAATAGTAATAGGACAAAATGGTGGAGTAATTGGTAATCCAGAATCACAATATTTATTTAGTTATATAGGATATAGCAGCATAACAGCTCAAATAGAACTAGCAAACTTTGACACAAGTAAAGTAACAGATATGAGTTGGATGTTTAACGGATGCTCTAATATAAGTACATTAGATGTAAGAGGCTTTGATACAAGTAAAGTAACAAATATGAAAAGAATGTTTGGCTTATGTGAAAATATAAGTACATTAGATGTAAGTGGGTTTGACACAAGTAAAGTAACAGATATGGGTTGGATGTTTAACGGATGCTCTAGTATAAGTACATTAGATGTAAGTGGCTTTGATACAAGTAAAGTAACTAGTATGGCTCTCATGTTTTACAATTGTCAAGAAATAAATACATTAAATGTAAGTGGCTTTGATACAAGTAATGTGACAAGTATGAGGTGGATGTTTTGCAATTGTGAAGAAATAAATACATTAGATGTAAGTGGGTTTGACACAAGCAAAGTAACAGATATGACTAGCATGTTTCAAGGATGCTCTAATATAAGTACATTAGATGTAAATGGGTTTGACACAAGTACAGTAACAGATATGTCTTACATGTTTGATGGATGTATTGGCTTAACTAGAATAGATGTAAGTGGCTTTGATACAAGCAAAGTAACAAATATGTCTTACATGTTTAGTGCATGCTATAATAATAATATAAATACGATAGATGTAAGTAGATTTAACACAAGCAAAGTAACAAATATGTCTGGTATGTTTTACCAATGTCAAAACGTAAGGGTATTAGATGTAAGTGGGTTTAACACAAGCAATGTAACAAATATGGGACATATGTTTTACAAATGCAATGAATTAACTACAATATACGCATCTAACAGTTTTGTAACAACGGCCGTGACAAATGGAAATGAGATGTTTACTTATTCTACAAACCTAGTCGGTGGTGCAGGCACAGTATATAGTAGTAGTAATGTAACACATGCATATGCCCATATAGATGGAGGCACAAGCAATCCAGGGTACTTTACAGATGCATCAACAAGACCAACTATAACTGCCGGAGGCACAAATATTAAAACAGCAACTGACATAAGTACCTTATATGGACAAACAACAACATATAAATCAACAAGTCATCCAAGTATCAATTGGCAACTATTCTATGCAGATAGTAGCAACTACTATTTAATAGCAAGTGACTATGTGCCAAATGCAGAACTACCTTGTAATGGAAACACTGTAAATGGGGTAACATATACAGCAACAGACTTAGTTAAATCAACAAATACAACAAATCAATTTGCAACATATTGCGCAAGATTTGCAAGTAGTAGTTCATACAATGATGGAGTATTAACAGCTGGAACAATATATAAGAACGGTTCAGCTTCTACAG
>JAFWIH010000014.1 GCA_017533795.1 Clostridia bacterium | reverse complement strand
TATATGCGATTGTTAAAATAGAAACTGTAAGTAGCAATGATCCAATAATAATTATAATTGTCTTTATATTTGCTAGTGTTTGAGGAACATTTACAATTAGTCCTGACGAATACCATTTAGCGTATAGTTTTATATCTCCTTGCATATTTTTAGTTATTTTTTCTATTTTGTTGCTGTAGTTTTCATCTGTATACCAGCCGCCAAATACATATCCTTCTTTTGTTGGGTTATTTAATATTATTTCTTTTCCTATCTCATATTCTACTGGATTATTTGTATCATTGCTTCCACCATTTAAAATGTATTCTATTTTATTTACATCGTTTGTTATCCATTTTGCATATAGTGTTATATCTTCAGTTGGCATTACTGTAAAGCTATATAATTCTGTCAACTGTTCGTCTTTAAACCAGCCGGCAAACTTAAATCCTTCTTTTACTGGGTCATTAGGTTTTTCTATTTTGTCTAATGCGTATGCTTCTATTATGTTTACATTGCTGCCACCGTTTGTGTTAAATCTAATAATGTTTTTGTCTTCTTCTACCCACCCAGCATATAATGTAATGTTTTCTGATGGGATAGTGTCAAATTCATATTCTTCTGTTAATTCAGGGTCGGTATACCATCCTATAAAGTTGTATCCTTTTTTTGTTGGATTAATTGGCTGTTCTATTTCATCGCCGTAATTTCCTTTTATCTGTGAAATGGTACTTCCACCATTTGTATTGAAAGATATTGTATATTTATTATCTGCCCATTTTGCATATAAAACTATGTCTTCATCGTTGTTTGTATTTATACTTGTGACTTTTTCATTATACTGCTCGCTTGTATACCATCCTTCGAATTCATATCCATCTTTTTGTGGAGCTTTTAATTCTGTTTTTCTACCAGTTGTAAATGTCGTTGGACTAGATTTATCAAGTTCTCCACCATTTGTCACGTAGTAAATAATATTTTCGTTTTCTGTCCACTTTGCGTATAGTGTAATATTTTCAGCAGGCATCTGAGTAAGTGTATATACTTCGGTCAGTTCTTTATCTTTATACCATCCAGCAAATTTGTATCCTTTTTTTACTGGTGTTTGAATTTCTTCTATATTTTCATTATATTTTTCTGTAATTGAATTTATTTCATTTCCACCATTAGTATTAAAGGCTATTGTATATTCATTTTGCTTCCAATTTGCTTTTAGGGTTATATTTTTTGCTGGCATTGTTTCTGGTGGTGCTTGTGTAGTTTTATTTAGTGTCCATTTTTGGAATGTATAACCTGTTTTAGTTGGTGTTGGAAGGTTTTCTATTTTACTGCCATATTCTACCTCGGCTTTTTCAATATTATTTCCGCCATTCGTGTTATAAGTGATTGTGTATTTTTTTATGTTCCATTTTGCATATAGATTTAGATCATTTTTTACTGCTGTATCAAAGTTATATGTTGTAGAGAATGATTCATCTGTATACCATCCTACGAATGTATAACCTTCTTTTTCTGGCGCTTTAGGCTCTACTAGTTTTTCACCATCTTTTATGGAAATTTGTGAAAGTTCACTTCCTCCATATGTATTAAAGCTAACTATATTTATTTTTTCTTCCCATCCTGCGTATAGAGTAATATTTTTATTTGGCATTTTACTAAATGTATATGTCTTTGTTAACTGTTCATCTGTGTACCAGTCTATGAATAAATATCCTTCTTTTGTTGGTGATGTAGGTTTTTCTATTTTTGTATTATATTCTTGTGTAATTGGATTTACAGTACTTCCTCCATTTGAATCAAAGGTTATTTGATATTTATTAATTGTCCATCCAGCGTATAATGTAATATTCTTATTCATGCTGCTTGTTATTTTCTCTATTTTGTTTTTAAGAGTACTATCTGTGTACCAACCTTTGAATGTGTATCCTGTCTTTGTTGGGGTTAGTAGTGTTTTTTCCTCTCCTGTTTGATATGATGATGGATTACTTTTATTATTTGTTCCACCGTTCATCTTATATGTTATAACATTAGCTTTTGCTGTCCATCCTGCATATAGTGTTATGTTTTTATTTGGCATTTCGTTAAATGTATAGAGCTCGGTTAGAGCTTGGTCTTCGTGCCATCCTGTGAATGTATATCCTGTTTTTGTAGGAGCTTCTGGCTCTTCTATCTTTGTTTTGTATATTCCTTTTATTGGATTTACAGCGCTTCCTCCATTTGAATTAAAGGTTATTTGATATTCTATTGCTTCCCAGCTTGCATATACTGTAATATTCTTATTCATGTTGCTTGTTATTTTTTCTATTTTGTTTTTAAATGCACTATCTGTATACCAACCCTTGAATGTGTATCCTGTCTTTGTTGGGGTTAGTAGTGTTTTTTCCTCTCCTGTTTGATATGATGATGGATTACTTTTATTATTTGTTCCACCGTTCATCTTATATGTTATCGTATATGCGTTTGATGTCCATCCTGCATATAGTGTTATGTTTTTGTTTGGCATTTGACTAAATGTATAGAGCTCGGTTAGAGCTTGGTCTTCGTACCATCCTGTGAATGTATATCCTGTTTTGGTTGGAGCTTCTGGCTCTTCTATCTTTGTTTTGTATATTCCTTTTATTGGACTTACAGCGCTTCCTCCATTTGAATTAAAGGTTATTTGATATTCTATTGCTTCCCAGCTTGCATATACTGTAATGTTTTTATTCATGTTGCTTGTTATTTTTTCTATTTTGTTTTTAAAAGCACTATCTGTATACCAACCCTTGAATGTGTATCCTGTCTTTGTTGGGGTTAGTAGTGTTTTTTCCTCTCCTGTTTGATATGATGATGGATTACTTTTATTATTTGTTCCACCGTTCATCTTATATGTTATCGTATATGTGTTTGCCTTCCATCCAGCGTATAGTGTTATGTTTTTATTTGGCATTTCGTTAAATGTATAGAGCTCGGTTAGGGCTTGATCTTCGTACCATCCTGTGAATGTATAGCCTGCTTTGGTTGGGGCTTCTGGCTCTTCTATTTGTGCTTGATAATTAACTGTTTGAACTGGCAAAGTTGTTCCACCGTTAGTGTTATAAGTTATTTGATATTTATTAGGTTCCCATAATGCCTCTAAGGTTTTATTTCCCACTGTGCCTTTTGTAATTTTTACGTTTGCATTTACGTTTCCTTTTTCATCTTTCCAGCCACTAAATGTAAATCCTTCTTTTACTGGGTTATTAATGTTAAATGTTTCTGTTTCCACAGTATAATTTTTTGGATTATTTGGATTTGTCCCTCCATTTAAATTATAGGTTATTTTATATGTAACCGGTGTCCAATTTACTTTTAAGTCGATAGTACAGTTTGATTTTGTAACATCGCAAAAGTCGCTTTGTTTGTATTGAACTGCTTGATCGAATGTATTTCCTTTTGTATCAATCCATTCTTTTTTTGATACTGCTTTGTAACCTTTCTTTTCTATGTTTATAGCTGCTGAATTATTATAGTTTGACAGTCCTGCTGATGGTAGAGATGAATTATATTCAACTGTTTGGATATTTTTTGAATTGTTTAGAGTAATATAGTCTCCTGATGTTGAAATTGTACTTCCATGTTTTTCTGAAAGTGTTCCACCATTCATTAAAAATCTAATAATTAGTTTGTTTATATTCCAGTTTGCCGTATATTCTTTGTTGCCTATTGTTCCTTTTGTGATGCTTACTTCTTTACTTTCTGAGCTTAATCCTGAACCTGTCCAGCCAGTAAATGTGTAGCCATCTTTTACTGGATTTTTTAGGGTAAATGTATTTGTTTCTATCGTGTATTTTTCTGGATTTTTTGGGTCTTCTCCGTCATTTAAATTATATGTTATTTTATAATTTGTAGGTGTCCAATTAGCTGTAAATGTTTTGTTTCCTGTAGTTCCTTTTGCTATTGTGACTGTTTTTACTTTTTCTTCTTTGCCTTCTTCAGTCCAGCCTGTAAATGTGTAGCCTTTTTTTGTTGGATTTGTAAGTGTAAAGTTGGCTGTTTCCACAGTATAACTCGCTCTGTTATTAGGATTTGTTCCACCGTTTAAATTATATGTTATTTTGTATGTTATTGGTGTAAAATTTGCTGTCATTGTTATTTCTGCTTTATCAGTTGCCGAAAGATTTTTAAAGTATTTGTTTTTTGTCGGATTAGCTCCATCCCAGTTATCTGATACGGTCGTTTTTGTGCTTCCTATTCTCGAGGTAGAATTATTGATGTTCGATGCTGTCCAACCTGTAAATGTGTAGCCTTTTTTCGTTGGATTATCTATATTTATTACTGAGTTGTATTTACCAGTAGTTGGATGTGATGAGCCAAATGTCGCACCATTTATTTTATATACTATTTTATATTCTATTGGCGTCCAATTTACTTTTAGTTCTTTTGTGCAGCTTTCTTGCAATATATCGCAAAAATCTTCTGATGAGTATACTTTTGCTTGACCATATGTTTTACCATCTGCATCGATAAATTCTTGTCCTGATAATGTTTTATACCCTTTTCTTTCTATGTTTATAGCTCCTTTGTTATTGTAATTTGGTAGTCCGTCAGATGTTGTTTTTTCTTTGTAGTATAGTTTTTTAACTATGTCGGAGTTATCCACAGTAATATAATTTCCGGTTTTTCCTATATTACTTCCATGTGTTTTTGATAGACTTCCTCCATTAACATGATATTTTATATTTACACTATTGATTGGAGCTAATCCTTCAAAGTGGAAGGCAAATCTTCCTCCTGGTGCAGCGTCTCCGTCTGTATACAATGTCATTATATCTCCGTTTGTTAAGTTATTATCTGTCCATTTAAAGTTGAATTTTATATTGTTTGATGTTAGTTCTAGATATTTTCTTGGAATTGATACTTGCATGACGTTATTATCTACTGTATATTCTACGTCTGCCACTTTCTCCCAGTTCCAGCCACCTTTACTTCTCTCTAATCTAAGTGTTGTGTCAGTAGCTCCTTCTCTGTTTAATATGTATTCAAATTCTTCCCAGTTTTTAGTCGATGTATTTGTTATATGTTCTATTGTATCTATAAGTAGTCTTGTTTTATTTTTATAATCTTTAAATGCTTCATTGGTTTCTATATAGAAATATATATTTGCTCCATCATATGATACTTTTGCGGTTTTTAGGTCGTTTTTAAAAGTGTTGTTGATATATGAATTGCATGGTGCACCAGATCCCCATCTACATGTATTCCTATATCTAGAATTATTTTTTTCTTTTGTATAATGATCATAGCTTATTATTTTTTTATCGTCCCATTGTTCTTTTTTTGTGATATCTATTGTCTTTTTATATGTTTGACTTGTTAATTTACTTGCCCCTTTAAATTTCCTTATGTTATCCGCCAATTGATAGTAATAATAATCTTTCAATTTACCTTTACTTGGTTCAATATCTCTTGATTTTTGATCATTATATTGGTCTACAAATACTGTTTTTCCTGTTCCAGCATCTGTATTTTTTCCTACTACCCATTCATTCCATCCCGTTACAAATACGACATCCGGATCTAGGCTTATTGCATAATCCCACTGCTGCTGGAAATTTCTTCCATATAGAATATTATTGCTTGTTTTATCATTTACTGTTATCTCTTTATTTCTATACTTATATGAATAGTTTCCCGTATATTTTTTGTATTTTGAATTGCTTGTTACTGATTTATCATTTCTAGGCATGTTTCTGCCTCTACTGTTGCTACTATTCATGGCAGCTCCTCTACTCGTTCCATTACTATTATATCCTACATTTTGAGCTGGAGATACCGAAACTTCTTCTATTTTTCCAGATACTGTTCCATAACTTTGTGGATATAAACTTTCCCACATCCAGCCTTTTTCGACAGGTTTTACATCTATTACTGAACCAACATTTGTCGTACCTGAACTTCTAAATTCAAAAAATGATTCTATTTCTTTTAATTTATTTTGATCTGATGAGCTAAATTTTGCATAACTAGTTTTATCTGGCGAATATGACATAATGAGTGGTTTGCTACTTCCATTTTTTTTATACCATAAATCCTTATAGTTTCCATCTTTGTATAATGAGTCATATAAGCACAAAAGCATATCATTTGTTCCTTTGCTTGATCCCGCTTCAAATGAAAGCATAAAACCTATTTTTGGAACATTTACTCCTTCTGCTTTAGCTTGTTGAAATGCGGTAAATAATGGATGCCAATCCCAACAATAGCTAAATCTATTTTCTGAATATAATTGTCTTGAGCCTTTTGGGTCTGTTCTTATGTATTTTTTTTCACTATTTCGCTGATTTGTGAAACTACTACCAACTCCAGAATTATTTGTGTAGTCAAGTAATATAAAATCTACTCCTGCATCAGCTAATAATTCTGCTTGCTTTCTTAATACCCAATAATCATTATTTAAATAATAACCGTATATAGGCTCATTCCACCAAAAATGGCCCACACGTCCTTCCCACACTTCACTATTTGGGTTATAGGGATCTGCCTTGGGATATTTGTCAAGTGCATTTTGAATATTGTATGGTTCAACTTTTTTAAATAATTTAAATGCCTCTTCTGGTGGCAATGTACTCCAGCTATCTCTTATATACATTATTGTTTCAGTGTCATGCCAATTCCAAAAAAATATTCCTACTTCTTTTTGATTATTTGTGTTTTTTATAGAGCTTTTGCCATCATTATTACTAATAGTTCTTCCAAGTCCATCAACTGCTGTCCACTGTGATGGGTCTGCCTCCTTATGAATAATTCTATCCGTTTGAATTGTTTTTGTGTTTGTTTGTGATACGAAAAAAACAAGAAAAATAATAATTGTTTTCTTTACTAAATTAAATACTTTTTCCATACTAACACTCCTTATTGTCTACTATATTAATAGTATCACCAATAGTTATGTGTGTCAATTAAATGTAAAAAAAAAGATTATTTTGTAAAGATAAATAAGTATCTA
>JAFWIH010000007.1 GCA_017533795.1 Clostridia bacterium | reverse complement strand
ATGGAAAGCATGACTGAACAAAATGGATATGTTGCAAGTGAAGTAGCTGCTAAAATACAAGGAGCAACAGCAAGTGGAAACCAAATTTCAGGAACATATAAAGGATACAGTTATACAGTTGATGAAAATGGAAAAGTAACAATAGAAGATGGTGACAATCCACCAGCAGGAGGAGCAACATTAAAAGTAGGAGACACAGACTTAAGTACAGTAAGTGATTTAAGTGCATTATATGGACAAACAACAACATATAAATCAACAAGTCATCCAAGTATTAATTGGCAACTATTCTATGCAGATAGTAGCAATTACTATTTGATAGCAAGCGATTATGTGCCAAATGCTGAACTACCTTGTAATGGAAGCACTGTAAATGGGGTAACATATACAGCAACAGACTTAGTAAAATCAACGAGTACAACAGATCAATTTGCAACATATTGCGCAGAATTCTGTAATAGTTCATATAATGATGGAGTATTAACAGCTGGAACAATATACAAAAATGGTTCATCATCCACAGCATTTACAGCGACAGCAGGAAGCCAATACTTGACCACAAATTACTTAAAATGGGTAGCAGCAAATTCAAGTAGTACAAATACTAATATATGTGCAGTAGCATATATGATGGATACAAATAAGTGGTCTAGTTTTGCAGATGGAGTAAGTGGGGCTTATGCTATAGGAGGACCCACAATAGAAATGTTATCACTATCATGGAATGCAGTATCAGGACATACTCAAATGACAGATTATACAACACTATCAAGTAGTAATTCAAATACAACTGGATATAAAGCACTAAGCCCAGAAACTGGAAATAACTTTTTTGGAACATCAACAAATATGTGGTTTATAGAAGAAAGTACAAAAGCATATGGATACTGGCTGGCTTCTCCGTCGTCTACCAACGCTAACCTCGTGAGGATCGTGTACTTTAGCGGCAGTGTTAGTAGCTACTATGCGCGTGACGTCAGCGGTGGCTTTCGTCCTATAGTTTGTATTCCAAAATAATCTAAAATCCAGTTTCTGCTAGAAACTAAAACATGGCACAAAGTAAAAAATGAAAATAGTATAATGTGCTAGACAGGCCTTATGTCTGTCTAGCACATTATGTATGTCGATTTTTGACAAACAAATTTTCTTGGCATATGAATGAAGCCATACTATAATAATTGTAATTCATACACTATATGGTTTCATAAAGAATCTAAAAAAAGTAAGAGCATATACAATTGTGGAAGTTATAAAACATTTTAATAAAATGGAGAAAAAAATAGCTTATAGAAGTGTATGAAATACTTATTTTAGAGAGTGCATACAATGATTTGAATACAATTCAATTATTTCCAAGAGGTTATCCAAAGTTTTTCGATAAAAATTATTATTTCGAATATAGAAAAATCTACTAAAATTTATGACATAAGGCAAAATCCTGTTGCAAAATTGGTCGAAATGTAATACAATAGCCATGTGAAAATAGGAGGAATTAACATGGCAGAATACTCACCAATGATGCAAAAATATTTTGAAACAAAAAAACAATATGAAGACTGTATAGTGTTTTATAGATTAGGTGATTTCTATGAAATGTTTTTTGATGATGCAATAACAGCATCAAGAGAGCTAGAAATAACATTAACAGGTAGAGATTGTGGACAAGAAGAACGCGCACCAATGTGTGGAGTTCCTCATCATGCAGCAGAAAGTTACATTGCAAAACTAATTGCAAAAGGATATAAAGTTGCAATATGTGAACAATTAACAGATCCAAAAACAACTAAAGGTATGGTAGAAAGAGACGTAATAAGAGTAGTAACACCTGGGACAATAGTAGAATCAAACATGTTAGAAGAAAGAAAAAACAATTATATAATGTCTATATTTAAAACAGGCATATATTTTGGAATAAGCTTATGTGATGTTTCAACTGGAGAATTTTATGCTTCAGAAGTAAAACAAACAAATAACTTTTCTCTTGTATTAGATGAAATTGCAAGATTCAATCCAGCAGAACTTGTAGTAAACAGTATGATGTATGACTGCAAAGAAGAAATGAATAAAATAAAAGAAAGATTTGAAATATATGTTACAAAATTTGGAGATGAATACTTCTCTAATGATTTTACTACAATAAAAGAAAGATTTAACTTAGTTGATAGTAGTAATAATAAAATAGAAGACATAGAAGAAAAAACTATTGCTATAGCTTCAATAAATGCTTTATTAGAATATTTAAAACAAACGCAAAAAACAAGCCTAGAGCATATAAATAAAATTACTATATATAATATATCTAAGTATATGTCATTAGATATAAATGCAAGAAGAAACTTAGAAGTAACAGAAAAGCTAAGAGATAAAAGTAAAAAAGGAACTTTGCTTTGGGTATTAGATAAAACATCTACATCTATGGGAGGAAGATTACTAAGAAGATGGCTTAATGACCCTCTTATAGATGTTGTAGAGATAAATAAGCGTTTGAATGCGGTAAAAGAACTAAAAGAAGAGATAATGCTTAGAGGGGATGTAATAGATAGTCTTAAAAAAGTGTATGACATAGAAAGATTAGCGGGAAAAATGGCATATGGTAATGCAAATGCAAGGGATATGATTTCTTTAAAAAGTTCTCTTGCCAAACTTCCAAATGTAAAACAAACTTTAAGTAATTGTAAAAGTGATTATTTAAAAGAATTGTATGAAAACTTAGACGAATTACAAGATATACATGAATTGATAGAAAAATCAATAGTGGATGAGCCACCTATAAGTATAAAAGACGGTGGTATAATAAAGATGGGGTATGACCCGGAAATAGATGAATTAAAAAGAGCAACAACTGATGGCAAAAATTGGATAATAAAAATTGAAGCAGAAGAAAGAGAAAAAACAGGAATAAAAAATTTAAAAGTGGGCTTTAACAAAGTATTTGGTTACTATATAGAAGTTACAAAATCATTTTTATCTCAGGTACCTGATAGATTTATAAGAAAGCAAACATTAACAAATGCGGAAAGATATATTACAGAAGAACTAAAAGATATAGAAAATAAAGTATTAGGTGCAGAAGAAAGAGTTGTTAACTTAGAATATAATGCTTTTACTGAGGTAAGAGAAAAAATATCAAAAAACATTAAAAGACTTCAATTATCAGCAACAGTGGTTGCCACATTAGATGTGCTTACTTCATTTGCACAAGTTGCAGAAGATATGAATTATTGTATGCCAGAAGTTAAACAAAATGGAATAATTGATATAAAAGATGGACGTCACCCTGTTATAGAAAAAATGCTACCAACAGGAAACTTTGTAGAAAATGATACATATTTAGATAAAGACGAAAATAGGTTAGCAATAATTACAGGACCTAACATGGCAGGTAAATCTACCTATATGAGACAAGTTGCACTAATCACCCTTATGGCACAAGTTGGAAGTTTTGTTCCAGCATCAAGCGCAAAAATAGGTGTTGTAGACAAAATATTTACAAGAGTTGGAGCATCAGACGACTTAAGCATGGGACAAAGTACATTTATGGTAGAGATGATGGAAGTTGCAAGCATTTTAAAAGAAGCTACTAAAAATAGTTTAGTCATCCTTGATGAGATAGGAAGAGGAACTTCAACTTATGATGGACTTTCAATTGCATGGGCAGTTGCAGATTTTATTGCAAACAAAGAAAAATGTGGAGCAAAAACGCTATTTGCAACACATTATCATGAACTAACAGAACTAGAAAATAGACTAGATGGAGTAAAAAATTATCAAATTGCTGTAAAAGAAAAAGGTGAAGACATAATCTTTTTAAGGAAAATTCTTAAAGGTGGAACAGATGAAAGCTATGGAATACATGTAGCAAAACTTGCTGGAGTTCCAAAAGATGTTACAAAAAAAGCAAACGAAATATTAAGAACATTAGAAAGAAAGAGTATATTACGAGACAAAAAAGATAAAGCTGCTTTTGGGGACGGAGGAAAAAAACAGGTGGAAGGGCAGTTTGATATGTTTAATTATAAGTTAGCAGAAATAGCTCATGAAATTGACCAGATTGACTTAAATGCATTAACACCAATAGATGCGTTAAACACATTAGTACGAATGAAAGAAAAAATGAAATAAGAAAGAGGGATTTAATTTGAAAATATTGGCTGTAGGAGATATAGTTGGAGAAGCGGGAGTGGAAGAATTAGGAAAAAGACTTCCAAAAATAAAAGAAGGAAACAATATAGATTTTGTAATTGTAAACGGAGAAAATGCTGCAGGAGGAATGGGAATAAACGAAAAGAATTATAAAGGAATATTAAAAGCAGGAGCAGATGTTGTAACACTTGGAAATCACACTTGGGCTAAAAAAGATGTGTTTAGCTTTATAAATGACTCAAAAATTTTAAGACCAGCAAATTATAGCAAAGGACTTCCAGGCAAAGGGTATGGTATATACGAATGTGGTGAAAAGAAAATTGCAGTTATTAATCTAATAGGAAGAGTAGACATGAATGTTCTTTCTGAAAATCCATTTCAGGTTGCAAAAAAAATAATTTTAAAGATTAAAAATGAAGTAGATATGATTATAGTTGATTTTCATGCAGAAGCAACTGCTGAAAAAATTGCAATGAGTAGATACTTAGATGGATATGTAACTGTATTGTTTGGTACACATACACATGTACAAACTGCTGATGAAAAAATCTTACCAAAAGGAACAGGCTATATTACTGATATTGGCATGACTGGCCCTGAAAATTCTGTAATAGGAATGGACATAGAAGCATCTATAAAAAGATTTGAAACTACACTTCCAGAAAGATATAAAATTGCAAGTGGATCTTGTATACTTAATGGTTGTATTTTTGAGGTTGATGAAAACGACTTTAAAGTAACTAATATAACAAGAATATAATCAAATTATAAACAAAAATCTTATAATTTGCTATTTATATAATTTTTTTGCGATGAAAACTTGAAAAAATTTCCAAAAACACTTTACAAATAATTCCATATATTGTAAAATACACAATGTAAAAGTTGCAACAAAAAATAAATTATAGGAGGCAAAAGAAAATGGAAATTTTAAAAATTTCATCAAAATCAAATCCGAATTCTGTAGCAGGAGCTATAGCGGGTCTGGTTAAAGAATCACAAAGGGCGGAAATGCAAGCAATTGGTGCAGGAGCTCTAAACCAAGCAGTAAAGGCAGTAGCGATAGCAAGAGGCTTTGTAGCACCATCAGGAGTAGATTTAGTTTGTATACCTGCTTTTGCAGAAGTAGAAGTAGAGGGAGAAGATAGAACAGGTATAAAACTTATAATTGAATCAAGAAAATAAGATTTAAGATTATATGGGGCTCGTTAATTAACTTTTTGTTAAATTAACTTGCCCTTTTTGTTATTTTTATAATTAACTTATTGCATTTTTTACAACTTTAATATATTATAACGTGTATAGGAGTGAATAATGAAAAGTAATATTATTAAATATATCTTTTTTGTAATTATAGCAGTTCTTTTAATTTTTGCTGTATATAAAGTAAATAATAATGACGATCAAAAAAATGGTACTGCTAGTAACTCTAATGCTGCACAACTTCAAGAAATAACTAAGGAAATTAGAGTAGCAGTTGCTGGACTTGATAATATAAATCCAATATTAAGCAAAAATAAAAATGTACAAGATGTAAGTAAACTAATATATGAGCCATTGGTTAATATAACACAGGATTTTAAAGCAGAACCATGCTTAGCAGTAGAATGGGCAAAAACAGACGGTAATTCTTATATAATAAAATTACGAGAAGATGTCAATTGGGCTAATGGTGAAAAATTTACTAGTCAAGACGTTCGCTTTACAATAGATAAATTAAAAGAGGTAGAATCAATTTATTCATATAATGTTCAATATGTTACTGGTGTAGATGAAGTTGATGAACATACAATCAAAATTAAACTAGACAGAGAAATACCATTCTTTGAATACAATTTAACATTTCCAATTATGTCTAAAACATATTATGATGGAGAAAACTTTTCTAACACTGAAAAAAATAAGGCACCTGTTGGAACAGGAATTTTTAAAATAAGCAAAACAACAGATAGTAATATTATACTTGAGAAAAATGATAATTGGTGGAATAACAGTAATAAAAATTCAAAATTGGAAAAGATTACAATAAATACAAATTCATCTATGGCAGAAGTGTATAATTCATTCAAAATGGGAAATATAGATTTTTTAAATACCTCAAATTTAAGTTATACAGATTATATTGGAACTTTAGGTTACAGCAAGAAAGAATATGTAGGAAGAGAGCATGGCTTTATAGTACTTAATACAAAAAGTGGATTACTTGTAAACACGGAAGTTAGAAAAGCAATATTGTCAGGAATAGATAAAAATAATATAGTAGGAAATGTTTTTGGAGGAAAGTATTACACATCTGATTTTCCATTAAGTTATGGCAGTTGGTTAGATAATAAAGAAGACGGAAACTCGACGTATAATCCAGAAAATACATATAAAATATTAGAGGAAGCTGGTTGGACGCTTAGAAGAGGCAATTGGCAAAGAACAGCAAACCGTAGAACTGAAAAATTAGTTGTAAATTTGCTTGTAAAAGCTAGTGATAATACAAGGGTTAATATTGCAAATGTTATACAAAATCAACTAGCACAGGAAGGAATTGGAGTAAATATTCAAGCTGTAGGAGATTCACATTTTAACAATAACCTAAATTCTAAGAATTACGATATGGTTTTAATGGTATCAGATGTATCTACAAGTCCAAATTTAACTACATATTTTGGTGAAGATAACATGGCAAATTATTCTAACAAAGAAGTAGCTGATATAATGAAAGAAGTTAGCAATTCTACAGATGAAAACACTTTGAAAGAAAAGTACAAAAGATTAAAAGAAATATACAAAAGTGATGTACCATATATCAGTTTATATTTTAGCAAAAATGTTGCAATATACAATACAGGTCTTGCAGGGGAAGTGACCCCTAATTGGTACAACCTGTTTTATAATATAGAGAATTGGTACAAATAAAAATTTTAAAAAAGTATTGACAAAACAAAAATTTGGTATATAATAAAAATACCAAACAAAAGTTTAAGAAATTTAGGAGGAATATTTATGGAAGAAAATACAGAAAAAAAGAAAGCATTAGAAATGGCAATGGGACAAATTGAAAAACAATTTGGAAAAGGTTCTGTTATGAAATTAGGAGAATTTAAAGCTATGGAGGTAGAAGCAATACCAACAGGAGCATTAAGTTTGGATATTGCGTTAGGTATAGGAGGAGTTCCAAGAGGCAGAATTATAGAAATATATGGACCAGAATCATCTGGTAAAACAACACTTGCATTACATGTTGTTGCAGAGGCACAAAAGATGGGTGGAGAAGCTGCTTTTATTGATGCAGAACATGCACTAGATCCTGTATATGCAAAAAAGTTAGGAGTAAATATAGATGATTTAATAGTATCTCAACCAGATACAGGTGAGCAAGCATTAGAGATTACAGAGGCATTAGTTAGAAGCGGTGCTTTGGACGTTATAGTTGTTGACTCTGTTGCAGCCTTAGTTCCAAAGGCAGAAATTGATGGAGATATGGGAGACTCTCATATGGGACTTCAAGCAAGGCTGATGTCACAAGCACTAAGAAAATTAGCAGGAGCTATTAATAAATCTAAAACAGTACTTATATTTATAAACCAATTAAGAGAAAAAATTGGAGTTATGTTTGGAAATCCTGAAACTACAACAGGTGGTAGAGCGCTTAAATTCTATGCATCTGTAAGACTAGACATAAGAAAAATAGAAAACATTAAACAAGATGGAGAATTTAAAGGAAATAGAGTTAGAGTTAAGGTTGTAAAAAACAAAGTTGCACCACCATTTAGAGAAGCAGAATTTGACGTTGTTTATGGAGAAGGAATATCAAAGGCTGGAAACATACTTGATATGGCAGTAAACTTAGACATAATAGAAAAGAGCGGTTCTTGGTTTAGCTATGATGGTGATAGAATTGGTCAAGGTAGAGAAAATGTTAAAAAATATCTACAAGAAAATCCAGAAATCCTAAAAGAGGTTGAGCAAAAAGTTAGAGACAATTTTGCAAAAGCTTTTGAACAAAGTTTAGGTGAAGAAAAAGAACCTGATGAGGACGAGGAATAATAAATGTACAATGTAGAAGAATTTGACAAAGAAAAAACAAGAGTATTAAAGTACATAATGTTTAAAAAACGTACTGAACAAGAAATAAAAAACAAGTTTTCTAAAACAATAGATGAAAACATGCTAGAAGATATTATAGAATACTTAAAAGAAGCAGGCTATATAAATGATGAAGATTACATAGATAGAGCAATAAATGAATTTATTGCTCTAAAAAGCCTATCACTTAAAGAAGTAAAATATAAACTACTTGCAAAGGGACTAAATAAAAGCTTAGTCGAAGACTATATGTATAATCATAGTGATGAGCTAGATGAATATGAAACAAATTCAGCAACAAGAATTGCTATAAAAAAATCCACTTCTATGGATATAGACGAAATAAAACAGTTTTTATATAAAAAAGGATATAGACAAGAAAGTATAGAAGCTGCTGTAGATGAATTGAAATAATAGGAAAACGGAGAGTAGAAATGCCAAACATACTAACATTAGAGACAAATAAATATGCTATAAAAATAGATAATTTTGAAGGCCCACTAGACTTATTATGTCATTTAATAGATAAAAATAAACTTGACATATATGATATTAACTTAAATGATATAACAGACCAATATATACAATTTTTAAAAGAAATGGAAGAATTAAATCTTGAAATTGCTAGTGAATTTTTAGTAATGGCTTCAACATTATTGTTTTTAAAGTCAAAAAATCTTCTTCCAAAACAAGATGAAGAAACAGAAGAAATAACAGAAGAAGAACTTATTAGGAGAATAATAGCATATAAGAAATATAAAGATGCAAGTGTAAAATTAAAGGAAAATTTTGAGATTTATTCAAATAGATTCTATAGATTGCCAGAAGATATTGAATTGCCTAAAAGAAAACTAGAAGACGATTATGATAAAGACATTATACCAAGTTTATACGAGAAGTTATGGCAGATAAACGAAGTAAAGGTAAACCAAAATGCTCAAAATATAGAAAAAATAGCTATTACAGAAACCTATACTGTAGCAAGTAAAGTTAGAGAAATGGTTAAAGTTTTAGTTAAACAAAAAAGATTTGTATTTAATAAACTATTTTCTATAAAAAAACACAATAAACAAGAAGTAGTAACAGCATTTTCTGGATTGCTTGAATTATCAAGAAGAAGTAAAGTACAAACACAACAAGACGAAACATTTGGAGATATAACAGTTGAGAAAACAAAATCTGAAAAAAGTGCATAATTAAAACAATATAAATTATTGATTAAATAAGAAATAAATGGAAAAAATAATACTAGATCCTTTGAAAAGAGGTGATAGTATTGTTTTTTTATGTTTTAATATTTTTAACTATAGTAATTGTAGAAATAATTTTGCTTTCAACATTAAAAGTAGAAATAAGAAATTTTAAAATATCAACTGAAAAATACAAGGAAAGATTTATAGATAGAGACTATAAAATAACAATATCTTTATGGGGATTAAGAAAAGTACGTTTTTTAAATTTGCAAATTACAAAAGAAAAGCTAGAAAACTTGAATATAAAAAACAAAATAAAAACTAGCTTAAAAAAATTTGATTTTGAAGCATTAAAAAATAACAAAAATTTAAAACTTAATAATATAAAAAAAGCTAAAAAATATTTACCTAAAATAACTTATATTAATTTAGTAGCCAATATAGGAACAGATGATGCAGTGCTTACATCATACATTGTGGCTGCAATTTCAAGCATTCTTGGGTTGCTCTTAAAAAAACAAATAGCTAATTCTAAAAATAATAAATTTACAATAACACCTTTATATATAAACAAAAATTTACTTAATTTGGAATTTAATTGTATATTCGAAACAAAATTGATACATATTATTTATATAATATATATCTTAAATAAGAAAGGAAGAGTGAATAAAAATGTCAGAACATCCAATAGAAGGTCTTATGGTTACAGCTATGAATAGCATACAAGATATGGTAGATGTTAATACAATTATTGGAGAACCAATTGAAACCTCAAACAATATAATTATAATTCCAATTTCAAAAGTATCATTTGGTTTTGCTGCAGGAGGAAGTGAATTTAAAGGCGAAACTGTAGATGAATATACTAAAAAAGATAAAGAAGAAGCCATTCAATACAGATTACCATTTGGAGGTGGTTCAGGAGCAGGAGTTAGTATAAATCCAATAGCATTTTTAGTTGTGCAAGGAAATAATGTTAAATTATTGCCTGTAAATCATTCCTCAAGTTTGGATAAACTACTAGACTATGTTCCAGAATTAATAGAAAAAGCAAATTCAACAATGAATAAATGCATACAAAACAAAAAAGAACAAACACAGGAAATAGTAAAAGAAATACAAAAAAACGTTAAGAAAGAGGCTGAAAAAGAAAAAGAAAAAATAAAGGAGAAAAGGGAAAAAATAGAGAAACAGGAAAAGCAAACAAGAAAACGTAAAGCTGTAAAGCCACCAAAAGAGGAAGACTACGAATATGAGTATGAAGAAAGGAATGCTATAAAAGATGATGAAGACGAATTAGGCTATATTGAGTATGATGACTAATTATAAAATGCAATAAAAATGTAATAAAAATGTAATAAAAGCTAGAAACCCTAAGCCCGTATATATATTTCATATATATGGGCTTATCTGAGTTGACAAAAAGTACAAAATGTTATAAATATAGATTATAATAAAAGAAAATTGAAAGGTTGGAATAATAATGAAAAGTTACTTAAGACAAAACAAAGCTATTACACTTATAGCTTTAGTTATTACAATAATTGTACTTCTTATTCTAGCAGGAGTAACAATTACAAGTTTGACAGGGGAAAATGGACTATTACAAAGAGCTTCAGATGCAAAAATACAAACTGAATTAGCAGAAATTAAAGATCAACTAAAACTAGAAGTGTTGGGAAGTTATGAACTAGATGGAAAATTAAGTGCTGCTAAAGTAAAAGAAAATATAGAAAACAATGTTGATGGAGCTTCTGTCGATGGAGAAGATTTTGATTTGTATGTTAGCGTAAAAGATTACAAATTTGTAATTGAAAGTAGTGGAGAAGTATTAGAAAATGGAAATAATATAAAAAAGGATGGATTAACAAAAGCTACACTAGATAGTTCTGCTGCACATAATCTTTTATCGAGTACAACGAATCAAGAAGAATTGATGGCTATGAACAAGGAAGCAATAGATTCACTTAATGAAGAACAGTTAGGTTGGATAGCTATATATTTGAACAGTTCTAATGTACCTGGAGCACAAGTAACCAAAATAGAAAAATTTAAAGGTAATAGTACTCAAGCACAAGAAAAGGGGACAGTCGTTTCTACTGAAAATTCTGATAAACCAATATATATGTGGTTTGAACAAGATGTTGGGAAACAGGCAATATATAATTTATGGTTTCTTGGTGGATTAAACATTAATTCTGGTACATTATATTGGTGGAGTGAGGCAGATGAGATATACTTTCCTTCAGACTGTAGCAGACTATTTTATGATTTTCAAAATATAGAAACTCTAAATGGAATAAGAGAATGGAAAACAGATAATGTGACCAGGGTGAATGAAATGTTTGATGCATGTATGAAATTGTCTAATATTAATGCAATGTATAATTGGAATACATCAAATGTAACAGATATGTCAGAAATGTTTATGGATTGTGGAAGTTTGAATAATATTTCTGCATTAAAAAATTGGGATGTTAGTAAAGTAGAAGATATGTCACGAATGTTTTCAATTAGTACTGATAGACCAGTGAATAAAGTACCAATTGTTGATGGAACAGCTTTTAAAAACTGGAAAACTTCAAGCGTGAAAGACGTTGATGGTATGTTTAATTATTGTAGTGAACTTAGTGTATTAGATTTAAGTAATTTTGATACAAGTAAAATTGAAAGCTGTGGCGAGTTTTTTAACAATTGCAATAAACTTGGAAAAATAATTGTAGGAAATAATTGGGATGCGACTGTGTTTACGTCAAATGGGTATAGTATGTTTTCAAATTGCTATGCTTTGGTTGGTGAACAAGGAACTACATATAATGACGATGATTTATATGAAACTGAGGATTATACCTATGCACACATAGATGGTGGTCAATCAAATCCAGGATATTTATCATCACATTAGTAAGAATAAAAAAGTGGTCAAAAAAAATAGTGTATTGACCGCTTTTTTATTATACCTTAATAGATTGACAATTAAGCATTTTTATTGTATAATTTTGTAGTTGAAAATAAGTAAAAGAAGGTAAAAAAAATGAACAATCAAAAAATAAGAAATATAGCAATAATCGCACACGTAGACCATGGTAAAACAACACTAGTAGATGCACTATTAAAACAAAGCCATGTATTTAGAGAAAACGAGCAAGTACAAGAAAGAATAATGGATTCAAATGACCTAGAAAAAGAAAGAGGAATCACTATTCTTTCTAAAAATACATCTGTTATGTATAATGATATAAAAATAAACATAGTAGATACACCAGGACATGCCGATTTTGGTGGCGAAGTAGAAAGAGTACTAAAAACAGTTGACGGAGTGCTTTTATTAGTTGATGCATTTGAAGGAGCAATGCCACAAACAAGAGAAGTTCTAAAAAAATCTCTTGCACTAAATTTAAAACCAATTGTTGTAATAAATAAAATAGATAGACCAGGAGCAGAACCTCTTAAAGTTGTTGACCAGGTTATAGAATTGTTTATAGAGCTTGATGCAACTGATGAACAACTTGATTTCCCAGTTGTATTTGCATCTGCAAAACAAGGAATTGGAAAAATGAACCTTGATGATGAATCTAACAATATGAGTTGTTTGTTTGAAACAATAGTAAATACAATTAAAGCACCGGATTGTGATGAAGAAGGACCAGCTCAAATGCTAGTTTCTAATATAGATTATGATGACTATGTTGGAAGAATAGCAGTTGGAAGAATAGAAAGGGGGACATTAACAGTTGGAATGCCAGTAAGCATTTGCAAAAGTGATGACAAAGTAGCTCAAGGCAAAATTGCAAAATTATATACTCATGTAGGACTAAATAAAGTTGAAGTAGAAGAAGCAAAAGCAGGAGATATTATAGAACTTTCTGGTATTGCAGATATAAATATAGGAGATACAATATGTGACTTAAATAATCCAGAAAAAATTCCATTTGTAGATATTGATGAACCAACAGTATCTATGACATTCAGTGTTAATAACGGACCATTTGCAGGTAAAGAGGGAGAATTTGTAACTTCAAGACATATTAGAGATAGATTATTTAAAGAGTTAGAAAGAAACGTATCTTTAAGAGTAAAAGAAACAGATTCACCAGATTCTTTTGAAGTATCAGGTAGAGGTGAACTTCATTTATCTATACTTATAGAAACAATGAGAAGAGAAGGATTTGAACTTTTGGTATCACGTCCAAAGGTTATTTATAAAGAAATAGATGGAGTTAAATGTGAACCAATAGAAAGACTTGTTGTAAATGTTCCTGACGACTGTATAGGAAATGTTATAGAAAAATTGGGACAAAGAAAAGCAGAAATGGTAAACATGGAACCAGCTGAAGAAGGACACACAAAAGTAGAATTTAAAATACCAGCAAGAGGATTAATAGGCTACAGAACAGAATTCTTAACAGACACAAAAGGCGAGGGAGTAATGAACCACATTTTTGACTGTTATGAACCATATAAAGGTGATGTTTTATCACGCGTTAGAGGAACTATAGTTGCTTTTGAGGCAGGAAAATCAGTAACATATGGCTTGTATAATGCACAAGACAAAGGAGAATTATTTATTGGACCTGGTGTAGAAGTATATGAGGGAATGATTGTAGGATTAAATTCAAGAGGAGAAGACTTAAGCATAAATGTATGTAAAGAAAAACATTTAACAAATACTAGAGCGTCAGGTTCGGATGAAGCTTTAAGACTAGTACCACCAATTCAGATGTCACTTGAAAAAGCTATAGAATTTATAGAAGACGATGAACTAGTTGAAGTAACACCTAAGTCAATTAGATTAAGAAAGAAAATATTAGATAGTAAAGAAAGAGAAAGAGCAGCACGTGCAAGCAACAAATAAAAAGGAGAATTGAAATATGAGATATAGATATAGAAGAGATATTCATACTACTGATCTATATACAGATGATATAGCTAGAGAAGAGACTCCAAGAAATAAAGCAACAGCTAAAACAAGAAAAGATGATACAAATGATAGAAAAAAAATACATAATATGATAAAAGAACTAAAGGACCTAGGATATCCAAAAGAAGAAGCATTAAAAAAACTCCTTAGTGAATTTCCAAACTCTAGGTTTCAAGGATTTTTCGAGGGCTGGATAGAAAACATGTATAAGGAAAAAAAGAAATCCCCATTTCGTAATATAATCAGAAATGAAAGTGAAGAAAGATAAGGAGCTAAAAATGAATCTTAAAGAGTTAGAGATAATCAAACAAAAAGCTCTAAAAGAACATATTCCAATAATTATGGATGATACTTTAGATGTAATTGCTAAAATTTTAAAAGATTTAAAGCCTAAAAGAATATTAGAAATTGGAACAGCAGTGGGGTATTCTGCAATATGCTTTTCAGAATTTTTATCAAAAGATGGAGTAATAGATACAATAGAAAGAGAAAAAGATAAAGTAGAAGAAGCAAGGCAAAACATAAAAAAAGCAGAAGTAGAGGGCAAAATAAATATTCTAGAAGGAGATGCTGTAGAAATACTTCCAACGTTGAATAACAGATATGATGTAGTCTTTATAGATGCAGCAAAAGGAAAATATCCATTCTTTTTAAAAGAATCTATAAGAATGATAAATAAAAATGGTATAATACTAGCAGATAATATTTTATATAAAGGATATGTAATGAGCGATTACAATAAACATAAGCAACGTACAGCAGTACGAAATTTAAGAGAATACATAAAACTTGTTACAGAGAATCCAAATATAGAAACAGAAATACTGGAAGTTGGAGACGGATTAGCTATAAGTAAATTCTGTCAAAAGGGACGGAGAATAATGACAGAAAATCTGTCAAAAACCTCCGTCCCGAATGACAGATGGTAGATGAGGAGGAAAAATGAAGATGGTTGAGTTATTAGCACCTGCTGGTTCATATGAAAAGGCAAAAATCGCTTTTCTTTATGGAGCAGATGCCGTGTATTGTGGTACTTCATCATTATCACTAAGAACTAGAGCAGACATGGAAAATGATGGGTTAGCTAAAACAATTCAATATGCACATAGTATTGGAAAAAAAGTATATGTAACTTTAAACATTTATGCTTGGGATGAAAAATATGAGGAAATAATAGAACAAGCAAAGATGCTGGAAGAACTTAAAGCGGATGCTGTGATTGTTGCAGATGGTGGAGTCGCAGAGATAGTAAAAGAATATGCACCAAGTGTTGATATACACATGAGTACACAAGCCAACATAGTTAGCCTTCATTCTTGTAATTTTTGGTATAAAAATGGAGCAAAAAGAATGATAATGGCAAGGGAAATGAATAAAGAACAATTACGCTATATAATTGAAAAAAAGCCTAAAGATATGGAAATTGAGATATTTATTCACGGGGCAATATGCTTTGCATTTTCTGGAAGATGTTTCTTAAGTGATTTCTTAGCTGGGAGAAGTGCTAACTTAGGTGATTGTGCTCAAAGCTGTAGATGGTCTTACAACTTATATGCTGAAGAAACTAACAATCCTGGAAATTTAATGCCAATAGAAACAAATGAATATGGAACAAGCATTTTTTCTTCTAAGGATTTGTGCTTAATTAAAGAATTACCAGAAATAATAGAAATGGGAGTTGACAGTTTAAAAATCGAGGGTAGGCTTAAAACAGAATATTATCTAGCGAGCATAATAAATGTATATAGAAATGCAATTGATGATTATTATAAAGATCCTAAAAACTATGATTATACTAAATATTTAAATGAAATAGAAAAGGTAAAAACTAGAGGATTAACTACTTTTTATTTTAACGACAGACAAAACAAGGACATTCAAGAATATGCAGGAAAACAACATAATGATAATTATCAATTCGGAGGAAAAGTAATAGAATATAAGCAAGATAAATCTATTATAGAAATTCGAAATAGATTACAAGTTGGTGATGAACTAGAAATACTTATACCTCATAAAATTGAACCATACAATTTTAGAATTGATAATTTATGGGATACTGAAACAGAGAATGAGATTGAAGCAGTAAATCCTGGTATACAAGGGCAAAAAGTGTTAATTAAATTACCTATAAAATGTGAAAAAGATTGGATAATAAGAAAAAAGAAAAACTGAAGTTAATCTTCAGTTTTTTCTTCATCTTTATTTTCTTCTTCGACAACAATTGTTCTACATGCTTTAACACGTTCTATTTTTCTATTTTGAATTTTTGTTACTTTAAAAACAGCTTGATCTGTTTCTACTGTAGGACGTTCACTGTCTTCAGGAATTCTGTCTAATTCATTTATAATAAATCCAGACAAAGTATCATAGTCACCTTCGGGTATTTCTATATCCATAATTTTATTTACATCAAATATAGGTGTAGAACCATCAAATCTATAAGTATTAGCATCTATTTTTTCGTATTTAAATTCTACTTTATCATATTCGTCATAGATATCGCCAACAAGTTCTTCTAAGATGTCTTCCATAGTTACAATTCCTGTAGTTCCACCATATTCGTCTAAAACAACCGCCATTTGCATTTTATTGGCCTGCATCTCTTTAAAAGCTTCATTTATAAATTTAGATTCAGGAAAATATAGTAACTTTCTTGCAATTTTTTTGATTCTTGTTGTAGGATCTTTAGATTTTAAAATGTCTTTTATATATAATACACCCTGCATGTTATCAATTGTTTCTTCATAAATTGGAACTCTACTGTATCTATAATTTTCTTTTTCTAGAATTTTTTCAAACTCTGCTATAGTTGTATTACCATCTACAGCAAAAATTTCTGTCCTGTATATCATTATTTCTGAAACTTCTTTGTCATTAAATTCAAATACATTGTTAATCATTTCTTGTTCACTATCATCTATTGTACCTTTTTCACCGCCTTGATTAACCATCATTCTAATTTCTTCTTCTGTAACGATTTCTTCATCAGTTTCTCCAATTCCAAATATTTTTGATATGAAATTTGTTGCTGCTGTTAAAAAGGCAACAAATGGTGCTGTAATTATATACACAATTCTAATTGGACCTACAGCAAAAAATGCAACTTGTTCAGAAAACTTCATTGCTATTCTTTTTGGAACAAGTTCACCAAAAATTAATGTAAATAACGATATTATTAAAGTTATAAGAACAAGAGATATGCCTTGCCAAATAGCTAAACTAAAAAAAGGCATAGCTTGATTTAATGCAGGTGCTAATTTTTCAACAAATGTATCTGCTGCAAAAGCACTTGATAAAAATCCAGCAAGAGTTATTCCAATTTGAATTGTTGCCAAAAATTTACTTGGCTTTTTAAGCATTTTTTCAATTTTTTTTGCTTTTTTATTTCCTTCCTTTGCCATTCCAGCAATTTTTGCATCATTAAGTGTTACAAATGCCATTTCTGACGCAGCAAAAAAAGCATTTATTGCTACAAGTATAACTAAAACTATGATTTGCATAAAATAAATCGCTCCTAATATAAAATTTAACATTATTATTTTACCACTATTTTATGACAAAATCAATTATTTTATAAATAAATTAATGTAAATAGTTATTCTTTTATTACATGGCTTAGTTTATTTATAGCTTTGGTTTCAATCCTAGAAACATAGCTCCTACTAATACCCATCATTTTTGCAATTTCATTTTGGGTTTTAGGCTTATCACCATCTAATCCAAAACGAAGTTCTAAAATTGTTCTTTCTCTATCTTTTAGTATTTCTTTCATCTTCTTATATAAAGTCTTAATTTTCATTCGTATATCGACTTCTTCCTCAATGTTTCTGTTATCATTTTCTAAGACTTCTTGTAAAGTAATAATGTTATCATCTTTGTCTTTTCCTATTGGTTCGTTTAAATAGACTTCATTATTTAACTTTTTTATAGATCTTAAGTGCATTAAAATTTCATTATCTATACAACGAGATACATATGTAGAAAGCTTAGACCCTTTGTCAACATTAAAACTATTTATTCCTTTTATTAATCCAATCGTTCCAATAGAAATTAAGTCATCTTGATCTACAGTAGTATTTGAATATTTTTTACAAACATGAGCAACAAGTCTCAAGTTCCTTTCTATTAAGATATTTCTTGCTTCATCATCTCCGCTTTTTAGTCTAATTAAGCATTCATGTTCTTCTTCTGAAGTTAAAGGCTCAGGGAAAAGAGTGCTTCCTTGGATATATCCGAACTGTAAATGTAGCTATTTTAAGAAATTCTAAAAATCCTGTTATGCAAAGTGAAAACATATGGCACCTCCTGATATGCTATATAAAAAATTATATGAAGATACATTTTTAAAAGTGCCTGACCATTGAAAATAGTACAAACCAGGGCTTTTACATATCTAATAGATAGTAATATTAAATATACAATCAGAATAATTTTAAGACAGGTGAAGATAGTGGAATTTGTTAAAAATGTTTTAAAGGGAATTTTTATAGGTACAGGTGCAATTATTCCAGGAGTAAGTAGTGGAGTAATTTGCGTTATTCTTGGTATATACGAAAAATTATTAGATTCAGTGCTAAATTTGTTTAGTAATTTTAGAGAGAATATAAAATTCTTACTTCCAATTGGATTTGGAGTGTGCATTGGAATGATTATATTTGGAAATGTTTTAAAATATCTATTTTATACATATCCAATACATATAAGTTTTACATTTATAGGACTTGTTTTAGGAAGTATTCCAGCATTGTTAAAAGAAACTAAAAAGAAAGGACAATTAAAATTTGAATATATATGTTTTATGATTTTTTCAATGATTATTGGTATAGGAATGGTGGTGCTAGAAAGATATATTAGTGTTAGTTCTAGTACAGAATTTAGTTTTTTATACTTAATTATGGCAGGTATGTGTATGTCAATTGGTGTAGTAGTTCCTGGAGTTAGTAGTACTGTAATTTTAATGCTTCTTGGAGTTTATAGCGCTTATTTAACCTCTGTTGCTGGAGCATATTTACCATTACTTATTCCAATTGGAACAGGTTTAATTTTGGGTTCAGTAATTTGTATGAAGATTATTAAATACTTATTAGATAATTTTTATATGCAAACATTTTATTCAATAATTGGTTTTACAATAGGTTCTGTTTTTGTGCTTTATCCAGAAATAACTTTTGATTTAAATGGAATAATTTCTGTCTTATGCTTTTTATTTGGGTGGAGCATAAGTTCAATGCTAGAAGATAAATTGTAATAAGTTTGTAACAAAAAAATAAAATAATTGTAATAAAACTCTGAAACCTTTGCGACAATATATAGATATATATATCAGGTAATAAGGATTATTGTAAAATAAAAAAATATATGATAGATTAAATATGTATAAAAATACAAAAGAAAGGGAAAAAACACATGAAAAATATTTTAAATAAAAACAAAGGTATTACATTAATTGCTCTAGTTATAACCATAATTGTACTTCTTATCTTAACTGGAATCACAATAGCAAGCTTAACAGGAGAAAATGGGTTATTAAAAAGGGCAGAAAACGCAAAAGAAAATCAAAGAGGTGGAACCGTACAAGATGAAGTAGCATTAGCATTAGCAGAAAATGAAATTATAGAAAATCTAAATAAAACAAAAGAAAACAAAGAAAATAAAAAAACAAAAGCAGATGTAGTAGCAGACTTACTTGCAAAAGGATATTTAAGAGAAGATGAGGCAGAAACATTAGAAACAGAGGATATAATAAAAATAGGAAGTATAACAATTGACTTTAGTAAACTGGGTAGTGCAGAAAGTAGAAGTGGAATTTGGTTTAAGTCACAACAAATAGTTTCGAATTGGGAGGATATTTATACTCAATTATCGTTTACACGTATAGCTGATTATTCTTGGGATGTTGAATGGCAGCTTGGAAGCTTTGGAAAAA
The DNA here is from genome assembly GCA_017533795.1 of Clostridia bacterium. Lineage (GTDB taxonomy): Bacteria > Bacillota > Clostridia > TANB77 > CAG-508 > CAG-269. The sequence continues at coordinate 29,221 of JAFWIH010000007.1, read as the reverse complement.
TTTTAACCTCAGTTAGTATTGTTGCTGACACGGAAACTGGTGATACGAGGATAGTGGCAGGGGAGTGTACTTTTTTAGATTCGGAGGGATTGCCGATAAATGATACAAATTGGGATATTGGCGAATTTGATGGAGATGAGGTCAACCTTGGTGTATTATTGCGAGAATATTTGGAATGCCAAGATATTGAAACAATTGAAAATTGGACACAAGATGAGACAGGAGATGGATATTAACTAAACTTAAAAAAGCATCTATTTTATAGATGCTTTTTTTAAAATTAGCCAGAAAATCTTAGCAAAAATAATTGACAAGAGCAGCAATATATGTTAAAATAGATAACTGTAATCCGCTTAATCAAGGTACCTAAGAGGTAAGTATGTTTGCCCACCTGAATGTAAGGATTAGCGAGTATACAATGAGGGAGGTGCATTTTAAATGTACGCAATAATCGAGAGCTGTGGAAAACAATACAAAGTAGCAGAAGGAGATGTTGTATTTTTTGAAAAATTAGATGCAGAAGAGGGTAAAAAAGTTAAGTTTGATAACGTTATTCTAGTTTCTGATGGTAAAAAAGTACAAGTTGGTAATCCTTATGTTAAAGGTATTAAAGTTGAAGGAAAAGTAGTTGCACATGGTAAAGCTAAAAAAATAATCGTATATAAAATGAAACCAAAAGCAAACTATAGAAGAAAATATGGACACAGACAACCATATACAAAAGTTGAAATTACTTCAATTGTTATGCCAACAGCAAAAAAGGAAGAATCAGCAAAAGCTGAAAAAACAGAAACTAAAAAAACTGCTGCAAAAGCAGAAGCTTAATTTAGAATTTAATTAAACGGTATAAAAAAATGTAACCGAAAGGAGTGAGAATAATGGCTCATAAGAAAGGTCAAGGTTCAAGCCATAACGGTAGAGAGAGTGAATCAAAAAGACTTGGTGTAAAAAGAGCTGATGGTCAATTTGTTCTTGCAGGAAATATTTTAATAAGACAAAGAGGAACAGCAACTCATCCTGGAATTAATGTTGGAAAAGGTAAAGACGATACTTTATTTGCATTAGTTGATGGAATAGTTAAATATGAAAGAAAAGGTAGAGATAAAAAACAAGTTAGTGTATATCCTGTAGAGGAAACAAAAAAAGCTTAAATAAAAAGCACAAATACTGTGCTTTTTATTTTTTTATGATATAATAACAATTACAGAGGTGAGACAAAGTGAAGCCAGAAAAAAATAAAGAATATATAGTAGATATAATAGACAATGGCTTTGAAGGAGAAGGTATAGCAAAAATAGATGATTTTACTATATTTATTAAAGGTGCTATAAAAGGTGAAAAAGTTAAAATATTAATTGTTAAAGTTCTATCTTCATATGCGTATGGAAAAATTATAGAAATTATTGAAAAATCAGAACATAGAACTGTAGAAGAATGTTTAACTTATAAAAGGTGTGGTGGATGCAACTTAAGACATATTGATTATAAAGAAACATTAAAAATAAAACAAAACGCTGTACAGTCACTTGTAAATAAAACCTTAAAAAATAAAGTTACAGTTGAAGAAACTCTAGGCATGGAAAAACCTTATTATTATAGAAATAAACTGCAATATCCTGTAGGATTAAACTCTAATGGAGAACCTGTAATGGGGGCTTTTGCAAATAGAACACATGAGATAATTCCAGTAGAAAAATGCTTAATTCAAAATGAAACAGCTCAAGAAGTTGCAAAAGAAGTATTTGAGTTTATCAAAGAAAACCATATTAGCATTTATAATGAAAAAACTGGCAAAGGATTAATAAGACATATCATTATAAAAATAGGAATAAAAACTAATGAAGTTATGTGTATTATTGTTATAAATGGTAGCAGAATGCCTAAAGAAAATGAACTTGTAAAACATATATTATCAAAATTCGAAAATGTTAAGTCAATTATAAAAAATATAAATACTAAAAATACAAATGTGATATTAGGAAATGAAAATATTAATTTACATGGAAATGGCTATATACAAGATGTCCTTGGAAAATACAAGTTTAATATTTCACCTATGTCATTTTATCAGGTGAATCCGTTGCAAGCAGAAAAACTGTATAAAATTGGAATAGAAGGAGCAAACTTAAATAAAACAGATGTTGTATTTGACTTATACTGTGGTATTGGAACGATATCATTATTTATGGCAGAGTATGTAAAAAAAGTTTATGGTGTTGAAATTGTAAAAGAAGCAATAGATATGGCAAAAGAAAATGCTAAAATAAATAGCATTAATAATGCAGAATTTATTGATGGAGATGTAGAAAAGGTTTTAGATGATTTAATAAAAAAACAAAAAATAACGCCAGACGTTGTAATGGTTGATCCTCCAAGAAAAGGCTTGGATAATACAAGCATTAACAATATATTAAAGATAAAACCGGAAAGAATCATATATATTAGTTGCAATCCTGCTACTTTAGTTAGAGATTTATCAAAATTTGAAGAAGCTTACGAAATACAAAGAATTAAGCCTGTTGATATGTTTCCGTACACAAGCCATGTGGAGTGTGTAGCTTTGATCAGTTTAAAATAATAATTTATTATATATTAATAAAAAAGGAGGAATTATAATGAATAAAGTTTTAGTAAGTTATTTTTCAGCAAGTGGAGTAACAAAAAAAGTTGCAGAAAAAGTTGCAGCTGCAATTAATGGAGATTTATTTGAAATTGAGCCAGTAAAAAAATACACTAATGAAGATTTAGATTGGACAAATAAACAAAGTAGATCATCTATTGAAATGAATGAAAATATAAAACCAGAAATATCTACTAAAGTCCCTAATTTAGATGAATATGAAACTATATGCTTAGCATTTCCTATATGGTGGTATAAAGAGCCAACTATTATTGATAAATTTTTAGAAGAAAATGACATTACCGGTAAGAAAATTTATGTATTTGTAACTAGTGGTTCATCTTCAGTTGATTCAACATATAAGAGCTTAAAAAATAATTTTTCAAATTTAAACTTTATTAGTGGAAAAAGATTTACAGGAAATGAATCTAATGAAGATTATATCAATTGGATTAAATAGAAAATAATAATTGAGTAATAAACAAAAAATCACCTAATACATATTATGTATTAGGTGATTTTTATGATGATATTGAAAACACTTTTCGAAGATGCTAGAAATATAGTAAAAAAAGATCCTGCATGTAGAAATATTTTTGAAGCAATTATATTATATCCTGGATTTCATGCTATTTTTTTTCATAGAATAGCACATTTTTTTTATAACCATAACATGTATTTCATTGCAAGATTTATATCACAATTTTCAAGACATATTACAGGAATAGAAATACATCCAGGAGCCAAAATTGGAAAAAGGCTATTTATTGACCATGGAATGGGAGTAGTTATAGGAGAAACTACATCTATAGGTGATGACTGTACTATATATCATAACAGTACTTTAGGAGGCACAGGAAAAGATAAAAATAAAAGACACCCAGACTTAGGTAATAACGTAATGGTAGGATCTGGAGCTAAAGTTTTAGGACCAATAAAGATAGGAAACAATGTAAAAATAGGTGCTAATAGTGTCGTTTTAAAAAATGTAAAAGATAATGTTACTATTGTAGGTGTACCTCGGCAAAATAAAGTAAACATAATATTGAATAATTTCCTAAAATATGGTATAATAAAAATAGTGGCACAACAGTATGTGCCTTGAATATATATGGAGGAGCCATATGTTTAAGCGGTTTTGCAAAGTGATGATTCTAGAATTTTCTGTGATTCTGTCACTTTGCACCTGTACATTGCCAACTAAGGCATATGCCGAAGGTAATAGCACAATTGATGTTATTACGCATAAGCTAATGGTAATTTCTAGCAAAATTATTGTAGGACAGGCAGAAGAGATAAGGACTTTTTATGAGCAACAACAAGCAAAACAACAGGAAGAGGAAGCTAAGCTTGCTGAAGAAGAACAGCAAGCAATGGAGGAAGATGTCGAGGAGACTGAAGCTTACCAATGGACTGGAGAAGTTCTAAACTCCTTTAATGGAGTTGCGAACGGACCATCTGGATATGAGACTTACTATAATTTGCCAATGGGTGGTGTAGTAAGTATCATGCGAGGCCTTGGATATGACGAGGCAAGCTATCCTTATTGGGTCAGAGATGATGGTGTTAAGATGCTAGGCGACTACGTAATGTGCGCCGCAAATCTTGACATTCGTCCATATGGTACCATTCTTCCAAGCTCTCTAGGAATGGCTATTGTCTGTGATACAGGAGACTTTGCTTATAGTAATCCTTATCAGCTAGACATAGCTGTGAGCTGGTAAATAAAGGTTCCTTCAGTAGGGTGGAAAATGTTATTTTTCCACTCTACTTTTTTATTTTAGTGTTTACAATTTAGAAAAAAAGTGATATAAAATAAATGATTTAAATAAAAAGAGGTATAAACCATGAAAAAAATGATTGCAAGTGATTATGACAGGACGTTTTATCTTAATGATGAAGACATAGAAGAGAATAAAAAAGCAGTTGAAGAATTCAGAAAGAATGGCAATATTTTTGTAATTGCTACGGGAAGAAGTTTTTATCATTTTATGAAAATAGTAAAAAAATATAAAATAAATTATGATTATGCAATAATAAATCATGGTGCAACTATAATAGATAGTCATAACAACGTGTTATATAACAAACCAATGGAGAATAGTGTTATAAAAAAAATAAAAGATGATTTACAACTAAATAAAGCTACAGACAGTTTTTGTTGTAGTAAATTAGATACAAAAGTGGACTTTGAACATAAAGATTTAACGAAAATAAATGTTAAATATAAAACAAAAAATGAATCTTTAAAAATGAATGAACATATCAATAAAAAATATTCAGATTATGTAACTTCATATAATATAACATCAAGTTCTATAGAAATTATTTCAAACAAAACCAATAAATCAAAAACAATAAAGCTGCTAGCAGATAAACTAAATGTAGATATAAATAACGTATATACAATAGGCGATGGGTATAGTGACATAAAAATGGTAAAAGATTTTAATGGATATTGTATGAAAGATTCGGTAAAAGAATTAAAAAATATTGCAAAAGGAGAATGCACATCTGTATCTGAATTATTATATAAAATAAGCTAAAAAAGCATGGATAAATTTTCCATGCTTTTTTTTATGCATAAAAACGAATAAAAAGAAAAAAATAACATATATATTAAAAGAAGTTGGAGGTGCAAAATGAAAATAATAGATAAAACAGCGCTAGCATTGATTATAATTGGTGCTATCAACTGGGGATTAATAGGTTTGTTTAGCTTTGATTTGGTTGCAACACTATTTGGAGATATGTCAATTCTTAGTAGAATTGTATATTCACTAGTTGGAATTTCTGGTTTATGGGGAATAAAACTATTATTTGACCATGATTAAAAAATAGGAGGGATGATATGAGCAGCAAATTTAAAATTTATTTTAAATCAATTTTATTACCTGTATTGGTAGGTGGTGTGGTGGGATTTATTATCTCTCCATTTATTGACTATAATTCTCTGCAAAAACCACCACTTGCACCACCTAGTATTTTATTTCCTATTATATGGACTGTATTATATGTTCTTATGGGAGTATCATATGGTATATTAAAGAATAATGACATTGAAAATGATGACATAGATAGAGTATATTATTTACAGCTATTCTTCAATGCTTTATGGCCAGTAGCTTTTTTTATATTAAAATGGAGACTATTTGCAGCTTTTTGGATTGTTGTATTAGCAATTTTAGTTATAGTTATGACTGGCAGATTTTATAGAAAAAATATGGCAGCAGGTTTATTACAAATACCATATGTTTTTTGGACATTATTTGCAACATATTTAAATATTGGGGTGTACTTATTAAACAGGTAAGAAAAACGGGTTCCCGTTGCTTGGAACCCGTTTTTCTTTTTACAAAAGTAGAGTTACAATTGCGTGACTGTCTAAGTTATCATGAACTACTATATCATTAATACACAAATTATATTCATAGTTTGTATCGCTTCTGTTAAGTAAAACAACAACAATTGAACCATCAGCATTTTTAAAACTTGTTAATTCAATTTTATCTGTATATCTACTAAAAGCAATTCTCTTACTATCAGGCTTTATAAATCTGCTAAAATGGCCAATATAGTAATATGTAAGATTTTTTACATAATCTGAAGAATCCTCGGTTAGCATAATTGGACTATTACAATAATTTCTTTTATGGTTTGGTCCGCCTTTATGGTCAAGAATTAAATTCCAATCTAAAAATGCGTTTATTCCAGCATTTAAATCGCCTAAAATATCATGAGCATATATTTCTCCATTTTGAATTTCTTCATCTGGGTTGAATTTTGAGAAACCAGTGCACCCTTCTGTATGAAACAACAGCTTATCAGGGAATGCATTATGTGTTAATTCTATATTTTCAAAGTGGTCCCCTGTATACCAATGAAAGGCAATACCTGTAATTGCATCTAGATTACTTTTAGATTGTAGTTCTTGCAAAGCCCTAGTAAATAACTTTTCTTTATTATGATCCCATATCAAAATTTTAGTATCAATATTATTTTTTACGAAAGTATAATACAAATAATTCGTCGCAAAAGAAGCTTCTTCTTCAGGAGAATACAAACAGGATTCCCATAATTGAACAGCGTTTGGCTCGTTTTGCACTGTAATATAATCAATATGTATACCTTCATCTAAATATGCTTTAATGTATAGTGCTAAATAATCTGCCCATGTTTGATTGTATTTATTGGCAAGTTTACCTCCTAGAGTTAACATTTTAGTTGTTTTCATAAATGAAGGAGGACTCCATGGAGATGCTAAAAGTTTTAATCCTTTTTTATGTAATACATCTTGTAAGAACGGTAATAAATATTCTTTATCTTTACTTATATTAAAATCAGATAAATCAGCTTTTTTAGAATAAGAGTATGGCTTTAAGGAAAAGTCCGAACTGCCAATAGGGAGTCTAGCAATGGAGTAATTTAATCCATTTGGAGAGAAATAGTCATTGATTAATTGGCCCTTTTTTTCATTATTTAGTTTGCTATAGGCGTAACCTGATGATTCAGTAAAAGCACCTCCGAACCCAATTATAGTTTGATATGATACTTCAGGGTATATATTAATTACCTTGTTTTCAACTTTTTCGGAATAAGATTTTGTATTTAATATACTTTCATTCCAAAATAAATTTCTTTTAAAATTAGTTTCATATTTTTTAATTTTCATAGTTTTCCCCTTAAATAAATTTAATACTATTATATAACAATATTTGTTTACTTTCTACTAAAAAAATGATATAAATATAAACAAATAATTTAGGAGAGTAAAGTAAATATGATATATGCAAGTTTTTTAAATGAAAACAATAAAATTGGTGTTCCAGCGCCATCTGATGGTGCAAATTCTAAGCAAGATATAAATAGATTTAAAAATGCTAAGAAACAAATAGAAGATAAAGGCTATCAAGTTAGTTTGTCTGAAAATATTTATAAATCAAACAAAGGAAGAAGTAGCTCAGCAAAAGTTAGGGCAAATGAATTAAACAAACTGTTTGAAGATAAAGAAATAGATTTTATCTGGTGTGCATCTGGAGGAGAATTTTTAGTAGAAATACTTCCATATGTAGATTTTGAAAAATTAGTAAATAATCCTAAATGGGTAGAAGGATTTTCTGATCCAACAGGTATATTGTTCCCTCTAACTATAAAATATGACATATCAACAATATATGGCAATAATTTTAAAAGTTTAGGGGCACAAAAATATGATAGAAGTATTGAAGAAAATTTTGAAATCATTAAAGGTAACCTAATTACACAGGAAAGTTATGACATGTACGAAGAAGAAAGACAAGAAAAAATTACTGGTTTAGAAGGTTATAATCTAACAGAAAAAGTTAAATGGAAAACACTAGACAATAAACCTGTAGAAATCAGAGGAAGAATTTTTGCAGGGTGTTTAGATATAATTTCTGAAATTGCAGGAACTAAATATGACGGAACAAATAGATTCATAAATAAATATCAAGATGATGGAATTATATGGGGATTTGACATTTGTGATTTATCTAAGGAAGAGGTAATTCGTACATTATGGAAATTAAACGAATTAGGATATTTTAAATATTCAAAAGGAATTGTTTTTGGAAGATGTGGCAATGATAACAGCTATTTAAATTACGATATGAATGGGTGCTTAAAGGATAGCGTCTTAAAAGATCTAAACATTCCAATAATATATGATGCAGACATTTCCCATAAAGGTCCAAGCATGACAATTATAAATGGTTCAATTGCAACGGTTAAATGTGAAAATGATAAGGGAAATATTGCTTTTGAACTTATATAATTATTGATAAAAGATAATTTTTGGAATTAACATAAATTGACTTTTAGCTACGATTTTGGTAAAATAGAAGTATACTATTGTATAAATAACCCATCGTCAAAAGGAGAAAACAAAATGATGGATTTTAGCAAGATGACTATGACTCACCAGAAAATCGCGGAAAACATGTATCGGCTTAGGGTAGGAAATGACTATATCGAAGTTTATACTAACTTTGGATATATGCAATTTCCTGCACAACTTGACATAATCTTTCATAGGCACTATATTGGGACATCGGACAACCTGCCGACTAATCCTAACAGGACACGTGTGCTGCTTGCGGAAGTAAGAAATTACTTTAGCAAGCTCTTTATGAAAGAGATGGAGGAAGACATAAAAACGCTTGCCAGTTTGGATCAAACTGATGAGCTTCAGAAAGACTTCTATGGAAAGAGGTTCAACTTTAGAAAGGGGACTTCTGCCAAGGATGTGTTTAAAGAGGTTGAAATAGCATACATGGCTTATAGCAGTCAATTTGCTATTTTGTCTAAGGATTTCTATGATATTATCATAGAGCTGAGTCATAATCCAGATGGGTTCTTATCTGAGGCGATCCAAGAGAGCTTGTCTTGGGTCTAAGCGCCTCAGATAAAGAGAGCAAAAAAGCTACCAACAAATGTAGGTAGCTTTTTTGCTTGGCTTTTTATATGATTTAAATTAATAAAATTGTTAAGCATCTAGATTATTTATGTATTTAGTGGTAAAATATATAACAAATGCTGAATAGGAGAGTTTAAATGCAAAAAAATCAAAATAGCTTTAATTGGTATAGATTAGAGAATATAAAAATAAGAAAAGACTATAACAAAGAGCAGGTATTTGAAGCTGCGTGTAAAAAATATCATCTAAAAGCTTCAGAAATAAAAGAATATAGAATACATAAAAAATCAATAGATGCACGTAATAAAAATGATGTACACTATATTTTTACTATTGATATTAAAAGTAAAAATACTATTAAATGTGCTAAAACTATTGACAAGAATAAAGTTAATCTAAATTCAATTAATGTAAAAAGACAAAGCAAGTATAGTCCTGTAATTGTAGGAAGTGGACCTGCAGGACTATTTTGTGCACTTGTACTTGCATATAATGGAATAAAACCAATAGTTATAGAACGTGGAAAAAAAGTTGAAGAAAGAAAAAAAGATGTAGAAGAGTTCTGGAAAACAGGGAAGCTAAATATAAACTCTAATGCACAATATGGAGAAGGGGGAGCCGGGACATTTTCAGATGGAAAACTAAATACGGGTACTCACAATCCACTTTGTAGAAATGTATTAGAAGAGTTTGTAAAATTTGGAGCCCCGGAGCAAATTCTGTATGAAAGCAAACCTCATATTGGGACAGACAATTTAATAAAAATAGTTGCAAGTATGAGAAATGAAATAATAAGACTTGGTGGAGAGTTTATATTTGAGGAAACAGTTACAGATATTGATACAGAGAATAATAGAATAACTGCAGTTAAATGTAGTAAAAAAATTGACACTGACACAGCTGTATTTGCAATAGGTCATAGTGCAAGAGATACATTTGAAATGTTATATGAAAATAAACTAAACATGGAAAAAAAGAACTTTTCTGTTGGATTAAGAATTGAACATAAACAAGAAATGATAAATAAATCACAATATGGAACTAAAACAAAATTAAAATTACCGGCTGCTGATTATAAATTAGCATATCATGGGAAAGAACGCTCATGTTATACGTTTTGTATGTGCCCTGGAGGACAGGTGGTTGCAACATCTAGTGAAGAGAAAACTGTTGTTACAAATGGAATGAGTAAATTTGCACGTGATGGAGAAAATGCTAACAGTGCAATTTTAGTAAATGTAGTGCCTGATGATTTTAAAGGAGAATCTCCATTAGAAGGAATGAATTTTCAAAAAGATTTAGAGCAAATGGCATTTAAATTAGGAGGAAGTAATTACTATGCTCCTGTGCAAAGAGTAGAAGATTTTATAAAAAATAGAAAGACAACTGCAATAGGAGAGGTAAAGCCAACATATAAGCCAGGAGTTACCATGTCAAATCTAAACGAAATACTACCAGAATTTGTGTCAAATACTATTAAAGAAGGCTTAGAATATTTTGATAAAAAAATAAAAGGTTTTGCAAATCCAGACAGTATGCTTACGGGAGTTGAAACAAGAAGTTCTTCGCCTGTAAGAATAATACGAGATGAATCATTAATGTCTAATATAAAAGGAATATATCCATGTGGAGAAGGTGCAGGATATGCGGGAGGTATAATGACAGCTGCAGTAGATGGTATAAAGGTAGCAATTGCAATTTTAAACAATTAATGGTATAATCAATCACTGGAGGAGTATAATAGATGCCTAAATTTTTTGTAAAGAACAATCAAATAAAAGAAAATAAAATTACTATAATTGGTGAAGACGTAAATCATATAAAAAATGTGCTAAGAAAAAGTATTGGCGACAGCATAGAAATATGTAATAAAGAAAACAGTAAAAACTATTTAGGTAAGATTTCTATGCTAGATAATGAACGTATAGAATGCAGCATTACACAAGAAGTAGAAAGCAATACAGAATCAAATGTGTTTATAAATGTTTTTCAAGGATTACCTAAATCAGATAAAATGGAAATGATAATACAAAAAAGCGTTGAGCTAGGAGCGGGTAGAATAACTCCAGTTTCGATGAAAAGATGTGTGGTTAAACTAACATCAAAAGATGAAACTAAAAAAATTGCTAGATGGCAAAAAATTGCTGAGGTAGCAAGTAAGCAATGCGGACGAAATGTTATACCAGAAATAAGTAACGTTATTACTATAAATGATATTTGTAATACTATTGAAGATTATGATGCTGTATTAGTTGCATATGAAAATGAAAAACAAAACAAATTAAAAGATGAATTAAAAAAACTTAAAAGTAATTCAAATAAAAACTTAAAAATTGCAATTGTAGTTGGTCCTGAAGGAGGACTAGAAGCAAATGATGTTAATATGTTACATAATAATGGCGCAAAAATAGTAACTTTAGGCAATAGAATATTAAGAACAGAAACTGTTGCTTTAAACATGATAAGTATAATTAACTATGAACTAGAGAGTTAAGAAAGGTGTTTATATGAAAGAAAAAAAAGAAAAAAATCCAATTATGTCTGAAACAAAAAAACAAATACTAATAAATGGAATTTTTGCAGTATTAATTATATTAAGTTTTATAGGTATATTCGTTGCATATAATTTCTTAAAAGAGGGAATGTTTACAAGAATATGGCAATATTTAACTATGATAATTTTAGGCATTTCCATTGCAATTTTTGAAATTGCCTATAAAAAAGATAGTGGAATACTTGCAATAAATGGTATAGAGGTATTATTGCTTTCGTGTTATATTCTGACACTAGAATACATAAAAATAAGATTTGGAATAGATGTTAAAATATACACTATTATTGCAGGAATAATATTTTTAGTTTATTTTTTATTTAAAACTATACTAATATATACTTCAGGAAGAAAAAAATTATTAAAAAGTTTAAGTGACATTGCAGATATCGTCAAAGAAGATGCACCAAAAAAGAAGGCAGCAACTAAGAGAAAAAAAGGAGAAGATGAAAAAAATGATTAGAAGTATGACTGGATTTGGAAGAAGTAACATACAAGAAAATCTACGAGAATATCAAGTGGAAATAAAATCTGTTAATCATAAATATATTGATGTTAATATACGTTTGCCAAGAAATATAAGTTACTTGGAAGATGAAATAAGAAAGCTAATTTCATCAAAAATAAAAAGAGGAAAAATAGATGTTTTTATTACATTTGACAACTATAGTGATGAAGGTAAAAGCATTAAAATAAATAAAGAAATAGCTAAGGTATATATAAAAAGCCTGAAAGAGTTAGCCGTTGAAGAGAATATTGGAGCTAATATAGAAGTAACAGATATAACTAAACTTCCTGATGTGCTTATAATAAAAAATGATGAAGACGAAGAACAAATAAAAAAAGAATTGACTAAAGCTGTAAATGAAGCAACAGATAAATTGATTCAAATGAGAAAAGTTGAGGGCGAAAAAATGGCTCAGGACATAACAAAAAGAATAGACATCATAAACGACAAAGTAAATGAAATTTCTGAGCTTTCTACTGGACTTATTGAGGAATATGTAGTAAAATTAGAAACAAGGATTAAAGAATTACTAAAAACAGAAGAGGTTGATAATTCAAGATTAGCTCAAGAAGTTGTAATATATGCAGATAAATGTTCTGTTCAAGAAGAAATTACAAGACTTTATAGCCATATTAATCAATTTAAATCTTTAATCGATAGTGATAAAGCTATTGGTAAAAAACTTGATTTTATTATACAAGAAATGAACAGAGAAACAAATACAATTGGCTCAAAGGCTAATAACTTAAAAATTACAAACAATGTAATTGATATTAAAACAGAATTAGAAGACATAAGAGAACAAATTCAAAATATAGAATAGGAGATGAATATAATGCAATTAGTAAATATAGGTTATGGAAACATAGTGAATAGTGAAAGAGTTATATCAATTGTAAGCCCAGATTCAGCACCTATTAAAAGAATGGTTCAAGAAGCAAAAGATAATAAAACAGCTGTTGATGCTACATATGGAAGACGCACTAGAGCAGTTTTAATAATGGATTCAGGACATATTATTTTATCTGCTGTACAGCCAGAAACTGTTGCAGCTAGAATGGACAAAAATATTAGTTCTGAAGAATAAAAAAAATAGGAGGAATGTAAAAATGATGGTAAAACCAAGTGTAACAGAATTATTAAAAAAAGCTACAAATCGCTATGAATTAGTTATAGCGACATCTAAAAGAGCAAGACAAATAGTAGACCAAAGAAATGCAGAAAAGAAATTAGAAAAGGAATCTTCTAGTAAAGACAAAAAAATGGATGAATCAGCAGTAACAACAGCAGCAGAAGAAATAGCAGAAGGAAAAGTAAAAATAGAAGCTAAAGATGAGGAAGAATAAAATGGAAAAAAGACATATAATATCTATATGTGGAGACTTAGCAAGCGGAAAAGGAACCGTTTCTAAAATATTAAGCGAAGATCTAAACTATGGAATATATAAAAATGGTGAGTATTTCAGAAGTTTAGCTAGAAAGCATGGAATGGATGTAACAAGCTTTAATAAGTATGTTGAAAGTCATCCGGAAATAGATATTGCAATAGAAAAAAGTGCAGGAGATTATGCCAGCAGTCATGACAATTTTATAATTGATGCTAGACTAGGATGGTATGCTGTACCAGAATCTTATAAAGTGTATTTAAAGGTCGATTTGGATGAATCTGCACGCCGTGCATTTAATGATTTAAATAGAAAAAGTTCAGAAAACTTTGCAACAATTGAAGAACAGAAAGCAGATATAGAAAAAAGATATAAACTTGAAAATATGAGATACTGGAATTTATACCATGTTAGAAAAGATGATATGTCTAATTATGATGTAGTTATAGATACAACAAATCTTACACCTATTGAAGTTGCAGACAGAATAAAAAATGGATATTTTAAGTGGTTAGAAGATTAAAAAGCTGCCAACAGGGATGGCTTTTCGACCAAGAGGTTCAACCAAAACGAACCCGTCCCCGTTGGTTGAACAAGGAGAAAAAATGATTGCAGAAGTAATAATTAATCGCTCAGCAAAAAAACTAAATAGAACTTTTGACTATAATGTGCCAAAAGAGTTTGAAGAACTAATACTTATAGGAAGTGAAGTATTAGTTCCTTTTGGTAAGTCTAAGAAACTTCAAGAAGCATATGTAGTTGGATTTAAAGAATCATCAAATTATGAAATTAAGGATATTGTAAATGTAAAGAATAATTTGTCAGATAAACAGATAGAATTAGCTAAGTGGATGGCAAAAAGATACTTTTGTAATGTGTCTGATTGTATTAAACTAATGCAAGCACCTGGTTCTAAAAGAAAAAATGAAAGTAGTAGAATTCATGATAAAAAAATTAATTGTGTATATTTAAAAATAGATGATGAAACTTTACTTTTTGAAATAGAAACAGGAAAAATAAAATCAGAAAAGCAAAAGAAGGTATTAAAATTTATACAGGATAATCCAGGTTGTACAATTCCAGAAATAGAAATGTTTACAGGCTATACAAGGGGGATTGTAAAGACTCTAGAAAAAAACGAGTATATAGAAATTACTCAAAAGAAAATTGATAGAGATCCACTATTACATAAAGAAATAGAACATACGAATAAATTAAAACTAACACAAGAACAAAATAGTGCATATAATAAAGTTGTTGAAGCATTAGAAAACAATAAGTACGAGCAGTTTTTGTTATATGGCGTAACAGGCTCTGGAAAAACAGAAGTTTATTTACAATTAATAGAAAAAACACTTGAAAATAATAAAACGGCTGTTGTTTTAGTGCCAGAAATATCTCTTACACCACAGATGTTAGACAGGTTTATTGCACGATTTGGAAAAAACTCAATTGCAGTTTTGCATAGTAAACTTTCAATAGGAGAAAGATATGACGAATGGAACAAAATAGCTTCTGGGAGGGCTAAGATTGTTATAGGCGCAAGATCTGCAATATTTGCTCCTACTAATAATATAGGAATAATTATAATTGATGAGGAACACGACAGTTCTTATAAATCTGAAATGACTCCAAAGTATAATGCAAAAGAAATTGCTAAGAAAATTGCAAAACAAGAAAACATACCATTGGTCTTAGGTAGTGCAACACCAGACATAAATACGTATTATAAAACACAACAAAAAGAAATAACTTTATTAAAACTTACTAAAAGAGCAAATGATTCGAAACTTCCGACTGTAAAAGTGATAGATTTAAAACAAGAATTGGCACATGGAAATAGAACAATGCTAAGCATGGAACTACATTCCCTAATTGAAGAAAACTTAAAAAAGAAACACCAAACAATACTATTCTTAAATAGAAGAGGGTATTCGACATTTATTATGTGTAGAGATTGCGGACATGTTGTTAAATGCCCAAATTGTGATATAAGCTTAACATATCATAAATATCAAAACAAGCTAAAATGCCACTATTGCGGACATGAAGAAAATCTTGTTACTATTTGTCCTGAGTGTCATAGCAAAAAAATAAGATACTTTGGAACAGGTACGCAAAAACTAGAACAAGAAATCAACAAGATGTTTCCAAATGCAAGCACAATAAGAATGGACATAGATACTGTTAGTAAGAAAAACTCACATGAAGAAATATTAAATAAGTTTAAAGATGAGAATATAGACATTTTAATTGGAACGCAGATGGTTGTTAAAGGACATCATTTTCCAAATGTAACTTTAGTTGGGGTAATTGCAGCAGATAGTAGTTTAAACATAGATGACTATAGAGCAAATGAAAGGACCTTTCAAATACTTACACAAGTTGCCGGAAGAGCAGGAAGAGAAAAGTTAGAAGGAAAAGTTATAATACAAACATATAACCCTGAAAGTTTTAGTATAGAACATGCAAAAAAACAAGATTATGATTTGTTTTATAATACAGAAATATTACTACGAGCACAGTTGAAATATCCTCCATTTTGCGATATAATAGTAATCGGGTTTAATAGTTTGCACGAAGAAGAAATAAAAAAAACCAGCAACTTTGTGTATGAATATTTACAACAAAGACTTAATAACGAAAATTTTAAAGTCTTTGTACCAATGCCATCACCAATAGAAAAAATTCAAAATAGATATAGATGGCGAATAATTGTTAAAGGCAATATGACTAAAGAATCAAATAAAGCATTTAATGAGGTTATAAAGCAAGTCACTGACATGAATTTAAAAACAACAAGAATTTCAATAGATGTTAATCCCAATAATATGATATAGAAAGGAAGAATTAATTATGAAGTTTAAAGTAAATGAAAAATTATTTGATGAATATGAAGGATTAAAAATAGGGGTTATTACATGTAAAAACATAGATAATACAAAACTAAAAAATGATATTTCTGTGGATACTGAAAACGTAAAAGCGCACATAAAAGATAAATTTGCAGATGTGGAACTTGCAAATTATCCAGTTATAAGAAGATGGAGGGACATATATAAAAGTTTTGGAGAAAAGAAAAGCCGTTCTTCAATAGAAGCATTAATTAGAAGATTATTAAATGGACATGATATACCAAGTATTAATCCAATAGTTGATATATATAATATGCTTTCTTTAAAATATGAAGTACCATGTGGAGGAGAAGACATAGATACAATTAGTGACGATATAGAACTTACATATGCAAATGGAACAGAAAGCTTTATATGCCTTGGTTCTACAGAAGAAGAACACCCAAATGAAGGAGAAATAGTATATAAATCTGGAAACACAGTTATGTGCAGAAACTTTAATTATAGAGAATCAGACATAACAAAATTAACAGAAAACACAAAAAACTGTGTATTAGTTATTGAAAGTGTTATAGCAGATAATAGCGATTTAGATAATGCATTACAAGAATTAGCCAATATGGTACAAGATAATTTAGGAGGAGAAACAAAAATTAACATTCTAAAAAAAGAGAATAATGAAATAGAACTATAATAAAAGGAAAGGAGCAGGATTAAAATGGCTATAAGAGAAATACGTGAATCTGGAGATGAAATATTAAAGAAAAAATCCAGAGAAGTAGAAAAAATTGATGAAAGATTACAAGTTTTAATAGATGACATGATAGATACAATGCATGAGTATAACGGCGTAGGCTTAGCAGCAGTGCAGGTTGGAATTTTAAAAAGATTATTAGTTATTGACCTATATGATGATAAGGGACCAATTGCTATGATTAATCCTGTGATTTTAAAAGAAAAAGGTGAGCAAGAAGTAGAAGAAGGTTGCTTAAGTTTTCCAAACCAATTTGCAAAAATAATTAGACCTGCTGAAGTTATAGTTGAGTACACAGATAGAAATGGTAAAAGAATTAAACTAAAAGCAAAGGAACTTTTAGCACAGGCTATTTCACATGAAGTAGACCACCTAAATGGTGAGGTATTTATTGATAAGATTATACCAGGAACTCTTGAATATGTTACACCAGATGACAGTAATAAGAATATGTAGGAAGGAATGAATTTTATGAAAATAGTGTTCATGGGTACACCAGACTTTGCTGCAGAATCATTAAAAGCAATATATAATGCAGGGTATGATATACAATTAGTAGTTACAAATCCTGACAGACCTAAAGGTAGGGGAATGAAAATGATTGCTTCACCTGTAAAAGAATATGCATTAGAAAAAGGGTTAAAAATAGCACAGCCAGACAAAATAAGAAATAATACAGAATTTATAGAAATGATAAAGCAAATTAATCCTGATGTTATATGTGTTGTAGCATACGGAAAGATACTACCTAAAGAGCTTCTAGAAATTCCAGGCAAAGGATGCATAAATGTACATGGATCACTATTACCAAAGTATAGAGGAGCAGCGCCAATACAATGGGCAGTACTTAACGGAGATAAAACAACAGGAGTTACAACAATGTATATGGACGAAGGTATGGACACAGGAGACATGATATTAAAACAAGAGGTAGAAATTGGTGAAGACGAAACTACAGGTGAATTATGGGAAAAACTTTCTAAAATAGGAGCAAATTTACTTGTAGAAACTTTAGAACACATAGAAAAAGGAACAGCACCACGTGAAAAACAAGGAGATAATTTTACAATTGCTCCAATGCTTGATAAATCTATAGCAAAGATTAATTGGGAAGAACAAACAGTAAATCAGATAAAAAATTTAGTAAGAGGCTTAAATCCAATAATGGGTGCATATGCAATGCTAAACAATAAAAAGTTTAAATTTTGGAAAGTGGATGTTACTAACAAAGAAGAAGTAATGGCTGATAATATAGAGGCATTAAGAAGCGGAACAGTAATTGTATCTAACCCAAAGGATGGGCTGTTTATAAAGGCAAAAGATGGAGTGTTAAAGGTATTAGAAATTCAAGGCGAGAATGCTAAAAGAATGAATATACAAGATTTTTTAAGAGGAAAAGCGATAGAAGAATTTAGTGTATTTGAATAGAAAATGGAAATAATTGCAAAAAACTATTGCAATTATTTTTTTATTTTGCTATATTTACCATACAGTTAATTTTTAACAATACTGCCTAGGTAGACCTAATTATTATTTCTTTATTTAGTTGTGAGTCGGTTAAACTTTTTTCAAAAGTTAGCTCAAATACTAAAATCTAAAAAATATTATGTGATATGGAGGTGAAGCCTTTTTATTAATCATGCTGTAAAAACAGGACAGCTTTATTTCCTGTACCCAAAATTAAAGGAGGAATATTAAAATGGAAACAAAAAACAATGAAATTATTTTATTTGAAAATCAAGGTGTAAAATTGGAGGTGAACCTAAAAGATGAAACTGTGTGGTTAAACTTGGAACAAATGTCAAAGTTATTTAAAAGAGATAAATCTGTAATATCTAGACATATAAAAAATGCACTAAGTGAAGAACTAAAAGATGAAGTGGTAAATGCAAAATTTGCAACAACCACTCAACACGGTGCTATTGAGGGGAAAACACAAACACATTTAGTGGATTTTTATAACTTAGATATGATTATAAGTGTAGGATATCGTGTAAAATCACAAAATGGTGTAGTTTTTAGAAAATGGGCAAATAAAATCTTGAAAGATTATATGTTAAAAGGTTATGCAGTAAATCAAAAACGATTAGAATATTTAGAAAAAACTGTACAATTAATAGATATTGCCAATAGAATGGATGAAAGACTAGAAGATACAGATGCAAAAGGAATACTAAAAGTAATAGGAAATTATTCTAAAGCATTAGATTTATTAGATGATTATGACCATAGAACACTAAAGAAAACAAAAGGAAATACAGATGAAAGAAGAATTGAATATAGCAATTGTATTGAGATAATAAATAAACTAAGATTTAATGAAGAAAGCAGCTTATTTGCAGTGGAAAGAGATAAAGGCTTAGAGTCAATAATAAATAATGTATATCAAAGTTTTGCAGGACAAGATTTATATAAAAGTATAGAAGAAAAAGGTGCAAACTTTTTATATTTAGTAATAAAAAACCATGTATTTACTGATGGGAATAAAAGAATTGCTGCAACATTATTTATTTACTTTTTAAACTTTTATGGTATTTTATATAAAAATGGAAAACAAACAATAGATAACAACACATTAACAGCTTTAACCTTATTAATTGCTGAATCGAACCCAAAAGAAAAAGAATTAATTATTAGCTTAGTCATGAATTTTTTAGATACAGAATAAATGTAACAAAAATGTCATAAAAGCGTAAAGAAAATGTAAAGAAAATATGATAAAACTATAAACTCTCTGGTACAGTAAGAATATATCAAATTAGAGTTTTTATTCACAAAGCAAATATATGATAAAATAATACAGAATACAAATGAGAGGAGATTCACCTATGAAAAAGAACATAAGAGAAAACAAAGGTATTACTTTGATTGCACTAGTAATTACAATTATTGTACTATTAATCCTAACAGGAATAACAATAGCAAGCTTAACAGGAGAAAATGGACTATTAAGTCGTTCATCAGAAGCTAGAAATTCACAAAACAAAGCACAGATACAAGAAGAATTACAACTAATTGTAATGGAAAGCATGACAGAACAAAATGGATATGTTGCAAGTGAAGTAGCAGCAAAAATAGAAGGAGCAATAGCAAACGGAGACTCTGTTACAGGGACATACAAAGGATATTCTTTTTCAATTAATAGTAGCGGTAAGGTTACTGTTAGAGGAGAAAATGAAGATGAATATTATGTTTATGTTGATATAGAAACTTCTGGGATTGGAGCTTATCTAGTAGAGTCAGGAATGTCGTTTGATGTTGACAATCCAGATCCTACGGTTCTAACTACATTTTCAGAAGCATATGTATTAAAAAATGGAAATAGAATAAATATTAGTTCTGAGATAAGAACTCTTGAGTTTGAAGACAATTCCTTAAGTGCGTTAGCTATTTCTTTTATTGATTCATCAAGTCCTTTATACAATTATGAAGGAGACTATGATATCATTTTAATAAAAGATGGCAAAGAATATACCTATTCATATAAATATGTAGACCCTCATCATCCTGAGGTGAGTGAGAATTACATTTATCTAATAAGTAGTGGTATAGCATTTAATAATGGAAGAACAACATTTGATAATGCCTATGTTGTTATTAATGGAACAAGACAATCAGTTGCATTTGAGACTGGTAGTGGTAAGGCTATTGGTAGCACATATAATTACATAGATTTAGCATCCATAGGTTCGTCCTTAGGACTATTTGTCGGCCGTGAATACGAATTCATACTTGTAAAAAATGACAGAGAATATAGCATAAATGCTACTATTCCTGAGCAGGAAAAACCTAAGGAATAAAGCTCTATCTAAACTTAGTTATTTTACGATTATGTTTAATAACTAAGTTTATTTTTTATAAAACAACTTTTAAATCATTTTTCTCAACAAAATCCCCAAAAACAGTTGTAAAAAAATAGATTTATTGATATACTTATACTGTTAAAATATCAAAGGAGGTAATTGATATGGAAGAAGATAAAAAAGAAGAAATAATGGAAAACAAAGAGGAGATAGACACAGAAAATTCAGGCGTAAAAATTTCAAATGATGTAGTTGCTGTAATTGCAGGTGTAGCTGTTTCAGAAGTACAAGGAGTAGCTAGTATGCAAGCAGGATTTGCAGGAGGAATTTCGGAAGTTCTAAGTGGTAAGAAAAATAGATCAAAAGGAATCAAGGTTGAAGTTGAAGAAAACACTGCCAAAATAGATGTAAATATCATCGTAGAGTATGGAACACGTATTCCGGACGTAGCATTTGAAATTCAAAATAGAGTTAAAAAAGCTGTTGAAAGTATGACTGGATTAGAAGTAGAAGAAGTAAATGTACATGTTCAGGGAGTAAACACAAAATCACTAGATAATGAAGATGCAGTTATAGAGGAAACAAAAGTAGAACAACAAGAACAAGGGCAAGAAAATCAAGAGTAATTCTGGATAATTATAAATAGAAATGGAGAAATAGAAATGAAATTTATTGAAAAAACATCACTAATAATATTTTCAGACATAGTACTAGTATTATCAATACTTGCATGTGTATTAGTTTTTGGATGGCTTGATTATGATTTAGTATCAAACATTTGTCAAAAAGCAGTAACAGGTGAAATAACATCACAAATTATTTTAGGATGTAGTATAGTCTTTATATTACTTGCAATAAAGTGCATATTCTTCTATTCAGGAGATAAGGAAGAAAGTTTTAAACAAGGAGTTTTATTAGAAAACGAAAATGGAAAACTTTTAATATCTGAAGAAACATTACAAAATCTTGTAAATTCTGTAGCTATAGGATTTGAAGGAGCAGAAGATGTAAAAACAAGAGTTGCATTAGATAAAGAGAATAATTTACAAGTTTTTGTAAATTTAATTGTTAAACCTACAGCTGTAATAAAAGAATTATCAAATAATATACAAAACAAAGTAAAAGATACAATAAAACAAGCAACAGACTTAGATGTAAAAGAAGTAAATATTAAAATAAAAAATATAGCTCCAAAAACATCAGAAAATAAGGGGGCCTAGAAAATGGATGATTTTAAAAATTTTATAACAAATTATAGAGGTGCAATAATTGGTGTATTAGTTGCTTTACTTGTAATATTTACTCGTTTGCACAAATTAATTATAGCAATAATAATTATTGGCGCTTGTGCATTTGCAGGCAATTACATACAACAAAACAAGTACGATGTTAAAGAAAAACTTAAAAATTTTATAGATAGAGTATAAAAGGGGATTAAATTAAATGAATAGGTCAGCTATAAGAGAACTAGCATTTAAACTAATATACAGTTTAGAAATACAAAAAAACGAAAACATAGATGAGCAAATTGAATTGTATATAGAAGCTGGTGAAATAACAGATACAAAAGCAGTTACATATATAAAAGAAACAATAAATGGAATAGAAAAACATAAAGAAGAAATTATTAGTTTAATAGAGAAAAATCTAAAAGCTGATTGGGAAATCTCTAGAGTTTCTAAGATTGATATAAGTTTACTTAAACTTGCTATATATGAAATAAAATATACTGATATTCCATATAAAGTTGCAATAAATGAAGTTGTAGAACTTGCAAAAAAATATGGAGAAGACACATCTAAAAATTTTGTAAATGGAATACTAGCAAGCGTTATAAAAGAAATTGGAGAGTAAAAATAAATGGACTATAATGCTGTAACAGTAACGGATTTAAACAAATATTTAAAAGAAAAATTTGATAATGACGAAGCATTAATTAATATAATGGTAAAGGGAGAAATTTCTAATTTTAAAAATCATTATACAGGACACTTATACTTTACACTAAAAGATGAAAATTCAATTATTAAATGCGTAATGTTTAAAAACTATGCAGAAAGATTAAAATTTGTACCTAAAGATGGCACACAAGTTATAGTTTTTGGAAGTGTAACTGTTTTTGAAAAAGGTGGAAATTATCAAATTTATGTAAAAGCCATGAAAGAAGATGGCATAGGTGATTTATATACAAAATATGAAGAACTAAAAGAAAAATTGGAAAAGAAAGGCATGTTTGATGCAGCACATAAAAAGAAAATACCAATGATGCCAAAAGTAATAGGGGTACTTACATCACAAACTGGTTCAGTTATTAGAGATATAATAAATGTCTCAACAAGAAGAAATCCAAATGTATATATTAGATTACTACCAGTCCCTGTCCAAGGAGATGGAGCTTGTAACAAAATAGCAGATGCTATAAAAATTATGAATGAAAAAAAACTTGCAGATGTAATAATTGTAGCAAGAGGAGGCGGCTCTTTAGAAGATTTGTGGCCGTTTAATGAAGAAGTAGTAGCTCATGCCATTTATGAATCTGAAATCCCAGTAATTTCTGCCGTAGGACATGAAACAGATTTTACAATTGCAGATTTTGTGGCAGACTTAAGAGCACCAACACCTTCTGCAGCTGCAGAACTAGCAGTTCCTGATATTAACGATTTAGAATATAAAATATCAACATACCAACAAAGACTAAAAACATCATTAAAGAAAAAAGTTGAACTTGCACGATTAAGATATGAAAAAGCCATTAGTAGTAGACCGTTTAAAGAACCTACAAGAAGTATTAATGATAACTATTTAAAAGTTGATACATATATTAAAAGACTAGAAAATAAAATAAAGCTGATTTATAAGGAAAAAGAGGCAAACTATAGTAAGATAGTCTCAAGGCTGGACGCACTAAGTCCATTAAAAACATTAGCAAGGGGATACTGTTTAGCCGAAAATAATGGTAAAATAATAAAAAAATCTAAAGATATAAAATCAGGTGATGTATTGGATTTAAGATTTCAAGATGGAAGCAAAAAAGCAAAAATAGTTTAAGGGGGAAATATAATGATTACTACATGGCAAAAAATTATTATAGTTTTGATATGCATTTTTCTAGGAGGTTCAGTAGGATATATTCTCATAAAAAATAATGTAAAAAAAATCGATTTGCCTTCAAATCAAAACCATGCAGTTAATACTGTCTTTAATCAATATGTTACAGAAAATAATAATACCAATAATAATATAAAATAAGAAATGAAGGGAAAAACAGGAGAGGTTAGTGATTATTAATGAAAGAAGAAAAAAAAGAATTTGAAACAGAAATGAACAAACTTGAAAACATAGTAACAGAACTTGAAAAAGGTGAACTTAGTTTAGACGAATCAGTTAAGAAATTTGAAGAAGGAATTAATATTTCTAAAGAATGCAATAAAATGTTAGAGACTGCAGAGAAAAAAATATCAATTCTTTTAGAAAATGATGGAGAATTACAAGAAGATAATTTTATAAGCGAATAAAAAATAATATCTTGAAAATAATATTATGATATGATAAAATCAGAACATAAAATTTAGGAGGTAAGTATATTATGCCAGATTTAAAAGGAAGTAAGACTGAGGCAAATTTAATGGCCGCATTTGCAGGAGAATCACAAGCAAGAAATAAATACACATATTTTGCAAGTAAGGCTAAAAAGGAAGGCTATGAGCAAATTGCTGCAATATTTGAGGAGACAGCACAAAACGAAAAAGAACATGCAAAGATATGGTACAAATTATTAAAAGGTGGAGATATTCCAACTACAGCAGATAATTTAAAAGAAGCTGCTGATGGAGAAAACTATGAATGGACAGATATGTATGATACTTTTGCTAAAGAAGCTAAGGAAGAAGGATTTGACCATATAGCATTTTTATTTGAAGAAGTCGGAAAAATAGAAAAAGAACATGAAGAAAGATATTTAAAACTATTAGAAAACTTAAAAGATGGATTAGTATTTAGTAAAGATGGAGATAAAATTTGGAAATGTAGAAATTGTGGACATATAGTAGTAGGAAAAGAAGCTCCTGGAGTATGTCCTGTATGTAATCATCCACAAGCATATTTCGAAATAAAAGCAGAAAACTATTAAAATTCTAAGAAAAAGCTTGACCCAAATTGTCAAGCTTTTTTTGAAAGTGAGATAAAATGAAAGAAACAAACCATAAATTAACCATATGGAGAATTTTAGCATATTTTATAATTTATAGTATTTTAGGTTATATTTTAGAGACCACTTTTGCCTTTTTAATGTATGGAGTAATTGAAAGCAGGCAAAGCTTTATGTATGGACCATTTTGCTCTATTTATGGAATTGGTGCAGTTGCAATGATTATTGGATTGCGTTATTTTAATAAGAACAATTATACATTATTTATTGGTGGATACATAATAGGCTCAGTTTTAGAATACTTAATAAGTTATATAGGGGAATTAATTATAGGAACTAGATGGTGGGATTATTCTTATAGGTTTTTAAATATAAATGGAAGAATATGTCTTACCTATTCAATTTTTTGGGGACTTTTAGGTGTCTACCTAATGAAAGCGTTAAATCCCCAAATTGATAAATTCATAGATTGGCTTGAAACGAAAATAAATGTGAAATTATTTAAAACATTAATAGCAGTAGTTATTTTATTTATGCTAGTTGATAGTATTTATTCTGCTTTTGCAGAAGACTGGGTTTTAACAAAGGTTATAGTTGAGAAGAATTTGAATGCTTCAGATAAGAATAAAATAAAGAAAAAATATGAGGGCACATATAACAATTCTGAGAAAAAATCATTTGTAGATAAATATTGGACTATAGAAAAGGTTTTAATGGCATATCCTAATTTAACTATATTGACAGAGGATAACCAAAAAATTTATGTTAAAGAATTATATCCAGAGATACATCCATATTTATATAAAAGAAATGTAGAACAGAGAGGAAATAACAATGAACAATAAAAAAGTTTTATTAGGGATGAGTGGTGGAGTAGACAGTTCTGTATCAGCATTGTTATTAAAAGAACAAGGATATGAAGTAATTGGCATTACTTTACAACTTTTTGCTGGCTCTTGCTGCAATTTAGAAACAAATCTTGATGCAAAAAATGTTTGCAAGCTTATTGGAATACCACATATTACATATGATTTAAGAAAAGAGTTTAAATGTAATGTAATAGATGATTTTATAAATGAATATTCAAATGGTCGTACACCAAATCCTTGTATTGAATGTAACAAATACATGAAATTTGGTGCTATGTTTGAAAAAGCAAAAGAATTAGGTTGTAATTATATAGCTACTGGCCATTATGCAAAGATTGAATATTCGGAAAAGTATAAACAATATGTATTAAAAAAATCAAATACAATTTTAAAAGATCAAAGTTATGTTTTATACAATATTCCAAGGAAGATGTTAGCTAATGTTCTATTTCCTTTAGGTAACTTTAACTCTAAGGAAGAAATAAGAGAAATTGCTAGAAAACACAATTTAAAAGTCGCAAATAAACCAGACAGTGAAGATATTTGCTTTATTCCTGATGGAAACTATAAAAAGTTTCTCGAAGAAAATTCAGATTTGAAACCCAAAAAGGGAAAAATTGTTAATAAAAATGGAGAGATTTTAGGTGAGCACAATGGATTATATAATTATACTATAGGCCAACGTAAAGGACTTGGAATATCCTATAAAGAGCCACTTTTTGTAATAGGTTTTAACCAAGAAAGAAACGAGTTAATAGTAGGAACTAATAAAGATACATATAAAAAGGAAATGCTTGTGAATAACCTAAATTGGCTATTATTTGATAATCTTAAAGAAAAATTGAAAGTAGGAGTAAAAACTAGATATTCTGCTAAAGAATCAAAAGCTACAATTGAACAAGTTGATAGCGATTTAGTAAAAGTAGTTTTTGACGAGCCATCACAAAGAATTACCCCTGGACAATCTGCGGTGTTTTATATTGATGATGTTGTTATTGGACGGAGGAAAAATATATGCTTAGTCAATTTTCTAGAACAGAATTAGTTATTGGAAAAGAAAACATAAAAAAACTAAACAACTCTAAAGTTGCAGTGTTTGGTATTGGCGGAGTGGGTTCTTTTGTTATAGAAGGTCTAGTAAGAGCTGGTATTGGAAATTTTATTCTTGTGGATAAGGATAATGTAGATATAACAAATTTAAATAGACAGCTTATTGCTACTAAAAAAACAATAGGACAAGCAAAAGTTGATATTGCTAAAGAAAGATTATTAGATATTAATCCTACTGCAAAAATTAAAACATATAAAGAGTTTTTTCTTCCAGAAACAACAGGAATATTAGATAACAGCATTGATTATATTGTAGATTGCATAGATACAGTAACGGGAAAAATAGAACTAGTGATAAGAGCCAATAAACTAAAAATACCGATAATATCCGCTATGGGAACAGGCAATAAATTAGATCCTACTAAATTTGAAATAGCAGATATTTATAACACTAGCGTTTGTCCTTTAGCAAAAGTAATGAGAAAAGAATTACGAAATAGAGGAATAAAAAAATTAAAGGTTGTATACTCAAAAGAAATGCCAATAAAGCCAAAAAAAGATGGAGAAGAGAATGTGCCTGGAAGTATTTCTTTTGTACCATCAGTTGCAGGACTTATTATAGCAGGAGAAGTAATAAAAGATATAATTAATAAGGAGTAAATGCTCATGAAAACTAGAAGAAAAAGAATAATTAAGGTAAAAACTAAAAAGTTAGCAAATTCATTTAAATACGCTTTAGCTGGAATAATAACATCTTTTAGAAAAGAAAGAAACATGAAAATTCATTTCTTTATAATGTTACTAGTAATAATCTGTGGTTTTTTATTAAAAATTAGCCTAATAGAATGGTTTATATGTATTATATGGTTTGCAGTAGTAATAGGTGGAGAACTGTTTAATACAGCAATTGAAACTACTGTAAATATTGTTATGCCTTTTAGAAATCCTAAGGCTAAAGCTGCTAAGGATATATCAGCTGGAGCAGTATTAATACTTGCTATAGGAGCTGCTACTTCAGGGCTAATAATATTTATACCAAAGATAGTGGAATACATTAGAAAATAAAGGAGAAGAATAATGGAAAAGTTTAAGAAAAATTTAAAATGGTTTATTTTAGGGATATGTATAATAATTTTTGGACTAATATTAATTGCAATAACTAAATTTAAAGTTTTGCCTATTGATACTTGGACAATTAATTTAATGGTAAACAGTGCTAGGAGAGAATGGCTTACTGTATTCTTTAAAATATTTACTTTTTTTGGAGAAGCAAAATTGCTAGTTCCACTTGGAGCAATCGGAGCCATAATTGGTTTTTTTGTTTTTAAAGATCACTTAAGAGCATCATGTTATATATGCAATTTAATAATTATAAGTGGCTTAAATTGGACTATTAAGCATATAGTACAGAGACCTAGGCCAGAAGAGAGTTTAAGGCTTGTTGAAGAAGATGGATATAGTTTTCCATCTGGACATGCGATGATAACAACTGCTTTCTATGGATTATTAATCTACTACTTATGGAACCACACAGATAATAAAGTGTTAAGAAATTGTATATGTATAGGACTAACATTATTAATTGTTTTAATAGATTTTAGTAGAGTATATTTGGGAGTACATTATTTAAGTGATGTTCTTGCAGGTAGTTTACTTTCTATTTCATATTTAATTATTGCAGTAGAATTTGCTAAAGCTTTTATTTTTAAAGAAGAAAAAAGTAGACATTAATTCTATAAAAAAGTGAAATGTTCAGTAAAACTCTTTAAATTTTTACAATTATATGATATAATAATGCCAGTTGAAATAAAAGGAGGAATAATAAATGAGCGATAAAAAATTAGACAAAGATGCAGTATTAAACAAAGGAAAAGGCATGTTTTCAGAATTTAAAGAATTTATAGCACAAGGAGATGTTGTAGATTTAGCAGTTGGTGTTATCATTGGTGGCGCTTTTGGAAAAATAGTTACTTCTTTAGTAAATGATATATTAATGCCTATAATTGGTGTGCTAATTGGTGGAATTGATTTTTCTGGACTAAAAGCAAAAATTGGAGAAGCAACAATTACATATGGTATGTTTATACAAAACATAATTGACTTTTTAATTGTTGCAGTATGTATATTCTTCTTTGTTAAAACAATTGAAAGAATTACAAAGAAAAAAGAAGCTGAAGAAGAAGCTGTTGAAGAAGAGAAAAAAGATGAACAAGTTGTACTACTTGAAGAAATTAGAGATTTAT
>JAFWIH010000013.1 GCA_017533795.1 Clostridia bacterium | reverse complement strand
ATGTCTGATTCTTTTTCGTCTAAGTTTATTTTTAATTCACTTGATGCGAAATCTATATTACCTCTATTTTTTCTTTGGTTTATTAATATTTCTGTAAGTTCTCTCATTAGTTTTAAGTCTTCTACGTACTTTTCATATCCTTCTACCATTGTTTCATCTAATAGTATTTTATTTACATCTTCATATGTCATTTTTTTATTGGAATTAATTACGCTTTTATAAAGATCATATGAAATTATTTTTCCTTTTGGATTAATTGTAATCTCAACTGTTTTTGTGAGTCTATCTACGTTTGGATTAAGTGAACATATTCCATTTGATAACTCATGTGGAAGCATTGGTACTACTGAATCTGCCATGTACAAAGAAGTTCCTCTTTCTCTTGCCTCTTTATCTAGGGCTGATCCTTTTTTAATGTAATGACTTACGTCAGCAATACTAACTGTTATTATGTAATTGTCCCCTATTTTTTTTATTCCAACAGCATCATCCATATCTTTTGTATCTTTACCATCTATTGTAAATATTTTTTCTTTTCTTAAGTCTTTTCTTCCTATTATTTCTTCTTCTTTTACTTCTGATGGTATTTTTTCTAGTTCTTCTATTGCTTTCTTTGAAAAGTTTAGATAGAAGCCTTTTGATTCAGCAATAGCTTTCATTGATGCGTCTGGGTCATCTTTGTGTCCTACTATTCTTCTTACTCTTCCTTCGTATTCTTCTTTTTGTTTATTATTTGGTGTATTACTAATTGTCATAAGGACAATACTACCTTCAACTATTTTTTCTAAGCTTTCTTTAGGGCATACTACTTTTATATTCCCATATGAACTATATGGGATAAACGTGTTTTCTCCAATATATTCAAAAATAGTATGGTTAGCTCTCTTTATTATTTTTTCTACTTTTCCTTTTGAATAGCTGTGTCCTCCTTTATGAATGTCTGTTATTACTACTGTGTCTCCATCTAAAGCTCCTTTTAGCTCGTTTTGTTTTAGTACAAACTTTCTTCTTTTTCCATCTTTCTCTATTTTTATAAAACCTATTCCAGCATTATTTATATAAATTGTCCCTTGAACTTTTCCTAATCTTTGTTCATCAAATTCTTGATACATTCCTCTTTCATCTTTGTAAATTTTCCCTTGTTCTTCTAGTTTTTTTAATTCACTAAAAAAAGTAGCTCTTTGTTCTTCACCTTTTATATGCATTTTTTTGCATAGTTCTTGTGAAGTGAGCTTCTTTATTTTTAAATTATCTAATATTTCTTCTTTCATATTCACTTAAACCACCCTATATTTAGTATAAACTAATATGTGTTGATAAGGCAATATGTATTTATATTTTTTTACATAATTTTATATTAAAAAAGGATAAAAATTATTTTTTATCCTTCTTTACATTTCCATAATTTATGTATGCGATTGTGAAAGTGGAAACTAAAAGTAATAAAGTTCCAGTAACTATGATTATAGTCTTTATATTTGCGAGTGTTTGTGGAACATTAACAATTAATCCAGATGAATACCATTTTGCATATAGTTTTACATCTCCTTGCATGTTTTTTGTAATTTTTTCTATTTTATTATTATATTGTTCATCTGTATACCATCCACCAAATATATATCCTTCTTTTGTTGGGGTATTTAATTGTATTTCTTTTCCAGACTCATATTCTGCTGGATTATTTAAATCATTATTACCACCATTTAAAATATAATCTATTTTGTTTATATCGTTTGTTATCCATTTGGCATATAGTGTGATATCTCTATTAGGTGTTTCATTGAAGTCAAATGGCTCTGTTAATTGTTCATCTTTAAACCATCCTGCAAATTTATATCCTTCTTTAACTGGATCATTTGGTTTTTCTATTTTTTCTGTGGTATAAGATTCTATTATATTTACTGCACTTCCTCCGTTTGTGTTGAACCTAATAATATTTTTACTTTCTTCTATCCACTTTGCATATAGTGTTATGTTTTCTGATGGAATAGTATCAAATTCATATTCTTCTGTTAATTCTGGATTTGTGTACCATCCAATAAATTTATGGCCTGCTTTTTTTGGACTATTCGGTTCTTCTATTTCATCGCCATAATTTCCTTTTATTTGTGGTACAGTGCTTCCACCATTTGTGTTAAAAGATATTGTATACTCATTCTCTGTCCATTTTGCATATAAAACTATATCTCCATCCATGTTTGTTTGTATACTTGTAATTTTATTTTTATATTGTTCATCTGTATACCATCCTTCGAATTTAAAACCTTCTTTTTCCGGATTTTTTAGTTCTACTACCTTACCAGTTGTATATGTTGTTGAACTAGTTTTATCAAGTTCTCCTCCATTTGTTACGTAATAGATTATATTTTCATTGGCTGACCACTTAGCATATAGTGTTATGTTTTCAGCTGGCATTTTACCAAATGTATATAGTTCTGTTAAGTTTTTATCTTTATACCATCCTACAAACTTATATCCATTTTTTATTGGTACTGGTGTGTCTTCTATTTCTTCATTATAATTTTCTGTTATTTGGCTTATTTCGTTTCCACCATTTGTGTTAAAGGTTATTGTATATTCATTTTGTTTCCAGTTTGCTTTTAATGTTATGTTTTTGGCTGGCATTGTTGTTGGCGGTGCTTGTACAGTTTTGTTTAGTGTCCATTTTTCAAAGGTGTATCCTGTTTTTGTTGGTGTTGGAAGATTTGTAATATTGCTTCCAAATTCAATCATGTTAGGTTCAATTTTGTTTCCACCATTTGTGTTATATGTAATTGTATATTTTTTTATTTCCCATTTTGCATATAATGTTATATCTTTATTTACGATGGTGTCAAAATTATATGTCGTATTAAAGGTTTCATCTGTATACCAACCTTTAAATGTGTATCCTTCTTTTTCTGGAGTTGTTGGCTCTACTAATTTTTCCCCTTCTTTTATAGAAATTTGTGATAATTCACTTCCTCCATATGTGACAAAACTTACTGTATTAATTTTTTCTTCCCATCCAGCATATAATGTGATATTTTTTGATGGCATTTTGCTGAAAGTATATGTGTTTGTTAATTGTTCATCTGTGTACCAGTCTGTAAATAAGTATCCTTCTTTTGTTGGATTATTAGGTTTTTCAACTTTTGTATTATACTCTTGTGTGATAGTATTTACTGTGCTTCCTCCATTTGAATTAAATGTTATTTGATACTTATTAATATCCCATCCAGCGTATAGTGTAATGTTTTTATTCATTTGACTTGTGATTTTTTCTATTTTGTTTTTAAGAGCACTGTCTGTATACCATCCTTTGAATGTGTATCCTGTTTTTGTTGGTGCGAGTAATGTTTTTTCTTCTCCTGTCTGATATGTCGATGGGTTATTTTTATTGTTTGTTCCACCATTTAATTTATATGTTATTACGTTTGCATTTGCTGTCCA
Source organism: Clostridia bacterium (assembly GCA_017533795.1). Taxonomy (GTDB): domain Bacteria; phylum Bacillota; class Clostridia; order TANB77; family CAG-508; genus CAG-269. The sequence goes on along the minus strand of JAFWIH010000013.1, from coordinate 262 downwards.
TCCGGCATATAATGTTATGTTTTTTGAAGGCATTTGATTAAATGTGTAAAGTTCTGTTAAAGCTGAATCAGAGTACCAACCTGTAAATTTATATCCTGCTTTTGTTGGAGATTCTGGCTCTTCTATTTTTGCTTTATATATACCTTTTATTGGACTAACTGCACTTCCTCCATTTGAATTAAATGTTATTTGATATTCTATTGCTTCCCATCCAGCGTATAGTGTTATGTTACTATTCATTTGACTTGTGATTTTTTCTATT